>MWEK01000027.1 GCA_002070955.1 Planctomycetes bacterium ADurb.Bin069
TGCCCTGGCAGCATGCGCTCGTATTCCTGCTTCCACAGGGCACGATTCTGGATCACTGGCTTGATGCCCGCGGCGCGCAATCTAACGTGCACCTCGGAGGAGTCCCCTGCTTTGTCCCGCTTGCGTCGTGCGTTCAAGCTGGTCGCATCGCCGGCCACGCGGCGCCCAAGATCAGGCACACACTCGGCCAAGCGCCGCGCCATGGTGTCGAACAGCCTGTGAAGAAGCGTGCGATGTGGTTCCCTGCCCAGGACTTCAAGAAAGCGAGAGACATTCCATTTCTTAGGAACCCTGCCCTCCGACTCAATGCCGATCATCTCCCGAAGTCGCCGATTGTGTCGCAAATCCTGAAGACATGCTTCGAAGGTCTGGTGCCGCAGCGGCGCTCTCGCTGCACCATTCACTTGGGGTATGCGCGCCGCAGGCCACCATGGAAACTCCACACACGCGTAGACTTCCGGGCAGCGCAACCGCCTCGCGCACGCGGAGGGCGCATTGCAAAACCGCGCGCCGGGCGCCACCATTGTAGCGGCTTTGCAAGGTGCTGCCGGCGCCGGAGGTGGTGCAATGACGGCAATGCGACGTGACGTCTTGAAGGGGCTCGGAGTTCTGGGGGCGGCGGCGCTCGGGGCGCCGGCGGCCGGCGCCGCCGAGGGAGGCGCGCCCGCGGCGCGGGAAGAGGCGCCCGATGCCCGCGCGCGCATCAGGGCGCGCATCGCGGCGACAACCTTGGTGGATACGCACGAGCACCTTCCCGACGAGGCCGATCGACTGCGCGGCGCTTTTGTCGAATGCGATGACTGGGGCGTGCTCTTCAGTCAGTATCTCGATTCGGATCTGATCGCCGCCGGCATGCCGAAGAAACAACGAGACCTTCTTTGCGGCCGCGGCGCCGATTCGGAGGCCAAGTGGCGCGCGCTGGAGCCCTACTGGCCCGCGGTCAAGCACACCGGCTACGGTCAGGCCGTCCGAATCGCGATCCGGGAGCTGTACGGCGTCGAGGAACTCAATGGGCGCTCGATCCCCGAGATCGCCCAGGCCTACGAGAAGCTCCGCGTCCCGGGGATGTACCGGCGCGTGCTCGCCGAGACGGCGGGCATCGAATCGTGCCAGGTCAACTTCCTTTGGGGGCCCTTCAAGGAGTCGCGCCAGCCGACGTTTCTCCTCCAGGACCTGAGCTTCCTGGGCATGCATATCGGGCCGGACATCCGGACCTTCGCCGAGCCCGCGGGCATCGAAGTCAAGAACCTTGAGGACTGGCATCGGGTCATCGCCTGGTGGTTCGACCGCTACGGCCCCTACGCGGTGGCGGTCAAGAGCCAGGCGGCGTACCTGCGCGGTCTTGATTACGAGCAGGTGCCCGCCCGGGATGCGGCGCCGCTCTTTGCGAGGCACCGCGCCGGCGAAAGCCTCGACCCGGCGGAGCGCAAGCGGCTCGAGGATCATCTCTTCTGGTTCTGCGTGGGCGAGGCGACGCGCCGCGGCCTGCCCGTGAAGCTGCACACGGGTTACTACGCCGGCGCGAACGGCATGCCGATCGCGCGGGTGCGCGCCAACCCCGGCGAGGCGGCGGCGCTCTGCCGCGGGTCTCCGCAGACGACTTTCGTCTTCATGCACATCGGCTATCCGTGCTGGCAGGAGATGATCGCTCTGGCCAAACATTACACCAACGCCGTGATCGACATGTGCTGGGCGTGGATCATCGACCCCGCGGCGAGCAAGGAGTTCCTGAAGAGCTACATCGCCGCGGCCCCCGCCAACAAGGTCCTGACCTTCGGCGGCGACTACATTCCGGTGGAGTGCGTGGCCGGCCACGCGCGCCTCGCGCGCCGCGGCATCGCGCGGGCGCTGGAGGAGTTGGTCGCGGAGGAGACGCTCGGCCTCGATGACGCCCTGGCCCTCGTGGATCCGCTCATGCGCGGCAACGCCCGCGCAATCTTCAGGATCGAAGAGAAGATCCGGCGCCTCGAATCGGCGCCGTGGCTATAGGCTGGAGCGCGCCGTCCCGGACGATCTTGCCGCCGCGGCGGCGAGGCGGCACAATTAGCCTGGAGTGTCCCGTTTCCGAGCGGCGCGGGGGTGCCGCCCGGCACAAGGAGCATTGATCCGTGAACTACCGTCCCTTCGGCGCGAAGACGGATTTCGCCGTCTCGGCCCTCGGATTCGGCTGCATGCGCCTTCCGGTGATCGGCGGCGACCAAGCGGCGGTCGATGAGCCCGAGGCGACCAGGATGCTGCGCCGGGCCGTCGACGGCGGCGTGAATTACGTCGACACTGCCTACGTGTACCATGCGGGCGGGAGCGAGCGCTGGCTCGGGCGCGCCCTGGCCGGCGGCTACCGGGCGAAGGTCCGCCTGGCCACCAAGCTGCCGGTCTGGAGCGTCGCGGAGGCGAAGGACTTCGACCGGTTCCTGGACGACCAGCTTGCGCGCCTCGCTACGGATCGAATCGACTTTTATCTGCTGCACTGCCTGCACGAGGGAGTCTGGCCGAAGCTCAAGGGGCTCGGCGTCCGAGAATGGCTCGATGCGATCGTGCGGGACGGCCGCGCCGGCGCGGTGGGTTTTTCTTTCCACGACCGACTGAGCGTATTCAAGGAAATCATCGAGGACTACGCGGGTTGGTCCATGTGCCAGATCCAGTACAACTACATGAACGAGGATGTGCAGGCGGGGACCGAAGGCTTGAAGTTCGCCGCCGCCCGCGGTCTGGCCGTCGTCATCATGGAGCCGCTGTTGGGCGGGGCGCTGGCCGCTCCGCCGCCCTCCGTGCGCGCGGCGCTCGAGGGCGCCGGCGGCGTCTCGCCCGCCGAGCTGGCGCTCAAGTGGCTGTGGGACAAGCCCGAACCGGCGACGGTTCTGAGCGGCATGAGCACCATGGACCAAGTCGAGGAGAACCTCGCCGCCGCCGCGCGCGCCGGCGCCCTGACAGCGCGCGAGCGAGAGGCCATCGAGCGCGCGCGCGCCGCGTATCGCGCTCTCGATGCCGTGCCGTGCACCCGTTGCGGCTATTGCCTGCCCTGCCCCAACGGCGTCGACATCCCCCGCAACTTTCAGCTCTACAACGATGCGCGGCTCTTCGGCGAGGTGGGGCGGCAGTTGAACCGCAATCTTTACGCGCAGCTTGCCGCCGAGAAGCGCGCGTCGGCGTGCCTGCGCTGCGGCGAATGCGAAACGCGCTGCCCCCAGCGCATCGCCGTGGGCGAGCAGATGGAGAAGGTGGCGCAAGCCCTCGGGTAGAGGCGCGATCCGCGTGGCCGGCCGCGGCGCCTATCCCGCCGGGGCGCGCGGCGCGGCGTCCGGCGCATCCCTGGCGACGCAGACGGCGATGGCCAGGTCCCCGGTCACGTTGAGCAGGGTGCGGCTCATGTCCAGGACCCGGTCGATGCCCAGGATGATGCCGATTCCCTCCGCCGGAATTCCCACGGACTGGAGCACGATCACGATCATGGGGAGCGAGCCGCCCGGAACGCCGGCCGTGCCGACGCCCGCCAGGATCGCCATCAGCGCCACGGTGAACTGCTGCCCGAGAGTCAGGTCGACGGCGAAGACCTGGGCGAGAAAGAGGACGGCGACCCCCTCGTAGAGCGCGGTGCCGTTCTGGTTGCCGGTCGCGCCCATGGTGAGGACGAAGTTGGAGACGTCGCGGGGCAGCCGCAACTCTTCGTGCGCCACCCGGAGCGATGTGGGCAGGGTGGCGTTGGAGGACGACGTGCCGAACGCCGTCCACATGGCTTCCGAGATTTTCCGGAAGAAGACCATCGGCGACATGCGCGCCAAGACGCGGAGAGCGAGGGGATACACCGCCGCTAGCTGGATCAGCAGTCCGAGGAGGACGACGCCCATGAACCCGGCGAGCGGAGGCACGAGCGAGAGGCCGAGCCGCGCCGTCATGCCGAACACGAGGCACGCGACCCCGTAGGGCGCCAGCCGCATGGCGAACCCGATGATCGCCATGCAGGCGGCGTTGACGCTTTCCAGGAAGGCGAGCAGCGCCGCGCAGCGCTCCCGCGCGGCGTTGGCGGCGATCCCGACGGCGAGGGCGAAGAACATGACGGCCAAGAGGCCGTTGCCCTTGGAACTGGCGTCCATGGCCCCGACGATTTCCTGGAAGGGGTTCTCGGGGATCAGGTCCAGGAGGGTGTCCTTGAGGGGTTTGGCGGCCCGCGCCCCGGCGATGGCCGCGCCGGCGGCGCCGGCGTAATGCGCCTTGAGCTCCGCGCGGATCTCCGGCGTCAGGGCCGCCCCCGGGCGGAGCCAGTTGACGAGCCCGACCCCAAGCAGCACCGCGAGGGACGAGAAGACGACCGTGAGCGCCAGCGTCTTCAGGCCCAGACGCCCGAGCCGCCGCGTGTCGCCGATGCCCGCGGCGCCGAGGGCCAGGGCCGAGAAAATGAGCGGGATGACGACCATGCAGATGAGGCGCAGGAAGACCTTGCCGAGAGGTTCGGCCACGTCGCCGGCCCAGAAATCCAGGCGGTCGTCGATGCCGTTGCCGTCCCGGTCCTGGGCATCGACGACGCCTTCGGCCGGCGGCGGCCGCGCCGCCAACCAGCCGGCGCCGATGCCGAGCGCGCCGCCAAGCAGGAGTCCGCCCAGGATCTTGAGGTGCAGGGGAATCCGCCGCCGCGGCTTCCCCGCCGCGGGTTCCGCGTTCGCTTCGTCGCCCATGGCTCTTCCTTTCCGGACAGGGGCCCGGACTCCGAGCGCAAGGCCCCGCGCCGGGCGGCATCGTAGCACATGCGTTGTGCTTGCCGCGAGCGGCGCGCGGCGTCCCAGGCGCGCGATGTCCCAGGCGCGCGATGTCCCAGGCGCGGCGGAAGGCGCGCCTGCCTGCTGTTCGGATAACTCGCGCCTGGGATATAATGGCCGCGCAACGCGGTCTGCTCTCGGACGCCCGGTTGTCAATCGCGTGAGGTGCCGCGGGTCCGGGCTGGGACAGTCAGCAGCGTGGCGCGTTCGAGCGCTGCCCGTAGCCGAGGGATCGCGAGGACTTACGCCGGAAGGAACCCCTGCCATGAGAAGCGCGACGATCCGATTCTGCCTCGCCTTGCTGGCCCTGTCCACCGTGCTGTCGGCGCACGCGGCCGGCGCCGGCGCGCCGCGCGGTCTCCGCGCGGTGCCGTTCACCGATGTCACCGTCACGGATTCGTTCTGGGCGCCACGGCGCGAGGCGAACCGGACGGTTTCGATTCCCGTCAACCTGGACAACCTGGAGAAGTCCGGCAACCTCGAGAACCTGCGTTTGGCGGCGAAGAAGGCGACGGCGGGCTACCAGGGCCCGGTCTTCATGGACTCGGACGTCTACAAGGCGCTGGAGGCCGCGGCATACTCCCTGGCGACGGATCCCGATCCCGTCCTCGCCGCGCGGCTCGATGAAATCATCGCCGCCATCGCCGGCGCCCAGGCGCCCGATGGCTACGTCAACAGCTATTACACCGTGAAGGAGCCCGGGCGGCGTTGGGTCAACCTGCGGGACAACCACGAGCTTTACTGCGCCGGGCACTTGTTCGAGGCCGCGGTGGCGCACTACCAGGCGACGGGCAAGCGGAACTTCCTCGATGTGGCCGTGCGCTTCGCCGACTGCATCGATTCCGTGTTCGGGCCGCCGCCCAAGCGCCTCGGCTACCCGGGGCATCCCGAGATCGAGCTTGCCCTCGTCAAGCTCTGGCGCGTCACCGGCGAGGGGCGCTACCTCGAGCTCGCGCGCTTCTTCATCGAGAACCGCGGCCGGGGGTTCTTCGCCGACGAGCATCGAACTCCGCGGGAGCGCTACGACGGCGCTTATTGGCAGGACGACGCGCCCATCCTCCAGCAACGCGCCATCAAGGGGCACGCGGTCAGGGCCGCCTACCTTTTGAGCGGAGCGACGGATGTGGCCGCCGCGACGGGCGACGCGGCCCTGCTGCGGGCGGTCCACCGCGTGTGGCGCAACACGACCGAGCGCAATATGTACCTGACGGGCGGCATCGGCCCCTCGGCGCACAACGAGGGTTTCACGGTGGACTACGATCTGCCGAACCTGACCGCGTATCAGGAGACCTGCGCCACCATCGCCCTGGCGCAGTGGGGCCACAGGCTGGCGCTGCTCCACGGCGAAGCGAAGTATGCCGACGTGGTGGAGCGCGCCCTGTACAACGGCGTGCTGGCCGGCGTGTCGCAGGACGGAATAAAGTTCTTCTACGTGAATCCGCTGGAGAGCCGCGGCAATCACCACCGCTCGCCGTGGTTCGGTTGCGCCTGCTGCCCCCCGAACGTCGCGCGCACGCTGGCATCGCTGGGCGGCTATGCCTACGGGGCGAGCGCCGATGCCCTGTGGGTGAATCTTTACATTCAGGGCAGGGTCAAGGTGGCGATCGACGGCCGGGACGTGACGGCGGTCGTCACGACCGACTATCCCTGGGACGGGGCGGTGACGCTCGCGCTGGCGCCGGCCGCGCCCGTCGAATTCGAGCTGCGCCTGCGGATTCCCGGGTGGTGCGAGGGGGCGACCGTCGCCGTCAACGGCAACGCCGTGCCCGCGCCCGTCATGGATGGAGGCTACGCGGTGCTGCGCCGTGTGTGGCGCGCGGGCGACGCGGTGAAGCTCGACCTGCCCATGCCGGTCCGGCGCATCGCCGCGCACCCCAACGTCAAAGCGGATCAGGGCCTGCTGGCGATTCAGCGCGGCCCGCTCGTCTATTGCCTGGAAGCCTGCGACCAAACCGAGCCCCTCGCCGATCTGTATCTGCCGGCGGACGCCGAACTCGCCGCCGCGAAGGACGCGGCGCTCCTGGGCGGCATCGTGGTGGTCAGAGGACAGGGGGCGCTGGCGGCGGAACAGGATTGGACGGGAACCTTGTATCAGCCGGCGGCGGCGGTGCGGCGCGTTCCCGTGACGGCGATTCCTTACTACGCGTGGGACAACCGCGCGCCGGGCGCCATGAAGGTCTGGCTCCCCGCGGCGCCGCCCCCGCCCGCCGCCGGCGGTCTGGAGCGGCGGGCCGCGGTCACGGTTTCCTTCGCCAACTACAACTCGCAGCCGCAGGGCATCAACGACGGGATCGAGCCGCGCTCAAGCGGCGACCAGCCCGCGGAGCTGTGCCATTGGTGGCCGCACAAGGACACCGAGGAATGGGCCGCCTACCGGTGGACGCGGCCCGTTTCCGTGGGCGGCGCCTCGGTCTACTGGTTCGACGATACCGGCCGCGGCGCGTGCCGGCTGCCGGCGTCCTGGAGGATCGAGTATCTGGAGGGCGGGGCGTGGAAACCCGTGGAAGCCCGCGGCGCCTACCCCGTGGCGAAGGATCGCTTCTGCGAGATCGAATTCGCGCCGGTGACGACGACGGCGCTGCGCCTCGTCGTGAGACTGCAGCCGGAGTGGGCCGCCGGCGTGCACGAGTGGAAGGTGGTCGAGGCGGACGACGACTAGGCGGAGAACGGCGCCGCCTCGGTTGTTGACGAACTGCGGCGGGTGCAGCATCATACACCCTCCGGCCGCCACGGCCGCGCATCGCAACAGGAGGCAAAGCCATGTCGCACCACTCGTACCGGTTCTCGTATGGTCCCTGGAACATCCACACCGGCGCCGACCCCTTCGGCCCGCCCGTGCGCAGGGAGGTCCCGTACGCCAAGAAGCTCAAGCTCGTCAAGGAGCTCGGCTACCACGCGATCCAGTTCCATGATGACGATGTCGTTCCCTGGGGCGCCGACGCGGCCCAGACCAAGCGCCGCGCCGCGCAGGTCAAGAAGATGTGCAGCGACTTGGGCATCGCCATCGAGTTCATCGCCCCGCGGCTCTGGGAGCACCCCAAGGGCATCGACGGCGGCATCACCGCCAACGACCCCAAGATCAGAAAATGGGCCCTCGCGCGCTCGAAATGGGCGGTGGACATCGCCGAGCACTTGGGCACGCGCAATATCGTGCTTTGGCCCGCCCGCGAGGGCACCTACGTCCGCGAGGCCAAGGACCCCATGGCGTCCATGGGCTACACGCTCCAGTATCTGAACGCCCTCCTGGAGTACCATCCCAAGATCCGCATCCTGGGCGAGATGAAGCCCAACGAGCCCATGGACATAGCGTACTATCCCACCTCGGGCCACTTCCTGGCCATGGCCTACCGCACCTGCGATCCGGACCGGGTCGGCATCCTGATCGAGTCGGCGCACGCGATCCTGGCGGGCCTGGAGCCCTCCGACGAGATGGGCTTTGCCTTGTGGCACGGGAAGCTCTGGGGCGTTCACCTGAACGACCAGAACGGGCTGAAGTTCGACCAGGACAAGGCCTTCGGCACCGCGAATCTCAGGCGGGCCTTCGCCCAGGTGGATGTCCTCGAGCGCGGCGGTTACGGGACGCGCGGCGAGTATGTCGGCTTCGACGTCAAGGTCATGCGCACGCAGCGGGACGACCTGGCGCTGCAGCACCTCAAGAACTCGCGGGAGATCTTCCTCAGGCTGGTTCAGTTGTCGCGGAGCATCAACCGGAAGACTTGGCAGGCCTACGTCGACGCGCGGGACTACGAAGGCCTGGACCTCTTCCTCACGAAGAGCCTGATGGGGCTCGGGAAGTAGGCGGGCGGCGCCTCACTCGTCCAGTTGCTCCAGCGCGCGCTTCGCCGCCGCGAGCAGCGCGTCGGCGCCCACCGGGGCTCCGGTCGCTTTCCGCATCCAGAGGTCGGGCGCGATGGCGCCCGTGACCGTCATGCGCTCGACCTCCGGGCCGACGGCGCCCGCCCGGGCGATGTGCTCCTCCACCTGGTGCGCGATCAGGTGCCCGATGGCATAGTCGGGCAGGTACAGGAAACTGTGGATCATGTGGGAGTAGATCGCGAGGATGGGGACGTCGCGCACGCCGAACACGGGGGCGTAGCACCGGTTCCAGACCTCCTTCGCCGCGGCGAGGACGGCCTCCTTGAGGGCGGCGGGCGTCGCCTCGGGGTGGTCGTACATCCAGTGCCAGACGGCCATGTCGACCAGGCCCACGGCGGCGATCTCGCAAGTCATCCAGAAGTCGTTCAGGGCGAGGAGCGCCTCGTCCTTCGGCCCGGGGCGCGCCAAGCCCAGGAGTTCCAGGTCCCGGCGCTGGAACACGAAGGCCATCGCCTCGGTGAAGGCCGTGTTGGGGACGCCGGCGAGGAGGGTGTGGTCCACGCAGTTGAGCGAGAAGACCTGTTCCACGTTATGGCCGAGCTCGTGAACCGCGATGTTGAAGCCCTTGTAGTCCATGCCCCCGGCGCCGATGCGGGTCCTGAGGTGCGCCTTCTCGGAGCGCATCGCCGCGCCCCAGGCATGGCCTGAGCCGCGGGCCGGATCGATTTCGATGCGGTCGGCGAGAAACCGCGCGCGCTCGGCGCTGAAGCCGAGCTTGAGAAGGAGCTGCGGCAGGTCCCGGGCGAAGGCGTCGGCGTCGGGGTACCTGGCGGCGACGATCGTGTCCAGTTCGGCCTCGGTGTGGGCGCCGCGCGGCTTGAAGCCGTGGTACCAGATGTCGAAGGGCTCAAGCGGCCGCCCGAGGCGCGCCGCGATGCGCTTGGCGACCTGCGCGACCAGCGGCGAACCCACCACCGCCTCCAACATGGCCTTGACGCGCGCTTCGGGGATTTGGCGGTCTTCCAGGAACCGCCGCGCGATGTGCGTGGGCGCGGCCGGCGAGTAGGGGTCGGCCTTGCGCACGGCCCGGAAGCAGTCAAGCAGCACGGCGAAGCGGGTGTCGGGCTCAGGCGCGCCGGAAACGGCGAGGGCGGCGGGCGGCGGCTCGCCGGAGTCTTTGACGGCGGCGGCCGCGACCGCGTTGGTGGCGGGAGTCCAGTCCACGTGGGGGTTGTCGATCACGGCGGCGGGAATCGTCTGGGTCACGATACGTTCCATGACGCGCTGGATCAGGCGTTGCTTGGCCAGGGCCGCCGCCGTGTCGGGCAGGCCGTAGCAGGCCTTGATCTCGTCGCGCAGGTTCCAGTGGGAAAGGAGCCGCAGCCCGGGCGGGAAGAGGCGGGCGCCCCGCTCGTCGAGCACGTGGTGCATCCAGATGTTGTACTGCGCGATGTACCGGTCCGCCGCCGCCGACGCCGCGGCGATGGCGAGATTGACCGCGGCGGGGACGCGCTTCGCGAAGCGCTCCGCGAGCTTGGTCTCGGCCCAGTCCGAGCGGGTCCAGCGCGCCCCGTCCGCGAGGCGCTCATCGAGGGTCGTCACGGGGAAGTTGAGCAGCACGACGAAGGCGAGCTTGTTGGCGAAGAAATCGTCGGCCAGGTGGGCTCCGGGGTCGTAGGCGGCGAAGACTTCGTCGTAGGGCATGAGCGGCCCGAGGTCCAGGTCGGCCTGGCGCTTGAGCTCGAGGGAGAGCTTGTTCAGATGGCCGTCGATCTGCTCCAGCAGCGTCTCGAAGCGTCCCAGCAGCGTGGCGCGGGCCGCGCGGTCGCCGGCGAAGCCGGCCAGAGCGAAGGCGCGGAACGCGGCGGCATCGCCGTCCTCGGCCCGCCAGAAAGCGGCGGCCTGTTCCAAACCGCGGCGGGCCCGGGCGCGCTCCGTCTCGCCGTGCGCGGCGACCAGCTCCGCTTCGATGGACGGGATGAGGGCCCGAAGCCCGCTATCGGCCGCGCCCGCGAGGGCGGCGGCGGTGAACATTGCGGCCATGCACAGTCTCCTTGCGTTGCTCATGAGTCCTCCTTCGAGCGGCGCGGCATCAGAAGCACCGGTTCGGGCAGCCTTCGATGCGCACGCACCGGGCGCCCAGCGCGGGTTGCGGGCCGTGCTGGAAGAGAAAGCGAAGCAGATGGATCGCATCGGCAAGATCGACGCGCTGGTCGGCGTTCACGTCAAGCAGCGTTAAGTTGCCGCCGCCGGCGATGCCCTCCCCGTCGCAGGGGAGCGAGAACGGGGCTCCCGCGAAGAGCGCGCGCAGGAGGCCGACCGCGTCGGAGATGTCCAACTTGGCGTCCTGGTTGATGTCGCCCGGCCGCTGCCAGCCGCCGGTGGGTATTCCGCCGGGATCGTCGGCGCCGGGCGAGCCGCCCAGCCAGGCGCTGCTGGTCCAGAAGGTGTACGAGTCGGGGTCGCCCACGGCGTCGGGATCGACGGGCACGAGCGAGGCGCCGAGGCCATCCGCATCCACCGGCCAGGGCGGATCGTCGTCGTAGGTGAAGGCGATGAGAGGCAGCCCCGCGGGATCGGAGAGCTCGATGCGCTCGCCGCTGTTGGAGAGGCTGCCGGAGTACACGCCGAACACGGCATCGACCTCCGGGTAGCGCGCCTGAAAGGCGGCGTAGTCGGCGACGAGAACCAGGAAGGCGCCGGGCGCGAGCACGGTCCCCTCGGGGAACGTGAAGGCGATGCCGTCGGTGAAGGCGACGCCGCTCAGGTCGAGGGTCTCCGCCCCGATGTTCTTGAGCTCGATGAACTCGAAGGCATCGCCGTCGATGTCCTCTTCATCGGCGGGGTGGTACATGACCTCGGTGATCTTCAAAGTGTCGAGGGGCCGGAAGACATGGAACACGGCCTCGTTGATGGCGCTCCACTGGGTGTTGTACCGCGCCCGCGCCCGGACGAAGGTCGTTTCGGCCAGCGTGACGCCCCCGCCGCCCGCGGTCGTGGCGGCTTCCAGCGTCGCCTGGATCAGCATGTCGGAGGATCCCGGAGCCATGTTCATGCCGTGAAGGGCGAGCACGTTCGCGCCGGGTCGCAGGTGCCGCGCCGCGTCGGTCAACGGGATCGCCTCGAACTGGACGGCCAGGGCGTCGGGGTGGCTCGCCGTGGCATTCGAGTTCCAGAGGGCGGGCACGGGGGCGTTGCGCGAGGCGACCATGGCGCCGTTCAGGAAGGCGACGAAGCCATCGTCGTAACGCATGCCCAGGGTGAGGCCGGCGATTTCCGCCGGGTTGTCCAACTGGAAGGGAACCCGGATGTAGACCGTGCTCGTTTTGTTGTACATCTCCGCCCGCAGCGAGAGGCCCAGGTAGGGTTCGAAACCGGAGCTGACCTCGAATCCGACCCCCATGAACCCCGTGCGCCAGGCGCTGTCGTCGAAATCCACGGCCGTCCAGGCCGACCCCAGGTCGCCGTTCGCCGGCACGAGCACGCGGCAGAAGGCATCCTCGGCGATGAGCTGGAGCTTGGCCGCATCGGCGTACTCGAGGGCGAAGGGCGAGACCGTGCCGTCGGAGGCGCGGGGATCGGCGCCGTCGAGGGTGTAGTAGATCGTGCCCGCGGGCGCGCTCATGAGCAGGGCGAAGCCGGACTCGATGGCGCCGCCGTGCCGGCTGAACGCCGGCGCGTCGACGTTGGGATACAGGCCCACGCTGCGAAACTGCTGCAGCACGATCGCCGAACGCCGGGGGAAGTAGTCGCGCAGGAGGTTGTCGCGCTCGGGCGCCCAGTGCTCATCGCGGGTGTAGGGGGTGGCCGCGTGCTGGTCGCCCCAACGAGCCGACTCGGCCACCATGGCCCGGTCGATCAGTCCGCAGAGCTTCGCGAAGCGCTCGGCGGGGCGGTTGCGCTCCGGGCGGGCGGGATCCCACGCGGGGTTGGATGGGTCGACCGCCAGGGGGCCGCCGTTGAAGAAATACCGGTGCAGCCGGTCCCCCGTGATCCGGCGGAACTCGGGGTTCTGCCTCAGCGCCGACCAGGGCGTCGCGACGGCGTTGCTCACGCTGACCTGGTTGGTGTTGAGATCGGAGCCGATGCCCATGACCCACTCGGCGTCCCACACGTAGAACTTGAAACCCTCCCCATCGAGCTGATAGCGGCCGGCGGCCCAGTTGTTGTGGGGCCAGTCGGTGTTGCCGCCGTACAGGTTGGCGATCATGTAGTCGATGTAGTTCTCGACATCGAGGTAGTTGGGCAGGGCGTAGTTGCGGGTGCCGTCGGGATCGCGGCCCTGGATGCGGTAGTAAGCCGTGTTGGTGGCGAGGCCTTGGAGGCACAGATTGAGCATTACGTTCCACGCGGCGATGGAGCCGTGGTTCACGCCGTGCTGTGTGATCGAGTCCCAGTGCTCTTTGTCGCCGCCGTAGTAGGTGGCCGAGAAAGCGTGGTCCACTCGCTCGCAGGGGTTGTACAAGCCCCAGTAGATGCCGTTGAGGTACAGGTGAACGAAGGTGTCGTGAGAGGAGACCTGCCGCATGTCGAGCACCGTCTGGCGGACGAAGGGATCGCGCACGTACAGGCCGCGCCCCCCGACGGCATCCCACTGGTAGCCGTCGTTGGCGGTGGCCCGGAGCGTGACGGTGTCGAAGCGGTCCGGGGCTCCCGGGCCGAACAGGGGGAATCTCAGCTTGGTGGCGCCGTAGATGCCCTTGAAGAGCAGGCGGAACGAGTGCTTCTTGGTGAGACCGTGGTTTCGGAACGCGCCGCCCTGGATGCGCAGCCCGCAGTCCTCCTGAAAGCCGCGCGCGCCGTTCGGGTGGATGAGCTCGACCGAGGCGGCGCGCTCGTAGGCGACGCCGCGCGAGGTCGCGTTGGTGTAGATGCCGTTCGGCCCGAAAAGATCGTCGACGGGCAGGACGATGGAGAGGGTCGGAAGGCTGCGCAGGTCATCCTTGATCGTCGCCGCGTACTTGCCGCCGTATCTGTCCGGCCCCGTGTGCCCGATGACATCGGGATCCAGGCCGTAATCGGGCGGCGTGCCGCCCCACGTCGCGGGGAACCCGGCGTTGAGCGTGGCCTGGTAGTCCTGGCGCACGATGTCATCCACGAACAGGTAGGTCTGGGTGTCGACGTTGGTCGGGATGCAGCCCTCCTTGAAGGCCGCCGCCCGCAGGCACGTCGTTTTCGCGATGCGCAGGGGTCCCGTGTACACGAAACCCTTCCTCGCCGTGGGGGGTGTGCCGTCGAGGGTGTAGCGGATCTGGGCGCCGGGCGTCGCCGTGGTGATTTCCACATCGAAGGGCGCGGAATAGAAGCCGCGGTCCACGGAGAAGCGCGTGTCCCGGACGAAATCCACCAGGCTGAGGGTGTTGGGCGCGCCGGGCGTCGGGGTGTCGAAGAACCCCGCCGCCTCGGACTCGATGAGGATCTGCGCGAGTTCCCCCCACAGGAGGAACTCGGGGCTCGCGGCGTCATCGTTCAACCCGTGGAAGGCCAGGATGTTCACGCCCGGCCGCAGGAGGCCGAGATAGGCGGAGATATTGATGTCCTCGTAGACGAGCGCCGCGTCCGAGGGGCGGTCGGCGGTGGCGCGCGAGGCGTGGGAAAGCGTCTCGGGCGCGTTGCGCCGCGCCACCTCGACGCCGTTCAGATAGGCGGCGAAGCCGTCCTCGTACTTCATGCGCAGGAAGATGTTCTCGAAGGCGCCGGGGTTTGCCGCCGTGAAGGGAATGCGCACGAAGACGCTCGTGCCCGCGTCGAGCATCGCCGCCTCGAGGTCCGTGCCGATCAGATCGCGGAACGCGCCGGGCGCGTCCGCCTCGGCCACTTCCGATTGCGCGGCCAGGCCGCCCGCCGCCGTGTCGCCCACGAGGCGGAAGCTCGTGTTCCAGGACGAGTGGTTTCCTTGCGCCGCGAAGAGCTCGACCATGGAACCGCCGCCCTGCTCGTACATGACGAGGCGCAGGCGATACTCGCCCGCCGTCTTGATGAAGAAGGTCCCGAGCGTGTCGGCCGGCCCGCGGGGATCGGGATACTGGATGCGGTACGAATCGGCGCCGTTGGTGAGATCCAGGCCGAAGCCGTCGTCGCTCATGACGCCGAAAGTCCACGACCCCGCCGAGGGAATGACGACGGCGGCCGTCGCCAGGATGACGAAGTTGTCTTCATCGGCGCCGGGGGCGGCGCCGGGAAAGACGAGATCGCCGGGATAATGACCTTCCGATCCGGTGCCGAGGAAGTTGATGACCGGCGTGTTCTGAATCGAGACGCGGGTCTGTATGCCGGGGGTGGCGATGACCTGCTCGGCGATGGCGAGGCTGCCCACTCCGGTGTTAGCGCGGTAATTGTGGACCAGGAACCCCGGCACCATCGTCACGTAGCCGGCGCCGCCCGGGCCGTGGATCCAGGCGGAGTCGTCGAAGGGTTCGTTGCCGCCAGTCCATGCCGTCCCGAGGGCATCGTCCGGCGGCACGAAGGCGGCCAGAGGCGCCCGCGGCGGCACGAGCGGCGTGATGGCGACCCGCTGCCCGATGCCGAAGGAATAATCGGCGTGCTGGGCGGGGAACTCGGGGCCGAAATCGCAGGCGATCGTGGCGCCGTCGGGCTTGACGAGCGCCAGATACTCCCCCCCGATATTGAGACGGAAGTTGGTGTGTAGAGGGGCGAGAGGATTGCGCCGGTTTTTCCCTGAGGCGAAGACGAGCAGATAGCCGTTGCCCTGAAGCGTCACCGCCGGAAAGGCCCACTTATCCAGCTCGGCGGCGTTGTCGGTGAGGAACCACCCTCCCAGGTTCACGGGGGCGGAATCGGGGTTGTACACCTCGATCCAGTCGGAGGAATCGCCGTCCTCGTCGGTCAAGGTCGCCGTGTTGGCCGCCATGAACTCGCTGATGACGGGATCGGCGGCATGGGCCGCCGCCGCCATGACGAGACTCAGAAGCGAGATTGTCTTCTTCCGCAAATGATTCCTCGAGCGTGCGCGCCGCGGAGATGGGCCGCGGGCACCGCGGGCCCCTAAACCTCAAGTATAGAGGTCGGTTCCCGCGCGGGCAACGCGGCGAGGCGGCGGGCGGAACTGGCCCCGCGCGAGCGGAGCATGCGCCCTCGGGGCGGCCGGGCGGGGGAGCCCTCGGGAACTGGCCCCGCGCGAGCGGAGCATGCCCGCGCCCGTGCGTCATCGCCCCTCGTCCGCGGCATCGAGCGCGGCTTCCGCGCCGGCCGCGCGGTAGATGGCTCGAACGCGTTCGACGAGGGCCGAAGCGGCGCCGCGGAGAACGAGCGGCCGCGGCGCGAGCAGGCCCAGCGCCTCGGGAATGTCGCACACGCGGAGGACATTGAGGAACGCGGGAGCGCCGGGGTCCATGTGGCTTGCGGGCGGGTCGAAGACCATGACGCCGGCGGCCTTGTCCTCCCAGAGCGCCGCGTAGGCGGCGATGATTCCGCTTGGGCCTCTTCCGGCAAGCCACAGCGGCGCGCCGCCGGAACTTGCGCGGCAGGCCTTCATTACGTCCCAGACGCGCCCGGTGTCGGCCGTGAGGCCGAGGAGCGCGAAGGAGCGCTCGACGAAGTTGGGCGGGTTCTTGCGGGTCCAGCCGGCCGATCCCTGGCCGCGCAGGCCCGAGAGCAGGCGCACGGCGTCTTCCCGGCCGCCGAGCGCCGTGATCCAAGGCGTCGTCGCGTCGTCCCCGGGGCCGGGCACGGCCAAAAGGATGCGGCGCGGCTCCCCGGCGGGCGTGCGCACCGGAAGAGCTTCAGGAGCGAGCGGCAGGTCGACGAAGGGCGCGCCTCCGGCGCCGGGCAGCGTCTCGAAGCCGCGAAAAGTCACCCGTCGGAGCTCGGCGCACAGCGCCGCTTTCCACGGGAGAAAGGCGCTGGCCGCGGGCGGGGCCACCCGCGCCGCGGGCACGAAATGCCGGTCGATCGCCGTGTTGAGCTCGTCCTTCGGCAGGTCGGAATCGGCGGGGAAGACGCGCAACCGCTCCGGAGCGATGGGGTGCCGGCGGCCGCCGCTTTCCTCGATGACCAGGTCGATCTCGCTGTCCGTCACGGGGCGCGGGTCGCCTTTCAGGTGCCTGTTGAGAAAGCGGTAGACGCCCCGGCGGATATCTTCCCTATAGGCATGATCGCCCACGCTGACGAGGGTGTCGAACTCGTCGCCCGCGCCGAAGAAGCCGTATAGGCGCTCCAGGCGATTGGAGATGCGCTCGTTCGCATCCATGGGAAAGATGGCGTCCTTGTCGCTGTTGACGAAGAGCAGGGGGCGCGGCGCGATCAGGGCCGCGATGCGCGTCCACGGCCACTGAAACGTATTGTGGAGAAACATGCAATCGCAGTGGCCGTTCACCACCCGGTTGCCCACGTAGGAAACCAAGTCGGCCATGCCGCTCACGGGACAGGCGGCCCGCACGCGCTCGTCCGCCGCCGCGATCCAGAAAGAGGCGGCGCCGCCGCCGCTTATGCCCGTCACCGCGATGCGCGCGCCGTCGACGTCGGGGCGGCTCGTCAGGTAATCGATGCCTCGAATGCCGTTCCAGCACTCCACCCCCGCGGGCGTGTAGCCGCGCGAATGCCACCACCACCGGTTCTCGCGGTAGGTGCCGTGGTGCACGGCGCGGATCTCGCCCAGTTGGAGCGAGTCGAGCATGAGACAGACGTAGCCGTGGCGCGCGAACCAGATGCCGTGGGCCTGGTAGGCCGTCTTGTTGCCGTTGCGGCCGGCGTCGAAGTGTCCGCAGAGGTACAGCACGGCGGGGAGGCGCTCCCCCGGAGTCGCGCGCGCGGGCCGGTACAGGTTGCCCGTGACGTAGAGCCGCGGGAGGCTCTGGTAGTGGAGCATTTCCACGACGAAGCCGGCGTCCGCCAAGGTGCGCGTGATCGCGGCGTTGAGCGGCGTGCGCGGCGGACAGGGGCGCAGGCCGAGCATGTAGAAGTATTCCTCCTCGAGCCGCGGCCGAACCTTCGTCCAGTCTTCCGCTCCCGAGACGCCTTCTAGAAAGCGGGCGTCGAGGAGCGCCGCTTTTTCCGCCAGCGCGCGCTGGATCGGCTCGTCGAAAGGCCGCCCGCGATCGGGGGCGCCGTATTCCTGGGCGAATACGGCCGCGCCGAGAAGCAACAGTGAGAGAACCGGACATGCGCCATCCATGACCGCCTCCTTCGCCCAAAGACGGTGTTAGCCGGCTCCGAGCGGGCGCGACGGCGCCGCGCCGTCCGCCGCTCAGCGCGCTTATCGAGCTCCTTGAAATGCCGCGGGTTCTTGTTCGGCGGCCGGCGCTTGCTTCGCCGCCGGTTCCGCGACGCGGTCCCACACCCTGACCCAGTCGACGATGAAGTCGTCGGGGAGCTCGGCTCGCTTGATATCGCCGGCCCAATCCCCGATCTCGGTCGTCACCTTGATGTAAAGGGGCACCTGGCAGACGCCGCCCTGGCTCGTGCGCGCGACCTCTTTGCCATCGTAGTAAAACACGTATTCCTCGGGAGTCCAGAGAAGACCGAAGACGTGGAAGTCATCGTCGAGCCCGGGCGCCTCGATTGCGCGGCTCCAGGACTTGTGATCCTTCCCGTAGCCATCCCAATGGACGGCTATGTTGTATCGGTTCTTGCCGAGCCAGGGAGACTCGAAGATGTCGATCTCGGCTCCATCGCGGCCGCCGTTGCCGATGCGCCCCTGCGCCGCGTCGTACAGCCAGAAGGCCGCCCAGGTGCCCGGCTGCCGGGGGACGCGGCAGCGGATCTCGTAATAACCGAAGGCGTGCCTGAACTTGCCGCGGGTCCTCAGGCCGCCGCAGCCGTACTTGCCGTCCTCCAGGGTGGAGCGGACGACGAGGTTCCCCTTGCCATCGAGAAAGGCATTCTTCCGGAGCCACCAGGCGCCGCGGCGCTTCCCGTCGCCGACCTTTTCCCATTTCGCCGCGTCGAGCTCCGTGCCCTGAAAATCATCGGCAAAAACCGGCTTCCATTGGGCGCCCGCCGGCGGGTCGGCCAGGAGAGGAACGGCGGCGAGCAGGGCGAGGACCGGCGTTGGGATCAGTTGAAATCGCGGCATGGCGAACCTCCTCGGCGAAGAACGAGCCATCGTAGCCCGGTGGAGACAATCAGGCCAGAAGCCTCTTGGGCGCCTTCAGAATTCCCAGGCGGCGCGGATCCCCGCGGCGCAGCTCCAGCGCTTGGTGGCGCCGTCGAAATGATCGTAGCGCCGGCGGCGCGATCCGTCGGATACGGTTTCCTTGCGTCGTTCCCACCAAGAGCTCAGGATCGTCGCCTCGCCGAAGAGGCCGATGTGGAGGCGGTCCAAGGGCTCGAAATCGATCCCAAGGGTCGAGATTCCGAACAACGCCGTGCCTTCGGTGTGGGAACGCATGGACCGGAGCCGGTCGCGCTCCCTTTCCCAGAACGAAGCGAAGGCGCTCCCCGAGCACGACCAGTCGACGGTCCACAGCGGCGCCGGCCGCCAGCGCACCGCCACGCCGAAGGGGAAGGACGCGCGTTCCTGGCGGAACGAGTAGAGCTTGCCATCCGCGCGGAAGGTCTGCGCCGGATCAACAGCGATCTGCCGAGGGTTGCGGCCCGAGAAATCGAGCGTGTCGTAGAAGGCGCTGAGTTTGAGGCCGAAGGCCCATTCGTCCGTGCGCGCGACCCAGCCGGTGGCGGCGCCCTCGAGGGCCCAGGCGTCGAGGCCGGCGTTGCTGCGCCGCCGGATGCCGGATGAATGTCGGGCTTGCAGCGTGCCCGCATCCCTATCCAGCGTGAACCAGGCCGCAAGGTCCAGCTCGATGACCTCCTCCAGGCGCAGCCTGAGGGGGAAGCGCGCGCGCGCGTTGTTGATGGGCACCCGCAGGGACCAGCGCCCGGAGCCGAGCGCATCGACGCCGCGGTAGCTCTTTTCGATGCGGCCCCAAAAAAAGGACGTTTCCAGGCCGGGTATCGCCGCGAACGCCGCCGGATCGGGGGCGGGATCCGCGCGGGCGGGCGACCCGGGCGCGAGGAGCGCCAGGGCGAAGGCGGCGGCGCGGAAAGAGGCGCCGCAAAAAAAAATGGGGGTGCGCCCCGTCAGGACGCCCCCCCATCCCGATCGCATGGAAAGTTACTTCTTCGTGTACTTGATCGCGAAGCCGGTCAGTTTGACGGTCGCGGCGCTGTACACGCCGAACACGTAGTGTTTGCACTGCGTGTCGACCTTGATGCTGATGACGTCATCGCCGCCGGCCGCCTTCGCGGCCTCGAAGAGCTTGGCATAGCCGTTGTTGCCTTCGGCGACCATGCCGAGGATGTTGGTCGACTTGGCCTCCGCGGAAACCGGTCCGATGATCGTGAAATCCGACGTGGTCAAGTTGTAGCGCGCGGCCGCGCCCACGTAGTTGGGATAGGTCACGTCGCTGACGATCGTGCCCGTGCTAGCGCCCATGGGCGTGCAGGAGCTCATGAAGCCCGCGCAACCGGGCAGAAACGCGATCACCGTAGCAATCGCAACCAACGCCACAAGTCTGGATCCCATCGTGTCCTCCTTCTGACTTGGACTAACGGTTTGCCACCTCCCGCGCCCTTGTTCTCGGGGCACCCCACGGGAGATTCAGCCATGGATTTCGCCACCCTGCGCGAACGAGGCGCGCATGCGTCTCGATGCGCGGCGTGAACGATTACCATCGCCTCAGATTCTTCGGCCAGGCGCCGGCGGCTCTTGAGCCTTTGTGCCCCCGCGGGCGACTCGGGAGAGGCACTGTTTTCGCGCGGCGGCGGACGGTTTCGGCGGCGCCTTCGAGCCGCGGCGCTCGGCGGTTTCGCGGGTGCCCTGTTTATCGGAACGTCCCGCGTGCGACGCTGAGCCGCCGCCGAAATGAAAGCCGCGCGCCGGCGCCGGTGGGCGCCTGCGCGGTTTCCGCGGCCGCGAGAGAAGGCGGACGATCCGGCGAGGGAGCCCGGCTCGCGGCGAGGAAAGGCGGCCGCGGTTTTGGGCGTGGTCCGAGGCCTCGTTTCCGCGGAGGCCCGCGCCTATAATGACCATGCGGTCCCGCGAAGCGCGCGCGGCAAGCTTCGGTGCGTCCCGCGGTCGCCGTGAAAGGAGCGAACGCAATGAGCGGCGTGTACGCCCGTTGGACTTGCGTGTTGCTGGCGGCGCTTGCGGCGGCGTTGGCGCCGGCGGCGCGGGCTTCGGAGGGCGCGGACCTAGGGATCGCCGTTCTGAAACGCGCCCTCCCCATGGGATCGGTGAGCGCCTTCTGGAACGCCGACCTCCAGTATCGCGATACGCCCACCCTGAAGCCGCGCACGGCCGTGACCGTCGCGGAGCTGCGGGGGCCGGCCGCGATCACGCTGCTGCGCATCTCCCACGTGCCGCAGCTCGGCCGGGCGGGCTTGATGCGCGGGCTCGTTCTCCAGATCCGGTTCGACGGCGCCGCCGAGCCCGCGGTCCTGTGTCCGCTCCCGGACTTTTTCTGCGACGGGCTCAACGGGCGGAGCGCGGAGTTCGCGGCGCGGTACGTCGAGAAGGTTCCCGTCGCCCTCAACGCGTACTTTCCCATGCCTTTCAAGGAAGCGGCCGAGGTTGTCATCCGCAACGACACCGACGTGAAGGCCACGGCGTACGCGTACCTGGAATGGGAGGCGCTGCCGGCCTGGAATCCCGACCTGGGCTACTTTCACGCCACCTGGCGCAGGAAAGCCTTCGTGCTGGCGAACGACACGCGCGAGGAGTTTTTCCGCGTGCGCGGGAGGGGCCACCTCCTGGGCCGGCACTTCAGCGTGGCCTCGGACGAGCCGAGCTTCCGGGGGTTTCACTTCATCATGGAAGGGAACAACGAGGTGGACATCGACGGCCGGCGGCGGTGCTTCGACTATCTGGGTTCGGAGGACTCCTTCACTTTCAGTTGGGGCTTCCAGAAGCTCTTCGCGGCGCCGCGCGCCGGCATGAACCACCTGAAGATGGACGGCGCCGCGTCGCGGCTTTCGATCTACCGCTTCCACGACCATATGCCCATGCGCTTCGACCGCGAATTGGTCTGGACCATCGACTGGCGCAGCGAGGACCCGGGTTTCGGGGCGCAGTCCGGTTGGGTCGACTACGCCTCGGTTTTCTACTGGTATCAGGACGCGCCCGGCGGCTTCCGGCACGAGCCGTTGCCCCCCGTGGAGGAGCGTTGTTGCGACATCATGCCCGCGCCCGAGAAGACGCCGGATCTCGGCGCGGCGCTGGCGGCGCTCGCCGTGGATCCCCTGTTGGAGAACGAGTTCGCGGCGGCCGATGATCTGGAGCGCGTCGCCGTCCTGCAGGCCTATGTCGGGACGCACCCCTTTTGGATCGACACGCCCGAGGCGCGCGGCGGCCATCCGGGCCAGCCGCACCCCGGGCGCCGCGGCATCCTGGCCGTTCACGCCGAGGGGAACCGCGCGCCGTGCTTCGTCCTGCGGAAGGTGACCCTCCCCGCCGGCGCGGCGGCGCGCCTGCGCATCGTCGTTTCGGGCGATCCGTATGAGGGCCCCGGCTGTAGCGACTTCGTCCTGCGCGCGGGCTTGATCTCCGGCGGGGCGCCGGAGTGGTTTCCGGAAGAGGTCATCGACGCGGGGAGCCAGGCCTCCGAGGAGGGCTGGAAAACGCTGGAATATCCCCTTCCCGCCGGCCTGGCGGGGACGACCATCGGCATCGTCGTCAAGGTCGCCTACGGCGGGCCGAAAGGGATTGGCAACGAGGAGGCCTTTTTCGACGCGATTTCCGTCATCGCGGAGCCGAGGTGACCGCCGTGCCCGGGCGACGCGTCTCCGTGGCCGCCGCGCTGCTGGCGGCGCTTTCGGCCGCCGCGGCCGAGGAGCACCAAGGGCGAATCGCGCTTTTCGCCGACCAAGCCTTCCGCCGCGGTTTCGCCTTGAGCTATCCCTCGAGCGCCATGGGGAGGCGGGTCGAGAAGGTCTTGGAAACGGAGAGCGGCGGCGCGCCAGCGTGGCGCCTCTGCCAGTGGGCGACGCGGCTTTCGCTGGCCGATGCGCCGCTGCGCCGCCTGCCCGGGAACGAACTCTCTTGGGAAAACGAGACCAAGCGCGTCGTTCTGGGGAACGGCGCCGCCGAGAAGCCGGATCTCATCCTCGAGGTGCGCGGCGGCGCCGAATACCAGGGCCGCGTGCGCCGCGCGGGCGAGCCTTGGCCGCATCTTCTCGTGGAGCAGGACGCGCTCGCGGTCGTGCCGCTCGACAGGCCGGCGAGCCTCGAGCTCGAGGTGGAGCTCAAGCTGAGCCGGTTCGAGGACCGCATGGCGGGGCGCGCCGACGCATCGCTTCACGCGGCGCAATTCCAGCTCTTCTTCGTCGTCAAGGAGACGGCGCCGGGGGCGGACGGCGACTTCTTCTGGTTCGGCGTGCCGTTTTTCGATTCCCGCGGGGAGTATCCGGCGGCGTACCGCGCCAAGGACGGGGGCAAGGATGATGCGACGGGGAAGTTCATCTACACCATCGACGGCCGAGAGGCGCTTCCCGCTCCGCCGCGCCTCGGGCAATGGGTGAAGGTGCGCAAGGACCTGCTGCCGTCCATCGCCGCCGGTCTTGCCTGCGCGGTCGAGCGCGGCTTTCTGGCCAACGGCGAGCTCGCGCGCTACGCCGTCGTCAACATGAACATGGGCTGGGAGCTTCCGGGCGCCTACGATGCCGCCGTCGAGGTGCGGGGGCTCTCGGTCGCCGCCGTTCTGCGCCCGGGCGCGGACTGTCCGCGGGGGGCGAGGGCGCCTGACGCCGCCCGCCCGGCCGTCACCTCCGGCGCAGGAGGTCCCCGAAGCCGCCGAGGAGCGCGTACTTCTTCTCCCAGGGCGTGTACATGAAGCCGCGCACGCCGGGCACCGTTGCGGCGAGTTCGATCCACCGCCGCACATCGCCCAGGTCGGCGGCGTCGTAGTAGCAGGCGATCAACGTCGAGAAGCCCTCCTCCGCGAAGAAGCGCAGGCTCTCCGCGCGGGGCGCGCCGCCCCAGACGGCCATGGTCAGGTCCTTGGGAACGTGCCGCCAGGAGCCGGTGAAATCGCCCTCGGCGAGGTAATAGTCCCCGCGGGCGTTGTGATGCGGGTCGAACATGTCCGACCAGACGCAGACCTCGACTCCGGGATTGTGGCGGCGGAGAGCGGCGACCTGGCGCGTCACGCACTCGCCCAGCAGGGCGCCGAGGTCTCGGCCGCGGCACGCCGGGCAGGTGCCTCCCATCCGCACTTCGTCCATGTTGAGGAGCACGCGCCGCGGGCGGAGGCGCTCGGCCAGCAGCCGCGCCTCCTCCTCGTAAATCGCGTAGAGCGCCGGCTCGCCCATGCAGACCGTGATCTGCGATTCGTTGATCACCATGGGGTGAAACCAGCTCACGCGCAGGCGGTCGCCGTTGCGGATTCGGCCGCCCGGCAGCAGGCGGAGCGCGGGGGCCTCGCGGTCCACGTCGTGGAAGTTGAAGCGGGGATCGGCCGGCGGCGCGTAATCGCGGCCCTCGGCGTAGACGACCGCGCCGTCTTCGCTCGCGACCTTGACGGGAGTGGCGGGCCGCGTGAGGACGTTGATCGGGCCGACCTCCTCCATGGTCCAGTCGTCGAGCCAGAGTTTCCCGGCGCGTCCGCCCCACATGCCGGCATAGAGCCGCAGGCGGTCGAAGCCGAGGCTGTTGACCAGCATGGTGAGCTTGCGCCAGCCGCCGGTGGGCTCGATGCGGAAGGCGCGCGGCGCGACCTGCCGTCCCTTGTCGCCGCCGAGCGCCATCAACTTGAAGGCGTGCGCGGGCTCCAAGCCTTCGGTCTTCACCCAGATGCTCACGCGGTAGCAGCGGCGGGGCCGGACGCGTACCTCCTGCATCACGCGGCCGTGGCCGTGGGGATTGGCGGTGAAGTTCTCCAGGCGCAGCGACGTTGAGCCGCCGTGCGCCGTCGTGGTGTCGGCGAAGCTCGTAACGCCGGGGTCGTCGTGAAACGCGAAGGCCTTGAAACGGTGGCCCGCGTGCTCCTCGAAGCCGCCGTTCGCGATGCGCACGTCCGGGTCGGCCTCGAGGCGGGCCGTGTCGCCCCGGACCGTGAAGAGCGCATCCTCCACCGGCAGGCCCTCGGCGAGGCGGCGGTCGTGGGCGAGCGCGGCGCCGCCGTAGCCCACGGAGAACACCGCGGGGATCAGCTCCAGGCCGTTGGCGTCGCAGGCGGCCTTGACGGCGCCCAGCCTGCGGAAGTAGTCGGGCGGCTGCTTGCAGAGCGTGTCGAGCCCCGCCGAAAGGACCGCGCCGTTGAGCCCGGCGCGCGCCGCCGCGCCGAGCACCTCTTCGATTGCGGCGACATCGCCGTCGGCCCGCAGGCTCCAGCCGAAGATCCAAACCCAGCGGCAAGGCCAGGCGGGCGCGGCGGACTCCGGCGCCGCGGCGGCCGCCCAAAGGGCTGACGAGAACATGAACGCCGCGGCCAGAACTTTGCTTCCCATAAGCCGCATTCTAGCATTCAAAAGCCATGACGGGCAACGGAATGATGCCGGGGGGCGGGCGCGGCGGCGCGTCCTCCGGAGCGGTGGCGCCGCCCCGCGGCGGGAAGTTCCGCCGCGCGCCGGCGCCCGCGGGGCCGGCGGCGCCGTTGCAATTCCGCCGGCCGGCCGCCATCATTCCATCGTCTATGGATCGCGGACTCCCCGACAGCACCGCCCGGCCTCAGCCGCCGCTCGACCCGCGGCGGCTGCGTGTCTTCCCGCTCGCCCAGCGCGAGAGCCTCGCGCGGATCGAGGCGGTTCTCGTCGATCCGGCGGCGCCGCCGCCGCCCGTGAGCGCGGCGCTTGCCGCCGAAATCCGCCTCTGTGCCGAGCGCCTGCGCCAGGCGCGCGCCCGGGCGGCGAGCCGCATCCTCATGTACGGCGCCCACCTCGTGCGGAACGGCGCCGGCCCGATCATCGAGCGGCTGCTTGCGGAGGGCTGGCTGACGCACCTGGCGACCAACGGCGCGGGCACGATCCACGACTGGGAGTTCGCCTTCCTCGGCCGCTCGACGGAGAGCGTCGAACGCAACGTCGCCGCCGGGACGTTCGGGGCGTGGGAGGAAACCGGCCGCAGCATCCACATCGCCCTGATGGCCGGGGCGCTGCGGGGCGAGGGCTGGGGCGCGGCGCTGGGGCGGTTCATCGAGGAGGATGGCGCCGAACTGCCCGCGCCCGAGGAACTGGAGGCTGCCTTGAGGCGCGAGCCGTCGCATCCCCTGGCGCCCGCCCGCGCGGAGCTGCTCGGCGCCATGCGGGCGCACGGGCTCCGGGCGGGCCGCGAGGAGGTGCGGCACCCCTGGAAGCGGACATCGCTCCTTGCCGCCGCCTTCCGGCTGGGCGCGCCCGTCACGGTCCACCCTGGCATCGGCTACGACATCATCACGAACCACCCGATGTTCAACGGCGCGGTCCTGGGCCGCGCCGGCGGCATCGACGCGGCGCGCTTCGGGGGCGTGGTCGAGGGGCTCGACGGCGGCGTCGTCATCTCGGTGGGTTCGGCCGTGATGGCGCCGCAGGTGTTCGAGAAGAGCCTGAGCGCCGTCAACAACCTCCGCATCGCCGCCGGCCGCCCGATCGTCGGCGGCCACGCCATCTTCGTGGTCGACCTGCAGGACGGCGGCCGGTGGGACTGGCGCCGCGGCGAGCCGCCGAAGGACAACCCCGCCTACTATCTGCGCTTCTGCAAGAGCTTCGCCCGCATGGGCGGCCTCATGCGCTATCTTCAGTGCGACAACCTCGCCTTCGCGCAGAATCTGCTTGCCGCGCTGGAGGGGCGCGCCGTGGCGGAGGCCGCGCCATGATGCGCGAGCGCTTCCTGGAGATCACGGGGCGCTATGCCGCCCTGCGGATCGCGCTGGCCGGCGACTTCTGCCTGGACCGGTACCTCGAGATCGACCCCTCGAAGAGGGAGACCTCGCTTGAGACCGGCCTCCCGGTCCACAACGTCGTGCGCGTGCGGAGCCAACCGGGCGGCGCCGGCACGATCCTCGGCAACCTCGAGGCGCTCGGCGTCGCGGAGATCCACGCCGTGGGCTTCTACGGCGAGGACGGGGAAGGGTTCGAGCTGCTGCGCGCGCTCGAGGGCGCGCGCGGCGCGCGCCTCGATCATTTCATTCGAACGCCCGCGCGGCGCACCTTCACCTACTGCAAGCCGCTCGTCGTCGAGGCGGACCGGCCGCCCGTCGAGCTCAACCGCCTCGACTCGAAGAACTGGACGCCCACGCCGCCGGAGCTGGAGGCGCGGATCTGCGCCGCCATCGAGTCGCTGGCCGGCCGGGTCGATGCGTTCATCCTTCTGGAGCAGGTCGAGGCGGCCGAGACCGGCGTCGTGACCAGCCGCGTGCGCGAAGGCCTCGGCCGGATCATGGCCGCGCGGCCGGACCTCCTGATCCTCGCGGACAGCCGGCGGGGCCTGGGAGACTGGCCGCCCGTGTGTCTCAAGATGAACCGCGCGGAGCTCGCCAAGCTCACGGGCCTGCCCGATGCGGGCGGGATCGCCGCGGCGCGGGGCCTGGCGTCGGAGCTGGCCCGGAGCCGCGGGGCGCGCGTCTTCGTCACGCTCGGCCCCGAGGGGCTCCTCGGCGCCCTGCCGGACGGCAGCGTCGAACACGTTCCGGCGCTGCCCCTCCGCGGGCCCATCGACATCGTCGGGGCGGGCGACGCCGTCAGCGCGAATCTGGCTTGCGCGCTGGCCGCGGGCGCCTCGCTGCGCGAGGCGCTCAAGCTCGCGGGCGCCGCCGCATCGGTGGTCATCCACAAGATCGGCACCACCGGCGCCGCGGCGGTGGGCGAGATCGCCGCGCTCCTCTGCAAGGACAGGGAGGCTCCCCGGTGAAGCTGCACCCCGTCGATGTTGCCGTGGTCGCCGTGTATCTCGCCCTGGTGGCCCTGCTGGGCCTGTGGCTCAAGAAGAGAGCCACGCGGGGCCTCGATTCGTACTACCTCGCCGGGCGCAGCGTTCCGTGGTGGATGCTGGGCCTCTCGGGCTGCTCGAGCTACATCGATATCGGCGGCACCATGGGCATGGTGGGCCTCCTTTACTACGTGGGGCTCAAGGGCCTTTGGTCGACGCACCTTGTCTGGGGCTGGTTCATCATCTGCTTCTACATGGCGTTCCAGGCCAAGTGGATCCGCCGCTCGGGCGTCATGACCTTCGCCGAGTGGAACGAGGTGCGCTTCGGGGCCGGCCGCGACACCGAGTACGCGCGCCTCGCCGCGGCGGTGTTTCTTCTGGTCCTGATGGTCTTCAACCTCGCCTTCATGTCCGTCGGCGTCGGCAAGTTCGGCGAGGAGGTGCTGGGGATCGCACGCTGGCAGGCGAGCATCGTGATCTTCTCCGTCGTGGGCGTCTACGTCACGCTCGGCGGATTCTTCGGCGTCATCTACACCGATATTCTCCAGACGATCCTCATTTTCGTCGGCGCCGCGATTTTCGCCGTCATGGCGGTCTCCTCGGGCGCCGCCGCCGAGGTTTTGCAGGCCCGGCCTGATGGGTGGGGGCGGCTCGCGCCGACCTGGGAGCTGTGGAGCGGCTTCAAGGAGGCGACGCCGGAAAGCTACCGGCACTACGCCGCCTTCGGGCCCCTCCTCCTGGCGGGCTCGTTCTGGTGTCTCTTCCGCGTCCTCGCCGGCCCGAACGTCTGGGACTTCCAGTTTTTCCTCTCGGCGCGGAGCCCGCGGGATGCAGCCCTTGCCAGCGGCGTCTGGACGGTGGGCTACACGGCGCGCTGGGTGCTCGCCGCCGCGCTGCTTGCCCTCGGCGTGAGCATGCTCGACCCGGCCGCGGTGGTCGACGGCGAGAAGATCATGCCGCAGGTGCTGGGGCAGCTCCAGGCGGGTCTCAAGGGCTTCATTCTGGCGGTCCTCCTGGCGGCCCTCATGTCGACGCTGGACGCCATGATCAACGTCACCAGCTCCGTCGTCGTCAACGATTTTTTGAAGCGTTATTTCGTGCGCGGTCTCGCGGAACACACCTTGGTCCGCCTGGGCCAGGCCGCTTCGGTGGCGGCGCTGCTTGCCGGATTCTGCCTGAGCATCGCCTTCAAGGACATCGTGAGCGTGTGGGAGACCATGATTTTCGCGGTGGTGACCGTCGTTCTCGTGCCCTCGACGTTCAGGTGGCACTGGTGGCGTTTCGGGCCGCGGGGGTTCGCGGCGGCGATGGCGGCGTCGGCGGCGTTTCTCGTCCTCAGAATTCTGGTGGTGCGGGGCCAGCCGCTCCAAGTGACGCTGGCCGGCGACGTCCTGGGCTGCCTGATCATCACGCTGATTGCGGCGTTCGCGACGAAGCCCGCGGACATGGAGGCGCTGGTTCGATTCTACGCCCGCGTGCGGCCCTTCGGCGTTTGGGGGCCGGTCAGGCGCGCGGCCGTCGCGCGCGGCCTCGTTCCGGCCGGGGACCGCATGCCGGCTTTCGATGTTCTGAACGGCCTGCTCGCCGCCGCCTTCCAGTTTTCCCTGGCGGCGATTCCCTTCTGCGGCCTGCTCGGCCTGAAGAGCCAGGCGCTCGCGTGGTCGGGAGCGGCCGCGGCCCTCGCGGCCATCTTGTACGCCACCTGGTATCGCACGCTGCCCGCGCGCGACGAGGAGACGGCGGAGGGACGCTGACCGCGCCGCGCCGGATCCGCTCTTCGTCACTCGAACAGCACGATGTCGTCGAGTCCCAGAGCGACGGCGCAGCGCGCCGTCAGGCCGTAGCCGGCGGCGGCGAGGGCCGCGCCGGAGGCTTCGGCGGCGAACGGCAGCGGACCGTGCTCCAGGGAGACCACGCGGGCCGGCGGCGCCTTGAGAGGCATGCGGATCTCCAAGCGCGCGATGGGCTCGTAGGTGAAGTTCGCGAGGATCAGCGCGGCGCCGCGGGCCGACTCGAAGACGCCCGCCTCGACGACCGGGTGCGAAAGCTCGACGAGCCGCGGGGCGCCGCTTTCCCGCGCCACCGCCGTCAGGAAGCCGCGCTGAGCGGCGGGCCACTTCTCCTTGAGCTCGGCGGGGACGAAGCCCGCATCCTTGGCGTAGGACAGGGCCGGACAGGTGGCGACGTACAGCGCCGCGCCCTTGCCGGCGCGGTGCGCGAAGACCGCCGGCGCGCCGTCGGCGAAGACGCCGGTCACGGCGGCGCCCGCCGCCGCGGCCTTCGCCTTCATTCCCAGGGCGCCGAAATCCCCGCCGCCCGCCGGGAAACTCACGCGATCCAGCCACGGCAGATCGTTGAGGCCGCCGCGCACGTCGAAGCGCCCCGGTTGGACTTGGACCTCGACGCGCGCCGCGATGCCGAAGACATCGGCCAAGCCGTCGTGGGCGGCGTTGTATTCGTCGCGGCTCGCGGCCGCCGTCGAGCCATAGAGCCGGCCGCCCTCGCGCACCCAGGCGCGAATGCGGGCGCACACCCCCGCCGGCACGCAGGGGTCGGCGACGTAGAGCGCGTCGTAGTCCCGGAGCCGCCCGTCCTCGATGTCCCGCTCGGCGAGCAGGTCGACCAGATACTGCTCGTGGATAAGGGCGAAGTACGTCAACCGCCGTTCCGCCATGTGGAGGTAGCCGAAGGGCTGCCAGAGGTCGCTCGCCAGGGTGTAGAGGAGGGCCACGCGCGTGGCGCGCGGCCGCCCCGGCGCGATGATGCGCTCGGCGCCGGCGAGCCGCCGCGCGACGGCGGCGACGCCGTCGTAGGCGCCGCGCAGATCGCTCCAGTAGTTCTCGGTGCTCGTCGCCGTCGGTCCGTAGGTCCAGTAGAAGAAGTGCTTGGCGCCCTGGCACAGGGCGGAGGCGCTCTTCAGGCGCAGATTGGTTTCGTCGCTCGGGGTGATCCACGCCATGATGGGCAGCGCGCCGCGGCTCGCGCTCCTGAAGATCGCCGCCTGGAAGCCGAGGAGCTGAAACCCTTCCCACGTGGCTCCCGGGCCGAACATGAACCCGAGGCCCAGCCAGTCCTCGATGCCGATCACATCGACGGCGCGCTCGCGGCCGAGGCTGAACCAGTCCAGCGCGAGCGGGAACCCGCCCCAGGTGGTGTTCTCCCGGTCCATGCCCATGCCGAGCCCGGAGCCGCCGAAGTAGGGGTGGTCGGCCACCAGAGTCGTCGTCAGGACGCCGGGCGGCGCGTGGCGGCGGAAGCTCTCGGTGAGCCAGCGCAGGCGCTCCGTCGCCGACTGCTGCCGGAAGCGCGTCGTCAGGGCGAACAAGCGGTCGGCGGCGGCGCCGATCCGCGCGCGGCGCGCGCGCAGCGCCGCCGGCGATTCGATGGGCGCCACCTCGGCCAGCGTCGCGGCCCCGAGATCCGCGGCGGCCCAGCCCTGCTCCGCGAGCCAGGCGCGGAAGTGCGCCAAGGCCCGCGCGTCCCCGCCGATGGGCGGGCGGCAGACGATTTCGTCGGAGAAGCCGAAGAGCGTCGGCCGGGGACCCGGCCGCGCCTTGCGCGCCGGTTCGGCGATCCGGTCCTCGATGTCGGCCCGCGTCAGGGCCGGCCCGAACTCGACCCAGTGGTGCCCGCCCGGCTCGAGGAACGGGAATTGCGCCCGCATCTCCTCGGTCAGGTTGCCGACAAGGTTGAAGCCGAGGAGCCAGAGGACCTCGGCTTCCTTGACGTTGAGCTCCGGGCGCTGGGGCGCCCAGAACTGTGTCTGAATCCACAGGCGCTCGGGCGCCGCGCGCCGCCCCCCGGCGGCCTCGCGCGCCCAGGCGAGGCGCCGCGCCGTCATCTGGCTCGCGTTCTCGAGGTCGGGGGCGTCCGCCCGCAGATGGGGCGAGACGAGGAAACTCGTCAAGGCGCCCGTATACTCCTCCTCGAAGCGCTTGACGATCTGCGCCTCGTCCGGGGCCGTCGCCAGCTCGATCACGACGCGCCGCCCGGGGCTTTCGGGCGCGCAGGCGAAGCACGCCGTTACGTTAGGAAACTCCGCGCAGCCGCCCGCGCGCCTGAGCCGGCCGTGGAGGCGCGCGCCCGCGTGGGCTTGGAGATCGAACCACGGGCTCGCCTCGCCGCTTCGGAGCCGCGCGGCGGGATCCGTGTCCGCTCCCGCGGGCCAGACCGCCTCGGGAAGATACCACGGATCGTTGTGAATGTAGCCGCCGAGCTTGACGAACCACGCCGCGTCCGGCGGCTCGAGGAGCCGGAACCGCAGGAAAACGCCGCCGCCCTCGGCGGCCGGGGCCCGCGCGGAGAGAAGCAGCGCGGCAAGGAGCGCGGTCGCCGCGCCCAAGCTCCGCCGCGTCATTTCCACGACCAGCGCCAGGCGCGCGCCGGCACGGCCGTCGAGACGCCGTCGAGCTCGACGAGCACCTGCGTGTCGTTGAAGTTCTCAAGGACGTGGCTGCCGTCGGCGAAAAGATACAGCGCCACGCGGGCCGGCGCCCGAAAAACGCGGCTCAGCGCCGCCAGCGCGGGCGCGCGGAGGGCATCGATCTCCGCCTGAGGCAGGGCGAGCAGCGCCGCCGGGTTGCCGCCCACGGGAAGGACGCGCACGAGGGGCGCCTTCCAATCCACGACGCCTGCGAGGCGCCGGGCGAGGCCGTCGGTGACGATGACCGGCCGGTTCGAGGCGACGTACGCCGCCAGCCTGCGCGGCAGTTCCTGGTCCTTGAGGGCGTGCAGGGAGAAGAAGGCGGCGGGCGCGTCGCCGGGAAATTCGTGGCACGGAGCGAGGGGAAGGCCGAGCATGCCGGCGAAGTCGAATACGCGGGGTTCGTTCTCCGGATGGCTGTTCGGCGGCTTGTACGCGGCGATGCCGGTCATGGGGCGGCGCCGCACCTCGCCGGCGACGGCGAGCAGCTCGGCGCGGTTTGCGCGCAGGAGCTCGACGTTCTTCGGGCCGGTCTCCTTCAGGAGCGCGCCGTAGCAGAAAAGCAGCGACTCGCGGGCGCCCCCCAGCACGGTCTGGCGCGCCTGCTCGAGGTAGGTGGGCGCGGTGGTCCCGTAGGGGTCGAACCAGCCGCCGCCGCATTTCCCGCCGCCGATGCCGCCCAGCCATCGCATGATGAAGAAGGCCTCGTACTGAGGCGTTCCGCCCCAGCGGGCGTCGTCGTAGTCCCGCGTTTCGGTCCCGACCCAGATGCGGTCGAACGCGGCGGTCTCGCGGGCGACATCGTAGCCGCGCTCGTGGAAGCGGTCGTACCACTGCGGGTACTTGATGATGAGCTTCGCCTCGGGGTTGACGCGCCTGGCGGGGGCCAGAACGCGCTCCTGCGACAGCCTGACCATGAGCTCGCAGCGGTAGTCCTCCCACGCGTCGCCGGCGGCGGAGAACCGCCGGCCCCCCACGGCGATCGTCTTCGCCTTACGGGCGGCGTCGCACTCGGCGCAAGCGCAGTCCGTGAAGTAGAAGTCGTCGAGCATGATCTCATCGAAGAGTTCGGCGGCGTACTCGACGATGGACTGGAGCTCGGCCTGGGTCTTCTCGTCGGTGAAGCAGGAGATGATCTTCCAGCCGGTCGAGGCCTTGCCGAGGCGCGTCGTCGTGATGCAGCCCGAGACCTCGAGGCCCGCGGCGGCCAAGCGCTCCTTGGCGCGGATGAGGCTTTCGCGCCGGGCCTGATAGCCGTCGCGGAAAACCTCGACATAGACCTTCGTGACGCCGGCGGCCCGGCACCAGGCCGCGGCGGCGTCGATGCCTTCCTCCGACCCGAGCAGATCGCGCACCTGCTGCGCGGTGATCAGGGTCGAGAAGCGGTGCGCGTCCTCGTCGCGCGGGGCCGAATCCCTGATCTCGGCGGTTTTCGGGGGCGGCGCATCGGCGGCGAGCGCCGGCAAGGCGCAGGCCGCGAGCGCGGCCGCAAAGGCGCGGATCGGCTTCATGGCGATTACCTCCTCGCCGGGGGGGCGCGTAACGCCGGCCCGCCCATTGCATCATACAAGGAGCGTGTTTCCGGGGACAGCCGCCGATCTCCGCGCGGCGCCGGCTGTCGCGTCCGGGGCGCCGGCCGCGTCTTGCGCGCGGCGCCCCTCCGCGCCATCATGGCGCCATGCGCACAGGTCTTTCACGCCGTAGGTTCGCGGGCGGCATGGCCGCCGCCTGCCTTTTCCTCTGCGGATGCGTCGACCCGCCGCCTCCGCCCGACGAACCTGAGTTCACCGCGGTCGTTGTCTCCGGGGACGCAAGACTGCCGGACTGGTACCAAGTCAAGTTCGTTCTGCGCTACCTAGACGGCCGCGTGTACGAGGGCGAGTGCATCTGGCCCGATTCCTACACGCCGGTGCTGCTTCAGGACTCCGCCCGGGCCGCCGAGAGGGTCAAGCCCGGTAAAACCTGGACGACGATCCGGGAGATCGAGGGCGCGGGGGCGGGCCGGTTCACTCCGAACGGCCGCGGCGTTATGCGCCATCCGAGCGGCGTCACGGAGAGCGGGAATTGGCGCAACGGCCGGTACATGGGCGGTTTGTAGCCGCCCGCTCGAGGCCGCCTCCCGCCGCGCCGCCGCTCAACGCGCCGCGGGGGCGGCGGCGGTCGCGTGGGCGAGGGCGATGAAGCGCGCGTCGCCGTACTCCAGGACAACGATGCGGTGAAAAAGCCCCGCGGCGTCGTAGAGCGTGAGGACGCGTTCCGCGCCGCAGACGTACTCGGTGATGCGGTGATCGCCGCGCGGCGCCACCGGCTTGTCCAAGGGCCAGGCAAGGGGCAGAAAATCGAGCTTCGCCTCGATGAAGTCGGGATCCTTGCGCTTCTTGTCGTCGGCGATCCGCGCCGCGAGGGCGGCCTTGAGCGCGTCGCGGGCCGCGGGGTCGAGCTCGATGCGCATCTGGTGCGTGCCCACCGCGTCGACCTTGACGATGCCGCTCCCCTGGGCCGCCAAGGCGGCCGCCTGGGCCTTTAGGGTTTCGACGCGCCGCGCGAGCCCATCCTTTTTCGCCGTGGCCCGGATGTCGTCGGCAAAAGCCTCGTAGACCCTCACCGCCTCGATGTGCCGCCTGAGCGCTTGCGCCAGAGTGCGCAGAAGGTCGATGCGCTTCTGGGCCTGCTCGCGCCGGGCTTGCAGCAAGGCCGCCTCCTCGGGCGAGCGGCCGGCGGCGGACGAGACATCGATGATGCCCTGGGCGACGTCCACGAGTTCCTGGATTCCCGCCGTCCTGGCCAGGAGCGGATAGGCTCGGTCCCGGCGGTCGGCCGCCGTACTGCCCGGCTTGATCTGGATGCGCTCGCGTTTCTCGAAATCCTTCACCGCCGCCAGCCCCGCCTGAAGGTGCGGCTCCGTGAGGGCGAGATACGCCGCCTGGCGCTGATTGCGCTGGGAGGCGGCGGCATCGGAGGCCGCCGGCGCCGTCGCGCGCAGCGCGTAGCCCGCGCCGCCGAAGCGCTTCAGGAACATGGCCTGTTCGGCGACGGGCGCTGGAGCTTCCTTGCCGGGACCGGCGAGCCTGGCCAGCAGCGCGTACTCCTGCGCGAAGATCTTGAGGGCGGTCTTGGAGGGCGGCGCCGGTTTCGCCTCGGCCGCATGCGCGATGGCGCCGGCCGTGCACGGCGCCAAAAGAAGGCAAAGAAAAGCGCGCATGGCATCCTCCCCGTGCCGCGGTCTCCCGGCCTCGCTTCCCATTGTACCGCCGCCGCCGCCGCGGGCAATGAGCGACGGCGCGTCGAGCGCCCGTGCCGGCGCGGCTTGCCGCCCATCCGCGCGGCAGGTACGATCATAGAAGTTCCGCCGGCCGGAGCCGGCGGGTTCCGTTCGGTCCCTATCCCAGAACGGCGAGGTTGTCCATGGTCCTAAGGATGATTCTCTGCGTCCCGTGGTTTCTCTTGGCTGCGCCGGCTCACGCCGCGGATCAGTGCGTGGAATGCCACCTGAAAACCACCGCGAACATCGTGGGCGACTGGAAGCTGAGCGCGCACAGCGAGGCCGAGGTCGGCTGCGCCGACTGTCACGGCGCCGCCCACAAGAGCGCCGAGGACGTGTCCGCCGCCAAAATCCCCACCGCCGACACTTGCGCGCGCTGCCACGGCGACCGGGTCAAGCAGTTCAAGCGCGGCAAGCATGCCTTGGCCTGGGCCGCCATGAAGGCGATGCCCACGGCGCATTGGCAGCCCATGGGCATGATGGAGGGGCTGAAGGGCTGCGGCGGGTGCCACAAGATCGGACTGAAGACCGAGGCCGAGATCGCCGGGCTGAAGCAAGGGAGCGCGGGCTTCGGCACGGCCTCCTGCGATGCCTGCCACACGCGGCACCTCTTCTCGGTGGAGGAGGCGCGGCAGCCGCAGGCCTGCCGGACCTGCCACATGGGTTTCGATCATCCTCATTGGGAGATGTACTCGGCGTCCAAGCACGGCGTCCGCCATCTCCTCAAACAGAACGGCGTTCTGCCCGCGAACGCCGCGGCGCCGACCTGCCAAACCTGCCATATGCCGCAGGGCGATCACGCGGTGTGCGCCGCCTGGGGGTTCCTCGCCGTGCGCCTCCCCATGCCCGAGGACAAGGCGTGGGCGGCGGACCGGGCCACCATCCTTCAGGGCCTGGGAGTGCTGGATCCGGAGGGCAAACCCACGGCGCGCCTCGAGGTCGTCAAGGCCGCCAACGTCGCGCGGCTGACCCAGGAAGACTGGCAGAAGCAGCGGGATGCCATGCTCGGAATCTGCAGCCGGTGCCATTCGGCCAACTTCGCCAAGGAGCAGCTCTCCCAGGGCGACCGGATGATCAGGGAGGCCGACCGGCTCATGGCCGAGGCGATCCGCGTCATCGCCGATCTGTACCGCGACCGTATCATCCCCAAGCCGAGCGGCTATGCCGCGGCCTTCCCCGATCTGCTCGCCTTCCACGACGCGCCGACGGCCATCGAGCAACGCCTTTTTGTCATGTTCCAGGAGCACCGCATGCGGATGTTTCAGGGCGCCTTCCACGCCAATCCCGACTACGCCTTCTGGTACGGGTGGAGCGAGATGCAGCGCGATCTCACCGCGATCAAGGAACGCGCCGCGGAGCTGCGGGCAAGGGCCGCCGAGAAGCGCTGACCCCGCGCGGGCTCACACTCCGCTGAAGGCGGCGAACCCGCCGTCGACGGGCAGCACCACGCCGGTCACGAAACGCGCCAAGTCGGAAACTAGATAGAGCGCGGCGCCGGCCAGTTCCTCCGGTTCGCCGAAGCGGCCGAGCGGCGTGTGCGCGACGATGGTCCGCCCGCGGGGCGTGAGATCGCCCGTGGCCGCGTCGGTGAGGAGGAAGCGGTTCTGCTCCGTCAGGAAGAAGCCCGGGGCGATGGCGTTGACGCGAATGCGCGGACCGTACTCCTGCGCCATGTGGACGGCGAGCCACTGGGTGAAGTTGGCGATGGCGGCCTTGGCCGCCGAGTAGGCGGGAATCCGGGTGAGGGGCCGGAAGGCGTTCATCGAGGCGATGTTCAAAATCACGCCTTCCTTGCGCGCCGCCATGGCGCGGCCGAAGACCTGGCTGGGAATGAAGGTCCCCAGGAAGTTGAGGTCGAAGACCCAGCGCGCCGCCTCGGCCGGCAGGTCGAAGAAGGGCAGATCGGGCGCGGTGGTCGCCTCCTTCTTGTTGCCGCCCGCGCCGTTGACGAGGATGTCGGGCGGACCCAGCGCCGCGGCGATCGCCGCGTGCGCCGCCGTCACGCTGGCGCGGTCGAGCACGTCGGCGGCGACGCCCATGGCCGCGCCGCCCTCGGCGCGGATGGCGGCGGCCCGGGCCTCGGCCGCCTCCGGCCGCAGGTCCAGGAGCGCCACCTTGGCGCCCTCCCCGGCCAGGGCGCGCGCCAGCGCCCCGCACAGAACGCCGCCGCCGCCCGTGATGGCGGCGACCTTGCCCGCGAGTCCGTAGCCCGACCTTTGCGCCGCTTCGCTCCGCATGGTTCCGTCCTCCCCCCGCGCGCTCAGTAGTCGGCCCGGGCCCAGTCGGGCGGATCCGCCAGGCGGTAAAGCGTCTCGCCGGCATGCGGCACCAGGAAGCGCCCCTCCGCCTCGCGGCCCGTCCATTCCAGGGGGTCGATGGTGCGCGGATCGCGATACCCGAGCCCGACCTTCCGGCAGCGCGCCTCCGGAATGCCGGTGGCGAGGGTGACGCGGATGCGCGGCGCCTCGACGCCGCGCTCGTAAGTCCCGACGCCGCGCACGTGGGTCGAGTGGGCGATCACGCCCCAAGGATAGTCCTTGAACCGGTCCCACTGGGCGAGGAAATAGTCGCGCACGTGGTAGCCGATCTCATCGAGGATCTTGCCGTGGGAGTAGGAGATCTCCTTGACGTGCGGGGCGTAAACGATGAGCTCGCCGCCGTCGGCGACGACGCCCTCGAGTTTGTACATGCATTTTCCGGCGACCCACAGGTCATCGTACATCGCCGGGGCGCAGGCCAGCACGGACTGGAAGGGCCGCGGCAGCCTGATGATGTGCACCGCCGCCGAGGCCTCCGCCGCCGCGTTCCAGGCTTCCGGGACGTGGCCGCAGAAGACGGCGTGCACGTCGGCCTCCTTGTTGACGAGGCAGATCCCGTAGCGCGGCGCCTTGACGAAGGCCGCCGCCTCCTCGATGAGGCGCCGCACGGGCGTGTCGCGCACGCCGTTGATGCGCGGGTTGGTGATGATCGCCCCCAGCCAGTGGAAAAAGTTGATGAATTCCCGCTCGGCGACGCCCGGGAACAGGTACTTGTGGCCGCCGGAGAAGCCCACGACCTCGTGGGGGAACACGGGCCCGAGCAGGACGACGAGGTCGTGCTCGAAGACCAGGCGGTTGATGGTCACGCGCACGTCCATGGAGAAGCGGCCGCCCGTGAGCTCGGCGATGCGGCCGGCCGGGAGGGTGCCCACGGGCGTGAAGGTCGCGGGGTCGCGCCAGTCGTGGGCGTGGATCGCGATGTCGCGGTACGGCCCCGCGCGCTCGGCGGGCGAGAGCCCGAACCAGCGCCACAGCTCCTCGTCCGGCGGCACGGGGTGCGTCCCCAGCGCCGCCAGAAAAGCGAGCTTCGCGCCGCGCGGCGCCAGTTCGGCGACGATGCTCCGAAACAGGAAAGGCAGCGGGCAGCTCCGGGTCGCGTCGGGCACGACGAAGAGGATGCGCTTCGCCGCGAAGCGCGCATCGGCGCAGGCGGCGGCCAAGACCTCTTTCAACTGCGCCTCGGTGAGACCGCGGCGGTCGGCGACGGCTTGTGTCAGCATGCGTACCTCACGTGCGCCACGGCGGCGCTTCCGGGAGCACCTTCAGGAACTCCTCGATCCGCGCGTCCTCGTAGGCGCCGGCGTAGGTTCCCGCGAAGAAGCGGTCGGCGCCCTCGGAGAAGAAACGTTCCCAGGAGGCATCCTCGTGTCCGGGGACAATGGGGTAGAAGAGCGCCCCGACGGCCCGCCCGGCGCTCAGATCGCCGGGCGCGTCGCCGATCATGAGGATTCCCTCGGGCGGATACTTGCCGCCCGCGGCGAGAGTCAGGTGTTCCTTCTTGCTGCCGAGCTCCTGCCCCGCGATGGCGCGGGCGTAGCCGTCGATGCGGTGCTCGCGCCACTCCCTGGCGAGCGCCTCGCCGGGCGTCGCGGACACGACCACGATGTCGGCGCGCGGCGCGAGCTTCTCCAGACTCTCGCGGACGAAGGGAAAGGGCGGCACCCCGCGCACGATCTCGCCGATGGCGCGGTTGACGGCCTCCGACCAGGCCAGCGCCCGCGCGAGGCCGGGGTCGCCGGTCTTGTGCGCCTCGGCCTGGAGCGCCGGGTTGCCCAGCCGGGTCTCCCGTTGGATCCAGGCGCGCAGAGCCGGGACCTCGGGCAGCCGGACGCCGCGCCGGATGACCTCGGGACGTTCCGCGAGCAGATCGAAGACCATGACGAGGCCGGGGAAGCGGTTGACGCCGCGGTTGATCGAGTACAGGTTGACGTACTCCGCGGCCTCGCGGGCGAACTTCGCGACGGCCTGCAGATCCCAGCAGTTGATGATGTTGGGGATGAAGCACTCCTTGTGCTTGATCTCCATGGTGTCGAAGGCGCACCCGTCCGAATCGATGCCCACGAAAAACCCGCGGGCGGGCGCCAGGTCGCGCAAGAGACGGGTCGGATCGCTCATATTCGTGGTTCCTTGCGTGGCGGGCGGCAAAGGGACGGCCGGCGCCGCGGAAGCCGGCGCGCGGCTCCCGCGATCTCCGCCTCTATCGGCTTGGCACCACCAAGGTACGTGCCGCGCGCGGCGGTGTCAAGCGAAGGCGCGCCGCGGGCGCGGCGGCCTTGACCGCCGCCGGCCGGATTCGCTACCATCGGCCGAGCGACGGCAAGGAGGCGCGCATGCGGGTACCTCTTCTGGATCTCAAGGCGCAGCTTACGGCGGTGGAGCACGACCTCAAGAAGGCCGTGTTGGAGGTGATCGACTCCGGCCGCTACATCATGGGACCGCAGGTCGTGGAATTGGAGGAGCGCATCGCGGCGTACGTGGGGACGAGCCGCGCCGTGGGGATGGCGTCGGGGACCGATGCGCTGCTCGCCGTTCTCATGGCGCTGGGCGTCGGCCGAGGCGATATCGTCGTGACGACGCCGTACACGTTCTTCGCCACGGCCGGGGTCGTCGCGCGCCTGGGCGCCGAGCCCGCCTTCGTCGACATCGAGCGGGCCACCTACAACCTCGATCCCGCGGGCCTGGAGGCGTGGTTCGCCGCGGCGGGGGGCCGCGCCGCGAAGGTCAAGGCCGTCGTGCCCGTCCACCTGTACGGCCAGTGCGCGGCGATGGACGCCATCACCGCGATCGCGGAGCGCCGCGGCGTCGCCGTCATCGAGGACGCCTGCCAGGCCATCGGGGCCGCCTACCCGTCCCGCGCCGGGCTCCTGAAGGCCGGCGCGATGGGCCGCGCGGGCTGCTTCTCGTTCTTCCCCAGCAAAAATCTGGGCGGCATGGGCGATGGCGGCATGGTGACCACCGGCGACGCGGACCTGGCCGAAACGCTGGTCCGGCTCCGCAACCACGGCATGCACCCGAAGTACCACCACGCGCTGGTCGGAGGGAACTTCCGGCTGGACACGCTGCAGGCGGCGGTGCTGCTGGCGAAACTGCCGCACCTGGAGGCGTGGCATGCCGCCCGGCGGGCGCACGCCGACTACTACGACCAGCGTTTCCGGGGAAGCGCGGTCGTGCCGCCCGCGTGCGCCTACGGCCGCGACCGCCACGTGTACAACCAGTACGTGATCGCGGTGCCGGAGCGGCGCGATGAGCTGAAGGAGTTTCTCGCGAACCGCGGCATCGGCACGGAAATTTACTATCCGGTGCCGATCCACCTCCAGGAGTGCTTCCGCTCCCTGGGCTTGCGGCCGGGGGATTTCCCCGAGAGCGAGCGCGCGGCCGCCCACACGCTGGCCCTGCCGGTCTATCCCGAGATGACGGCGGCGATGCAGGCGGCCGTGGCGGACGCGATCCTGGAGTTCTACGGCTAGCGCGATTCCTTGCCGCGGAGGAAGTCCGGGAGCCAGGACGGCGGCCATTTCCAGCCGAAATCGACCACCTGCCAGAGGCTGGCGAAGCTGTCCGTCCACTGGAGCGGCTCGCAGGGCTTGCCGCGGATTTCAGGCCATTCGGAGATCCGGTCGACGACTTCGGGGATAGCGAGGAACTCGTCGTTGTTCGTCAGGATGACCCAGGAGGCCGAATAGATGCCGAACTCGTCGTCGTCCGACGAGGAGACGAGGACCGCTTGGCAGCCGAGGCTCTCCTTGAGGCCGAGCGCCACGGGCTCCAGATCCAGAAAGCGGTTCGAAATGTGCAGGAGGAGCAGGCCGTCGGGCTTCAGATGGCGCCAGTAGATCTCGGCGCATTCCCGCGTCAGGAGGTGAATCGGAATCGAATCGCTGGTGAAGGCGTCGATGGCGAGAACGTCGAATTCCTGCGCCTCGCCCCGGGCCAGCTCGCTCTCCAGGGAGATGCGCGCGTCGCCGAGGATGACATCGACCGGCGCGGGGCAATCGAGCAGGTACGAGAAATAGTTCTCGGCCAGCATCTTCACGTCGGCGTTGATGTCGTAGAAGCGGATATAGTCGCCTTCGCGGCCGTAGGCGGCGGTCGATCCCGTTCCAAGGCCCACGACGCCCAGGCGCAGGTCGCGCGGGAGGGGCTCGGGCGACCCGCGCCGGGGGTGATGGGTCATGGCCAGGCCGAAGCCGCTCTGCGGCCCGTAGTACGACGTGGTCCAGCGGCGCTTGTCCTCGTCCATGTACTGGAATCCGTGGCAGATCTGGCCGTTGGTGAGGGTCCGCTTCAGGCCGACCAGATCTTCTTTCTCGGTGACCTTGAGGATTCCGTAGAAGTTGCGCACGCGGCGGATGGCGTTTTCGTCGGTCTCCGCCGCCATGGTCTGGAGGAAGCCGCCGAGGAAGGTGATTCCGGCGCCCAGCGCCAGGGCGATGGCGAAGGTCGCCCCCAGCCCGAGGGCGCCCTTCAAGACCCGCTCCCACGGCCGGTCGCGCAGCCAGCAGAGGGCGGTGAGCAGGCAGCAGGCGACGAGGGCGATGTGGAACTCCCAGAACCCGACGAAGAAGTACGGCGCCGCGATGGCCGTGAAGGCGCCTCCCAGCGCGCCGCCGAAGGCGATGCAGAGATAGAAGAGCGTAAGCTGCCGCGGATGGGGCTTGGCGCGCACCAGCTCCCCGTGGCAGTTGAAGCAGCAGGCGAAAAGCACCGCGCTGTAGGCCGCGATCTGCTCCACCAAGGGGACGTCGACGCCCTGCTTGAACACCGCGCAGACGAAGGGCACGGCGGCGAGCAGCAACGGCGCCGACCACCACCGGCTGAACCATCGCTCCTTGTCGAAACAGATAATGAACGTGATCAGGTAGATCGACAGGGGGAGGATCCAGAGGAAGGGCGCCGCCGCGACTTCTTGGCAAAGCTGGTTGGTGGTGGCAAGCAGCATCGCCGAACCGGCCGCCGCCAGCAGGATCCAGAGCGTCACCGTGAAGACGCCCGCCCGGCGCCGCGGAACGTTGGAGCCGCCGTCGGCATCCGCAAGGGCGTCGATGGCTTCCCGCACGCTCAGCGCCGGCGATTCGCCCGTCTGCGGCGCGGCCGGGCCGGCGGCGCCCAGCCGCGCCCTCAGGGCGCACCATAGGGTCGCGAGGGCGAAAGCGACGAAGAGCAGCGACCAGATGCGCGTCTGCCGTTCGAGCGGCAGGAGCGGTTCCACGATCACGGGATAGCTCAAAAGGGCCAGCAGCGAGCCCGCGTTGGAGAGGGCGTAGAGGCGGTAGGGCGAGCGGCCCTGGAACGCGCGGGTGAACCAGCGCTGGATGAGCGGGGCCGTGGTGGACAGCGCGAAGGCCGGCAGGCCCACGGTCGCCAGGAGGAGCAGCAGGATCCGCCCCGCGGGAGCGTCGAAGGCCGCCGGCTTCCACGTCTCGGGCGAGGGCCCGATGGGCAGGAAGCAGGCCGCCCCGAGGAGCAGGCCCACCTGGAGCCACGCCTGGGCGCGGGCGCTGAAGCGGCCGGTCACCAGGTGCGACCAGGTGTAACCGGCGAGCAGCACGACCTGGAAGAACAGCAGGCAGGTCGTCCACACGGCGGGGCCGCCGCCGAACCAGGGGAGGATGTACTTCCCGATGAGGGGCTGGACCTGGAAGAGAAGAAACGCGCTCAGCGTGATCGTCAGGGCGAACGGGAACATTCCCGGTATTTTGGGGCATGGCGCCTGGAAGCGCAATCGGGCCGGAGGGGGTCCGCGACCGGGCCGCCGCCGAGCCGCGGGCCGCCGCCGAGCCGCGGGCCGCCGCCGAGCCGCGTGAAAAAATCGCGCCCGAGATACGAGTTGCTTGCGCCGGCGCGCCCGTGTGGTATAACCGTGCCGTCGAAGAGACCGAAGCGCGGCCCCGCCGGAGCGTCTGCGGACGTGTGCCGGCGCCTCGCCCGCCGGTTCGTATTACCCGAAGGGTCAGGAGGAGGTCATTCCATGAAGCGCAGAGGTCTCATTGTCGGCGTGCTGCTTGTGTGGGCAAGCGCCGCGCCGTTGTCGGCCGTTGTCCAGTGCGGCAATCAGTGCGAGCGCAAGCTTCCGCCGGTGCCGGAGCCGGCGCGTCCGCCAGGGCCGCGCACCATCGTCGTGACGGAACAGGGCCGGCCGCGCCTGCAGATCGGGCTTGCGCGGCCCAGCTCCGCCGGCCCGGCCGTGTCCCTAGGCGTGGCCTACGCGCCCGGCGCCGCCGCGGAATGGACGGGCGCCGGAGGCGCGCCGCTGATCGGGAGCGGCTGGACGCTCACGTTCCCCTGCCTTGCGGCGGCGGACGAGGAGGATCCGCCGCGCGTCGTCGTTTTCATCCATGAGGGCATCGAGCGCTGCGAGTTCGCGCGCCTGCCCGACGGCTGTTCGTACGCGAGCGCGCGGATGCCGTCCCTGCGGCTGCGGCGCGACGATGAGGACCGCTTCGAGCTGCGGGACCTGTGGGGCGACGCCGTCATCTGCGCGGGCTTCACGTCGCGCTGGCCCGCGCCCCAGCGCGGCAAGCCGCTCGCCTACGCGAATCCGTACTTCGACGGCGAGCGCGCCGCTGCGTTCCGTTGGTCCGAAGAGGGCCTGTTGGACCAAATCGTCGATGCCTCCGGCCGCGTGTGGGAATTCGCCTACGCGGACGACCTGCTGCGCGAGGTTCTGGTGGCGCGGCGCGACGGCCTGCCGCTGGCAAGCGCGGAGTTTCTGTACGGCCCCCGCGTCGCGGAGGATCCGGCCGCCGAGGACGGCCTGGTCGCCGTGACGCACACCCTGCCCGGCGGCACGGCGCATCGGGCCGCGCACGTGTTTCGATACCATGCCGAGGGCGTTCAAGCCGGCCTGCTCGCGTACGTGCTCGAGCCGGACGCGGTGGTGGAACTGGGCGGACCGGCGGCGGCCCTGCGCGCCGGCGAGGCCGAGGTCGCCGCGCGCGCCGGCGCCGCCTTCGCGTACGCGCGGAGCGGCTCTCCTTCCGAAGTCGTCGTGTCCGCCTTCCGGGGGCCGGCGTGCTCGGCCTGCGCGACGGCGGGATGGTACGAGTTCGAGTACGTGCGCAACCCGGCGCCGGCCGACGCCGCGGACTGGGCCGTCCAGGTGATTCAGCGCAATCCCGAGGGCAGCACGACCCTGGCGGACTTCAACGGCCGCGGCCAGCTTCTCAACCTGGTGCGCGCGGCGTCCGACGCGGACGGCGTCGCGCACGAGGTCGAGACCTATCGCTACGACGCCGCCGGGCGCCTGGCGATGATCGTGTATCCCGCCGGGGCGCTCGGGTACGACGGCCGGCTTCACCAGAGCGTGCCCGTGGAAGGCCGGAGCGAAGGCACGGTCCGGGCCTTCGCCTACGACGCGGCCGGACGCCTGGTGGGCGAAAGCCTCGGCGCGACGAGGATGCTGTTCACGCCCGTCAAGGACGGATGGGTGACGCTGCGGACCTACGCCTACGAAGGCGACGCCCCCTGGCCCGCGGTCACGCGCGAATATCCGCTCCCCGGGCAGGGACCGGCCGCGGTGTCGGCCAGCCACGAGTTCCTGGGGCCTGCAGCGGGTCTGCGCCTCGTGCGGCGTGTGGAGCGGCTTCCCGCCGTTCCCGAGAGCCAGAACGGCTCCGGCCTGCCGGCGGTGCGCGAGCAGCGCTTCGACCCCGACACCGGCGCGCTGGTGAAAGAGATCGATGCCAACGGGCGCGCCGTCGAATATGCCTACGACGACGAGACCGGCGTCCTCGTGCGGGAGACGACCCCGTCGGGCGTCACGCGGTGGTTCGTCGATCCCTGGGGGCAAATCGAGGCGAAGGAACACCCCGACGGCGTCCGCGAGATCACCTATCGCGCTTGGCTGCCGCCCGGGCGCATCGCCTCCCTGACCTACCGCGAGGCCGGACCGGAGGCGCGCGGACCGGTGGCGATCGTCGTTCAGGACCTTGGCGGGCGGGTGTTGTCCAGCGCCGTCGGAAGCCCCGCGCCGGGGCTCAGGCCGGAGGAGGCGCTGATCGAAGGCGCCGGCGATCTGGCGGATCTCTGGCGCGGCGAACTGGCGGATCACGACGACCGCGTCTACTCCGCCGGCCGGCTTCAGGAGCTGATCGCGCGCTCGGGCGACTCGATCGCCGTCACGCGCTACGCCTACGATGCGGCGGGGCGCCTGGCCGCCGTCGTCACCCCGGACGAGACCGCCGTGCTTTACACCTACGACGCGATGAGCCGCCTCCTGCGGGTGTACGAGGGCCGCGTGAACGGCGCGACCGCGTTCACGCTCAGGGAGCGGCGCGCCTACGACGCGGCGGGACGCCTGGCGGCGGTGCGCGCCTTCAGCGAGGATCCCGGCGCGGCCGAGGGCACGGCCGGCGCCGTCACCGAGTTCGTCTACGACTGGCGCGGCCGGCGCGTCGAGCAGCGCGACCCCGACGGCGAGGGGCTCACATGCGCCGCGCGCAGGTTCGTCTACGACAACCTCGACCGTGTGATCGAGCTGCACGCGCGGCCCCGCGGAGCGACGGGCTTCAGCCTGGTCCGGACGTGGGATTACGATGTGCGCGGCCGTGTGTGGCGCGAAGCGGAGGTGAACGTGGAGAATCCGCGCCTGCGCCAAACGACGCGCTACTGGCACGATGCGGAGCAGGGCCGCTGCAAGACGCTCGGGCCGGGCGGCGGTTTCACGAAGGAACTGCGCGACGAGGCCGGTCGAATCGCCGCCGTGTACGCCGGCGTCGATCCACGCGACGGCGCCGAGGGCGAGCCCTACGCCGAGGCGGTCGGCGCCGCGGGGCTCCTCGACGACACCATCCTCGAGGAAGAGCACTACGCCTACGACGCCGGCGGGCGCGAAACGCTCGTGACGCACCGCATGCGTCCGGCCGCGGGCCGCGCGCCGGCGGGACCGGCGGCGCTCCAGACCGCGGTCTGGTACGATCCGCTGGGCCGCGTCGCGCATATCGCCGTCCAGGGCGGCGATGCGTGGCGCGTCCGGCCGGCCGGCGTGCCTGCCGCGGGCGCCGGCGTGCTGCGCACCGATCTGTCCTACGATTCCTTCGGCCGCCTGCGCGGGACGAGGTACCCCGACGGCCGCGTCCTGTGCCGGGAGTACGACGCGCGAAGCCGCGCGATCGCGGAGATCGAGGCCGGTCCGGGAGGCGGCGAGCCGCGCGTTCGCACCGAATACACCTACGACGGCGCCGATCGCGTGGTGCGCGAGCGCGTCGATTTCGGCGACGGCGAACCGCCCCGGGAGACCGCGTACGAGTACGGCGTCCGGCTCACGGGCGCGTTTCCGTCGGCGCTGGCAAGCGGCCGGCTGCTGGCGGAAATCCGCTACCCGGATCCCGCCACGGGGATGGCCGGCTCCAGGCCCGAGGATCGCGAGCGTTTCGCCTACGATGCCCAGGGGCGCATCGTCCGCCGCCTGAGTCCGGCCGATCCGGACGGCGGCGCCGTGCTCCATGAGTACACCTACGACGGCATGGGACGCCTGCTCGTGGACAGCGTCGCCGCGGTTGCATCGTCCACCGACACCGGCATTCGCTGCGTCGCCCGCGCCTACGACGGGTGGGGGCGACTTGCGCGGGTGACGGCCCACGGGGACGCGCGGCCCGGCGGCGCCGTTCGCAACGAGGTCGCTTGGGAGTACAACGGCTTCGGCCAGATCACGAGCGTGCGCCAGGCGCATGACGGCGCCTGCGACGCCGCCTCGCCCGCGGTGCGCTGCGTGTGGTCGGAAGCCGCGGGCGGCGACGGCTTGAGCCGGCTCAGGCGGCTCGTCCATCCCGAGGCCGAGGGCGAGGAGATGGCGCTGGACTACCGCTACGAGGGGGAGGGCGCCGAGGCGGCCGACCGCGCTTTCGGGCGGGCGCGGGGCATCAGCGCCGCGTTCCTGGGCGGGCGTTCGGTGGCGTCCTACGCCTATCAGGGTCTCGCCACGCCGGTGGCGCGGGATACCGCCGCGGCCTGGCCGGGATTCGCGCTGCGGCGGGAATGCGCGTTCGACGATTTCGGGCGCGTGCGATCCGCCGCGACGGCGCTCGCCTGGGAGGGCAGGCCCCTGCTTGCCATCGGCGGCACGCGCTACGCCTACGACGACGGCGGGCGCGTCACCGAGGAGTCCGACACGGGGCTCGCGCGGCGCGCCGGCGGCGACCGCCTGCGGGGCTACGACGAGCGGGGAAGACTGGTCCTGTGGGCCGAGGGAGACCGCGCGCAGGGCGTGCTCGGCAACGTCCGCGCCACGGAACGCTGGCGCCTTTCAGGCAGCGGCAACTGGGAGGAGCACGCCCGCGACGGCGTGGCCGAAGAACGCGTGCACGATCTGCGCGACGCGCTGGATGCGCTGGGCGGCATTCCGTGCGCGCACGACGGGGAGGGCAACGTCACGAGGGCCGCGGGCATGCGCTGCACCTACGATGCGTGGAATCGGTTGACCGCCTTCGAAGCCGGCGGCGTCGAAGGCCGCATCGCGCGCGACGGACTGGGGCGCCCCGTGCGCGAGACCATCGTGGCGGGCGGGGCGGTGGAACGTACGCGCGATCTTTACTACCGGCATCCGTGGCAGCTTGCGACCATGATCGAGCGCGCGGGGGCGGTCGAGACCCGGGAGGACTACGTTTGGGGGCTCGAGCACGAGGACGAGCTTATCCTGGCGTACCGGCGGACGGGCGCCCGGCGCGAGGTCTTCCACTACGTGCAGGACGCGCTCTGGAACGTCACGGCCGTCCTGAACGAAATCGGCCTTCCCATCGAACGTTACACCTATTCGCCCTACGGCGTCGCGCGCATTTGGGACGGCGCGTTCCGGCGCGAGCGCGCCGCGAGCGCCGTCGGCGCCGCGGCGCAATTCCAGGGCCGCCGACTCCACGGGCCGCCGGCGCTCGGGGTCTACGATTTCCGCTACCGGGCGTACCGGCCGCGCCTCGGCCGGTTCCTACAGCGCGATCCGGCGCGCATTCCCTACGGGCACAATCTTTACGCGGCGCCCTTCGGGGCTTCGTTCCTCGATCCGTACGGGCTGAAGCCGCGGCTGCGCAACTGCTGGACCGCCGACCACCCGATCCTGGAGGCCAGCCTCGGCGCGGGGCTCGTCATCCAGGGGGAATTCCTGGTGCGGTCGACGGTCTGCGAGTGCTGCAACCGGCAGGATCAGTGGGTGAAAAAGGGCTGGATTGAGAGCGGGGTCACGGCCGGCCTGTCGGTGGGATTGGGCATCGCGCAGCACTTCACCGTGGCCGGCCACAAGTTCGGGGTGCACTTCGAGCTGGCCAACGTGAAAATGCTCCAGTGCACCGGCTCGGTGATCGCCGACAGGTGCACGCCGATGGTGTCCCCTTGCGTGACCTGCAGCCGGAGCGCCGGCTTCGGCGTGCCGGTTCTGGCCCTCGACCTGGGCTTCGCGGCGGTGTCCGGCGGAGCGCAGTTCGCCATCGAGGCCGAGATCACCATCTGCTACGCCGACCAGCGGGTCCAGATCACCGCCTCGCTGTGCTACGGATGGGAGGCATCCGTCGAGATGAGGATTTTCTGGTTGCGCCGAGTATTCGCGTTGGCAGGGCAGAAGACCTGCGTCAGACGCGTTTTCTGAAGACGGCGGCGCGGCGCGGCGGCGCGGGCGGCCGCCGCGCCGCGTCTCTCTATGGGGCGCCGCGGGCGCTAGACGCACATCCTCAGGATTTCGGCGACCTCCTTGGGGCCGAGATCCTCGTGCTCGCCGAGCTTGACGCCGCGGCGGTCGAGGCGGGCGGCGACGACCTCGGCGGCCTCCGCGGGGATGCCGTACTCCGACAGGCGGGTCCGCATGCCGACGGCGCGAAAGAAGCGTTCGGTGCCCGCGATCGCCTTGAGGATGAGCGCGTCGCCGGCGGGGCCCGTCAAGCGCATGACGCGCCGGGCGTATCGGAGGAGCTTCGTGCGCTTGCGCCGCCGCTGGTGCCGGAGGAGGGCCGGCAGCACGACGGCCAGGGATTGGGCGTGATCGATCCCGTACAGCGCCGTCAGCTCGTGGCCGATCAAGTGCGTGGCCCAGTCCTGGGGCACGCCGCAGCCGATCAGGTCGTTGAGGGCCTGGGTGGCGCACCACACGAGGTTGGCGCGGGCCTCGTAGTCGCGGGGGTGCTTCAGCGTTCTGGGCCCCTCCTCCATGAGCGTGACGAGCAGGGCCTCGGCCTGCCGGTCTTGGAGCGGCGCGTCCACATCGTAGGTCGCGTACTGCTCCATGACGTGGACGAAGGCATCGACGATGCCGTTGGTCACCTGCCGTTTCGGGAGGGAGAAAGTCGTCGCGGGGTCGAGGATCGAAAAGCGCGGATACACCAGGGGGCTCGTGAAAGCGAGCTTCTCCCGGGAGGACTCCCGGGAGATGACCGCGCCGCCGTTCATCTCCGAGCCCGTGGCGGGCAGCGTGAGCACGCAGCCGAGGGGCACCGCCGCGGCGACCGCGGCATCCGCGGCGAGGATGTCCCAGGGATCCCGACCTTTGAAGGGAACCGCCGCGGCGATGAACTTCGTGCCGTCGAGAACCGAGCCGCCCCCGACGGCGAGGAGGAACTTGACGCGTTCCTTGCGCGCCAGCGCGACGGCCCGCATCAAGGTCTCGTAGCGCGGGTTGGGCTCGATGCCGCCGAACTCCCGCGGAGCGCGGCCGCGGAGCGCGGCCTTGACCTCGTCGTAAACCCCGTTGCGCTTGATCGAGCCCCCGCCGTAAGTCATGAGGACCGGGACGCCGCGGGGCACCAGTTCGGCGAGCTCGGCGATGGAGCCTTTGCCGAACACCACCTTCACCGGATTGTGAAACTCGAAGTTCTGCATGCCGTGTCCTTTCCGGGCCCCCCGCGCGGGCTCAACCGCCGCTTCGAGGGTATCGTAGCGGCGCGCCGCGGATCCGGCAAGGCGCTGACCGAGGACGGACGCTAGGCGATCTCGGCCGCGACGCCGTCGAGCGCCGCGAGCGCCTCGGCGGCGCTGCCGTGGCGGCGCGCGGGGTCCTTCGCCAGCAGCGTGTCGACGAAGGCCGCGAGCGCGGGCGGGAGATCGGGCTTCAGCGCGGCGATGGGCGGCGCCGCCGTTTCCGAGATCTTCCGGATGACTTCGACGGCGTCGGCGCCGGTGAACGGCAGCCTGCCGGCGAGCATCTGGAACAGAATGCAGCCGATCGCGTACAGATCCGCGCGGCGGTCGACGCGCCGGCCGCGGAGCTGCTCGGGCGCCATGTAGCCGATGGTGCCGATCAGCATGGAGTATCTGGTCAGAGCCGGCGGCCCGATCACCTTGCCCATGCCGAGGTCGGCCACCACGGGCTCGCGGTTCTCCCGGAGGAGCACGTTGGCGGGCTTCATGTCCCGGTGCACGACTCCCGCGGCGTGGATGGCGCCGATGCCCCGCAAGACGCCCCGCGTCAGGCGCAGGGCGTCGGGGAGCGTCCAGGGGGTTCCGGCGGCCAGGCGCGCCTTCAGGTCGCCGCCGGACACGAACTCCATTGCGAGATAGAGGACCGGCTCGGCGCCGAACCCGAGGAGCCGCACGACGTTCGGGTGGGAGATCGCGCGCAGAATTTTGGCCTCGCGGAGGAAGCGCGCCGCGCGGCCGTCGTTCGCGCCGTCTGCGGGGGGTGTGAGGCATTTCAGGGCGATGTACTCCCCGCCGCGTTCCGGGTCGACCGCCTTGTACACTCTCGCGAAAGCGCCGGCGCCGATGGGCGCGACCACCCGGTAGCGGCCGATGCGCCCGTGCTCGGGCGGCTCGCGCCGGCCGCCGGGCGGCCGCGCGGTGCGCCGGGGAGGCTTCGGGACGAAGGCGGTGTCGCCTCCGGCTTTGAAGCTCCCATCGAGACGGGGTGAATCACGGTGTGTCATTGGAAATCGTTGCTCCAGCGCGGAACCGGCCGCTTGTGGAAGAAAGTCTACTAGCTTACTGGTGTATGTCAAGTTCGCGGCGCCGGTCGGTCCGCCGCGGCGGGCCCGGGCCGTCCGTTGGGGCGGCGCGGCTCATCCGCTACAATCGCGGCTCCCGCCGGGAGCGAGGCCCGCGGGAAAGAAGCGCGATATCCGGAGGTTGCATGGCGCGGGCGTTTTTGTTCGACCTGGACGGCACGCTGCTCGATTCGGAGATTCTGTGGGTGGATGCGGTGCGCGGGGCGCTCGTCGAAAAGGGCTGCCCCGTGACGGCGGAGGAGGCGCTCGCGCTGGTGTACGGGCGGTCGTGGGGCGACATCTATGCGCAAGTCCGCGACGACTATCCGGGCGTGTATCCGTCGCGCGAGGCCATGAGCGAGCGCACGTGCGCGCTTTTCGAGGACCTCAAGCGCACCCGCGACATCCGCATCGAGTCGTCGATCCGCCTTCTGGCGGCGCTCGGGGAGCGCCACCCCGTGGCGATCGTTTCAGGCTCGAGCCGCCGCATGATCGCCGAGAGCATCGCGTTCATGGGAGTGGAGCCCTACGTGCGGCTCTACCTCGGCAGCGAGGACTATCCCGCGGGCAAACCCGACCCGGCCTGCTTCCTCCTTGCGGCGCGGCTGCTCGGCGTGCCGCCGGCGGCGTGCGTCGTGTTCGAGGATTCCACGGCGGGGGTGCGCGCGGCGAAGGCGGCCGGCATGCGCTGCGTCGCCCTGCGCCGCCCCGGGCGCCCGCCGCAGGATCTTTCCGAGGCGGACGAGGTCTTGGCCGATCTGGGCGCGTTCCGCCCCGAGCCTTGCGCCGAGGAAGCCGCCGGCGGCTGACGCGCGGGATTTCAGGAGACCGCGACGCGCTCGCGCTCCAGGGGGGCCCCGATGATCTTGCGCTGCGTCTCGGCGAAGAGAGCGACCAGGTCCTTCTCGCTCAGGGCGATCCGATCCAGCGACGCGCGGAATTGCCGCCGGTCGATGGTCCGGTAGCCCACGCGGTAGCCGAATTCGGCGGTCACGGACGCGGCCACGTTCAGCATGTGAAGCAGCGGCCGCGATGCCATGGCCTCGGGGCGGTGGTGCTCGCGGACGGCGAGCCTGAGCATGGCCGGGAATTGCCACTTGCGGGCGTAGATGCCGCCGAGCGTCGTGTGGGTGATGCCGAAGTATTTCTCCTCGAGGGTCTCCATGTGCTCCCGGCGCGAGAAGGATTCGCCGACGACGCAGCGGTAGGCCGCCGGGTTGTTCAAGAACAGGATATAGACGCCGATGTTGTGGAGCAGCCCGGCCAGGTAGGCCTCGCCGGGGAACGGGTAGCGGATCTTCAGGGCGATCTTCTCGCAGATGTCGGCGCAGACCTGGTCGTGCCGCCAGCAGTCGTGCCAGTAGTAGTTGCTGCGCGGGAAGTACAGGTTCCGCGCCGCCTCCGGCAGGAGGAGGCAGCGCGCCTGGAACGGCCCGAGCAATTGGACGAGGCGCTGGAGCGTGAGATCCTCGCGCTCGATCTTGATGTTGCTGAGGGTGAGGAGCCGCAGAACCTTGGCGGTGAGCAGCGGCTCCTGGGCGAGCACGCCGCAGATGCCGGGCTGCCGGGTGCCCGGGCGGCTGTAGATTTCGAAGATCGCGGCTGGCACGTGGGGGGCCACCGCGATGTGCGTGATGTCCGGCCCCGCCGGTTCGCACGCCTCGGTCACCTTGATGCTGCTCTTGCGGATGACGCCCCTCTCCAGCAGATCCCGCAGGCCTTCCGCCGCCGCCCGGGGGCCGCGCGAGCTCGCCAGCAGGATGCGGTCCACCGTGAACCCGCTGTCGACGAGGCCGAGGATCTCCCCTTCTTCGTCGTTCGACGCCGCGTCCGGCGCGTCCTTCTCCCGATGCAGGATGACATTGCCCTCGGGGAACAGCGTGCGCGCGTAGCGGTGATCGTCGGCGCGTTTGGCGGCCTCGAGAATCACCGCCGGGGCCGAGACCAGGCCGCCGGCGGGGGGCGCGAAGGGCAGCGGCAGGTCATCGAACACGAAAGTCGCCTCGCGCCACGCCATGATTTCGTTGAGCACATCGAAGATCTGCGCCCGCACGGCGGCGTTGAGCTGGGCGGTGGAAATCCGACCCGCGCCGACGAGCTTCTGACCGATATGGCTGGGGCCGAGGGAGCGCAGCTCGGCCGCGGTTCCCAGTTCGTCCGGCGTCAGGAAGCCCAGGCGGATCATGAAGCTGCCCAGGCGGCGCGACTCCTCGCTCGCGGTCGCGCACACCAGATCGCCCTCGTGAAAGACGAACCCCCGGTCGCCCTCCTGCGCCACGACGGTGAGGACGCCGGTCATGCGGCGCTGGTTGAGGAGCGCGATGAGATCGAGGATGCCGAAAGTGTGCAGATTGCCGTGAAAACTCATGCTGACTCTGTGCGCGCTGCCCGGATCGCGCGCGGCGGCGCGCGCCGCCGCCGCGGCCGGCCGAAGCATCGGCGCCCCCCGCTGTGCCGGGGCGGTGTTGTCGACCCACCCGAGAAGTGTACGATGGCGGCGGCGCGCGCCGCACACGGGGGCCGGCGGCGCCGGCGGAAGCGGCGATTATCGGCCCGTGCACGCCTCGGCGCGGGGACGGCGAGGTGCTACACTCTGGTGTATGTCGCGGGCCGCCCCGGGCGCGGCTCCCGCGGCGGGTCACCGGAGGAGGCCGGCATGAACCAATGGATCTCACGGCGGGGAACCTGGGCGGTTTTGAGCGGGCTCGTGTGCCTTGCGGGCTGTCAGGACTCTCCGCCGCGCAGGGACATCGATTTCGGTCCGCAGGCGCTGCGCCCGTGGCGGGCGGTGCGGGGCGTCGAGCATTACGGGCGCGGCGAGATCGGTTTGGTCCTCGCCGGCGATGCCGAGATCTGTCTGCCCTTCGGCGTCGTCGGGGCGCAGGTCGCGCGCCTCGCCGAGGAGGGCAGGGAGGTCGAGCTCTGCGCGCTGGAATGCGGATCGCCCGAGGAGGCCTTCGGCGCCTTCGCCGCGCTGCGCGCCGCGAAAGGCATCGGGCGCAACGTCGCCGCCGGGGCCGCGGCGGCGCTGCGCGACGGCGTGCTTCGGGCCTGGAAGGGACGGTACGTCGTTATCGTCACCAACGTCGCGGGCATGGCGGACGACGATCTGGTTCGTGCGGCCGGCGCGGTGCTCGCGCCGCTGGCGGAGCCGAGCCGCCTGCCGCCCCTCGTCCAGGCGCTGCCGCGGCGCAACTTGATGGCGGGCAGCGAGCTTGCCTTCGCGGACCGCCGGACGCTGGCCCTCGCGTGGGACTCCGGCGGGGAGGATCTGCTGCGCCTCGGCGACTGGGGCGTCGATGCGCCCGCCGCCGAGGGGGCTCTGGCGCAATACGTGTTCGACCGCTGCGACGGGACCCTGTGCGTCATCGCCTACAAGGATCGCGACCGCGCGGCGGCGGTGGAGAAGGACTATGTCGAGCGCCTGCGCAAAGACGCGACCCTCTACCGGCACACCGAACGCTTCCACGAGATGCAGCGTAAGGATGGCGCGACGGCCTTGGCGAGCCGGCGCGGCGCATACCTCGTGCTAGTGCCGCCGACGAGGGCGCCCGCGGCCATGAAGACGGTTGCGGGCGAGCTCCTGCGCGCGCTGCCCGCGGACCGCGGGTGAGGGCGAGGAGACCGGCGCGGATCGGAAAGGAGATCGGCGGACATGCATCCTCTTGCAGAGGAACTCAATCGGATCATCGCGGAAAACAATCCGGCGGTCGCGCGGCTCCTGAGCCCGCGCGGGCGGAGGCTCTTTTTCCCCAAGGGCATTCTGAGCCAGTCGGCGGAGGCCAAGGAAAAGGCGCACCGCGCCAACGCGACCATCGGCATCGCGACCGACGGCAGGGAGCCCCTGTATCTGAAGTGCATTCACAAGCACTTCCGGGATGTGCCTCCGGCGGAGATCTACCCTTACGCCCCCTCGACCGGCAGGCGGGACCTGCGCGAGGCATGGCTCGCGAAGCTGCTCGAGGAGAATCCCAGGCTTGCGGGCAAGCCGCTCAGCCTCCCCGTCGTGACGAGCGGACTGACCCACGGCCTCAGCGTGGTCGGCGACCTCTTCGCGGGGGAGGACGATGTGATCTTGGCGCCGGACAAGTTCTGGGGCAACTACCGCCTGATCTTCGAGGTGCGCCTGGGCGCGCGGATGGCGACGTTCCCGCACTACGACGCGGCGGGCGGCTTCAATGTCGAGGCGCTCGGGAACGCGCTGCGCGCCCGCCCCGCCGATTCCAAGACCATCGTGCTCCTCAATTTCCCCAACAACCCCACGGGCTACGCGCCGACGCACGAGGAAGTCGAGCGCCTGACGGCGACGCTGGTCGCGGCCGCCGCCGAGCGCGACATTCTGGCGGTGTTCGACGACGCCTACTTCGGCCTCTTCTACGAGAAGGAGTGCTGCACCGAGTCGGCCTTCGCGCCGGCTTGCGATGGCGCCCGGCGGCTCCTGTGCGTCAAGGCCGATGCGGCCACGAAGGAGGAGTTCGTGTGGGGCTTTCGCTGCGGGTTCCTGACCTTCGGCCTGCGCGACGGGACGAAGGCGCTCTACGAGGCCCTCGAGAAGAAGGTCGCCGGCGCCGTGCGCGGCTCGGTCTCCAACGTCGCGCTCATCGCGCAGACGCTCATCCTCCGGGCCTTGAAGGATCCCGCCTTCCGGGGGGAGCAGCAGGCCGCCCGCGCCGTCCTCGCGCGGCGCGCGCAGCGCGTCCGGGAAGTCGCGCGCCGCCCCGCGTACCGTGACGCGTGGGATGTCTACCCCTTCAACGCGGGCTATTTCATGTGTCTGCGCCTGAAGGGTGTCGACGCCGAGGCGCTCAGGATTCATCTCCTTGACCGCTACCAGGTGGGCACGATCGCGACGAGCGCGGAAGACCTGAGGGTCGCGTTCTCGTCGGTGCCGATGGAGCAGATCGAGGAGGTGTTCGAGGTGATCGCAAAGGGGGTGCGGGAGCTCAGGAAGGCGTGAGTCGGGCCGCGGGCCGGCATCGGGCGGCGTCTTGTCGCGGGGGCCGGCCGCGGGTACGATCGAGGGCGCCGCGGCGGCGCGCGCCGCCGGCCGGCGGGAGGCGGGCCGCATGCGGGAATCGCGGGTGCGTCGCTGGGCGTCATGGTGCTGCTTCGCGTGCGCGTGCGCGGGCGGCGCGGCGGACCTTCCGCCCGACCTGCGCGAGGTCGTCTTCGCGGTGCGGGCGCCCGGCACCGATCCCCACTGGTACGCGAACTTCGGGTATTGGAGTTCCGACGTCGCGCAGAAAATGTACGGCAAGGACGGTGGGCGGGTCTGCGCCGTCGACGTCCGGACCAAGACGTGCCGGGTGCTCCTCGACGATCCGCGGGGCGGCGTGCGCGACACCGCGGTCAGCCACGACGGGACCCGTATTCTCTGCTCCTATCGCAAGGGCGGCACGCACCACTACAACCTATACGAAATGCGCGCCGACGGTTCGGACCTCAGACAGCTCACGAGCGGGCCCTACGACGACATCGAGGCCGCCTACCTTCCGAACGGGGACATTGTGTTCTGCTCTTCGCGCTGCCACCGCTGGGTGAGCTGCTGGCACACGCAGGTGGCCGTCATGTACCGGATGGATGCCGATGGCGGCGGCCTGCGGCCGATCTCGTGCAGCAACGAGCACGACAACACGCCCGCCGTGTTGCCGGACGGGCGCATCCTTTTCACCCGCTGGGAGTACATCGACCGCAACCAGGTGACGTTCCACCATCTCTGGACCGTCAATCCCGACGGCACCGGCCAGATGACGTACTTCGGCAACATGCACCCGGGGATCGTCATGATCGATGCGAAACCGATCCCCGGCACCCACAAGGTCGCGGCGATCTTCTCGCCCGGACACGGCGCGACGGAGCATGTCGGCGCCCTCACGGTGCTGGACTGCAAGGCCGGCCCCGACGAGCGCGGCCGGGCGCGGAACGTTCCCGGCGCTCCCGGCTGGGTGCGCGACCCGTATCCGCTTTCGGAGCGGTTCTTCCTGGCCGCTCAGCGCCACGCGCTTTTGCTGGTGGATGCCCAGGCCCGCCGCTGCACGGAGCTTTACGCCCTCTCGGAGGACGACCGCGCCGCGGGTCTGGAGCTGCACGAGCCCTGGCCCCTGGCGCCGCGGCCGCGGGAGCGCGTGATCCCCGACCGCGTCGACCGGACGCAACCGACGGGGCGGCTCGTGCTCCAGGACGTGACGCGCGGCCGCGCGATGGAGGGCGTCGCGCCCGGAGAGATCGTGAAGCTGCTGGTGATCGAGTCGCTCCCCAAGCCGGTCAACTTCAGCGGCGGCCCGGATATGCTCTCGTGGCTCGGCACGTTCACGCTGGAGCGGATCCTGGGAACCGTGCCCGTCCTGCCCGACGGGTCGGCGTACTTCGAGCTCCCCGCCGAACGCCCGGTGTTCTTCGTGGCGCTCGATGCGCAGGATCGGTCGGTGAAGCGCATGCAGAGCTTCACCAGCGTGATGCCCGGGGAGACGACCGGCTGTGTCGGGTGCCACGAACCGCGGACGCTCGCCCCCGCGAACCGCGGCGCGCCCCTCGTGGCGGCGCTCAAGGCGCCGCCCAGCGCGCCGGCGCCCATCCAGGGCCTTCCTGACGTGATCGACTTCCCGCGGGACATCCAGCCGATTCTCGATGCGCGCTGCGCCGGATGCCACAACCCGAAGGACCGCCGGGGCGATGTCGTCCTGACGCGGGGCCGCGGCGTCACGTTCTCGCCCGCGTACTGGACCCTGATCGCGCGCAACCAAGTCGCCGACGGCGCCAACGGCTACGGCAACCGGCCGCCGCGGACGATCGGCTCTTCCGCCAGTCCGCTCATGGGGAAGATCGACGGGAGCCACCACGGCGTCGCGCTGCCGGAGAACGAGCGGCGCCTGATCTGGGCGTGGATCGAGACGGGCGCGACCTACGCGGGCACCTACGCCGCGCTGGGCACGGGCACGGTGTCGCCCGGGCCCGCCATGCGGGCCGTGCAGGAAGTCTTCGGCGAACGTTGCAGCGCCTGCCACGCGTTGTCCGACGAGGATGCCGCGGGCGGGAAAATCGTCTTCCCCGCGGCGCCGCGGCACGGCCCGAACTGGCAGCGCGTGATCCTTCCGGACGACCCGGCGGCGCGGCTCGCCGCCGAGATCCTCTTCAACTTCCTGGACCCGGCGGCCTCGCCGGTGCTTCTAGGCCCGCTGGCCCGCGCCGCGGGCGGCTGGGGCACGTGCAACGGCGCCGTCCTGCGTCTCACGCGCCCTTCGGAGCGCGGTCCGGAGAATTCCACGCCCGTGTTCGCCGGCACCGACGATCCGGCTTATCGGAGAATTCTGGCGGGGATCGCGAAGGCGGGCGAGCACCTGCGCTCGGGCGCGTGCTTCGACATGCCGGACTTCAGGCCCAACCCGCACTACGTGCGCGAGATGCGGCGTTTCGGGATTCTGCCGCCCGTCCCCGATCCGGCGCGCGACACCTTCGATGGCTATGCGCTGGACCGCGCGTTCTGGCGGTCGCTGTGGTATCGCCCGCCGGCGGCCGCGGGCATGAACGCGGTGGGACAATGAAGCGCGCCGTGGCGGTGATCGGCGCCTCGCAGGCCGGCGCCGCGGAGCTCGAGCTCGCCCGGCGCGTGGGGACGTTGCTGGCGCGCGAAGGTCTCGCGGTGGTCTGCGGCGGTTTGGGAGGCGTCATGGCGGCCGCATGCGAGGGGGCGAAGGCCGCCGGAGGGATCACGGTGGGGATCCTGCCCGGGCGGGAGAAACTCGCGGCCAACCCGTACGTAGACATCGCCCTCCCGACGGGGCTCGGCGAGGCCCGCAACGCGCTCGTCGCGCTGGCGGGCGACGCGGTGATCGCCATCGGCGGCGGCTTCGGCACGTTGAGCGAAATCGCCCTCGCCTTGCGGGCGGGGAAAACGGTGGCCGCTCTCGCCGGCTGGGAACTGGCCGAGACGCACATGGAGGGGGCGCCGTACCTGCGGGCGGCCACGCCCGAGGAGGCCGTCGCCGCGGCCGTCGCGGCCGTCGCGCGGGGGTGAACCGCGGCCCCCGCCCCGATGGTGGGGGGCGAGGGCCGCGAGTGAACCGGAGCCGATGGTTGGGGCTCCGGCGGTTCGGGTGGCGCGGACGTCGAACCACTGGTCCGCAGCCGGTCGGCGGCTAGCCGGCGACCACGTTCTCGGCGGCCGCCGCGGCCATGACGGCATCGGCCACCATCCGGGCCAGGCCCGGGGTGAACGGGTCGGGCACGATCCGGCCGGCGTCCGCCCGGCCGGGCACGGCCGCGCAGATCGCGCCGGCCGCGGCCACCTTCATGCCCTCGGTGATCCGGGTGGCCGCGCAGTCGAGCGCGCCCAGGAAGATGCCGGGGAACGCCAGGACGTTGTTGATCTGGTTCGGGAAGTCGCTGCGCCCG
>MWEK01000028.1 GCA_002070955.1 Planctomycetes bacterium ADurb.Bin069
GTGCGAAGCTTCGGGCTTCGACGTCATCATCGTCGAGACCGTCGGCGTCGGGCAGTCCGAGACCGCGGTCGCCGGAATGACCGACATCTTCTGCCTGCTGCAACTGCCCAACGCCGGTGACGACCTGCAGGCGATCAAGAAAGGGATCATGGAGATCGCCGACCTGATCGTCATCAACAAGGCCGACATCGACGCCGGTGCGGCCATGCGCGCCAAGGCGCAGATCAAGACCGCGCTGCACATGCTGCGCCCGGCCAGCCCCAACTGGACCGTGCCGGTGCTCACCCTGTCGGCGCTCCAGAAGCAGGGCATCGCCGACTTCTGGAAGGCGGTGTGCGACTACCGCGAGGCGCTCGGCGCCTCCGGGGAGTTCGCCGCCAAGCGTCGCCACCAGGCATTGGCCTGGATGTGGGAGATGATCGATTCCGGGCTGCGCAGCCGTTTCCGCAGCCATCCCCGCGTGCGCGAGGAACTTCCCGCCCTCGCACGCGCGGTCGAGGAGGGCGACACCACGCCCGCGGCCGCGGCCTTCCGGCTGCTCGGCCACCTCCAATCCAACGAACAGGGCCGACTGCCGCGACAGCCGGCCGAAACCGAGATCTGACAGGAGATCGCACTCATGCAAGACATCATTCGCCAGCTCGAGAAAAAGCGCGAACTGGCCCGCCTCGGTGGCGGCCAGAAGCGCATCGACGCGCAGCATCGCAAGGGCAAGCTCACCGCGCGCGAGCGCATCGAACTGCTGCTCGACGACGACAGCTTCGAAGAGTGGGACATGTACAAGGAGCACCGCTGCACCGAGTTCGGCATGGATGCCGAGCACATCCCCGGTGACGGCGTGGTCACCGGCTACGGCACCGTCAACGGCCGCCTGGTCTTCGTGTTCTCGCAGGACTTTACCGTCTTCGGCGGCTCGCTCTCAGAGACCCACGCCGAGAAGATCTGCAAGGTCATGGACCATGCCATGAAGGTCGGCGCCCCGGTCATCGGCCTCAACGACTCGGGCGGAGCGCGCATCCAGGAAGGCGTGGACTCGCTCGGCGGCTACGCCGACGTGTTCCAGCGCAACGTGCTGGCCTCCGGGGTCATCCCGCAGATCTCGCTGATCATGGGCCCCTGCGCCGGCGGCGCGGTGTACAGCCCGGCGATGACGGACTTCATCTTCATGGTCAAGGACTCGTCCTACATGTTCGTGACCGGTCCCGAGGTCGTGAAGACCGTGACCCACGAGGAAGTCACCGCCGAGGAGCTCGGCGGCGCCGTCACCCACAACACCAAGTCCGGCGTCGCCGACCTCGCCTTCGAGAACGACGTCGAGGCGCTGATGATGACGCGTCGCCTGATCGGCTTCCTGCCCTCCAGCAACCGCGAGAAGCCGCCCGCGATCCCCTGCGCCGACTCCGCCGACCGCATCGACCTGTCGCTCGACACCCTGGTCCCGGAGAACCCGAATCAGCCCTACGACATGAAGGAGCTGATCTTCAAGATGGTCGACGACGGCGATTTCTTCGAGCTGCAGCCCGACTACGCCAAGAACATCATCATCGGCCTGGCGCGCATGGAAGGCTCGCCGGTGGGCATCGTCGCCAACCAGCCGCTCGTGCTGGCCGGCTGCCTCGACATCAAGAGCTCGATCAAGGCCGCCCGCTTCGTGCGCTTCTGCGACGCCTTCAATATCCCGGTCGTCACCCTGGTCGATGTCCCCGGCTTCATGCCCGGCACCGCGCAGGAATACGGCGGCATCATCAAGCACGGCGCCAAGCTGCTCTACGCCTACGCCGAGTGCACCGTGCCCAAGGTCACCCTGATCACCCGCAAGGCCTACGGCGGCGCCTACGACGTGATGTCGTCCAAGCACCTGCGCGGCGACGTGAACCTCGCCTGGCCGAGCGCCGAGATCGCGGTGATGGGCGCCAAGGGCGCGGTCGAGATCATCTTCCGCGAAGAGAAGGGCGACCCCGAGAAGCTCGCCCAGCGCGAAGCCGAATACAAGGCCCGTTTCGCCAACCCCTTCGTCGCCGCCAGCCGCGGCTTCATCGACGACGTGGTCATGCCGCACAACACCCGCAAGCGCATCTGCCGCTCGCTGGCCATGCTGCGCGACAAGCAGCTCGACAACCCGTGGCGCAAGCACGGCAACATCCCGCTCTGACCCGCGCACGAGGAACCGACCAAATGTTCAAGAAAATCCTGATTGCAAACCGCGGTGAAATCACCTGCCGCGTCATCAAGACCGCCCGCAAGATGGGCATCAAGACCGTCGCGGTGTACTCCGAGGCGGACAAGAACGCGCTCCACGTCGAACTCGCCGACGAAGCCGTCTGCATCGGCCCGGCGGCCTCGAAAGAGTCCTACCTGGTCATGGACAAGATCATCGCCGCCTGCAAGCAGACCGGCGCCGAGGCGGTCCACCCGGGCTACGGCTTCCTGTCCGAGAACGCCGAGTTCTCGCGCCGCCTCGAAGAGGAAGGCATCAAGTTCATCGGCCCGAAGCACTACTCGGTCGCCAAGATGGGCGACAAGATCGAGTCCAAGAAGCTCGCCATCGCGGCCGGCGTGAACACCATCCCCGGCTACAACGACGCCATCTCCGGCCCCGACGAGGCGGTCGAGATCGCGAAGAAGATCGGCTACCCGGTCATGATCAAGGCCTCCGCCGGCGGCGGCGGCAAGGGCCTGCGCGTCGCCTTCAACGACAAGGAGGCGCACGAGGGTTTCGCCTCCTGCGTCAACGAGGCGCGCAACGCCTTCGGCGACGACCGCGTCTTCATCGAGAAGTACGTGCTCGAGCCGCGCCACATCGAGATCCAGGTGCTGGGCGACTCGCATGGCAACTACGTCTACCTGAACGAGCGCGACTGCTCCATCCAGCGCCGTCACCAGAAGGTCATCGAGGAAGCCCCCAGCCCCTTCGTCGACCCCGCGATGCGCAAGGCCATGGGCGAGCAGGCCGTGGCCCTGGCGCGCGCGGTGAACTACGAGTCGGCCGGTACGGTCGAGTTCGTGGTCAGCGGCGCGACCAAGGAGTTCTACTTCCTCGAGATGAACACCCGCCTGCAGGTCGAGCACCCGGTCACCGAGCTCATCACCGGGCTGGACCTCGTCGAGCAGATGATCCGCGTCGCCTACGGCGAAAAGCTGCCGCTCGCCCAGGCCGACGTCAAGATCGACGGCTGGGCGATGGAATGCCGCATCAACGCCGAAGACCCCTTCCGCGGCTTCCTGCCCTCCACCGGCCGCCTCATCAAGTTCCAGCCCCCGGCCGAAGGCAACGGCGTGCGCGTCGACACCGGCGTGTATGAAGGCGGCGAGATCTCGATGTTCTACGACTCGATGATCGCCAAGCTCATCGTGCACGGCAAGGACCGCCAGGATGCGATCGAGCGCATGCGCGACGCCCTCAACGGCTTCGTCATCCGCGGCATCAGCTCCAACATCCCCTTCCAGGCCGCGCTGCTGCAGCATCCGCGCTTCTGCTCGGGCCACTTCAACACCGGCTTCATCGCCGAGGAGTATCCGAAGGGCTTCGACGCCTCCATGGTCCCGCACGACGACCCCGCGCTGCTCGCCGCCGTCGCCACCTTCGCCCGCATGCGCTACATCGAGCGCGCCGTGCAGATCGAAGGTCAGCTCGCCGGCCACGGCCGCAAGGTCGCCAGCGAATGGGTCGTCGTCATGGGCGGCAAGCAGTACGCCATGCGCACCGCCGCCATCGAAGGCGGCCTCGCCGTCACCTGCGAAGGCCGGACCTACAACATCGTCTCCGACTGGAAGTTCGGCGAGCTGCTCTTCGCGGGCACCGTCAACGGCGCCCCGATCGGCCTGCAGATCGAACGCCGCGGCCTGCGCTACCGCATCTCGCACTTCGGCCTGCAGGTCGAACCCGTCGTGATGACCGTGCGCGCGGCCCACCTGCTGTCGCTGATGCCCGCGAAGCTGCCGCCCGACCTCTCCAAGTTCCTGCTCTCGCCCATGCCCGGCCTGCTGCGCGAGGTCGCGGTGACCGAGGGCCAGGACGTCAAGGCCGGCGAGAAGCTCGCCATCATCGAAGCCATGAAGATGGAAAACGTCCTCAAGGCCGAGCAGGACGGCAAGGTCAAGAAGATCGTCGCCAAGCCCGGCGCCAGCCTGTCGGTGGACGAGGTCATCATCGAGTTCGAGTGATCGCCACCCGAAAACCGTTTTGATCGATGGGGAGGGAGACCCGGGCCACGCCCGGGTGCCTGTCGGCACGAGGCCTGCGCAAGCAGGCCTCTTTTTTGTCCGGCCACCGCGGGACCGGAACGCGCGCCGCGGACGGGCTCCCGGGTGACGTCGGTGCGATGTGTTGCGTCGCTCCTACGCGAAAACAATCGGCGTCATCGCCCTGGACGGGCTCCCGGGCGATGGCGCCGTGCCTTTGCGGCGACGGCGTAACTACAACCGCGGCGCGCTGAACGTGTCGCAGGACTTGAACTGCCCCTGCTGCAATCCGATCGCGAACCACCGCCGGCGCTGCTCGGCACTGCCGTGGGTGAAACTGTCCGGCACCGCGTAACCCTGGCTGCGCTTCTGGATGTGGTCGTCGCCCACCGCGGTGGCGGCGGCGAGGCCTTCCTCGATGTCGCCGGCCTCGAGCACGCTGCGGCTGCGGTTGGCGTGGTGGGCCCAGATGCCCGCGAGGCAATCCGCCTGCAGTTCCAGGCGCACCGAGAGCTGGTTCGCCTCGCGCTCCGACACCCGCGTGCGCGCCTGCTGCACCTTGTCCGAGATGCCCAGCAGGTTCTGCACGTGGTGGCCGATCTCGTGCGCGATCACGTACGCCTGGGCAAAGTCGCCGGGCGCGCCGAAGCGGTGGTGAAGCTCGTCGAAGAAGGCCAGGTCGAGATACACCTTGGCGTCCGCCGGACAGTAGAACGGCCCCATCTCCGCCTGCCCGACCCCGCAGGCGCTGCGCGTCGCGCCGGTGTAGAGCACGAGCTTGGGCTCGCGGTAGGTCGCACCCCCCTGCTGGAAGATCGTCCGCCAGGTGTCCTCGGTGTCGGCCAGCACCATCGACACGAAGCGCGCCTGCGCGTTCTCGGCGGCGGGGCGGGTCTGGGTGGATTCGACCGGCGCGGGGTCGGTCATGGCGGTGTCGAGGACCACGCTCGGATCGATCCCGAAGTACATCGCCACCAGCGCGAGCACGATCGTCCCGATGCCGATCTTGCCCCCGCCGCGCAAGCCACGTCGTCGATGACGATGTCCCCCGTTTCCGTCAGCGTGAAGGGCACGGCGGCGCCATCGATGGCGACCGCGCTGTCGGAAAGGAACCCCGCGCCGCGCACGGTCAGCGTCGCGCGGCCGCCCGCCATCGCAACCTCGACGCCCGAGATGGCGACGGCCGGAACACAGGTGAAGGCGCCGTCGCCGCACAGGATTCCATTGCAGGCCTGCACCACCCGCACGACCCGCTCGGCGGAGGGCGCGGCCTCGATGGCCGCGTGGGCGTCGTCCACGATCACCGCGGCGACGCTCAGACCGTCCACGCGAAACTCGGTCTCGGGATAGAAACCGCCCCCCTCGATGGCCAAGACGCCGCCCGTCGTGACGGCGGGGCTGATCGCGGCGATGAACGGCGCGCCTCGGCACTGAAACACGGCGCCGGCGCACAGCGTCGCGTTGCAAGCCGTCAGCGTCCGCGGGCCTCCCGCGGTGCAGGCCGGGACCGTGACGAGGGCCTCCGTCGCGCTGACGACCGTGTATTCGACCGGGCCGCCATCGAGGAGGAACACGGTCTCGCCGGGGACGAATCCGCTGCCGCTGACCACGAGCACCTCGTCACCGGCCGTGCTGGCGGGGGTTACGGACGCAATCGCCGCTCCCGGCCAGCACTCGCATGACGCCTGGGCGCAAAGCTGTCCGTTGCAGATCTCGATGGCGTGGACCACGCGTGTGGCGCACGCCGGGATCGCCAGCGAGATCCAGGACTCGTCGTGGAACGTCACGGCCACCGTCTCGCCGTCGAGCGCGGCCGTCGTCTCGGGATAGAAACCCGAGCCGTGCACGGCGACGACGCCCCCGGAGCCGATCGCCGGATCGACGCCCGTGATCACCGGCGCGGCGCGGCACGTGAAATAGCCCTCGGCGCAGAACCCCCCGTTGCAGGCCGTGATGCGGCGATCGCCGCCCTCGGCGCAATACGGCACGGGCACGCGCGCCGTCGTGTCGGACACCACGACGGCGCCGGCGACCGGAGCGCCGTCGAGACGGAACTCCGTCACACCCGCCATGAACTTCGAGCCCTGCACGGTGAGTTGCTCGCCGCCCGCGGTGCTCTCCGGACTGATCGCCGTGATCGAAGGCGCGGGCCATGTGATCGTCAGCGTGCCGGGAACCACCGCGGCCATCACATCGAGGTTGGCGACGACGTAGGCGTTGAAAAGCGGCGGATCGCCGCGGCTCGCCGCCGCCAGCGCGATCGGCGCGGTTCGGGGAGCCGCCCCGCCGGCGAGGGCGCACAGGAAGCGGCCGATGCGCTGATCGACGCCCGCGGGAAGCGTCTGGCCCGCGTAGGGAGGAGCCCAGTCCATGATGAATCCGAAGGAGGCCCAGGTCGCATCGATGTGAACGCCGTGCCATTCGGGAATCACCGGGTTCTCATCCACCGCCGCGCCGGTCACGGTGTACAAGACCGCGTCGTAATCGAGGACGACGGTGGCCGCGGAGACTTCTTCCTGGTGCGTGAAGAAGATGGGGATGGAGAACGCGCCGGCATCGGCGGCCACCGTGACGTCGCCCGCGCGATAGGTTCCGGCAAACCCGGCGGCCGTGATTAGCGCGAGCGCCGTGCAGAGCCGCGTGATATCAATGGAACGACGCGCCGCGAAAACACGACCGCCTCTTCGCCGCATGAGACACCTCCCCTGTCTGCGCGACTCGTTCCCGCCTGACCAGACCAGTGGGCGATTGTAGCATGATCCCTCGCGGCGGACAAGAGGACGCGGTTGAATCAAAGCACCCGCATCGATAGAATGGCTAGGTACGAGGAGCCGGCAACATTTCGCAGCGCGCATTGCGCCGCAAGGGAGAAATCACATGAAACGTTCGCCGTACCGGTCTGCTGCCTGTCGGCACACACGTGCAGCGCGACGCGGCCTGCGCGCGCGCATGGCCTGCGCGGCGCTGCTGGCCGGCGCCGCGCTGCGCGGCGCGCCCGCCGATGTTTGCGTCAACGAGATCCACTACCGTCCCGCGGGCGACGATCAGGCGTTGGAGTTCGTCGAGCTCCACAACGCCGGCGGCGCCGCGGTGGATCTTTCGGGCTGGTCTTTCACGGGCGGGATCGCCTTCGTCGTGCCCGCCGGCACATGGCTCGAACGCGGCGGGTACCTGGCGGTAGTCAAGGATCCCGCCGTCGCCCGCGCCGTTTACGGCGCCGATGTGCCTATGACGGGCGGTTACACCGGTTCGCTCTCGGACGGCGGGGAGTGCATCCGCCTCGTCGACGGCGCCGGCCGCCTCGTCGAGGAGGTGTGCTGGCGCGATCGCGCTCCGTGGCCGGCCGCGGCCGACGGCCGCGGCGCGTCCCTGGAGAAACGCCGGCCGGACGCCGAGGCGGATTGGCCCGACAACTGGACGGCCAGTCTGGTCATCAACGGCACGCCGGGGGCGATCAACAGTTGCTGGCGGGCCAACCAGGAAACGCGTTTCATCCCTCTCGGCGCCGAATGGCGCTACTTCAAGGGCATCACGGATCCGCCCCTCGACTGGGCGGAACTCGGCTTCGATGACTCGGCGTGGAGCGTCGGCCCAGCCGGTTTCGGTTACGGCGATGACGATGACGCGACCGTGCTGGACGACATGCAGTTCATCAACGGCGTCCAACCCGGCTACAGCACCCTTTACATCCGCCGGACGTTCACGGCGGCGTTGACCTCCTACGTGCAGCTCTTTCTGGAAGTCAGCTATGACGACGGGTTCGCCGCCTACCTGAACGGAAACCAGATCCTGCGGCGGTGCGCGCCGCAAACCGCGGGAGGCTGGATTCCCTCGGACACCCTGGCGACCTGCGGCCACGAGGCCGTCGGCCACCAGCTCTTCGATGTCTCGAACGCCCTGCAGTATCTCGTCCAGGGCGAGAACGTGCTGGCCTTCGTGGGGTTGAATCTGACCCTCAATTCCACGGATTTCTCGCTGTCGCCGGGTTTTTTCGGCGTTCGCGACGTCGCCGGCATCGACGAGGCCATGGGAACGCTGATCGCGGAGCAAGCGATTCCGTGGGGAGCGATCTGGCGCTATGCCAAGGGAACCGAAGCGCCGCCGCCCGACTGGCAGCTCGCCGACTTCGACGACTCCGAGTGGCTCGAGGGTCCGGCGGGATTCGGGTACGGCAACGACGACGACGCCACGATCCTGGACGACATGCAGGGCTCCTACACGACGGTGTACATCCGCCGCCTCTTCGATCTGGGCGGCGGCGCCGACTCGATCAGACGCATCAGTCTCCACATCGACTACGACGACGGATTCGTCGCGTACCTCAACGGCGTCGAGGTCGCCCGCAGCGCCAACGTCACCGGATATCCGCCTTCCCACCGCGCCGTGACCACGACGAACCACGAGCCCGGCGTCCCCGAGGAATTCGACCTGAGCGCCGGGATCGACCTTCTGGTCGACGGCCCGAACTGCCTCGCCATTCACGGGATCAACTACACCCTCGGGAGCACCGATTTATCCCTGCACCCCGAGCTCGCCATCCTGCGCCTCGTCGGCGCGAACCCGCGGGCCCTGACCTGCCCGGTCAAGGTCAACGAGGTGGCGCCCACCACGGGCGCGGAGGAGGGCTGGATCGAGCTCTTCAATCCCGGCCCGGCGCCCTGGGATCTCTCGGGCTACCGGCTCGCGACGAGCGCGAGGGACACGCAGTTCTACGCCCTGCCCGAAGGCGCCGTGGTGGCGCCGGGAGGCTTCGCGGTCATCGAGCGCGCGGATTTCGGGGCGCCGATCCCCGCGGCCGGCGCCATCATCCTGTCCGATCCGGAAGGCATCATTTTGGTCGATGCGCGGCCGTACGACGTCGATCCGGACTCCGGCGGCGCCGCGGCGCGCCATCCCGACGGCCGCGGGGGACTGGACGTCGTCCTCGCCCCCACCAAGGGCGCTCCCAACGAAGCTCCGCCCGCCTGGGGGATCGTGATCAACGAGATCATGTATCACCCGGCCGCGCCCCCCGGAGCGGTCGAATCCGAGTGGATCGAGCTGCTCAACGCGGGAGCGGAGCCCGTCGACTTGACCGGCTGGCGCTTCACGCGGGGCATCGACTACGCCCTGCCGCCCGGCACCATCGTGCCCGCGGGGCATTATCTCGTCGTAGCGCGCGATCCGGCCCGCGTTCAGTCCGATTACGGCATAACCGGCGTCATCGGCGGTTATGCGAGCGGCTTGAAGAACGGCGATGAGAAGATCGTTCTACGCGATCACCTCGGCAACGTCGCCGACGAAGTCCACTATGCCGACGATGGGGAATGGCCGAAGGCGGCCGACGGCACGGGGCCATCCCTGGAGCTCGTCAACCCCGGCTACGACAAGCGCAGCGGGCAGGCCTGGGCCGCCGGCGCCGGGGCGGGAACGCCGGGAGCGGCGAACAGCGCCTTCAGCGCCGATGCCAAGCCCCTCATTCGCGCCGCGCGCCACCGGCCCGCCGTCCCCACGTCGCGGGACGTCGTGACGATCGCCTGCGAGGTCACCTGCCCCACGGCGGCGGTGGACGCCGTGGAACTGGCCTGGCGCATCGACGGCGCCGCCGAGTTCACCGTCGTCCCCATGTTCGATGACGGCCTGCACGGCGACGGCGCCGCCCTCGACGGCGTGTACGCCGCCCAGATCGGTCCGTTTCCCCACGGTACGATCGTCTGCTTCGCCGCGGCCGCCTGGAGCGCCACCGGCCGCTGGCGGGTCGTCCCGGCCGCCTGGGAGACCGATCCCTCGGTCACCATGCTCTTTCAGGTTCACGACAACCTTCCGGAGTGGGACGGCCCGACCTATCGGATCATCATGACCCAGGCGCGCCGCACCGCGCTGCAGACCCGCGACATCTACAGCGACGCGCTCCTGGACGCCACTTTCATCTGCGGCGATCGCATCCTGTACAACGCGGGGTTGCGGTACCGCGGAGAGCTTTCGCGCGAGCGCGATCCGAAGGGATACCGCCTGAACTTCTCCAACGACAAGCAATTCCTGGGAATGAAGCGCGTCAACCTGATCGGGTACCTCCCCGAAACGCAGCACCTCGGCATGACGCTCTTCCGTTCCAGCGACGTTCCGGCCCCGCGCAGCCGCATGGTGCGCCTGGTTTTCAACGGCCAAATCACCAACCGGTACGGGCACGTGGAGGCGGTGCACAATCAGTTCATCGCCCGGCGCTTCAAGGGCGACGACGAGGGGAACCTGTACCGCGGCGTGGAGGCGGCGAACCTCGACTATCGCGGCCCCGACAAGGAGAGCTACCGGCCGCACTACCACAAGCGGACCAAGGTGGAGCTCGACGACTACACCGACGTGATCGATTTGTGCGAAGCCTTCGCCAACACGCCGGACGCCGCTTTTACGGCGGCGATCCGGGCCCGCATCGATGCCGAGGAGTGGGCCCGGTTCTTCGCGGTTCACGCGGCGATCGCGACTCACACGGGGGGCGTCGCCTCCGACAACGGCAATGATTTCTACCTCTACCGCCGCCCCAGCGACAACCGCTTCGTGCTCATACCGTGGGACGTCGACGATAGTTGGCAGGTCGCGGACAGCCAAGAACGGCTTTTCCGCCCCTCGCTCCCGGCGATCCAGCGGTTCCTGATGCACCCCGACTTCACGCTCCTTTACTACGCGGCGCTGCGGGACCTCCTCGAAGTGCATTTCTCCGCCGAAGCCGCGACGGCGCGGATCGATCGGATCGCGCCCTACGTGCCCTCCGCCCGGGCCGCGGACCTGCGCGCCTACGCCGGCGCCCGCCGCGCCTTCATGGCCGCACAGGTCCCGACAACCTTCCAGGCCGCGATGGCGAGCCAGGGTTTCGTCCGCCACGACGACCTGTGGCGCTACTGGAAAGGCACGGAGGAGCCTTCCGAGGGCACGCTCCTCTGGACGACGCTCGACTTCGACGACAGCGCGTGGCTCGAGGGGCCGGGCGGCTTCGGGTACGGGGACAACGATGACAACACGATCCTCACCGACATGATCAACCGGTACTCGACGGTGTATATCCGGCGCGTTTTCGCCGTGGAAGATCCGGCGGAGATCGACAATCTCGTCTTGAGCGTCGTGTTCGACGACGGCTTCATCGCCTATCTGAACGGCGTTGAAATCGGCCGCGCCAACGCGCCCGGCGCGCCAGGCGCCTTCGTGCCGGCGACGGGGCTGGCCACGCGGGCCTGCGAGCCCGACGCGCCCGTCTCCATCCCCATCCCCGATCCCGCGGCGCTGCTGGTGCCCGGCGACAACGTGCTGGCGGTGCAGGGATTCAACGCGAGCCTCTCCAGCAGCGATTTCAGCCTGGCTCCGTCCCTCTCCCTCGGCGCGGTCATGGGCGAAGGTTGTCCGGGAACGCAGTACGTGGCAGGCGCGGAAGTCCTGGTCGAGGGCGTCGTATCCGTGGCCGACACCCGTTATCTGCAGCTCAACGGCGTCGATGCGCCGTACGATTACATCACCGGCCGGTTCAGCCTGCAGGTCCCCGTCACGCCGGGAGTGATGACCGTGACGGTCCGGGCCCTGCGGCCGAACCGGTCCGTGTGCGCGTCGAAGACGTTCAGCGTGGTCGGGGTGTCTCCCATCGGCGGAACGCTGTCCGCCGCCACGGCGCTCGACGCCGCCCGCAGCCCCTACTATCTCGACGGCACGCTCACCGTGCCGGCGGGTATAACGCTGTCCATCGGTCCGGGCGTCGAATTCATCATCGGCCCCAGATCGCTCTTCTGGATCGAGGGCTGCCTTCAGGCGGCCGGCACGCAGACGCACCCCATCCGGTTCAACCGCAGGCCGTGCACCGATTACTGGGGCGCCCTGTACTTCTCGAGCACACGCCAGGACAACCGGCTCGTCTGGTGCAATTTCACCTACGGGCGGGCCACCGGCGGCGCGAGCGCCGTCGTCACGGCGCGCTCCAGCAAGATCTTGATCGACAACTGCCTAATATCCCACGTGTATCAGGGCGAGGGCATCAACGCCTCCTCCAGCGCCATGGAAGTCCGCAACACCGAAATCTGCTACACCGGCGAGGGGGAGTTCGGCTCCTTCGACGGCGTGAGCATGGACGGGTGCAACCCCGCCGTCCTGGAATACTCCCACATTCATCACTTGTACGGCAAGGCGGACATGGCGGACATCAACAACTCCCGGCCGGGGTACGTCCGCTACTGCCAACTGCACAACGGGAGCGATGACGGCATCGATGTGGACCGCGGAAGCATCGTCGCCATCGGCAACCGCATCTGGTCGCATGGCGACCAAGCCATGAGTCTGATCGGACCGTACAAAAGCACCGTGGAGGACAACGTCATCTACGCCTGCACCTACGGCATCGCCCTGAAAGACAACCAGAAGGCGACGATCAACCACAACACGATCGTCGACTGCAGGACCGCGGGGCTGCGGCTCTACGAGAAGCATCCGGGCTACGGCGGCGGCCACGCGACGGTCCTCAACTCGATCATCCAGTTCAACGGCGCCGCCTACACCATGGACGCGGTGAGTTCGGCCACCTTCGATCACTGCGACGTCCAGCTCACGCCGCCGCCGCCCGGCGAGGGCAACTTCAACGCCGATCCCCTCTTCGTGAACCGCGCCGGGCGCAACTACGCCCTCACGGCCGCTTCGCCGTGCATCGGCACGGGCCAGAACGGGAGCGATATCGGCGCCATCCCCTACGCCGTCGTGCCGGTCGCCCCGGCGAACCTGCGCGTCGTCGGCTCGACGCCCACGAGCATCGCCCTTGCGTGGACGGACGCGTCCGTCAACGAGCAGGGCTTCGAGCTGTACCGCCGCGGGCCGGGCGAGACCGAGTTCTCCTTGCGCGCGACCCTGCCGGCGAACGCGACGGCGCACACGGACGCGGGGTTGGTTCAAGGCGGCACCTATGCCTATCGCCTCCGGGCGTTCAACGCCTACGGATACTCCAACTGGTCCAACGAGATCAGCCAGACGGCGGGCACGATCCCGCTGCCGCCCACGAATCTCGCCGTAACCGCCTTCGATCTCGACTCGATCGCGCTCGTGTGGGAGGACAACTCGACGGATGAAATCGGGTTCGAGGTGCATCGGCGCGGGCCGGGCGAGACGGTTTTCAGCCTGCTCCATACCACGGGCCCGAACCAGACCGCGTATCTCGATGACACCCCGCCGCTGCAGTCCGGCATGCTCTACGCCTACCGCGTCCGAGCGGTGGGGACGGGCGGCGCTTCGGACTGGAGCAACGAGGTCGTCCAGGAGACCGGCGAACTGCCGGCGGCGCCCAGCGAGCTGCGCGTCGCCTCCTTCGGCCTGGACTTCATCAGGCTGGCCTGGACCGACAACGCCTACAACGAGACGCATTACGCCGTCGAGCTTCAGTACCCTCCGGGCGCGCCGTGGCAGCCGCGCGCGTTGCTCGCCGCGAACACCACCGCCTACCTGGACGAGGACTTGGAGCCGGGAACCTACACCTACCGCGTCCGAGCGCAGAACGCCTCGGGGGCCTCCGAGTGGGTCGGCCCGATCGTCCAGACGACGGCCAGCCTGCCCGCCGCGCCGTCGGATCTTTCCGCCGCCAACGCCGGTTTGGACTGGATCCGGCTCACGTGGATCGACGCCGACGAGTTCGAAACCGGCTTCGAGATCGAGCGGCGCGGGGCAGAAGGGGGGTTCCAGCCCGTGGCGACGGCGGAGGCGAATGCAACCGCGTTCACGGATACGGGACTCGCCCCCGATACGCCTTACTGGTATCGCGTGCGCGCCGTCAATCCCTACGGCGCCTCGCCGTGGTCCGAGACCGCCGAGGGGCGCACCGGCCTTCTGCCCGCCGCTCCCGAGAACCTTCGCGTCATCGCCGTCACGCTCGACGCGCTCACGCTGCTCTGGAACGACCTCGCGGACAACGAGACCGGGTTCGAGCTCCAGCGCCGGCCGCTGGGCGGTTCCTGGGAGACCCTGGCGCTCCTGGCGGCGGACATCACGCTCGTCGTGGACGACGGGCTTCCGCCGGGAACGACATTCCAGTACCGCCTGCGCGCGGTGAACCAGTACGGGCCATCGGCGTGGAGCAACGAGGCGACGGGCAGGACGGGATCCCTGCCCGCCGCGCCGGCGGATCTCCAGGTCGCCGAAATCGGCCTCGATTATCTCGTCCTCGTCTGGCAGGATCGGTCCGATGACGAGATCGCCTTCGAGATCGAGCGGCGCGCGGGCGCGGAAGGCGCCTGGCAAACCGCGGGGACCACCGGCCCCGACTCCACCACCTTCCTGGATCAGAACCTTCCGGGGGGCACGGACTTCGTCTACCGCGTGCGGGCGCGCAACGGCTTCGGATATTCGGACTACTCCGGCGAGGCGGCCGCCCGGACCGGGACGATCCCGGCGCCGCCGTCGGCCCTCAGGGAGACCGCCTGGAGCGCCGCCTCCATCGCCCTCGCCTGGGATGACAACTCCGATGACGAAACCGGGTTCGAGATCCGGCGCCGGCGCGGGCCGGAGGGGCCCTTCGCCATCGTCGCCACCGTGCCCGCCGGCGCGACTTCCTGGACCGATGCCGACGTGACCGCCGGCGGGATCTACACCTACCACGTCTACGCCTTCAACGCCTTCGGGAACGCCGGCGCGGCGGAACCCTTGACAACCTGCGCCGGGATCAAGCTTCTCGCGATCTCCCGCCGCACCGGCAGCATCGACGGCGGCGAGGCGATCACGCTGAACGGCATCCACTTCCGCGCGGAAACCGCCGTGCGCTTCGGCGATGTCCCCCTGGCCGGCGCGACGTATGTCGACGGCGGCACCATCGCGGGCGCGGTTCCGCCGGGGCGGCGCGTGGGACCCGTCGACGTCGCCGTCGCCGACGGCGTCTACGGCGATGCGCTTCCGGCGGGCTTCCGGTACGTGCTGAATCTGCGGCGCGGCGATGCCAACGGCAACAACCTGATCACCATCGCCGATGCGGTCGCGCTCCTGGACCATCTCTTCAGGAGCGGCCCCGCGCCTTACTGCCCGGCCCTCGCGGATGCCGACGGCGACCACAAGCTGACCATCGGCGATGCGGTCTTTCTCCTGGCATACATCTTTCACCGGGGGCCGGCGCCGGAATCTCCGCGGGTGGATTGCGAATAGGACGAGCGGCGGCGCGGGAGCCGCCGGGCAAGGAGCACACGAAATGACGGGCATGCGCCGCAGCGGGCTGCGTCTGGCGGCGATTCTCGGCCTCGCGAGCGCCGGCGCGTTCGCCGCCGATCCGCCGCCGCGCGTGGTGATCAACGAGATCATGTACCACCCCGCCGACCCCAATCCTCTCGCCGAGTTCGTCGAGCTTCACAACGCCGAAGCCGTGCCGGTCGATCTGTCGGGCTGGCGTTTCGCCGAGGGCATTGCCTTCACCTTCCCCGAAGGCGCCGTCATTCTGCCCGGAGGCTATCTCGTCCTCTGCGCGGATCAGGACATCTTCGACGCCGTTTACGGCGCGGGGCTTCCCGTCGCGGGCCGGTACGATGGCAGGCTGAGCAACAGCGGAGAGGAGCTTCTGCTTCTCGACGCCTCCGGCCGCAAGGTGCAGGAGATCCACTATCTCGACGAGCTGCCGTGGCCGCCCGAGGCCGACGGCCTCGGACCGAGCCTCGAACTGGTCGATCCCGCCCTCGACGTCGATGACCCCTACAGTTGGAAGGCCGCCGCCGGCGGGCCGACGCCGGGCCGCGTCAACTCGGCGGCCGGCCAGCGGCTCCCCCTGAGCATGGCCGACGCCCATCACGCGCCGGACAAGCCGCAGCCCGGCGCCGAGGTCGCGATCACCGTCCGCGTCAACCACACGGCGCCCGTCGCCGCGGTGGACCTCATGTACGAGGCGCTGGGGCCGAACGACAACGCGGGAACGGTCTTTCAGATCCCAATGCGCGATGACGGCGTGGATCCCGACGCGGCCGCCGGAGACGATATCTGGTCCTGCCGGCTGCCGGGACTGCCGGCCATGACGCTGGTCAGGTACACGTTTCTTGCCCGAGACGCCGGCGGCGTCACCGCCGTGTTTCCGCATCCGGGAGCCGCCACGCCGAACCGCGCCTACTTCGTCGCGGACTACGTCGTGCCCGACGCCATCAACCTGTGGTGGATCGTCATGACTCCTCGGGCCCTGGCCGACCTCAACTCGCACGTGTTCACCAACGAGCTGGAGCCGGCCGCCTTCGTGTCGGACACCGGCAAGGTCTACGATCGCATCGGCATCCGTTATCGCGGCTACTGGGCCCGCCACTACGCCAAGAAATCCTGGAAGCTGGTCTTCAACGGCGACCGGCTTTTCCGAGGCCGGAAGCGGATCAACCTCAATGCCACCATGTACGATCCGGCCGGCTTTCGCGAGCATTTCGCCTACCAGCTTTTCAAGGATCTGGGAGCGCTGTACTGCGACACGGAGATGGTGCGCGTCCACTGCAACCGGCCCATCGGCTCCCACAACCCCTTTCTCGGCCTCTTCACCGCCATCGAGCAGGTGGACGCCCGTTGGGCGCGGCGCCGGAATCGAGACGGGGCGGCGGTTTACAAATCCGACAGCAACTCGATCCCCAATTCGGGCGATGAACGCTATGAGCCCGACCCGGCCGTTTACGCCCTCCACTACAATAAGGCGACCCGCGAGAGCGAACCCTGGGACGACTTCATCGACTTCACGCGCGATCTGGACGAACTCTTCGGAGCCGATGAAGCCGCCGTGAAGGCCTTCTTCGAGGCCCGCGTCAACCTGGCGGGCTTCTACCGGTGGATGGTGGCCAATGCCTGCATGCAGAACTGGGACGCCTTCAACAAGAACCACTTCATGGTGTTCGACGAGGCCGGCTCCGGGAAATGGGAGATGGCGCCGTGGGATTGCGATCGGGTCCTGGGCGACATGTGGGGCGCGGACGGCTACGGCGAGTACAAGCTGACGCCTTTCCTCGGCCGGCGGCACGATCCGGGGACGACGGGTTGGAACCGCGTGATCGACCGGTTCTTCGCGGTGGAGGAATTCCGGACCGAGTTCCTGCGGCAGCTCGGCGAAGCCCTCGCGACCGATTTCACCGAGGAGCGCTGGCTGCCGCGCATCGACGCGCAGGCGGCGGCCGCCGCCGCGGCTTCCAGCCTCGACGATCTGAAGTGGGGCGGCAATTGGACCGCGGGCGTCGCTCAGATGCGGCAGTACGTGACAAACCGGCGCAACTGGCTGCTCCAGACCTTCTTTCCGGGGACGCCCCCGGAAACGCCCGTCAACGCGGCGCCCGCCGATAACAGCGTCGTATGGCGCCTGCCCTTCACGCTCTCGGCTTCGCCCTTCGCCCATCCTGAAAGCGGCGCGACCCACTACTCGAGCCGCTGGCAGATCGCCCGGGAAACGGATGACTGGCAGGATGCCGCCGTCGACATCGTCTCGGAGACCGCGCGCACCTCCCTCACCGTCACGCTGCCCGTCTTCGCGGCCGGCGCGCGCTGGAAGTGGCGCGTGGCCTACACCGCCTTCGGCCGGGGCCCGTCGGCGTGGTCGGCGCCGACGACCTTCGTTCTGGCGGACCTGGGCTACGTGAACTCGCCGCTCAGCCTGGCAGGCGCCGCCAACGTCGATGTCGTCCTCAACGCGGGCGACGCCTCGAACGATCCCTTCGACAACGCGGCGCTCTTTCTCATCGAGGATGGGTATCTGGGCGGGCGCGGCCTGCCCACTTCGCGGCTGATCGGCGATTTCGTGCTGAACGATTACAGCGGCCCGAACGCCGTGCGCTGCAATCGGCGGGGCGCGTACCGCTACGACATCGCGATCCCGGTGCCCCCCGCCAGGTACCTAGGGCTGGAGTTCCTCGCCGCCGCATCCCCGGGGGATGCGAGAGTGCAGGTCAGGCTCGCCTATCAGGACGGCTCCACGGCGGACGGCGCCGTCCAAACCGATGACTGGTGCGACGACACGCCGGAACGGGGGATCGGCGGCCCCATGACGGAGAACCTGCGGCAGGCCATCGACGGCATGGACCGCTACGGCCCCGACGGCATCGAGCGCATCGGCGACGTGGGGCTTTTCGTGTGCCACGTGCCGGCGAATCCCGACAAGGTGCTCCAGTCGGTGACGCTCCTGCCCAACGGCGCGCAAAGCTGGTGGTTCAACAGCGATTTCACCCAGTGGAACCTCATGGCCCTCAACGGCGCGGCCGTGGTCTCCACGGTGAACTTCGAGGCGGCCCCCGCCGCGGGGCCCGCGCCCCTCGCGGTGGCCTTCACGAACCGGTCCTACGGAAGCGACCTGACCGGTTTCCTTTGGTCCTTCGGCGACGGCCGGACCAGCACCGAGGTCTCGCCCGCGCACAGCTACGACGCCCCGGGCAGATTCACGGTGACCTTGACGGCGCAGCGGTCGGCCGGCGGGCCGCTCGTCGCGGAGAAGCGCGATCTGGTTCTGGTCGATGCTCCCATCGCCGTGGATTTCGCGGCGGTCCCGTCCGGCGGCGAAACGCCGCTTTCGGTGGCCTTCACGAATCAATCCACCGGCGCGTCGATTCAGAGCTACCGCTGGGAATTCGGCGACGGCGCCGCCAGCGACCTGCGGCACCCGATCCATGTCTACACGGCGCCCGGAGTCTATACGGTCGCCCTCACGGCCTTCGGGTACGGCGCCGTCGAACGCCGGGAAAAAACCGAATTCATCCGGGTCTTCGAACCTTCGCACGCCGATTTCGCCGCCGACGCCCGCGCGGGAGCCGCGCCCTTCACCGTTCACTTCACGAATCTCTCCCAAGGAGAGAACATCGCTGGTTTCCTCTGGGATTTCGGCGACGGCGAGGCGAGCCTGGAGCGCGAACCGGTCCATCGGTACGCAACACGCGGCTCCTACGCGGTCCAACTGACGGCTTTCACGAAATTCGGAGACGACCTGGTCGTCCGCAAAGCCGACTACATCGTCGCTGAAGACCTCGCCGTGGACTTCGGCGCCGAGCCCGCGGCGGGCGAGGCGCCCCTGGACGTCGCCTTCACGGTGCGGTCCTCCGGCGTCGATGTCCTGGCGTATGCGTGGGACTTCGGCGACGGCGCCGCCAGCACCGCCCGCGATCCGGTCCATACCTACCAGGCCGCGGGAGTCTACGATGTCACCCTCGAGGTCTTCGGGGCGGCGGCGCGGTCCGCGACGCGGGCGGAGGGCCTCGTTCAGGTCTTAACGCCCCTCGCCGTCGACTTCACCGCGGCGCCCCGCGAGGGCGCCCTCCCCCTCGCCGTCGAGTTCACGCCCCTGGTGAGCGGCCCGGCGGTGGAGCGTCTGCAATGGGATTTCGGCGACGGGTCCCAGAGCGCGGAGGCCAACCCGACGCACGCCTACCGCGCGGCGGGCGCCTACACGGTGAGCCTCACGGCCGCGGCCGAGGGACGGGAGAAGACCGCGATCAAACCCGCGTACATCGTCGTCCGCTTTCCGCCGGTATTTCTCCGCGGCGATCCCAACGAGGACGGCCGCGTGGATCTCTCCGATGCGGTTTCGATCCTGCGCATGCTGTTCGGCGGCCGGGCGCTTCCTGCCTGCGAAGACCGCCTGGATGCAAACGACGACGGGCAACTCTCTATCGCCGATGCGATCCACGTGCTCGCCTATCTCTTTGCCGGCGGCCCGGCGCCGCCGGCTCCGTTCCCCGTCGAGGGGCTGGACGCCACTGAGGACGCGCTTCGCTGCGATGGATAACGCCGCCGCGCCGGGGCGGCTCCGGAAGGAGTAGTGACATGAATCGCATGTGCCTGTTTGTCGCGCTGTGCGCCCTCAACCTTCAGGGGAGCGATTTCGATGTTCTCGTGAGCGAGATTCACTACAATCCCCTGGGGAGCGACGACCGCGGCGAGTTCCTCGAACTTTTCAACCGAGGGCCGACGCGCGTCGATCTCTCGGGCTGGTACTTCGAGGCCGGCGTGGACTTCACGTTCCCCGCGGGCGCGGTCCTCGATCCGGGCCGCCGCTTGGTCGTGGCCGGCGATCCGGCTTTTCTCGCGGCGCAGGGGGTCGCGGACGTGTACGGCCCCTGGGCGGGCAGGCTCGACAACGACGGCGAGCTCATCATCCTCAACCGCGCCGACGGCATGCAGATTGATTTGGTCTCCTACGGCGACGGCGGGCTGTGGCCGAGCCTTCCCGACGGGAACGGTCCTTCGCTGGAACTCGGCGATCCGAACGCCGACAACGAACTGGCCGAGGCCTGGCACGCGAGCGCCGTCGTCGGCGGGACGCCGGGGTGTGAAAACGGCCCCCCCGCGCCGCCTTCCGCCGTCCGCATCAACGAAATCGGAACGGCGCCGGGCGCCGGCTGGGTCGAGCTCTTCAACACGGGCGGCGCGCCGGTCGCGCTCGGGGGCTGCACGGTCGCTCGGGCGAACGTCCCCGGCGCCAGAACCGTGCTTCCGGAGACCGTGATCGCGGACCGCGCCGTCTTCCCCTTGACTTTCGAGGTTCGGCCGGGCACCGACCGCTATCTTTTGCTGGGGCCCGACGGAGCGACTCTGCTTGACTGCATCGAGCTGCGGCTGCCGCCCGGAACGGAAAGCTCGGGCCGCTTTCCCGACGGCGACGACGAGGTCTACGCCTTTGCGACCGCCTCGCTCGGACTGCCGAACGCGTCGCCCGTCAACGATGATGTGTATATCAGCGAGATCATGTACCGGCCCATGTCGATCGGATCGCCCCCGGTCGAGCCGCTGGGGCTGGAATACATCGGCATCGCCAACCGCGGGACTTTCGCCGTCGATCTGACGGGCTGGCGGTTCACCCGAGGCGTCGACTTCACTTTTCCCGAAGGCGTGGTCCTGATGCCCGGGGCCGAGCTGATCGTGGCGAGCAACGTCGAAATGCTGCAGGCGGCCCACCCCGGCCTCAGCGACGTGATCGGCCAGTGGACGGGCAAGCTGCGCAACTCGGCGGAGAAAATCGTTCTGCGCGACGCGCGCGGAAACCTCATCAACCGCGTCCGATACGCCGACGACGGGCCGTGGCCGCGGGAAGCCGACGGCGGGGACGCGGCGCTTTGCCTGAAGACCAGCCACCGCGCCATCGACAACGGCTACGGCCAGGCATGGGAGGCCGTCCCGGGCGGCACTCCCGGAATACCGCCATCCGACGCCGCCGTTGCGCCGCTTGTCGTCGATGTCGCCCACGATCCGCCGGTGCCCCGCTCGAGCGATCGGGTCGCCGTCACCTGCCGCGTCATGGACTCGGACGCCGTGACCTCCGTGACGCTCCAGTACCGCATCGACGGCGGCGGCTCCTACTCCATCGCCATGCGGGACGATGGAACGGGACCCGACGCCGTTCCCGGCGACGGCCGCTGGGCCGCCGAGATCGGTCCCTTCGCCGCCGGCGCCGTCGTCGCGTTCCATATCGTCGCCGTCGATGCGACGGCGCGCACCACCGACGCGCCCGGCGCCGGCAAGGATTTCCTCTTCGCCTGCGACAACGCGGCGCCCCCCGCAAACGGATCGCGGCACTGCCGGATCATCTGCACCCAGGCCACCTGGAACCTCTTGAACGCCGACATCTGGAGCAACGAGCTCCGCGACGCCACCCTGATCGGCGCCGAGAAAGAGGTCCGGTACAACGTCGGCATCCGGTTCCGCGGCTCGAGCTCGCGCCGCCTCAATCCCAAGAGCTACCGCGTGAACGTCCCAAACGCCGACCCGTACCTGGGTTTCAAACGCATCAACCTGAACTGCCTCAACATGCAGAGCCAGCTCCTGGCGACGGATTTCTTCCGCCGCGCCGGTCTGCCGTGCAGCCTCGGCTGGGCCGTCAACTTCTGGATGCGGGGCGCGTGGAATCAACGCTATATCTGGCTGGAGGCCGTGGACAAGGAGTTCCTCACCCGGTGCTTCGGCGGCGCCAATGACGGCGGCATCCTCTACCGCGGGTGGGAGAGCGACGAGCTGTATCGCTCCGCGGGTTTCACCTACTACGGCGAGGATCCCGAGAGCTACCGGCCGCTTTACGAGAACGTGACCGGAGACTGGGATCACGACGACTACCGGGAGGTCATCGCCCTGTGCAAGGTCTTCGCGCCGGAGTTCACCTCCGATGCGGACTTCGCCGCCGCCGTGGAAGCGAAGGTGGACGTCCGGCAGTGGCTGCTTTTCTTCGCCGCGCAGGCCTGCATCAGCAACAACGAGGCGGGCATCTCCACCGATCGCGGCGATGACTTCTTCTTCTACCTGCGGCCGAACGACGGCCGCGCCGTTCTCATCCCCTGGGATTTCGATTCGTGCTTCTCCTCGGCGACCGAGAGGCTCTTCCGGCCCACGGTGGCGGCGATCAACCGCTTCCTGACCCATCCCGCCTTCGCGCCGCGGTTCTACGAGGAGCTCGAGAAGCTGGCGACGGGGCCTTTCTCCCACCTGGAAAACCGGCGGCGCGGGGGGCTGATCGCCGGCATGTACCCTGCCGCCACCTGGGACGGCATCGAGTCCTTCATGACCCGGCGCCTGGGCTACATCCGCGATTGCATCCCGACCGCGCTGCGAGGCGGAATCGCGGAGATCGGCGAACCCATGCTCATCGCCCAGGGCGATTTGTGGCGGTATTTCAAGGGAACCGAGAATCCCAGCGGCGGCGATTTGAGCTGGACCGCCCTCGATTTCGATGACAGCGAGTGGCTCGAGGGCCCGAGCGGCTTCGGCTACGAGGATCTCGACGATGCCACCGTCCTCGACGATATGCGGGGCCGCTATTCCACGCTCTTCATCCGGCGGAAGTTCACCGTCGCGAATCCCGCGACGATCACGAGTCTCACCCTGCGCATGGACTGGGACGACGGTTTCGTGGCCTACCTCAACGGCCAATTGGTGGCGAGCCGCGTGGCGCCGAGCGGCATTCCCCAATACACCTGGCAGGCGACCGGCCACCACGAGGCGGGCATCCCCGAGAACATCAACATCTCCGGCAGCCTGGGACACCTGCGCGCCGGCGACAACGTCCTGGCCATCGTCGGCCTGAACTACGGCATCGAGAGCACCGATTTCTCCCTCATTCCGGAGCTCGTCCTGCCGCGGCAGCCGGTCGTCGCGGGCGGCTGCGGCGGGCCGGCCTACGCCGCCGCGGCCGAGGCGAGGATCGCCGTGGAGCTGCCCGCCTCCCGGACGCGCCGCCTGGAAGTCAACGGCATCGAACAGGATTACGACCCCGTGCGCGCCCAATGGGATGGTGTGATCCCGCTGGAACCCGGCGAAAACCTCGTGGATGTGCGGGCCTACGACATCGAGGGCGACCTTATCGAGGCGACGGAGCTGACGGTCGTGCGGGTGCCCGGCCTGACGACCTTGACGGGAACGCTGCCGGCCAGCCGGACCCTCACGGCCGCCGGCGGGCCCTATCTCCTCGCCGGGACCTTGACGGTCCCGGCGGGCCGGACCCTGACCGTGGAGCCGGGCGTGACGATCCTGGCCGACGGGAACGCATCCATGCTCATCGACGGCTTGATCGTCGCCGCCGGCACGGACAGCGCGCCGATTCTTTTCACCGGGCTGTCCTGTTCGCGCCTGTGGAACGGCATCGGCATCCGGAACACCGGCGCCGGCGCCGGCGCGCCGGTGCATACGTTCGCTCACTGCATCTTCCGCGCCGGCAACCGGCGCGGCGACTTCGGCGGTCTTCTCGGGGCGCGCAACGCGCGGCTCTCCGTCGTCGCCTGCCGCTTCGAGCGCAACGCGGCGCCCGCCATCGACGCCGTCGACGGGGAAATCGAGGTCCTGGACTGCCGCTTCGAAAACGGCGCCGATGCTGTGCGCGGAACCCGTTCGATCGCCGTCATCGGCTCGTGCGAGTTCCTGGGCCTGCGCGGCGAATCCAGCGCGATCAGGCTCGCCGGGGACGGCGCCCGCGCCTCGCTCGTCGAGGAATGCGTCGTCCGCGGATCGAACGACGACGGCATCGTGCTCTCGCAGGCGACCTGCGCCGTCAACGCGACGGCGCTGTACGGCTGCGAGGACAACGGCGTCGTGATCACGGGCGCCGGCGCGCTGGGCGCCTCCGCCCTGAACGGCGTGATCATCACGGCCGGAGGGACCGGACTCCGCCTCGCGGGCGAAGCCGCCGCCGAGGCGGAGCACGCGACGATCGCCGGGAATCAGGAAGGCATTGCCGCCCTTCCCGGAGCCGGCGGCGGCCTCCAGGGGTGCATTGTCTGGCAGAACATGCGCGACGTCGCCGCCGATCCTTCGGCGGCCCTCGCCGTCGCCTTCTCCAATGTGGGCGGCGCCGCGGCGTGGCCGGGGCAGGGGAACCTCTGCGTCGATCCCTTGTTCTTCGCGCCGGAGGCCGCCGACTTCAGCCTGCGGCCGGAGAGCGTCTGCATCGGCACCGCGCATGACGGCAAAGACATGGGCGCCGTGCCCTACGAGGGGCCGAGCCCCGTCTTCGTGCGCGGCGATGCCAACGGCGATGGCGCCGTGGGCCTGGCGGACGCCTTGTACATCCTCGCGTATCTCTTCACGCGGGATGTGACGCCCGCCTGTCTCGACGCCTTAGACACCAACGACTCCGGCCTGATTACCCTGGCGGATGCGGTCTACATTCTAGGCTATATCTTCCGGGGCGGCCCGCCGCCGCCCCCGCCGTTCGACACGCCGGGACGGGACCGCACCCCCGACGGGCTCACGTGCGGCGCGTAGAAGCGGCGCGGGCCGCAGGATCTTAGCGCGCGCCGCCGCCCGCCGCCGCGATCGGCGGCGGGCGGCGTCTCGATGGAAGTCGGGCGGGAATTCCTATACAATCGGGAAACTCAACCGGCTTCGCATGGTTTTCGTCACGCGTTTCCAGCCGGAGAAAGAAATTCGATGCGTCACAACCGATTCGCGGTGTTGGCGGCGGCCATGGTGCTTCTGTGGAACTTCGCCTGCCTTCGCGCGGCCTCGCAGCCCCCGCGCGACATCTGGACGACCGACGTCGCCGGGGCGCTCAAGCGCGCCGCCAAGGAAAAGAAAGATGTCTTGATGGACTTCACGGGCTCCGACTGGTGCGGCTGGTGCATCAAGCTCGACTCCGAGGTCTTCAGCCAGCCGGCCTTCATCAAGGAGGCGCCCAAGCAGTTCGTGCTCGTCAAGCTCGACTTCCCCCAGCGGACGAAGCTGCCCGCCGCTCTCCAAAAGCAGAACCAGGAGTGGTTGGAGAAGTTCGGCGTGCGAGGATACCCGACGATCGTCCTGACGGATGCCAAGGGCCGCCCCTACGCCAAGACGGGCTACAAGGAAGGAGGCCCGGAGGCGTACCTGACGCATCTGCGGGAACTGGCCAAGACAGGCGCCGCGCTGAAGGCCGCCCTTGCCAAGGCGGCGGGGGCCCGTGGCGCCGACAAAGCCGCCCTGCTCGACAAGGCCTTGGCCGACCTCGATCCCGAGCTGGCCGGGGCGGCTTACAAGGATGTCATCCAGCAGATCATCGCCGCCGATGCCGACAACAAGGCCGGCCTCAAGCATAAATACGCCCTGATCCTCGCCGAGAACGATGTCCAGGCGGCGCTGAGCAAGAACGACCTGGACGGCGCCATGGCCCTCATCGACAAGGCGTTCAAGGAGTTGAGCCCTTCCGGCACTCAAGCCCAGGAGCTCCTGGTCACCAAGGGCCTCATCCAGAACAAGAAGGGCGACAAGGCGGCGGCGATCGCGACGCTCGAGGCGGCGCGCGCGGCCGCGCCCGAAAGCGATCGCGCGCGCCAGATCGCCGGCTTCCTCGAGCGGCTCAAGCAGCCGCCCGCCAAGAGCGAAGGCGGGAAGTAAGCGGCATGCGCCCTGGCGTGAATCGGCGTTCGTTCCTGAAATCGACGGCCGCCGCCGGGGCGGCGCTGGGCGTCCGCGCCGCGGAGGGAGCCGCCCCCGACAGCGTCAACGCCGCCATCATCGGCGCCGGCGTCCAGGGGCAGGCCCTCCTCAACGCGTGCCTCAAGCTCGGGCGGGTGCGCATCAAGGCGCTCTGCGACATCTGGGCCGACTACAACCTGGTCAACGCGTCGCGGATCCTGGACAAGCACAAGCACGAGCACGCGACCTACACGGAGCTCGGCGAACTTCTCGCCGCTGAGCGCGGCCTTGACGCGGCGATCATCGCCACGCCGGACTGCTGCCATGCGCCGCAGGCCGTCGCCTGTCTCGAGGCGGGGCTGCACGTTTACTGCGAGAGTCCCATGGCGACGACGGTGGAGGGCGCGCGGTCCATGGCGCGCGCCGCCCGCCAGGCGGGCAGACTCCTCCAAGTGGGCTTTCAACGCCGGAGCGATGCGCGCTACATCCATTGCGCGGACAAGCTCCTTCGGGAGGTGAAGCTCCTGGGACGCATCAGCGCGGCGCGCGCCGAGTGGAACCGGCCCGTCCAGGCCGAGCGCGGCTTCCCGCGCCGGGCGCCGCTCTCGGAGGAAGTCCTCGCGAAGCACGGCTACGGCAGCATGCAGCGCTTCCGCAACTGGGAATGGTACCGGGACTTGGGCGGCGGGCCCCTGGCCGCGCTGAGCTCGCACCAGCTCGACGCGCTCGCCTGGCTCTTGGACGCGCGGCCCGTCCGGATCATGGCGGCCGGCGGCGTCGACTACTACGATCCCGAAACGCATCGGTGGCCCGACACGGTCCTCGCGGTTCTCGACTACGACGGGCCGCGGGGCCGCCTGCGCGCCTCGCTCCAGCTTCTCAACGCGAACGGCTACCTCGGATCCCAGGAGCGCCTGCTCGGCGACCAGGGCGCGATCATCCTTTCGGAAGGCCGCGGGCGGACGGAAATCTACAGGGAGCAAACCGCGTTGGATTGGGACCGCTGGATCGGCCTCGGCCTCCTGGAGAAGCCGGCCCGGGAAGGCGCCGAGGAGGAGGCGGGCGGCCGCGGCACGGGCGTCACGGAGAGCGTGCGGCCGCCGGTCTACTACTTGCCCGACTTCCCCCAGGAGCCGCCCTTCGCGGCGCATCTAGCGAATTTTTTCGATGCGATCCGCGGCGGCGCCGCGCTGCGCGGCGGCCCCGAGGCGGGCTTCGCGGCCGTCGTCGCCGTCGCCAAGATCATGACGGCCGTCGAGACCGGCGCGCCGGTGGCTTGCGCGCCCGAGGAATGGAAGGCGTAGAAAGCGAGCCCCTCGCGGACGCCTTCCGCGCCGCGCACGACGCCATGGCGGCGACGTTTCAGATCACCATCGCCGGCGCGGACGCGCGCTACGCGGCGCAGGCCGCCGCCGCGGCGTTCGAGCGCATCGACGCCATCGAAGGCGAACTCAGCCGTTTCATCCCCTCAAGCGACACGGCCCGCCTCAACCGCCAGGCGCCCGGCGCGCCGCTCAGGATCGGCGCCGCGACGGTCGAGTGCCTCGCGCTGGCCGCGCGGATCGGCGCGGAGACGGGCGGCGCCTTCGATGCCGCCGCCGGCGCCCTCATCGAGCTGTGGAACCGAGGCGCGCCCTCGGCCGAAGAGCTCGCCGCGGCGCGCGCCGCCGCCGGCAGCCATCTGCTCAGCCTCGACCCGGAGGCGCACACGGCCACCGCGGCCGTGGCGGGACTGCGCGTCGATCTGGGCGGCATCGGCAAGGGCTACGCCGCCGACGCGGCGGCGGCGCTCCTCGCCGACTGGGGCCTCGCGCACGCCCTCGTCAACGCCGGCGGAAGCTCGCTCCGCGCCACAGGCGCGCCGCCGAATTCCCCGGGCTGGCCGCTCTTTTTTCCCCACCCGGCGGGCGGCGGGCGAAGGCTCGGCGCGCTGCGCTTCGCCGACGGCGGCGTGAGCGGCTCCGGCGTCAAGAAGGGGGCGCATATCATCGACCCGCGGACCGGCGTTCCCGCCGCCGGGACCCGCGCCGCCTGGGCCGCCGCGCCGACGGCGGCCGAGGCCGACGCCCTCTCCACCGCCTTCATGGTCATGGCCCCCGGCGAGGTCGAACGCTTCTGCGCGGGCCGCGCCGACATCGCCGCGCTTCTCCTTGCGGGGCCCGCGGACGCCGAGATCGAGGGGACATACCGCTTCGGCGCCTTCTTCGGTAATATTCTGTAGATTCCCGTGGATTCGATCGGACACTGGAGCGCGCGCATGCCCTACCGGCTGTCTGCCGAATGCGTCCTCGCGGCGCACTTCGCCTTTATCTGCTTGGCGGTCTTCGGCGGCCTCTCCGTCCTAAGAAGGCGAGCCCTCGCGCTCCCGCGCCGGCCGGCCGCGGGGAAGAGAGCGCCCGCGTGATGCGCCTTCCCGACGGCGTCCCCACCCCGGCCGAGGCGCTCGCCATCCTGGAGGCGCCCGCCGACGCGCTGCCCGCAATCATGGCGCGCGCCGACGAGGTCCGGCGCCGTTCCTTCGGCGACCGGGTTCGGATGTGCTCGATCCTGAACGCCCGGAGCGGGGCGTGCGCCGAGGACTGCGCCTTCTGCGCGCAGTCGCGGCGCAGCGGCCTCGCCGCCGCCTCCTATCCGCTGCTGCCCTCCGAAGAGATCGCCGCGGCGCACGCGGCGGCCGCGCGCCTTCCCATCGAGCGCTTCGGCATCGTCACCAGCGGCGGAGCCCTCGCCGACGGGGACATCGACCGCCTGTGTGCCCTCATCGACGCCCATCGCGAGGCGCCCGTCGCCTGGTGCGCGTCGCTCGGCATGCTCGGCGCGGCGCAGCTCGAGCGTCTCGCGGCCGCGGGCCTGCGCCGCTTCCACCACAACCTGGAGACCGCCGAGTCGTACTTTCCGCGCATCTGCACGACGCACACCTATGCGCGGCGCGCGGCCACCATCGCCGCCGCGAAAAAAGCGGGGCTCGAGGTCTGCGCCGGCGGCATCCTCGGCCTGGGCGAGGAGCCGCGCCACCGCGTCGAGCTCGCCTTCGCCCTCAGGGACCTGGGCGTCGACGCGATTCCGCTCAACTTCCTGGTGCCGATCCCGGGAACGCCGGCGGCGGCCCGCGCCGCGCCGCCGGCGCCCGAGGAGATCCTCGCCGCCATCGCCATGTTCCGCCTCGTCTGCCCCGCGGCCGAGATCAAGGTCTGCGCCGGGCGCGAGCGCTTCCTCGGCCGCCGCGAGAAGGACATCTTCGCCGCGGGCGCCACGGGCATCATGATCGGCGGCTACCTTACGGTGGCCGGAAGATCGGTCGCGGAGGACCTCGCGCTGGTCCGCGAGGCCGGAATGCGCTATGACTCGTGACGACTTCGCCGGGGAGCTGGAGAAGCTCGCCTCGGAGGGCCTGCTCCGCACCCTCGCGGCGCGCGCCGGCCTGGGGGGCAAGTATGTCGAGGACGGCGGCACGGTGCTTAACTTCTCCTCAAACGATTACCTCGACCTAGCCTCGGACGCGCGCCTCAAGGCCGCGGCCGCCGAGGCCATCGCCGCCTGGGGCTGCGGCGCCACGGCCTCGCGCCTCATGGCGGGCAGCCTGCGCCTCCACGAAACGCTCGAGGCGGAGCTGGCGGCCCTCGCCGGCCGGGAACGGGCGCTCCTTTTCGGCAGCGGGTTTCTCGCCAACCTCGGCGTCCTGACCGTCCTCGCCCACCGCCGGACGACGATCTTCGCCGACCGCCTGAATCACGCAAGCCTGCTGGACGGCGCCCGCCTGAGCGGCGCCCGCCTCGTCAGGTATCCGCACGGCGACGTCGACCGCCTCGATGCGCTGCTGGCCGCGGACGGGAGCCGGCGGCGGATCATCGTCACCGATTCGGTGTTCAGTATGGACGGCGATATCGCGCCGCTGGCCGCCATCGGCGACTGCGCCCTCCGCCGCGGCGCGCTCCTCGTGGTGGACGAGGCCCACGCCATCGGCGTGCTGGGGCTGCGGGGCGGCGGCGTGTGCCGCGATCTTCCCGCCGTGCGCCCCGACGTCGTCGTCGGCACCCTGAGCAAGGCCCTCGGCGGCTACGGCGGCTTCGCCGCCGGCGCCCGGGGGCTGTGCGATCTGCTCGTCAACCGCGCGCGGAGCTTCATCTACTCCACCGCGCTCCCGCCGGCGTGTCTGGGAAGCGCGCGCGCGGCGCTGGCGATCCTCGCGGCGTCGCACAATCTCGGCGCGGCGCTCCTCGCGCGCGCCGAGCAGTTCAGGGCGGCGCTCCAACAGGCCGGCTTGGACACCGGCCCCTCGCGCACCCATATCATCCCGATCATGGTGGGCGACAACGAGCGCACCCTCGCCTTCGCGCGCGCCCTCAGGGAGAAGAACATTCTCGCCGTCGCCGTGCGCCCCCCCACGGTTCCCCGGGGAACGGCGCGGCTGCGCCTCTCGGTCACGCGCGCCCACACCGGCGAGGATCTGGCCCGCGCGGCCGCCGCCATCGCCGCGGCCGCGCGCCAGGTCGGGGTGCTTTGATGACGCGCGTCCTGCTCATTCCGGGCTGGGCCGCGACGTCGCGGGTCTGGGACGCCGTCGCGGCGGCGCTGTCCGAGGAGTTCGCCGTCGCGCGCCTGGACTGGTGGGACGCCCTCGACGGCGATCCGCCGGAACCGAATGCGATTGTCGTCGGCTGGTCGCTCGGGAGCCTGTGCGCGCTGCGCCTGGCCGCCCGGGGGAAGGCGCGGGGCCTCGTCGTTCTGGCGGGGATGGCGCGTTTCGTCGCCGACGGCGACGCACCGGGCGTCCCCGCGGCCGCCTTGCGCGCGATGCGCGCGCGGCTCAAACGAGACCGCGAGGCCTGTCTGCGGGAGTTTTTCGAGGCGGCGCTCGCGCCCGCCGGCGGCCGGGGCGCAACCGCGGCGCTTCTGGCGGAGGCGCGCGGCATTCCGGACGACACACTCGCGCGCGGCCTCGAGTTCCTGGCGGCCGGCGATCTGCGCGCCGACCTGGGCCGCATCCGCGTTCCCGCCGAGATTCTGCACGGCGAGGGCGACGCTATCGTCCCTCCGGCGTGCGGCCGCCGCCTCGCCGCGCGCCTGCCCCGCGCCCGTTTCACCGCGCTTCCCGGCGCGGGGCACGCGTTGCCTCTCGCGGCGGCGGAGGAAACGGCGCGGGCGATCGAGCGGTGCGCGCGGGCGGCCGCGCAACCGCCTCCTCGATAACCGCCGGGGATTGCACCGCAATCGCGACGCGAAGTACAATGAAGGCGATCGGCCGCCGAGCGCCCGCGGGGGGCTCTTTGCCGCGGCCGGAGCTCGAGGAGAACCGCCATGCACGACCGAACTTCGCGACGTTCCTTCATCCAGGCTCTCGGCGCGGGTGCCGCGGGGCTTTCCCTCGCCGGCCTGGCCGCCGAGCCGCCGATCCAGGGGTTCGAGCCCGCCCCGGAAGACCCGAACGCATCCGCCGGTTGGAAGCCCGTCTCCGATCGGAAAATCCGCGTGGGCATCGTGGGCTTCGGCGTGTGCCAGTTCGGCGCGGCGTTCGGCTTCCAGAATCATCCGAACGTTCAAATCGCGGCGGTGAGCGACCTGATTCCCGAGCGCTGCGCGGCTCTCGCCAAGGCCTGCCGCTGCGAGAAGACCTATCCCTCCCTCGAGGAACTCGTCAAGGACGATTCCATCGAGGCCGTCTTCGTCGCGACCGACGCGCCGGCCCACGCGCGCCATTGCATCGAGGTCCTGCGCCACGGCAAACACGTCGCTTCCGCCGTGCCCGCCGCGTTCGGCTCCCTGGAAGATGCGCAGAAACTTTTCGACACCGTCAAGTCGACGGGCCGCGCCTACATGCTCTTCGAGACTTCGTGCTTCCACGAAGACCTCTACGCCATGCGGCAGATCTACCGCGCGGGGGGGTTCGGCAAGCTCCTCTATGCGGAAGGCGAATACTACCACTGGATGTCGGAACCGATTCCCTCCTACAAGGACTGGCGCGTCGGTCTTCCGCCCCAGTGGTATCCCACCCACTCGAACGCCTACTACGTCGGCGTGACGGGCGGCAGGTTCACCGAGGTCACCTGCCTGGGCATGCCCAGCGTGATCGATCAACTCAAGCCCGAGAATAACATCTACAAGAACCCCTTCGGAACCGAAATCGCGCTCATGCGGACCAGCGACGGCGGCATGGCGCGCATGGCCGTGAGCTGGGACTCGCCGGGCCGCGGCGGCGAGATGGGCAGGATTCGCGGGCAGAAGGGCTCCTTCTACGGCCGCTACGAGGGGCTCGTCAAAAACCTCCCGCCGTTGAAGCGCCCGCCGCTGCCTCCCGGCGTCCAGGCGGGCGGGCACGGCGGCTCCCACGGCCACCTCATGAACGAGTTCGTGACGGCGATTCTGGAGAACCGCACGCCGCTGGTGGACATCGCCTGGGCGCTCAACATGAGCGTGGCCGGCGTCGTCGCCCACGAGTCGGCCATGCGGGACGGCGAGACCTTGAAGATCCCGGGCTACGCGCTCTAGAGCGCGGGCGGCGGCCGCGCCCTGGATCGACGGCGACGCCGGCGGCCCGAGCCTCTATAATGCTCTCGGGTGCTTGCGCCATGCCGACCATCGTGCCCGATCCCGCGGTCGTGAGCCGCAACTTCTCCCGCGCCGCCGGCGCCTACGACGCGCACGCCGTTCACCAGCGCCGCATCGCCGCTCGGCTCAGCGCGCTGCTTCCGGACCGTTTGGCGCCGGCCGCCGTCCTCGAGCTCGGCTGCGGCACCGGGATTCTGACCGCGCTCCTCCGAGAGCGCTTCCCCGCGGCCTCCATCACGGCCATCGACATCGCGCCCGGCATGATCGCTCACTGCCGCGCGCGGCGGTCCGAGACCGCCAGTTTCCTCGTGGGCGACGCGGAGTCTTTTCCGGAGGCGGACGCCGATCTTGACCGGCCTGAACTCGGCGCCGCTCCCCGCGTCTTCGACCTGGTGGCGTCCAGCTCGAGCTTCCAGTGGTTTCGCGACCGGCGCGCCGCGCTGGCCAACGCTCGGGCCCGCCTCGCGCCGGGGGGCGTCTTCGCCCTGGCCGCGCCCGTCGAGGGCACCCTCGGCGAGCTTGCCGCGAGCTTCAGCGCCGCCATGGGCGCGCCGTGGCCCCACCTCGCCTTCGGAGATGCGGACCAATATGCGGAGATGTGCCGCGCCGCCGGCCTGGCGTGCCTCCGCCTCTGCGTGGAGGATGTGCCCGCCGTCTTCCCCGACCCCTTCTCCGCCCTGAGCGGGCTCAGGGACATCGGCGCGGGTTTCGCGGGGCACGCCGGCTTCGCGCCGCTGGGTTTGGCGGCCATGCGCCGGCTCCTCGCCCATTACCGCGCGCGCTTCGCCGCGGGCGACGGCGCCGTGACGGCGACCTATCGCGTCCTCTACCTTTTCGCCGAGGCCCGGTGATGCGCGGCGTCTTCATCACCGGCACCGACACCGGTGTGGGAAAAACCGTGATCGCGGCGGGGCTCTTGCGGCGCCTGCGCCGGGCGGGCGTCGACGCCGCGCCCATGAAGCCCGTCCAGACGGGCGCCGAGCGCGCCGGCGAACGCCTCGTGTCCGGCGACCTGGAGCGCTGCCTCGCGGCGGCCGGCATGTCGCCCTCCGAGGAGGAACGTTCCGCCATGTGCCCCTTCCTCTACGCACCGGCGTGCTCGCCCCACCTGGCGGGGCGCCTGGCCGGATCGTATCCCGCCATCGCGGCCATCGAGGAGGCCGCCGCCTTCCTCGCCGCGCGGCATGCCGCCGTGCTCGTGGAGGGCGCCGGCGGCGTCCTCGCGCCGCTCAACGAGCGCGAGACGATGCTCGATCTCATGGCGGCCTTGGCCCTGCCGGTGCTGCTCGTCGCGCGCGGGACGCTGGGCACCATCAATCACTCGCTGCTGGCGTTGCGCGCTCTCCGCGGCGCGGGCCTGGCGGTGGTCGGGGTCGTCACCAACGACTGCGACGCCACCCCGCGCGACGCCGTCTGGGAGGACAATCCCCGCGCGATCGCCCAGTTCGGCGCCGCGCCCATCTTAGGCGAGATCCCCCACCTCGGGCGCGCCGCGACGCCGGAGGCTTGGGAGCGCTTCGACGCCGCGTTCACGGGCTTCGACGCCCTGGTGGAGAACCTGGGCCTATGAACGTCGAGCGCGCCCTGCGCGAGGCCGATCTGGCGCATCTCTGGCATCCCTTCACGCCGGCGAGAGCGCTCGCCGACGTCGAGTTTCCCATCATCGAGCGCGCGGAAGGCGTCCGTCTCTACGACGTGGGCGGACGGTCGTACCTCGACGGCATCAGCTCGTGGTGGTGCGTCAACCTCGGCCACAGGCCGCCGCGCGTCATGAACGCGATCCGGGCGCAGCTCGATCTCCTGGATCAGAGCATTCTCGGCGGGATGAGCCATGTCAACGCCATCAAGCTCGCCGCGCGCCTCGCCGGGCTGGCGCCCGCCGGACTCGCGCGGGTGCTCTTCGCCTCGGACGGCGCCTCGGCCGTCGAGGCCGCCCTCAAGATCGCCCTCCAGTACCAGGCGCAGACGGGCGCCCCGGAGCGCAGGCGCTTCGCGGCGCTCCAGGACGCCTATCACGGCGACACGCTGGGCGCCGTGGGCGTGGGCTTCGTCGAGCGTTTCCACCGGAGCTTCGCGGCGGCCGTGGCGCCCGCGCTCAAGGCCGCCGCGCCGCACTGCTTCCACTGCCCCCGCGGCAAGCGCCCCGAGAGCTGCCGCACGGAATGCTTCGACTCGATGGAGCAAATCGCCGCCGAACACGGCGCCTCCATCGCCGCCGTAATCATCGAGCCCATGTGCCAGGGCGCGGCCGGCATGCGCATCTACCCCGCCGACTATCTCCGGAAGCTCAGGCGCCTGTGCGACGAGCACGGCCTCCTCCTCATCGCCGATGAGATCGCCGTGGGCTTCGGGCGCACCGGCCGCCTGTTCGCCTGCGAACACGCCGGCATCACGCCCGACATCATGTGCCTGGGTAAGGCGCTGACAGGCGGCGTGCTCCCCTTGAGCGCGACGCTCGTCACCGAGACGATCTATTCCGCCTTCGGCGACGACGACGGCCGGGACGGAACCTTCTACCACGGGCACACGACCTGCGGGAGCCCCATCACCGCCGCGGCGGCCCTCGCCGTGTGCGATGCCTTCACGGAGGACGCGGTGCTCGACCGGGCGGCGCCCGTCATGGAAGCCCTCGCGGGGGGATTCGAGCGCCTGGCCCGCGCGCCGGGCATCCACCGCGCGGCGACGCTGGGCATGGCGAGCGCCTTGGAGATCTCTCCCTCGGCGGGCGGCGCCGGGCGCGCGCGGGCGTGCGCGCGGGCGGCTCTCGACCGCGGCCTTTTCATTCGGCCGCTGGGCAATATCCTCTACCTTTGGCCGCCGCTCACGACCACCGCGGACGAACTCGCCCGCATGCTCGCGCTTTTGGAAGAAGCGCTCCGCGCCTGAGCCGCCTCCGGCCTAGAGCGACCAGCCCTTTCGATAGGGCGGGTTGATGTACTGCTCCGCCTCGGGAGCGTTCAAGGCCTTGAGGTTGACGCCGTCCCAGAGGATCTTCTTGCCGGTCCTGAGGGCCACGTTGCCCAGCAGCACGACTTCGGTCAGGTGGCCGCCCACGTCGAAGTTCGAGCTGGCCGCGCGGCCGCCCTTGCAGGCATCGACCCAGTCGCGCATCCAGCCGTTGGAGCGCGGCAGCGTCGGAGCGGGCCGCTTGTAGCTCTCCATGAGGGAGCGGGGAAGCAGCCGCGGCCCCCCGTCCATTCCGGCCCAACCGGGCGCCATGAGGGCGCCCTTCTCGCCGATGAAGATAATGCCGTTGGCGCCCAGCTGTTCGGAGGGATCCATCCACTGGGGGCGCGGCGGCCTGATCCCGCCGTCGAACCAAGTGAGCCTGACGGGCGGCAGATCGCCGCGGGCCGGAAACTCGTACCTGACGATGTTGCCGTTGGCCGTTGTCTCCTTGCTGTAGGGCATCGAGCTGGACTCGATGGTCGCGGGGTGCCCGAGCTTCAGGGCCCAGAACGCCGGGTCCATGTTGTGGCAGCCCATGTCGCCGATGGAGCCCGTGCCGAAATCCCACCAGCCGCGCCAGTTGAAGGGCGTGTACGTCGGATGATAGGGCCGAGGCTCGGCCGGGCCGAGCCAGACATCCCAGTCGAGGCCCTTGGGCACGGGAGGCGTTTCCTCCGGCCGGCCCATGAGCCGCGTCCAGACCTCCGAGTCGCTCCAGGAGTACACCTCCCTGACGGCGCCGATGGCGCCGTCCCAAATCCATTCGCAGATCTGGCGGATGCCCTCGGCCGAATGACCCTGGTTGCCCATCTGCGTGGCGACCTTCATGGCGCGGGCCGTCTCGGCCACCTTGCGCGCCTCGTAGACCGAGTGCGTGAGGGGCTTCTCGCAGTAGACGTGCTTCTTCAAGCTCATGGCCGCCATGCTCGCGAAGGCGTGGATGTGGTCGGGCGCCGCGATGACCACGGCGTCCAGCTCCTTCTCGCGCTCGAGCAGCTTGCGGTAATCGATGTAATCCCTGCAGCCCGCGTACTTGTCGCCCAACTTGCGGCCATAATGATCCTTGATCAGCTTGAGGACGGGCAGGCGTCCCGACGTTCCGCCGTAGTAGAACGGCCGGTAGTCGCTCTCCTCGTTCGGGTCGGCGATGGCGATGATCTGCACATCCGAGAACCGGAACAGCTCCTCCGCGAGGTTCTTGCCCCGGCCGCCGGTGCCCACGATCGCGACGTTCAGGGCGTCGCTTGGAGCCGCGGCGCCGGCCGCGCCGAGCACATGCCGCGGAACGATCGTCCAGGCGGCGGCGGCCGCCCCACCCATGAAATCGCGTCGTGTAATGCTCATGTTCCTCCTTCGCGGACCCGTACCGCCCGCCGGTTGACGAAAAGTTCATTGTACCTGGAGGCGGCGCGGCCTTTCAAGGAGGCCGCGTCAGCCCGCGGAAGACGCCGCGCCGCCCCCCGCGCACAGCTTCGCCAGGCGCTTCGCCAGGGCGAGGAGGAGCCCGCGGTCCTTGAGGACCTTCGCCCAGCGCGGCGGAATCTTCCCGTAGCCGTGGTGCGCTCCCGCCAACGCCCCCGTGATGGCGCCGATCGTGTCGGTGTCGCCGCCCTTGTTGACCACATCGACGAGGGTCTCCTCGAAGGACTTGCCCCGCGCGAAGTGCCAGAAGGCGCAGGTCAACGTGTCCACCACGAAGCCCGAGGGATTCAGGTCTTTTTCCGGGACGAAGGCCACGTCCGGAATCGGATTGTAAAGCCCCAGGTCGTTGTCGGCGATGCGCTCGTCGGCCCACGCGAGGGCCTCCCGCGGCTGCTCGCCGCGAAGCACCGCGCTCAGAACGAGGTTGAGGAGCGCCGAGCCGCTCGCCGCGCGCTCGTCCCAATGGGTGATGCGCGCGTCCGCGGCGCTCGCCGCGATGAGCCGCGCCGCGTCGTCGGCGTAGCGCGCCGCGAGGGGCGCGCAGCGCATCACCGTGCCGTTGCCGGCGCTCATGCCGCCGGTCTCCTCATGAGCCGTGCGGCTGATCTCGTCCAGGGGAATCCCCTTCTCGAGCATGCCGAGCGCCGCGCGGGTCGTGTTGCCGATGTCCGGCGGCTTGGTGTGGTACCACGCCAGATACCGCGCCACCACATCTTCGCGGTTGAAGGTCGTCTTCTCCACCAGACTCTCAAGCAGACAACGCATCATGGCGGTGTCATCGGTCCAGTCCCCGGGTCTGAGCGACAGCCATCCGCCGCCGATCATCTCGGTCACGCGGCCGTGCTTGATCTGCACCTGCCGCTCGGACATGAACTCCAGCGGCGCGCCGAGCGCATCGCCCACCGCAAGCCCCATGACCATCCCGACGATCCGATCTTCCATGCTTGTGCCTCCGCGCCGCATCATACACCGATTCCCGGCGTCACTCCAGAGAGTGGCACCCCTGGATCTCGACCCCGCCCTCGCGGGCCGCGGCTAGCGCGATGTCCACGTCGCTGCGGTGGACGCGCACGCACACCCCGCAGTCCGAACTCAACTGCCGCGGCACCGGAACCAGCCTGCAGGGCACGTTCCGGGCGCCGAGCAGCCGCTCGATCTTCAGGGCGTGATACGCGCTGTGAACGAGGATGACGGCGTGTTCGCCCGAGCTCATCGCGCCTCCTCGGCGATCGCCGCCACCGCGGCCGCGGCCGCCGCCGCGTCGTCCTCGCCGCTCAGCGGGCCGAACCCGAACCTGACCGCCCCGCGCGGAAAAGTCCCGACCGTCCGGTGGGCCGCGGGCGCGCAGTGCAGGCCCCCGCGGCTCATGATCCCGAAGTCCTCGTCGAGGCGTCCCACGACTTCGGAGGGATTCACGGCGTCGATGTTGAAAGCGACCACCGCGACGCGCTGGGCGGCGTCGCGGCTGCCGTACAAGGTCACGCCGGGGATGGCGCCCAGCGCCTCGAGGAGCCGCGCCGTCAGGGCGCTCTCGCGGGCGCGGACCCGCGCAACCCCCTGGTCCAGGACCCACCTCGCGCCGGCCGCCAGGCCCGCCAACCCCACCGTGTTGGGAGTCCCGCTCTCGTACGCATCCGGAAGGAACCGCGGCTGCTCCTCCCGTTCCGATTGGCTGCCCGTGCCGCCCCGCATGAGCGGCTCGAGCTTGCCCGCGTCGACGCGCTCGCCGAGAACGAGCCCTCCCGTGCCCATGGGCCCGCACAGCGACTTGTGTCCCGTGAAGGCAAGCAGATCGATGGCGTCCGCCCGCATATCGATGGGATAGGCGCCCAACGTCTGCGCCGCATCCACCAGGAGCAGAATCCCGCGCCGCCGGGCGAGCGCCCCCAGCTCGGCCACGGGCAGCAGGGTGCCGACGACATTGGACGCGTGCGTGACGGCGATGAGCCGAGTCTCGGGCCTGAGCGCCGCCTCGACGGCCGCGGGATCGAGCTCGCCCGCGGGCGAGCACCGAACCACGGTGAGGGCCGCGCCGCGCTCCGCCAGCGCCCTGAGGGGCCGCATCACGGAGTTGTGCTCCATGCTGCTCGTCACGACGTGGTCGCCGGGACGGACAAGGCCCGCGAAGGCGAGGTTCAGCGCCTCGGTGGCGTTCGCGCCGAAGACGACGCGCAGGGGGTCGGGAGCGTTGCACAGCTCAGCGACGGCCTCGCGCGCCCCGTACACGACGCGCGCCGCCTCGACCGACAGCCGGTGGCCGGAGCGGCCGGGGTTGGCGCCGACGGCCTCCATGAACCGGAGCATGGCCTGCGCCGTCTCGGGCGGCTTGGGCCATGACGTCGCGGCGTTGTCCAGGTAGAGGACCCTGTCCACGTCATTCCCTCTTCGCGACCACCAGCGCGAAATCGCCGCCCCGCTCCTCGACCCGCACGGCGAAACCCAGCCTCTCGGCCAGCCGGCGCACGTTCTCCCGCGACGTCGCGGTGTCCACCAGGATTTCCATGGGCAACTCCTCGGCGCCGAGGGCCTGCTTGGCGAGGATCACCGGCTGGGGGCACGAGAGCCCCCGCGCATCGACGCGCTTCGCCATGGCGCCGCCTCCTTCACTTCTCGCGCATGCCGGCGCCGATGAGAACGCACACGACGAGTCCCACGACGACCGCGATCCGTCCCGGCGCGCCGAGGCCGCCCGCCGCGCGCACGCCGTCGACGACCGCGTCCCCGACGCCCGCCAAGGCGAAGTTGTGGGCGAACGCGGCGCCCGTCACCATTCCGAGGACGAAGACGCCCGCGTCGCCGTCGCCCTCGCCGGACAGGAAGAGCTGCCGGCCCGGGCAGCCTCCTCCGAGGGCAAAAGCGAGCCCCGCCAGCGTCATGCCGAGGAAGTTCCAAAGGTGGTCGGCGTGGGCGATCGGCTGATCGGCGAAGCCGAAAAGCACCTTCCCGAAGAGGAGATTCGCCGCGAACGCCGCCGCCAGGAGGGCGAGGACGCCCCGCAGGAGGTGCGTGTCCCGCATGAGGAAGACGTCGCGCACCGCGCCCATGGTGCAGAAACGGGTGCGCTGGGCCAAGAAGCCCACCAACAGCCCGATGCCGAGGGAAAGAAGCAGCGGGGCGTGCATCGACCCCGGGCCCGCCGCGCTGAAGAAGACCGGTCCTCCTTCACCGACACGCGGCCGCAGGACCAGCAGAACCAGCAGCCCCGCCATCGCCAGCGGGATGACCAGGCCGCCCGCGGCGGGCATGCGCCGCGCCCGGCCCAGCGAGTAGCCGCGCGCAAGAAAGAAAACGCCGCCGCCGATGCCAAGGGTCAGGCCCGCGAGGCCCGTGAGCGCGTTCAGGTCGCCGCCCGCGAGCCTGAACAGCACCCGCCAGGAGCAGCCCAGAAAGGCGAGGGCGCCCAGCATGGCGAAGGCGCCCAGCACGAAGCGGACGATGGGCGCCGAGCCGCCGCGCGGCCTGAACTCGCCGAAGAGGAACGCCGCCGCGAGGGCGCCTAGAACGAAGCCGATGATCTCGGGGCGAAGGTACTGGACCGCGGCGGCGCGGTGCAAGCCCAGCGCACCCGCGATGTCGCGCTGGAAGCAGGCCGCGCAGATGCCCATGTTGGGAGGGTTGCCGAACTCCTGGAGCGCGATCCCGCCCAAACCGATCACCGCGCCCGCGGCGATGATGCCGGGACTGGACGCGAAGAAGCGCGTGATCTTCTCAAGCATGGACCGGATCTCCTTGCCGGCAGGCGGCGCGACGGCGAAGCTATGCTACCTTTTGCTGCGGGGAGCGGCAACGGCGGCCTTTTCGGCCGCCAGGCAGGGCGCGTACATGCAGAGGTTCATGGCGGGGATCAGTTCCTCGTAGACCGCGGCGATCGCATCGATCAGGTCGTTTCCCGACGTGGCCGCGACCTCCGCCGCGGTCATCGGGAAGTAGAGCTGCAAGACGCCCCAGTCCCGCGGCCCGAGCCCGTCCAGGCGCCGCGCGAGTTTCCGCGGATCCCAGTTCGCCCGGGTGAAGCGCGCCGGCTCCGGGTGGGCGCCCGCGTCGATGCGGAAGCCCTCGCGCAGGAGCCGCGCGCACACCCGGGGGAACTCGGGCTTCTTCAGGGCCGCGCGCAGGACGTGCCAGTCCCAGTCCCGCTCCACCTTGATCTGCCAGTCGTCGGGTCCCGGCGCCGTCGGCGCGCGCTCAAGCTGCATGCCCGCCTGGAACACGCGCTCCTCGCGCTCGATCGACGCGAAGAACTTGACCGAGCCGAAGTTGCGCCCCGCGCTGAGGGGCTTGGCCCTCCGGTTCGGCGCTGGCACCCAGCAGATCCACTGCCAGTACACGCCGCGCCCCCAACGATCGCAGATGAAATCGATGCCGTGGCGTTCCCGGAGCCGCGCCTTGATGAGCCGCGTGATGCGTTCCTCGGGCTCAAGGTGTCCGACGCGGATGCCCCGCTCGAAATCGAGGTATTCGGTCTTGAACGCCGCGCGGCGCGCATGCGCCGCGCCTCCCAGCCTCCGAACATCCTCGCGCGGCGTCCCCATGGCGCTCCTTTCCCGCGGCATGCCCTCGGTCCCGTTTCAGGCCGCGACCGCCGCCCGAGACCCCATCGTTTCAGAACCCTCCGCCGCCGTCAACGCCGCGCATGGCGCCGCTTCACGGAATGCGCTACCGTAGAGAGCCGCGCGGCGGCGGGCTCCGCGCGGAACGGCGATGGCAGGGGCGGATACCGGGGTGGCACACACCGGCGACACGAACGCGACAGAATTTTCCGCGAACCGGGCGGCCGGACGATCCCCCCATGCCGCCGCGAAGTTCGTGACCTATTCGCTCCTCGTGGGCGCGGCCAGCGGCGTCTTCCAGCTCGGCGAAGTCATCGCGGTCAAAAGCCTCATGGCGGGCGCGCTCGGCGTGACGCTCCTCACCATGGCCAACCCCATCGCGAACCTGACCTCGCTTTGGTGGAGCCGCGTTCTCGCCGGCCGCGATCAGAGCGCGGTCCTCAGAAACGCGGCGCTGGGCTGCGGGCTCGCCGTCGCCACCGGCTGGTTCCTGGGGTCCCTGCCGCACCTCTTCGCGATTTTCTTCTTCTATTACGCCTTCCTGTCCCTGACCTATACGGTGGAAAACCGCGCCCTCCAGCAGCACATATCCCCGCGGCGCACGGGACGGCTCTTCGGCGTCGCCACAGCTCTGCGCACCGTGCTGGGCGCGCTGGTCGCGGCGGGCGCCGGCTTCTACATGGACCGCCATTCCGCCGGCTACCGCCATCTCTTCGGCGCCTCCGCGGTTCTGTGCTTCGTTGGCATCCTGCACCTGGCGACCATCCCGGCGGCCCGCAACGGCACCCAGGCCCCCGCGCGGCTGAGCCTTTCCCTCCTCTTCGAACCCCTGGCGCAGGTCGTGCCGCTCCTGCGAGCGCGCAAGGATTTTCTGAGGTTCGAGCTCGGCTTCATGATCTACGGCTGCGCGTACATGATGGCCATGCCCATCGTGCCGCTCTTCCTCGTCGAGGATCTCGAGCTTTCCTATGGAACCATCGGTCTGGCCCGCGGCGGCGTCCACCTGGCCGGGCTGGCCCTGGCGATGCCCCTTTTCGGGCGCCTCTTCGACCGCTCCACGCCCCACCGGCTCTCGGCCGCGACGTTCTTCCTGCTTGCCTTCTTCCCGCTCTCGCTCCTGGCGGCGGCCGCCGCGGAAGGCGCCTGGCGCCTCGCGTTCCTGTACGGCGGCTTCGGGCTTTTCGGCTTCGCCATGGGCGGCGTGGTCTTGCTCTGGAGCCTTTCCTCGATCCGTTTCGCCGGCAAGGAGGATGTCGGGGCGTTTCACTCCATCCATGTGACCGCCACGGGCATCCGCGGAGTCTTCGCGCCGCTCCTGGGGCTGGCGGTGATGACGGCGACGAGCAAGGAATTCGCCTTGGCCGTCATCGCCGCCTTGTGGCTGTTGTCGGCCCTAGCCATGGTGGCGCTGCGCCTCTTGGACATCCGCACGGGCGCATATCGTTCGCTGCGCGCCGTCACCTGGGAAGAGCGCGCCACGATTCCGGACGTCGAGGCGCGGAGGTAGGCGGCCCGGGCGGCCCGGGAAGCTCCGGGCGCCGCTTAGGGACCCCCGGCGGCGCCGGGGCGCCGTTCCTGCCGAAGGCGGCGCGGCGCCCCCCTTTGAAGTTGTAACCGAGTCAATCCGGCTGTACGATTGATGTTAGACGGTTCGCGGCACTCTTGACAAGGAGTTGGATCTGCAAGGAGGTGCTTCCATGAAAACCCTCGCGTTGTGCTTCGGTGTGTGCGTCCTGCTGGTCGCAACAGTCGGCGCCGCCGACATCGTTCTCGGCGACCTGGTGGGCGGAGGAGACGGCTCCGGCAATGCGCCTCCGACGAACCTCGGCCTCAACGCCGATACGGGGGCCTTCGGCCTGGCGGAGCTTCAGGGATACCGCAACACGGGTAACGCGCTGGTGGAAGTGACCGCGTCGCCCTACGTCGACAGCGTTTTCATCATGACCGCGCCGACGACCCCCATCACGACGACGGGCGTTGTTTTCGACTTCGCCCCCGGCGATGCCGTGGGCACCTGTTGGGGCCTGATCGGCAAGAACCACACCCCCGATTCGACGACGGTCCTCGTCAACGGGAAGATTTACGCCACCGGCGTCGGCATTCACAGCTCCGCCGGCGTCACCTTCGATCTGTCCCCGCTGCGCAAGCTGTACGGCGACGACGCCGTCAAGTGGTTCTCGTCGGTCATCGGCAGCGACGCGTGCGTAACCCTCGACATCAACCTCTACGTGATCCTGAGCGATGAGACGAACGTGATCGATTACACGGCTTGGCATTGCATGCCCGATCGCGCCCGCTTTGTTCAGATGGAAATCCCCCCCGAGGCGCGCTTCCTAACCCTCGCGACGGGCGCCTCCAACGGCGTCGATTGGTGCGATCACGGCGGCTTCGCCGAGGCGCGCATCACCGCGGCGCCGCTGGACGATTCCCTCGTCGGCCTGACCGTCGTCCGCCCGCCGGTCGTCCTGTGCGGCGGGTCGCCGGTCGCCCTGCGGGTCACCGGCCAGATGGCCCTCTACGGCGCCAAGGTCAGCCTGAACGAAACCGCCTTCGGGACCACCTACACCGTGAGCGATCCCGCGGTTCTCGAGGTTTCGGACGACGGCGTCGTCACCGGCACGGACATCGGCCTCGTCTCCCTCGCTGTGCGGAACGGCAACTTCGAAACGACGCTGATCTTCATCGTCGGCGTCGATCTGGGCGGCATCGCGGCGGGCGGCGACGGACTCGGCGTGCCGCCCCTGTCCGGCGTGCTCGGCATCAATCCCGATACCGGCGCCTGGGGCAGCGCCCGCCTGGAAGCCGACATCCCCAACACCGGCGACAACCCCCAGGAAGTCTTGGACGCCGACCACATCGATTCGGTGTTCCTGATGCTGTCCGACTTCCAGGTGATTCACTCCGGCGGCCTGCAGTACCAATTCGCCCCCGGGGACTCCGCCGGCAACGGCTGGGACATTATCCTCAACGGCCGCGAGCCGGGCGGCCCGGATTTCCTCAATATGGGCGTCGGCGGCACCTACACCAACGGCCTGGGAATCCACGCCGCGGCGGGCATCACCTTCGACCTGGCCAGCCTCCGGGCCCAGTACGGCGCCGACAAGATCACGCACTTTTTCACCGTGGCGGGCGAGGGAGCCGGCCAGGCGAACGGGCATGTGAACGTGTACGTCATCGCTAGCTCCGCCGACGAGGTGCTCGAGGAGTGGCCTCTCCTCAACATGCGCGACCGCGGCGAGGTCTTGAGCGGCGCGATTCCGCCTGAAGCCGACTTTCTCACCTTCGCCACCGGCGCTGCCGGCGATGGCCTCGGAGGAGACCACGGCTGCTTCGCGCAGGCGGTCATCATCGATCGCCCCGTAGACCTGTCCTTCGAGAACCTGGTCCTTTCTACCGAATTTGCCGTGCTGCGAATCGACGACGAACTGCAGATCAACGCCTGGGGAATCACCGCCATGGGCGGCTTCCAGATCGACATGACCGAGGCGGCGGTCTATGCGTCGAGCAACCCGGCCGTCGCCACGGTCAGCGCGGAGGGCACGGTGACGGCGCGGAGCAACGGCGAGGCCGTCGTCAGCGTCAGGCTCGAGGACTTGCGCAAGGACATCGCCGTTCGCGTTCTCGACTTCATCGATCTGGGCGAAATCGTCGCCGGCGGCGACGGCACGGCCGGCGCCCCGCCCGATCTTTTCTACCTCGGCATCGACATTGACACGGGGCTCTTCGGGAGCGCACACCTAACGACCGTCACCGACACCGACGGGGAGAACCCCAAGCCCGTCGACACCGAGGACGAGCTTGGCTACGATTTCATCGACAGCACCTTCCTGATGCTCGCCGACACGCAGGTCATCAACCTGGCGAACACGAGCTTCAAGTTCCCCGACGGCGACTCCTGGACCGGCTCCTGGGATCTGATCCTGCGCGCGGCGGAGGCGGACCACCCGCCCGGCCGCATCGGCCTCGGGCCGGTGGGCGAGGTCATCCGCGGCGTGGGCGTGCATGCGTCGGCGGGCATCACCTTCGATCTGGCGAGCCTGCGCGCCGCCCACGGCGCCGCGAACGTCTCCTTCTTCTCGGCTTATATGGGCGAGGGATCGCTCCAGCCCCTGGGCACGGTCAACTGCCACGTGATCATGAGCGACAACGCCGGCGCCGTTGTGGCCTCCGTCAGCAAGGGTCCCTTCACCGACAACGCCGAGTTCGTCGAAGTCCGAATCCCGCCCCAGGCCGCCTTCCTGACCCTGGCGGTCGGAGCCAACGGCGACGGCGTCGGCAGCGACCACGGCGTCTTCGGGAACGCGTTCCTGACACGCTGCAGCCTGCTGGACCCCAACGACTGCGGCACGGTAGCCGAAAAGGTGTACGTCCTCATGGGCGACGTCAACAACGACTCCAAAGTGAACATCGCCGACGCGATCGCGCTTCTGGGATACCTCTTCGCCGGCGCAAGCCCGCCGCCATGCGCGAAGGGCGCCGACGCGAACGACGACAACAAATTGGACATCGCCGACGCGATCAAGGTTCTGGCCTATCTCTTCAGCCAGCAGGCGATGCTCGCGCCCGACCACAGCGCGGTCACGGCGGACAGCAACACGTGCACGGGGTACGACGCCGACGGCATCGACGCCTCCGACGGGAAGCCGTACTTCCCGGCGCAGGTGAACGGCCTGCCGCCCTGCGCGAAACAGTGCCAGTAGGCGCCGGGCCGCGGGCGGCGGCGCGGACCTATCGGAGATCGACGCCCTTGACCCGCAGGTTAAGGGCGTAGAGGCTCTTCATCGCCGTGATAAAGAGCGTCCGGCGGTCTTTGCCGCCGAAGCAGACGTTCGCGGCCCAGGATTCCGGCACGGCGATGTGCTCGATCTTGGCCCCGCTCCGGTCGAAGACGATCACGCCCTTGCCGGTGAGGTAGACGTTCCCCTCTTCGTCGATCGTCATGCCGTCGGAACCGAGTTCGCAGAAAAGGCGCTTCCCGGCCAGCGTCCCGTCCGCCTGAATGTCGTAGGCGTACGTCTTCCCGGCGCCGAGGTCGGCCACGTACAGGATCTTCCCGTCCGGGGTGCCGACGATGCCGTTCGGCTGCGCGAGATCCTCGGCGACGCGCACCAGTTCCGCGCGGCCGGGCGCCAGGTAATACACGTGCTGGCCGTTCTGCTCCATCGGCCCGCGATTCCAGTAGCTCCGCTTGTAGAAGGGATCCGTCAAGTAGATCCCGCCGTCAGGTCGAATCCACAGGTCGTTCGGCCCGTTCAGGAGCTTGCCCCGGTATTCCGTGATGACAACCTGCTTCTTGCCGGCGGGGTCGATGCGCCAGAGCTCGTTCTTGGCATCCGCGCAGGCCCACAGATCGCCCTTCGCATCGAAGTACATGCCGTTTGAGCGCCCGCACGGCGCGAGGAACGTCGAGAGTTTTCCGTCGACGCCGTACCTGAGGATCCGGTCGTTGGGCTGATCCGTGAAGAAGACGTTGCCCTCGGCATCCGCCGTCGGACCCTCGGTGAACTCGAAGCCGCCGGCGACCTTCTGGAGCACGGCCCCCGCGGCGACGATCCGGCTCTCGGCGCCGAAGGCCGGCGCCACCGCCGTCAGAACGAAGGCGGCGAGCAAGCCGCCGCGGCCGAAGCGCGTCTCGAACAGTCGTGCCATACAAGCCTCCTTTCGCACGTCATGGCCTCAGTGTGCCCCACCCCGCGAGCATTGTAAAGAGCCGGCCGCGCGGCACCCCTTTGACAAAACGCCTGTCGCGCGCATAATGCACCCACGGCAATTCGCGCACGACATGGAAACTGCGCGCCCATCGGGACAACCAGCGAGCAAGACATGGCCACACTGAGACGCACGCATCCTAAGCGGCGGGGCAAACCGCTCCACGTCGCGCTCATCTACAACGCCGACACCGATGTCGGGCCGGAGGCGCCGCAGGATCGCGGCGGCACCGCCGATCTCCGGCACATGGTGCACGCCCAAGCGCGGGCGCTGCGCCGGCTCGGCCACAAGGTGACGATCGTGCCTCTGGCGCGGGGTCTCTCGGCGTTCCAGCGCCGGCTCCGGCGCCTCGCCCCGCAGGTCGTCTTCAATCAGTACGACGATGTCCAGCACGGCGCGCTCTACGAGATGCGGGTCGCGGCCATCGTCCGCATGATGGGCTTCCCCATGACGGGGTCGTCCGCCCTCGCGCTAGGCCTCACGCGCTACAAGCACATGTCCGCGAGCCTCCTGCAAGGCGCCGGGATTCCCATTCCGCCCTTCACGAAGCTGATCGAGAAGATCTCGGACGTGAAGCGCTATCGCGGCAAGCCTCCCCTCATAGTCCAGCCGAGCCAGGAGCACGCCGGCGTCGGCCTGGATCGCACCTCCATCGTCGACTCCAAGAAAGCGTTGCGCCAGAAAGTCGCCGCGATCCTTGCCTCTTACAACCAGCCCGCCCTCGTCCAGCGTTTTCTTACGGGACGCGAGTTCAACGTCGGCATCGTCGGAGGCCGGCGGCTGCGCGTGCTGCCCCTCGCCGAGGTCGACTACACCGAGCTGCCGTCCAATATCCCGCCGATCATGTCCTACGCGGCCAAGTGGATCGAGACCTCCGTCGAGTACCAGCGCACATCGGTGCAATGCCCGGCGACGGTCCCCGCCGATCTGGCGCGGCAGATCGGCACGACGGCCCTGCGCGCCTTCCGCGCCGTCGGCGGCTGGGGCTACGGCCGCGTGGACGTCCGCCTGGATGACGCCGGCGTGCCGCGCGTTCTGGAGGTGAACTGCAACCCGTGGCTGGAAGCCGGGGTCGGCATCGCGCGCTCGGCCCGAACGGCGGGCATCGAGTTCCCGCAGCTTCTCCAGTTGATCTTGAACGCGGCCCTCGAAGGCCACCCTTACGACATGAACGTGCCCATGGCCTGAGCGCGGGCGCCGCCCGCTGCCGGGCTAGGAGATCAATCTGCCCGTGTAGGCGAAATCCATTGCCAGCGAGGTCGCGAGCGCGGTGACATCGAGCATCTTCTCGGCGCGCTCCTCGTGCCGGTGGGCGAGACCCAGAGCCGCCGCGCGATCGGCCAGCTTCCTGAGAATCGTGCCGGCCTCGGCTTCCGTGAGACCGGACCAGCGCGTCATGCGCCCGAGGATCTCCGGCTCTTTCTTGCGCAGGAGCGCCTCCGCGGGCATCGAACGCCGGCCGTTCACCGGCGCAAAGATCTCGCGCAACCGGTCATCGACATACCCCTGCGCGGCGGCGCGGAACTGCTCGACGCGCCGCCCGTAGTGCTCGGCCAGCAGCATGTCGAGGCGCTCGACGGGATTCTCGAGCCTGCCGCCCGTGCGCAGGGGACGCTCGCGCCGGATACGCTCCATCGCATCGTCCACATACTTGAGCTTGCGCAAGACCGGCCAGGCGCGGTAGCGCCGGCGCCAGCCCGAACGGGGCGTGAGCCACACGGCGAAAGTCTCGGCGAAATCCTCGTCCGGGTGCTTCTGGGCGTAATAGCGGCCGTCCTGGCTCGTCATAAGGTGATACACGAAATCGCGGCTGCGGGGCCGCACCGTAAACCGCTCGCGATAGGGCTTGTTGAACAATCCAAAGGTCTCGGCCCAGCCCGGCCGTTCCCACAGGCGGTAGGCATAGTTGACCGCGTGGCCGGCCTCATGCCGGAGGAGCATCATCGTCGTGCGCTCATTCTCGACGGCTCCGGTCTGCTCCTCCTCGATGCGCGCCAGGCGCTTGTTGGCCAGGTAGAAGGGGATGCCGATGACGGGCACCCGATCGGGACAGCCCCAGCTATCGGTCAGATAGAAGCGCGGCTTGAAGCGCAGGCCCTTGGCGCGGAACTCGCGCACGAGCCGGTCGACGCACGGGCTGAGCGGGGAATCCTCGATGCGCAGTCCCATATCGCAGATGCGCGTGTTGAGGAGCTCGCACCTGATCGTCTCCCAACCGTTGAAAACCGAGGTATCGCGAATCGCGACCATGACTGTCGTACCCGTTGAGGATAATGCTTGGAATCACCCGGAAGCGCTAGTATAGCAGAAACTCGCCGCAGAGGCAGAATCGAGTTCGTGAAACGTATCTAACCTCTCTACCCAAGCACGGTCCTGAATCTCAACCAGTTACGATATAATCTCTTACAACTACAATTACTATTGTTTAACCATCAATGTTCCCGCGTCGGGCTCGCGCTCCATGCCCCTCGCGGCCCCATGTGCCGCCCGCAAGCGCCGCGGCCCGCGTCTCCGCGGCTCCGCCCCTTTTCCGACCGCGGCGGCGCGGTTACGATGGTCTCGTCGGCGCTTGCGCGCGGTGCGCGGCGGCTGCAGCGGTCAACCTTCTCTTCGAGGAGCTCCAGACCATGGCAACAACCAATCCTCGTCAGACCGGAACACGCGGGCTTTCCCGGCGGGACCTCATGCGAGGCGGCGCCGCGGCGGTCGCTTTCACCATCGTGCCGCGGCATGTGTTGGGCGGCGAGAGCGCCCCGGCTCCCAGCGACAAGCTCGGCATCGCCGGCATCGGCCTGTGCGGCAAGGGGTTTTCGGATCTTGAGAGCGTCGCGAGCCAGGACATCGTGGCCCTCTGCGATGTCGATTGGCGGCACGCGGGCGGCGTATTCAACCGGTGGCCGAACGCGAAGCGGTACAAGGACTATCGCGTGATGCTGGACACCCAGAAGGACATCGATGCCGTGATCGTGGCCACGCCGGACCACACCCACGCCATCTGCTCCATGGCGGCCATCCGGCGCGGCAAGCACTGCTTCTGCCAGAAGCCGCTCACCCACACCGTCTATGAGGCGCGCAAGTTAGCCGAGGCGGCGCGCGCGGCCAAGGTGGCGACGCAGATGGGCAACCAGGGCCAGGCCGGCGAGGAGCCGCGGCGGCTCAGGGAGATCATCTGGGACGGCGCGATCGGGCCCGTTCGAGAGGCGCACGTGTGGACCGATCGACCGAACCGCGGGCTCTCCGACGTGTACTGGCCCCAAGGTGTGGGCCGGCCCAAAGAGACGCCGCCCGTGCCGGAAGGCCTCGATTGGGATCTTTTCCTCGGGCCCGCGCCGGCGCGCCCCTACCACAGCGCGTACCATCCGTTCAATTGGCGCGGCTGGTGGGATTTCGGCACCGGCGCCCTGGGCGATATCGGCTGCCACGCCCTCGATCCCGTGTTCCGCGCCCTCAAGCTCGGCCACCCGACGAGCTTCCAGGCCTGCTCGACGCTGGTCAACGCCGAAACCTACCCTCTCGGCTCGCGGGTCCAGTACCGGTTTCCCGCCCGCGGCGACATGCCGCCCCTGACCCTGGTGTGGTACGACGGCGGGCTCAGGCCGCCGCGGCCGGAGGATCTCCCCGCCGGCGTGCAGATGGGCGACAACGGCACGCTGTTTGTCGGCGAGAAGGGCTGCATCTTGAACGGAAGGATTCACCCCGACAAGCTGCGCGCCGAGTACAAGCCTCCCGCCCCCACCGTCCCGCGCTCGCCGGGCCATTACGAGGAGTGGCTCCAGGCCTGCAAGGGGGGGCCGCCCGCGGGATCGAACTTCGACTGGGCGGGACCCCTCACCGAGGTGGTGCTCTTGGGCAACATCGCGTTGCGGCCCGAACTCCGCGAGAAGCTCACGCGCCAGTTCCTCACATGGGATCCCGTCGCGTTCAAAATCACGAGTCTGCCCGAGGCCGACCGGTTCCTCCACGTGGAATATCGCGCCGGTTGGACGCTCGAGGGATAAAAATCCCCCCGCGCGGCGCATAAGGGAAAATGACGCCGAGGACGTTATGGTCCTCGCGCGGGCCGGGGTCAGACCGCGGGCTCGAGGCAAGACGGCCCGCCGCCTTGTCTGCGCCCGGGCAAGGCTTATCATCGAGGATGGTGTTTCTGAATCGCGCAAGCCTGAAAAGGAAAAGGAGGACGGTTCCATGGGCAACCACGTGAATACAGGCGGACGTCCGGCGGCGCTGTTCGCCGGGGCGGCGGTGGCGCTCGCCCTGAGCATCACGGGCGCGCGGGCGGCCGTCATCGCGGACTCCTTCGACGACTGGTCGGTGACCGGGACCCAGGGCGAGAAGAACTGGTACAACGGATACTACGACCGCACCAACGATCCCGAGGGCGATGACGAGTACGAGGCGGATAACTTCATCGAGTTCTCGCCCTCCCACTGGACCGGAACGGGCTACGCCCTGGGCGGCAGGCCGCCGTGGACCTCGCTCGCTCAGCAGGACACGCACCCGAACGGCGACAACAACGGCCCGGAGCACTGGACGATCCGCCGTTGGGTCAGCCCGCAGAACTACGCTTTCGGCAGCATCCGGTGGCGCGCGTGGAAGCGGAACATCGGCGGCGGCGATGGCGTCACCGGCATCCTGTTCATCAACGGCGTCGAGGAAGACCGCGCCAACGTCAGCGGCACCGATGGGACGGGAGTGACAAGGCTCGTCGTTCGAGCGATCGCGGCGGGCGACGTCATCGACCTCGCGCTCACCCCGGGCCCTGCCGTGCCGAGCCACGACGGCGCCGACGGATCGGCGACCAGGTTGACGATCCTCGACACGCCGCCGGACACCGATGGCGACGGCGTCACCGATGACATCGACAACTGCCCGTTGATCCCGAACCCCGACCAAAAGGACAGCGACGGCGACGGCGTGGGCGATGTCTGCGACAACTGCCCGAACGCGCCGAACCCGGAGCAGTTCGACCGCGACCTGGACGGCGTGGGCAATGCCTGCGAACCGGTTTGGATCGCACACTCCGTCGACGATTGGTCCTTGGCCGGCGTTCAGGGCGAGAACAACTGGTACAACGGGTATTACGACCGCACGCATGATCTCGTGTTCGGCGACGGCGTCTACGAAGTCGACGATTTCATCGACTTCACGGCCCCCCCGATGTGGCTCGGCACGCGGTGGCGGCTCAATCCCGTCTTGGGCACAAGCCCGTGGACCGGCATCGGACAGACCGATACCCACCCCAACGGCACGAACAGCCCGCCCAACGCCGAGCACTGGACCATCAGGCGGTGGGTCAGCACGCATGCCGGCCGGGCGGCCATCCGTTGGCACCTGCGCAAGGACAACCCCACCGGCGGCGGCGTCACCGGAATGCTCTTCCTGAACGGCGAGGAAATCGACCGCCAGGCCATCCCCGGAGCGGACGCCGTGGGAATCGGGCGCACTCGAGTCGTGACGCTCAAGGTCGACGACGTCATCGATCTGGCGCTGGCGCCCGCGGGGCCCTGCACGGATGCGGCCGATTCCGGCGATGGCTCCTTCAACCTGCTCGCCGTGACGGAGGACCTCGATGCGGCCGGCGAATCGATGGAGGTTCTCGCCGATTCCGTGGTCGACTTCTCGGGAACGCAGGGGCACAACGGCTGGTACTATGGCTACTACGACCAGCGCGCCGACGTGGAAGAGGACAACGGAATCTACGATGCGGAGGATTTCATCGCCTTCGACGACAGCACCTGGACCGGCCAGGTCTGGGATCTTGTGGACAACAGCGTCACGGGCGTCGGTCCTTGGGTCGCGCTCTCGTGCCAGGGAGGGCACCCGTCCGGCAACGCCAAGGGCGATCCGTCGGTCCACTGGGCCGTGCGGCGGTGGGAAAGCACCATCACGGGCGACGTGAAGATCGAGTGCTTCTACCACCGGACCGCGGCGGCGGGCGACGGCACCGTCGGACGAGTTTTCTTGAACGGCACCCAGCTCGCGAGCCGGTTTTCCCTCGCGACGGCGCACCGCTTCACGGTCACGGCCTCGGTGGCCGTGGGCGACACGCTCGATTTTGCCATCGATGCCGACGGCCCCGGCAACCTGGCCAAAGGCGGGCTCGACGCGATCAGCGACGGCGCGGACACCACGGTCTTTCTCATCACGATCCTGCGGCTCGGTTCGGTCGAACCGCCTAAGGACATCTACGTCCTGATGGGCAACGTCAACTCTGACGCGAAGGTCGACATTGCCGACGCCATCGCGCTCCTGGGATATCTTTTCGGCGGGGGACCGCCGCCCGTGTGCGCGAAGGGCGCCGATACGAACGACGACAACAAGATCGATATCGCCGATGCGGTCAAGATCCTCGGCTATCTCTTCAGCGGGCAAGCGATGATCGCGCCCGATCACAGCACGGTCACGGCCGCCAACAACGTTTGCAGGGGTTATGCCGCCGACGGCATCGACCCTTCCGACGGCAAACCGTATTTCCCGGAGGATATGGGCGGACTGCCCGCCTGCGCGGTCCAGTGCAATCCCTAGCGCCGGCCGCCGGCGCGAAAAAAGCCCTCGGTATCGGCCCGCGGCCCTACCGCTCCGGGCGCGACGTACCTATAATCGGATCTAGGCGGAACCGGCGCGCGTAAGCGCGCCGCCCCAAGACACCACGGAGACAAAAGTCATGTCAATCAGCTTGCCTCGCTTCTCCGCGGCAACAGTGGTTCTGTGCGTCGCCGGCGCCGTGTACGCCGGGATCGCGCAGTGGGATTTCGAGGGCACACTCGGGGCGTCGACGGAAAACGAGCCGCTCGTGGTCGCCGCCGCGTCGCCGGCCTCGACCCCCGACCTGAGCTTCACGTCGGTCCAGATCGCCGGCGGGACCGCGGGCGTCGCGCATTTTTCGCGGGGCACGCATTTCATCCTCACCCACGGCTTCGCGCCGAACGGCGGGGGCCGGAACCTCAATCAGTACACCCTTGTCATGGACGTCATGTTCCCCAACCGCGCGCCGTCGGGCGGCTGGGCCGCGCTTCTTCAGACCGATCCGAACAACACGTCGGACGGCGATTGGTTCGTCAACCCCGATGGCGGCGTCGGCATCTCGAGCAACTACGGCGGCTCCGTGCCTGACGGAGAATGGCACAGGCTGGCGCTGGTCGTGGATCTCGTCGCCGGCAGCTTCACGAGCTTCATCGACGGCGTCCGGGTGCAGCAGAACCTGGGCGAGGCTCGGGACGGCCGTTTCTCCGCCGGTCCCGTCATCCGCATTTTCGCCGACGAGAACCGGGAGAACGCCGAAGGTTTCGTAAACAGCCTGCAGTTGCGCGATGTCGCCCTTCCCGACCATGAAGTCGCCGCGCTCGGCGCCGCCTCGGCCGGCGGCATTTCGCCCACTGTCACGCGGCCTCCCGCGCCCGCGGGGCTCTGGGAGTTCGGTGATCCCGCGAACCTGACAGCCGCGACGGCGGGACGGGACCTCGTGCTCGCCGGATCGCATGTCGCCGTCGAAGGCGTGGTTCCCGGGGACGGCGCCGCGCGCATCGGCATCGGCAGCCACTACCGGTGCACCCACGGCCTGCCCCCGGGCGAGCACCCCCTTGTCAACCGCTACGCCTTCCTGATCGACTTCCGCGTGCCGGCCCACGGACCCTGGCACTGCTTCTTCCAAACCGACCAGGAGAACCTCAACGACGGGGAGTGCTTTATCAGGACGGACGGCGCCATCGGCGCCGCCGCGACGGGCTACTCGCCGGCTGGAAGCGTCGCCGCCGGCGTGTGGTATCGCCTCTGTGTGTCGGTGGACAATCCGGCCGGAGTCTACGAGCTCTTTCTCGACGGCGAGCGCGTGCTCAAGGGGGTGGCGCAGCCGGCGAACGGACGCTTCGCCCTGGGCCCCGACGTCCTTTTCTGCGCCGATGAGGACGGCGAGGACGGCCTCATCGATGTGTCCACGATCGCCGTGTACGACCGTCCGCTCACCGCGGCGGAGGCGCTGAGCCTGGGCGGGCCCGGAGCCTTCGATCCCGCGAACCGCGCGCCGTCCGTCGTTTCCGCCCCAGCGGGCCCCAGCCGCGTCGTGAGGCAGGAAACCCACGAATTCACCTTCCGAGCCCTTGACGAGGATGGCGATCTTATCCAGGTGCGCATCGACTGGGGCGACGGCGTCGTCACGCCGTGGAGCCCCTTCCAGGATACGGCCGAGCCCTTCGTCCTCGAGCATGCGTACAACCGCACGGACTACCTGCCGATCCGGGCGCAAGCGCGCGACGAGCACGGCGCGACCTCGCCGTGGGCGTTCGTCCAACACATCCACGTCGCCGGCGACATCTTCCTCGCCTTTGTGACCCCGCCCTACCTCCAGAACGTGCGGACCGATCGCATCACCGTCATGTGGGAACTCGACGGAGACACCGAGTGCGTCGTCGAGTACGGCACCGCCGGCGCCCGTGATCGGTCGGCGGAGGCCGTCTCCCAACCGGTGAGCGCCACCAGCTACGTCTATCGCGCGGTCCTGGACGGCCTGCAACCTGACACGACTTACGACTATCGCGTCACGGGTTTTGACGTCCCTGCGGTCGAGGGCCGGTTCAAGACGGCGCCCGTCGAGGCGGCACCCTTCTCCTTCGCCGTCTGGTCCGACAGCCAGGGCACCAACCACGGCACATACCTGCCCGACCCTTACGAGCCCACCAAGGCGATGTTCGCCCACATGGCCCAGGTAGGCGTCGACTTCGCCGTCAGCGCCGGCGACATCGCCGAGTCCGGAGAGGATTACACCGGGGTCCATGCCTATTACCTGGACCGAATCGTGCCCGCTCTGGGGCCAGTGGCGCCGTGGTTCATCGCCTGGGGCAACCACGACCGCGGACAAACCGCCGTGATCCGGAAATTCGCCGATCACCCCAGCGGCGAACGCGAAGGCTTCGACCCGGGCTGGGGCAGCTTTTCCTTCGACTACGCCCAGTGCCACTTCGTGTGCATCGACTACAACACCGCCACGGCCGATATTCTCACCTGGCTGGAGGGTGATTTGCAGGCCGCCGTCCGGCGCCGCGTGCGCTTCACTTTTCTCTTCATCCACGTTCCGCCCTACTGCGAGATATGGATCGACGGCAACGCGCAGCTCAGGGCGACGCTCGTGCCCCTGCTGGAACGTTACGGCGTCGACGCCTGCTTCAGCGGCCACACCCACGAGTACGAGCGCGGGTTTCTCGGCGGCACGTACTACTGCGTGACGGGCGGCGGGAGTTGGCTGGACCACACCGAGCCGTACACCGTGGACTGGCCGCACATGACCGTCGGCGGATTCCATTCCCTCGGAAACGGGATCGACAAGGGGCTCGTCAACGAGTACGTCCAGGTCATTGTCGACGGCGATGTCGCCGAATGCCGCATGCAGGCCTTCTACCCCGACGGCACCTGGCGCGGCACGCTCGACACCTTCACGATCGACCGCTGCGGCAACGGCAACGGTCCGGCCGATGACCTGAACGGCAACGGCATTCCCGACTCCTGCGAGGGCGGCGGCCAGCTCCCGGGCGACTGCAACCAGGACGGGAAGCTCGACATCTCCGACGTCGTCTGCCTGCTCGGGTTCCTGTTCGTGCACGATCCGGAAACCCTGCCTTGCGGGGACGGCACGGCGGAGGACGCCGCGAACCTCGCGCTCATAAGCGCCAACGGCGATGAGCAGATCGACATCGCCGACGCCGTTTACCTGCTGCAGCGCCTGTTCGCCAACGGCCCGCCGCACGTGCTGGGCGCGGCCTGTACGCCGATCCCGGACTGTCCGGCGACCTGCGTGCCCTAGGGCGGACGCCGCCGGTTTCGCTGCCGGGAGGGCGAAAAGCTTTCGCAGCCGAGATTGTCGGCGGTCGGAACCGCGCCGCAGCCGTACGCGGTTCTCGGCGCAAAATCGCTCCCGCCCGCAGGCTTGCGTCAACGAGTTCGTGCGGGGCGCCGGCGAGGCGATGTCGCCGAAGGCCGCATACCGGCCTTCCACTCCGGCGGCGCCTGGCGCGGCACGTTCACCCCTTTCACGAATGACCGCCGCGGCAACGGCACCCCGAAGACCGGAACGGCAGCGGCCTGCCCGGGTCTCGCCAAGCCGGCGGCCGGCTTCCGGGCGATTGCAACCGGGACGGGAAGCCCGCCTTCTCCCGCATCTCCGCTTGCCGGGGTTCCGGTTCGCTCACGAGCCGGAACCCCGGCCGTGCGGAGACGGCCCGGCGGAGGACGCCTCCGGTTCCGCTACTCGCAGGGCTTAAAACGCTCGCAGCCGAGACCGTCGGCGGTCGGATCCACGCCGCAGTCCGCAAACGGCGGCGGCAGCGGACCGGTGCCCGCGAAAAGGTGCCCGAGAATCTTGACCGCATCGGCGATATTGACCATCGCATCGTCGTTGGCATCCGCCGCCTCGAGGCAGTCGAGCTGCGTCGCGCCCCCGCCGAAGAGGTAGCCGAGCACTCGCACGGCATCGGCGATGTCCAACTTGCCGTCGGCGTTGGCATCGCCGCGCTTGAAGGTCGTCTCGGCCGGCCCCTCGCACTCGTCCGGAACGCCGTTGCCGTTGGCGTCCTTCGAGGTGCCGCTCGCGATGTCGCAGGCATCGGGAACGCCGTTCTTGTTGCAGTCCACCGCGGGCAATCCGGCCGCCGTCGGCCAGCCG
>MWEK01000029.1 GCA_002070955.1 Planctomycetes bacterium ADurb.Bin069
AGCGCTCATCTGTACCTGCGGGGCCCTCGGTGCGCCTCAGTCGTCCTGCCTGCAGCGCCACAGCGCAACCGCCTCTTGTTCCGCGCGGATCCCGATTCGGAGTTCGCCGCGGCCGGTTGCCGGGCTTGCGCCGCGCCGCGTATACTGGGCGCTGGTCCGTGCGGCCGACCGCGGCTTTCCGGGACGCGAGGCGCGGCCGGACCGACCCGGGAGTGGAGCGCCTATGAGATCGAGGATTCTCGTCGCCTTTGCGTGCACGGCCGCCCTCTCGGCGGGGGGGGCTTTGGCCGCCGGCGAGGGGGCGTCGCCGTTCGGCCCGTCGCGGTGGATCGCGCCGCCGGCGCGCCCGTCCGGCGCGCTGCCGCTTTTCAGGAAGGATTTCCACCTCGACGCCCCGGCCGCCGGGGCCAAGCTCCGCATCGCCGGGCTGGGCGACTACGACGCGAGGGTCAACGGCGTCCGCCTGTCCGCGACGGGCATCAATCAGCCGTGGTCGCAGTACGAGAAGACGATTTACTACCGCGACTACGACATCGCGCCGCTTTTGCACGCCGGCGCGAACCGCGTGGGAGTGATGCTGGGCAACTCGTTCTGGCACAATCCCAATCCGCCGGCCGGCCGCTACAACAAGGACGGGCCGCAGCGCCTGGCCGCGGAGCCGCTCCTCCTCCGCGCGGAAATCATCGTCGAGGCGGCCGACGGCGCGGTGGCGCGCATCGGCACTGACGAAACGTGGCAGACGACGGAGGGCCCCGTCACCTTCTCGCACATCTTCGGGGGGGAGGATTTCGACGCGCGCCGGGCGCGCGCCGGCTGGGACCGCCCGGGCGTCGAAGCCGGGGCCTGGGAACCGGCGCGCGTCGCGGAAGGCCCGGCGTCGGACCTGGCGCCGCAGACCTGGCCGCCCTTCGGCGCCCTGGAGCGCTTCGCGCCCGTGTCGGTCAAGGAGCCGGCGCCGGGGGTCTTCCTCTACAGCTTCGCCCAGAACTGCTCGGCGCAGCTCCGGGTCGAACTGGCGGGAGGCAAACCCGGCGACAAGGTCTCCTTCCGCTGCGGCGAGCACAAGAACGCCGGCGACCGGCTGTTCGGCGCCTACGTCGTGGGCTGCGATCTCGTCACCGACGGCACGCCGTTCACGCACCAGTGGGTGTTCTTCTATCTCGGTATGCAGTTCGTGGAGGTTGCCGGCGCCGTGCCGGAAGGCCGCGCCAATCCCGGGAACCTCCCGGTGATCCGGTCGCTCGAACTCATTCACGTGCGGACGGCGCTGCCCGAGATCGGGAGCTTCCGGTGCTCCAGCGAGCTTTTCAACGCCACGCACCGCCTGGTCGACTGGGCGATGCGCTCGAACACGAGCTACGTCCTCACCGATTGCCCGCACCGGGAAAAACTCGGGTGGCTCGAATGCGCCTACCTCCTCGTGCCCACGTTCCAGTACCGGTACGATTGCCGCGAGTGGTTCGCCAAGATCGCGCGCGACATCCGCGATGCCCAGGAGCCGAGCGGGCGCGTTCTCACCGTCGCCCCGAACTACCCGGCCGGCCGCTTCCCGGGCGCCTTCACCTGGACGGTGGAATGGGGCGCGGCGGCCGTGCGGCTTCCGTGGCACCACTACGAGTGGTACGGCGACGCGGGGATCCTGCGCGACAACTTCGACATGATGCGCCGCTTCACCGACTACCTTCAGACCGCGGCCGAGGACGGGCTCGCGCCGGGAGGGCTGGGCGACTGGTACGATTACGGCCACGGCCACGGTCCGGGGCCCTCGCGGTTCACGTCGACGCGCCTTTCGGCCACGGCCACGTGGGCGCTTTGCGCTCTCACGGCGGCTCGCGCGGCGGAGGTCCTCGACCTTGGCGCGGAGGCGGCCAAGTACCGCGCCATGCACGGGCGGATCGCCGCCGACTTCCAGCGGCATTTCCGCGACCCCGCCACGGGCAAGCTGGCGAACAAGGGCAGCCCGCAATGCGCCAATGCCATGGCCTTGTGCGCCGAGGTCGTGCCGTCGGCCGACCGGCCGGCCCTGGTGGCGGAGATCATTGCCGATCTGGAAAAACGCAACTGGCAGCAGACGCCGGGCGACGTGGGGCACGTGTATTTCATCCGCGCCCTGGCCGAGGCGGGCCGCTCCGACTGCCTTCATCGCGTCTACGCCCGCGACGGAGTCGGCAGCTACGGCGGGATTTTGCGCAAGGGGCTGACGTCGCTTCCGGAGACCTGGGATGCCACGATGGACGGCTACCAGTCCCTCAATCACTGCATGCTCGGCCACGTGATCGAGTGGTATTACGGCTACGTCGCCGGCATCCGCCAGGCGCCGGGGAGCGTCGGGTGGAAGCAGGTTCTGATCGCGCCGGAACCCGGACCGCTCACCGGCGCCGAAGGCGCGGTGGCCGCGCCGCCCGGCCGCATTGCGAGCCGCTGGCAGGTGCGCGGCGGAACCTTCCGGCTGGAAGTCGAGATCCCCGCGGGTGTCGCCGCGACCGCCGTCATGCCGTCCGGGGCGCGCATGGCCCTGGAGCCGGGCGCGCGGGTGATCGAAGAGCCTTGGAGGCGGAGCTGATGGCGCGCCGGCTCGTCGCCGCGGCGGTGATCGCCATCGGTGCCGGCGCCGCCCGCGGTTGGGCGGCCGAGGCGGCCGAACCGGCGGTGCGGCCTCTTCCCAACGCCCATTCGCACAACGACTACGAGCAGCCCCGGCCGCTTCTCGATGCGCTCGATCAGGGGTTTTGCTCCCTCGAGGCGGACGTCTTCCTGGTGGGCGCGGAGCTGCTCGTGGGGCATACCTCCCTGAGCCTCCGCCGAGGGCGGACGCTGGAGTCGCTCTATCTGGCGCCCCTGGCGCAGCGCGCGCGGGAAAACGGCGGGCGCGTGTATCGCGACGGCCCGCCCGTGACGCTGCTTGTCGATTTCAAGACCGACGGGGCGGCGCTCTACGCCGCGCTCCGGCCGTTGCTCCGCAAGTACGGCGATGTTCTGACGAGCTTTGGCGGCGGCACGGTCACGGAGCGCGCCGTGACGGTGATCATCTCGGGAAACCGACCCGTGGAAGTGCTCGCCGGGGAAAGCGAACGGTTCGCTTTCATCGACGGCCGGCTGCCCGACCTGGAATCCGGCGCGCCGGCCGCGCTGATCCCGCTGGTGAGCGCCGATTTCTCCCGGACTTTCACGTGGCGGGGCCAAGGCGATCTGCCCGCCGCGGAAAGCGACAAGCTGGCGGACTTGGCGCGGCGGGCCCACGAACAAGGCCGCCGGCTTCGCTTCTGGTCGATTCCCGATCGTCCGGCCGGCTGGAAGGCGATGCAGACCGCCGGCGTCGATCTCATCAACACCGATAGGCTCGAGGCGCTCAAGCGGTTTCTATGCGAAACGCCGCGTTAGGGCCGTCCGGGCCGCCCTAAGTTCGAGAAAGAGAGGACGTCATGCCTGATCACGCGCGCGTCGCGATCGTCACCGGCGCCACCTCCGGCATCGGGGAAGCCACGGCCAGGAAGTTCGTCGCCGCCGGTTTCGGCGTCGCCGGGAGCGGCCGCACCGCCGCGAAACTGGCCGCGTTGGAAAAGGAGCTCGGCGCCGCCTTCCGCGCCGTGGCCGGGAACGCCGCCGAGGATGCAGTGATCGACCGGCTCTTCGCCGCCGCCCGCGAAAGCTTCGGCAGGGAAGCCGACCTCGTGGTCGCCAACGCCGGCCGCGGGTTGGGAGGTTCGGTCACGGATGCGGATTTGGCGCAGTTCGACGATGTCTGGCGCATCAACGTGCGCGGCGCCTTGGCGCTGCTCCAGAAAGCCGCGCGGAAGATGGTGAGCGCCCAGGCGCAGGGTTATCCCAAGGCGCCGGCCGATATCGTGATCATCGGCTCGGTCGTCGGGCGGCATGTCTCGCCCTTCAGCGCGGTGTACGGCGCCTCGAAGTTCGCGGTGCACGGGCTTGCGGAAGCCCTGCGCCGCGAGGTGGGGCCGAAAGGCGTGCGCGTGTCCCTGGTGGAACCCGCCATCACGCTGAGCGGCTTCCAGGCGGGGGCGGGCTACAGCGCCGAGCAGGTGCGGAAGTTCGAGGACAACTGGGGCCCGCTCCTGGTGGGCGCGGATATCGCCGACGCGATTCATTACGCCGTCACCCGGCCGCCTCACGTGCACATAAGCGACATCGTCGTTCGGCCGACGCGGCAGGACTATCCGTAACGACGCGGCGGTCGCGCTCGGGCGGCGGCTTGCGGGGGTCGGGGCGCCGTTAATTTCTCCTCTGTCCTCGAAATCCACGGCGGGTTTTTTTCTTGATCGCCTCCACCCGCGCGCTTACACTGCCGGTGATGCTCATGCGAAAGGGGCCGCCGACCAACGGGCGGCGCGTTATATGTCAATGCCGGCGAACGTTCATGGACGGCATGCTTAAGGGAGGTGTTCCATGCGCCGGATACCGCTCGCCATGTCCAGTTTCACCCTTCTTGTGCTTGCCTTTCCGGTTTCGGCGGCGGAGTCCGCGGGAGCGGACGGCCGCGACGAGCGCGCGCTGGCGCGGGAGATCCGGAACCGACTCATCGTTATCGGGGAAGAAGAGCTGCGGCGGCCGGAATTGGATCCTTCGGACTTGGTCGGCAAAGCCGCCGAGCTCGGCGGCGATCCGGCGCGCATCTTCGCTTTCGTGGGGGGCGAAGTGGCTTTCGAGCCTTACCAGGGTCTCCTGCGGGGCCCGCGCGGCACGCTCGTCTGCCGGGCGGGCAACTCCCTGGACAAGAGCCTCCTTCTTAACGCGATGCTTTCGGCGAGCGGCCGCCGATCGCGGTTGGTCAAGGGGACTCTGACTCCCGCGCAAGCCGAGATCCTCGTCGCGAAGTACCTCGGCCAGGATCCTCTCGCTGGCCCCCTGGGCGACTATCGCCTGCCGGCGGACGAGGAGAAGGAAGCCGCAGTTTGCCGCGAATTTGCCGAAAGGGCGGCCTTACGCCCCGAATTTGTCCGGGAGCTTTTCGCGCGCGCGAGCGGCGAGTCGCAGCGCCTCGAGGAAGGCATCCGCGAGGCGGCTCAAGCGGAACTCGGCCGGCTCCGCTCGGAGGTGGATCTCCGAAAGTTGACGAAGACCAAGACCGCGGCCGCCTGGGTTCAGGAGCTCCAGGCGCGAGCCGCGGAGCATTACTGGGTTCAGATCGCGGCGGGAGGGGAGGAAGAGTCCTGGCAGGACCTGGACGCGACCTTCCCGGGGCTGAAACCGGGCGAGTCCGCGACGGAAGCGTCGGAGGTGACGGAGAAAGATCTGCAGGAAGCGCGCCATTTCGTGGTTTTCAAACTCCTTTACCGAACCCAGGGCGGCGGTGAAGAACTGCTGCTGGAGGTCCCCCTGGCGGCGGACGAGGCGCTCTTCGAGCTGCCGTCCTTGGACATCTCCCCGGCGGAAAATGTTATGGAGCTTTCCAAGCTGGTCGCCATGGATGCCGGCAAGATCCTGGAAGTCTTCCGCGGCGCCAAGAAGTTCCAGGGAACCCTCCAGTCCGGCGGCAAGAGCTACGCGTCGAAGGCCTTCGATTTCGAGGGCAACACCTTCGCTGTAGCCGAGGACGGCCGCGTCCAAGCGGCACGGCAAATCGGCTCGGCGTTGGGGAAGATCTTCAGCGGGCTGGGCGACGAAGGCGGCGCCGCGAAGCCGTCGTTCTTGAGCCTGGACGCCGAGATTTCCTTCGAATGGCCCGGGGCTACGGCGCGGACCCACCGGCGGACTCTCTTCTCGCAGCAGGACGCGGCCAAGGACAGCTCCCGCCTTCCTATCCTCACCTGGGAAATCCTCATTCAGCCGCAGCCCTTCACGGTGGCGCTCGCGATCCGCGGCGGCCTGAAAGCCACGCTAAGCGCGTGGAAGCCCGTCCTGGAGGTCCTCGATGCTCCCTCCGGCGCGGAGCCGGCGCTTGACGACCTCGCTTCGCGCATGCAAACTCCGTTTCCGGCGGCCCTGGCCGCCATCGCCCTCCTGCGCGAGAAGAACCTGAGCGACGCGCTGGCCGCCGACCGCCGCTTGCGTCTCCTCTGGGACCGACCCAACGTAATGGTCTTCGAGCGGAAGCTGGCCATGAGGCCGGGGGATTGCTGCTTCTCATCGGAACTCCTGGTGGATCTGGTCGAGAACGCCGTCGGCTTCGTGCCGGTGGAAGCCGCGGCGGAGGTGGCCGCGCTCGATGCTGTCGCCGCCCAGGGGGTCTTCGACACCGTGGCTGAAGCGATGGCGCTCGGGGAATCCTTTCCCGGCGGAATAGTGCGTTCCCCGATCTCGGTCTTCGAGCGCGCCCGCCTCACGGGGGCGCGCTGGGTTTCGATCGAGGCCGACGGCGCGGTGGAAACGCCGGCCCTGACGCGCGCGGACGCGGAGTGGGTTCGGGCGCACGAACCGGGCTGCGTCATCATCGCGCCGGCCATGTCGGAGCAAGACGGCGTCCCGGGAGGCGCTGCCGGCGTGCAGGGAGCCTGGTGGTCGCTGGATCCCGAAACAGGAGCGCTGGTGGGGCGCTTCCGCGGCGGCGCCGGTGGCGCTCTGGTGGAGTACTGGAGCGCCTCAGCGCCGGCCCGGTTCGTTCTTGGAGTGGCCTGGTGCGTGGCCGACATGGCTTGGGACCAGCAACACGGAGACCAGAAGTATGCCGGCGAGAGATTAGTGGCTAAGTTCGGGCGGTGCGTCGTCTTTGGAACCATCAATCTGATGGCCCTGGGCGCGCCGGGCTCTCTCGCGGGCGCCATCGTGAAGTTTGGCGCGAGCGTCCTGAGTAACGTTGCCATCAATTGGGCCTTTGGCGGCAAGGGCATAGTGGGGAGCGCCTTCGGAGGGATCACTTTCTAGAGGGGGAAGTCATGGCGCGGCGGATTCTCGGCGGGCGGTCGGCGGGGCTTGCGCTCTGCGTCCTGGCACCGTTCCTGTCGTCCCGACTCCCGGCCGGCGCGGAGCCGTCGGAAACCAAAACCATCGTTTTGTCCCTTGCCGCGGGTTTGACGCCGGCTCCGGCCGAGGGGGGCTCCGGTTTGTTCGCGAACGCGGGCGGCTGGCTGGACGAAGGGCGCTCCGCTGCCTTCGGATCGAACGAGCTTTCGGCGCGGCTGCTGGAAGGCCTCGGATACTCCGCCGCCAACTTGGGCGCCGTGGACCTGGACGCCGGCGCCGAGGCTATCCGGGCGCTGGCCGCCGCGTCGAAAGCCGCCGTGCTTTCCGCCAACGTCTTCGCCTCGGGCTCGAAGGAAAGGCTCGCGCGCCCCCACGTGGTGGTGAAGGTCCCGGGGGCCGCCATCGGCGTGGTGGGGGTGACGGCTCCTCCGCGCCGGATGCCCCCGGGGCTGGAGGTGAGGAACGCCGAAGACGCCCTGGCGGAAGTTCTGCCCGGCCTCGCGAAGGAGTGCGATGCGATCGTCGTCCTGGCCTGGATGGACCGGACGGCCGCCGCCTCGATTCTGCGGCGTTTTCCGGCGGTGCGGGCCTGCGTGGCCGCGGGGAGCGGCATCGTGGATCCCGAGCCTCTCCAGCTCGAGGAGAGCGTTCTCCTCCAGGCGCCCAAGGCCATGGTGGCGCGGGTCAGCTTCGAGCTGGACGCGAGAGGCGCGCTCGCGAACCTGCGCCAAGAGAACTTGCCCGCTCCGTCCACGTTGCCCGAAGAGCTCGGCGAGCTCGTGGCTTCCGCTTGGAAGAAGGAGCGGGTCTTCGAAAAGCTGCTTGCCGCGGAGACCGAGGGAAAGCCTGCTCCGCCCCTCGCGCTTTCTCCCGAGCCCGGGAGCCGGGTTAGGCTCGGACTGTCGGGGGAAAACCGCGCGGTGCGGCTGATGGTGCATGCCGTCCGAGTCGCCGCGGAGTACGGCGGCATCGGATGTCCTGAAGGCCGGGTGCTCCTAGTGGCCGACCTGGAGTGGGAGAATATCATCCCCTTGACCCTCGTTCGGGAGCGGCGCCTCCCGACGGAGTACCGGGTTCCGGTTCTCGGCGATCACCTTTACCTGGTGCTGGACCGCCGGGAGGTGGCGCGCTTGAGCGCCGGGGAGGAGCCGCCCCCCGGGTACCTGCCCGTCGCGGACTTCAAGCTGGAGCGGATTGGATCCCGCTTGCGCGGAAACGTTTGCTTCGACGCTCCCGCGCGGAGCCCGCGCGTCCTGGAGCTTCGTTTCTACGATTACGCCCACGGGCACATTTCGATCCCGCTCCTGGGGCCGGCGCAAGTCGAGAAGGAGCCGCCGGCGAGCATCGTGGCGTCGGGGAAGAACGAGCTTATCGAGGCGGCGATTCTGGCGGTGGAAAAGTCCGGTGAGTTGCGCGGTTTGGCGGCCGGCAAGGAGAGGATCTTCGTCAAGCTGGACTTCCGCGCTCGGAGCCTTTTCACGTTCCAGGTCGATGCTTCGATCTTCGATCCGAAGGCGGCCAAAGGCGCCAAGGCAGCCATTGGAACCGTCGCGGACTGGAAGGATGCCTGGAAGTATCTCCAGCTCGTGGTAGACGGGGAATATGGATACGCGCCTCACGCCCTCACGACGTTTCCCGCGGAGCCCCGATTCCTGCCTGACCAACCCACGGGAGGCGACGTGGTCTTCCTGGCTCCCGAGGCCTTCCGGTCCCTCGAGCTTCGCTGCGATTTTCCCAACGCCCGCACGCCGGATGGGGGCAAGGAGCTCCGACCGACGGGAATCAGACTGAACATCGAGGGAACCCGGCCCAAGCTTCCCGATCGGAAACCGCTGGCCTCCGTGGTGGATGACAATTTCAGGGTGGCCGTGACGTCTCAGGAGGCTCGGCCGGATTTCGCCGGCGAGCATGCCGGCGAGGGCAGCCGCTTCCTGGTCTTGGATCTGGCGGTGGCGAACGAGGGCCCGCGGGGAGAGTTCTTCCAGGCGCCGGAGCAGCTCAAGTATGCCGCCGAGGATGGCGGGCAGATCGAGATCGATGCAGCGTCGGCCCGCGGCGCGCACCCGCCGGCTGAGCTTCTGTGGATCCCGGCGGGGGAACGCCGGGCCTTTCAAGCGGTTTTCCGAATCGACGCGCGCGAGACGCGGCCGCGCCTGGCGTATGCGGGCGTGTCGCTGGCCGATGTGCTCCAGTTGAAGGCGCTCGAGGCGCCCGCGGTGGTCGGGATCGAGGCGGAGCCGCCGAGGGCACCCGCTGCCGAGGAGATGACCAGGGAGGAGGATGTGCCCGCCGCGGCGGAGGCGGAGCCGGCCGAGCGGGAAAAAGCGCCGGTCGCGGTCGAGGGCGAGGGGGAGCCGCCGTCCGCGGCGGAGGCGGAGCCGCCCGAGCGGGAAAAAGCGCCGGTCGCGGCCGAGGGCGAGGAGCCGGCGGCCGCGGCCAAGCCGCCGCTCGTGCCGAAAGGGCTTGCCGGAGTGGGCCTCACCGACGAGGCGGTGAACCAGGCCATCGACCGAGGGGCGGCGTTTCTCTGGAATTACGTCAAGGAAAAGGATTGTGCGAAGGGGAGGTACAAGCTCGGAGACTACGAAACGCACATCCTCGTCTCTCTCGCGCTCGTGCATGCCGGGGCCGACGAAAAATTCCCCGATTTCAAGCGTGAGCTGGAAGGCTACTTCCCGCGCATCGACGTAAAGAAGATGGGCACTTACGAGGTGGGGATCCTGGGGATGCTGATCGACGCTTGCGGCGACCCGGCATACATCCCCGTCCTGGGGCAGGCGATCCGATATCTCCTCGAGGGGCAAGGCGTGAAAGGCTCCTGGGACTACTCCGCGAGGTTCCCCGAGAATGTGCTCAAGGATCCCGCGTCCGACCGCGCCATCCGGGTTTCCGGCGGGATCCCGCTGGACGGCTCGGCGGAGTCCGATCGGGGCATGGCGCGCATCACCGGCTGGGAAAACGGTTCGGACGGCGACAACTCGCTTTCGCAATACGCGGTGCTGGGCCTGCACGCCGCCGCGAATATGGGGCTCAAGCTCGACGCCGAAGTTTGGCGCCGCAGCGTCTCCGTTTACAGCGAGCGCCAGTGTAAAGACGGCGGTTGGGGTTACACCACGGGTTCGTCCTACGGAAGCATGAGCTGCGCCGGTATCTGCTCGCTTGCCATCGGCATGAATGCCCTGGGGGAGCAGGGGGGCATGCAGGATCACCGCATCCGGAGGGGGCTGGATTGGCTGGCGGCCAACTTCTCGGTCACGACGCACCCCGGGTCGCAAAGTTGGTTTTATTACTATCTTTACTCGCTGGAGCGGGTGGGCCGAATCTTGAACATCGATTTTGTGGGTGAAAACGAATGGTACCCCCTGGGCGCGCGGTACCTTCTTTCCGCCCAGAAGCCCGACGGGAGTTGGGTGGGCAGCTCCGACGAAAAAGATCCGCGGCTCGCCACCAGTTTCGCTCTCCTTTTCCTGACGAGAGCCACGAGGGCGCTCAGGGGCGAACTCCAGCGCGGCGGGGAAGGGACCCTCAAGACGGCGATCGCCCTGTCCAGGCAACCGCGGTTTTATTGCATCCTGGATGCCTCAGGATCCATGCTGGACGAGATGGAAGGCCGGCAGAAGTTCGACATCGCCAGGGACGCCGTGGCCGCCCTCGTTGAGGAAATGCCCGAGGATTCCACGGTGGCGCTGCGCGTTTACGGTCACCGGAAGCGCTCCATCGAGGCCGGCGCCGGAGAGGACACCGAGCTTTTGATCCCCATGGGCCCCCTGGACAGGCCGGCCCTCATTGCCAAGCTCAAGACGCTGCGCGCGCGGGGGAAGACCCCGCTGGCCCTGAGCCTCGAGAAGGCGGCGCAGGATCTGGCCAAAGTCCGCGAGGACCAGCCGATCGTGGCGGTGCTTCTCACGGATGGAGGGGAAGACACCTTTCCGAGAAGGGATCCCGTGAAGGCCGCCGAGGAGCTTGGAAAGGTGAAGAACGTCACGCTTCACGTGGTCGGCTTCGACATCGGCCGCGAGGATTGGAGCCGCGAGCTGGAGGGCATCTGCGCCAAGGCGCGGGGGAAGTACTGGCCGGCGGGCGATGCCTCCGCTCTCTTGCGGGAGCTTCGCGCGGCCGTGTTGGGCTTGCCCGAGGGATTCGAGGTCTTCGACACCGCGGGTCGCGCGGCGGCGCGCGGCGTCTTCGGAGAGGCGAAAGTCCTTCCCGAGGGGAAGTACCGCTTGCGGGCGCCGGTGTTCACCCAGGTCTTCGAGGAGGACTTCTGGATCAATACTGAAGCGGTCACGCACGTGACCTTCAACGCGGATGCCGTCGTGAACCTCAAGGCTGTGGCAAGCACGGCGGCGCCGCCCGAGGCGAAGGCCGCGGCGGCGACCGAGGCGCGGACCGAGGACAAGGCTCCCGAGAGGCCGGCCGCCGGATTCTGCACCGAGTGCGGCAACCCGCTCAAGCCCGGCGATCGCTTCTGCCGGTCCTGCGGCAAGCAGGTCAGGCCTTGAGGCGCCGGCAAGGCCGTCGCGGCGCGTCCGCGAAGAGCTGAACGGGACCGACTGTCGCATGGTATGCCAAGGGCGAGGGCACGGGAGGATTGCCGGTTGCCCCGTTGCCGGCGAGGACGGTAACGTCGAGGAACGCCGGATCGCCCCCGCGGGCGGCGCCCCGGATCCGGATTGCGCGTGACCGCCCCCGCTGCGGCCTTCCGCGGCTCACTGGGCCTCGGGGTCGAAGGTCGTCTCCGGTTCGAAGGGGAACAAGGGCTTGCGCCGCCGCACATACTCGAGCCGCTCGATCCGCATGTCGCCCGCCCCCGGCGTCAGGAGCATGATGTGCCGCGGCGTGATGGCGGCGTGGCCGGGGTAGGCGTAGCCGCACTTGGTGACGACGATCTTGAAGGCCGTGGGATCAAGCCCGAAGGGTTCGTAGTCCCGCTTGCCGCCGAAGAAGGCGGGGCCCAGGACCGCCGTCACGCCGCCGATGGCGATGACCGCCGCGCGGGGCCGGTTCACCAGCCGCACCACCTTCGCCTCGACGTCGAAGGGCGGGCCGAAACGGGTCTCGGTGAAGGCGCCGATCGCAAGGCGCACGCTCGCGCCCTCGCCGGCCGCGGCGCAGCGCTCGATCGACGCGGGATCGTGAATCCCCGACACGAGCGCGCGGTCCGCCTTGCGCTCCACCAAGTGCCGCAGCACGATGGGCAGGTCGCCGGGCGTGCTGGCGGTCACGTTGTCTCCGCTGTCCGTGAGGAGCACCGTCGGCTCCGGCGCCGCCAACGCCCGCGCCACGCCCGCCTCGAGCTCCGCCGCTTCGCAGCCGTAGTCGAACCGGCGCCGAGCGTCCCAGATGCGCCGCGCCAGATGCACCGCCGCGGCGCGCGCCGCCGCGCGGGAGCCGTCCGCCGTGATCATCACGGACATGCCCGTGTCGAAGGAGTCGGTCCAGGCGCAGCCGACGAACAGCGTGGCCGCCAGAATGCGGGCCGCGTGCCCCGGCACGCCCTCGCGCTCGATCCGCCGCGCCTCCTCCACCAGGGAGCGGAAAGGCTCGCAGGTCGTCATCGCCTTCTCGCCCTGGAGGATCATGGGAATGGGGAGGATGTACGCCACCGGCCGCGCCGCGCCCCGCAGGGTCTCCAGGAGAATCCGCCCGGCCTGCTCGGCGGTCTGCGCCGCGTCGGTGTGCGGAGCGGTCTTGTAGCCCACGAGAATATCGCCCGCCCGCGCCAGGCGCGCCGGGATGTTGCCGTGCAGGTCGAAGGTGCAGGCGATGGGGATCTGCGGGCCGACGATGGCGCGCAACTCCTCGACGAGAACCGACTCCGCGGGGCCGATTCCTTCGGCGAACATGGCGCCGTGGAGCCGGAGGAAGACGGCGTCGACGGGCAGCGCCGCGCGCAAAGACTCCGCGACCTTGTCCATGGCCTCGCGACAGGCCTTCTCCTCGATGGCGCCGCCGCCCGCCGGCCATGCCGCGATGCCGGGCACGACGACGAGACCCGCGTCGCGCCACGCCGCCAGATCGAAATGGCCGGGCTCGCTCCGGGCGTAGTTGTAGCGCGTCGTCTTCACGGGGTGAAAGGTGTTGGTTTCGTGGGTGAAGGCGGCGGCGAAGACGCGCTTGGCGCCCTCCCGCGCGGGCGCCGCCCGCCGGGCATCCTCCGCATCGGCCCGCGCTCGCGGCAGGGCGCTCGGAACCGCGGCGGCGGCCGCCGCCACGGCGGCGCGCCGTAGAAACTCCCGGCGCATGACGGCTGTCGGTCGCATGTCCGTGCCTCCTCGATCCACCGGCCAGTAGACCACCGGCGGCCGGCCGCCGTCAAGCGCGGAGAACCGGCCCGCCGCCTCGCGGAGCCGCTCAGTCGACCGGCCCCGGACGCACGATGACCGGCGCCGTGCGAATCCGGGGCCTGATCGCGAGCCAGTCGACGCCCTGGAATACGGGATCCTCGATGCGCCGGATCTCGTCGTCGCCCATGTAGGGGCACATGGCGTCGATCCAGGCGACGAGGCGCGCGAGGCTCACTTCATCCACCTTGACGCCGTGGTGCGCGCCGCTGGAGGCGATCTCGATCAGAGGGCTGTTGTAGGACAGATGCGTCATGGGCGGCGGCGTCACGTAGGCCCGGGGGTCCAGCGTCCCGAAGCCCTCGACCATGAGCACGTTGGCGATGCCGAAGCCCGGGCCGGCGTCGGCCGGGCGCTCGTAGGGGCGGCCCCACGTCGGCCGGCCGATGAGGGTCAAGTAGGGTTCGGTGAAGACATCGAAGGCGGGCCGCGACGTGAGGTCCAGCGTCGCCCGCGCCTCGCCCTCGCCCTGGTGGCACTTGCCGCAGTAGGTGTCGAGGACGGGTTGGACGTAGCGTGGAAAACTCACCGTGACATCGCTCCAGGGCGGCGGCGCGATGGCGCGCACGGGGGCCGCGAGCGCCCCGCCGGCCGGTTCGTTCGCCGGCGCGCGGCTGTGCAGCTCGTGGCAGCCCAGGCAGCCGCGGCGCTCGCCCGGCATGACGCCCGTGAAGCTGCGCATGGTCTGGAGCGCGCGGCCGCGCTCGTCGAGAAGCTGGAAATGGAGCGCGCGGCCCGCCGGCGCGCGGAACGCGACCGCGCCGTCGGGTTCGATGGGCACCGTGCCGAGAATCCGCTTGACGCCCTCGGACTGCACGGCGGAGACGACCGGCCCGGTGGAGATGTAGGGGCGCTTGTACCAGTAAGTGTAGGTCTTGGAGTCGATGCTCAGCACGCGGAGGAACCGCGCCTTGCCGTGGAGTTCGGCGGGCGTGCCCTCGTAGACGTTGGCGCTGTAGATCGTGCCGCCGGCGGGCCGCAGCCGGTCCTCGCGGGCGGGCCACGCCACGCGATCGGGGATGACCGGCGGCGCCGGGCGGGCCCGCACCGGCATGGCGTGGAAGATGTGGTGCGTGCCTTCGTAGACGAGCTCGCGGTTGCCCTCCGTGTCCATGAGGAGCAGCACGAACTTTCCGTTGCGTTCGGCGGAGACCAGGAAATCGTGTTCGCCGAGGGGGTACGGCGAGTAGTAGGCGCCGTACTTGCCCGAGGCGTGGTACTCGGGGGACTCGATGGGATCGACGGGGCCGTTCCCGCACTCCGGCCACGCCACGTCGGCCGTCACCTTGGTGATGCCGTAGGGGAAGTTGAGGCCGGCGGCGATGTCGATGATCGCCACCGAGCCTGCGAACCAGTTGTGGTGGGCGCTTCCCGTCGCCATGACGCGCGTCGTTCCGGGGATCTGGCGCGCATCCTTGACCAGGTCGGGCCAGACGCTTTGGTTCCCCCAGAACATCGCCGCCTGGGTGCCGTCGGGGTTGACGCTCCAGAGTTTCTGCGGGCGCCAGAGCGGTTTGTCGGTGTACTCCCAGCGGGTGTAGATGACGCGGCCGTCGTCCAGCACCGAGGGCAGGTAGTCCGGCTCGTTGTTCCGCGAGATTAGGTAGATGTTCCGGCCGTCGCGGTCGCAGCGCGCCAGGATGTAGGCGTTCGTCGGCGGCATGCAGCGGACGTAGGTGTGCGCCCGCGTGGTGGAGAACATGAGGTGCTTTCCGTCGGGAAGGTAGATGGGATCCAGGTCGTCGAAGGGACCTTTCGTGAGCTGCCTCAGCCCCTCGCCGTCGATGCCGATCTCGTAGAGGTGGAAGGACTTCTCGTTGTGCGGCTTGAAGCAGACGAGGACCTGCCGGCCGTCCCAGGAAAGATCCGGCCGCCAGAAGGAACCGTGGAGCGGCGCCTTGGGCATGAGCTGGGCGAGGCGGCCGGCGGGCGACAGGCCCTCCAGGACGAGGAGCCGTCCGCCCGGCACGGCCATGTAGCCCAGCCTGTGCCGCGTCTCGTGGGGCCATTCGGAACCTTGAGGGTACGGCATGTCGACGAAGAGCACCTTGTCGAAATCGACGACCGGGTTTTTGAAGGCGATGGCGCGCTTGACGCCGCGCACGGCGCAGTAAAGCTCCGCGTCGGGCGCCTTCAGGACGGCGGCCCGCGCGGCGAGCGTGTCCAGCTCGGCAAGCTCCGGCGCGAGGTCGGGCGCGCCCGCCGGCGCGATTCGGCGGGCGAGCTTGCGGGCCCACTCGATTTCCCGCAGGATGCGCTCGGGCGTCGGGCTGCCGTCGGCCTGGTAGAGCCAGTCGCGTCTGAGGGCCGCGTCCGCCTCGGCGGCGCTCAGCGTCCGCGTCGCGGGCGTCTCGGGACGCACGTAAGGGGCGACGGCCTCGTGCGTCGCCGGCCGCGGCGTGATCATGGGCCCGGCGTCCAGGACGATCTGGATCCAGTCGGGCGCATCGCGCGCGGCTTCGCCCCGCGACTTGAGGTCGTCGAGGCGCGCGCGGATCGCCTCGGCCGCGCGCCAGTGCTCTCGTTCCGCGAGGGTCGCGTCCGCCTTCTGCTCGGGGGTCAGCGGCGCGTACTCCATGAGAAGCTCCACGGCGTGCTCCGCCGCGCGGGTCTGCAGTCCGTCGCCCGCCGACGCGAGGTAATCGAGGGGATGCGCCCCCGTAACGGCCCCGAGCCGGCGGCTTTCCTCGGGGAAGTCGGCGGCGAGCGCGCGGGTGAACGCGCCGGCAAGCTCGCGGTCGAAGGCGGCGCGGCCGGCGCGGAGGATCGCTCCGGCGCGCGCCAGCGTCTCCGCAAACGTCGCCTCGCGCCGGTAAAACTCCCCGAGGGCCTGTTGGAGGCCGCGGGCGCGCTCCTCGAGGCGCGCGCGGCCCGCGCGGTGAAGCCGCGCGATCTCCTGGGCCTCGAGGGCTTCCGAATAGATGCGCAGGTCGTCGAGGGCGCCCTGGAAGTGCTCCCTTTTTCCGCTCAACGAACCGATGTGGGCCGGCGCCGCCGGATCGAGCGTTGCGGGGCCCGCCCGTTCCAGCACGCCGATGGGAGCGCCGTCGAGGTAGACGCGCATCGCGGCGCCGTCGAACACCGCGGCGCAGTGATGCCAGTTGCCGTCGAGGAGCCGCGCGGGGTCGATGGGCGCGTCGCACTCGACATAGCCCCCGGCGTTGAGCCCGAAGGAGAGGATCGTGCCGTTCTCCTGGAACGAAAAAAGAATCCGCGCGTCGCATTCCTGCCGGAAGATTTCGCGGAAGCCGCCGAGCTCCGCCGGCCGCGCCCAAACGGCGATGGAGAGGCCGGCCGCCGCCGCGGCGAGGTCCGGACCGAGCGCGACGGCGAGCGCGTGCTCGCCCCGCAGCTCGATGGCGTTTCCATGGACGCCGGTCACCCGCGGCAGCGGACGTTGCGCCCGGGCATCGCGGGCCCCGGTCGAACCGGCACGGTCGCGGGCCGTCGCGCCGGCGGCTTCGTTGAAGGTCCAATGGGCGAGGAGGCGCCGCGGGAGGTCGGGCTCGCCCCCGTCGCGCTCCCGGGGCCGCGCCGCGAGGGCTTCGCGGCCGTTGCGGTGAAGCGCCGCGATCTCGTCGGCCGAGAGCGCCGCCGCGTAGATCCTGAAATCGTCCAGCAGGCCCTGGAAACACTCGCTGCCCTCCAGGGACCCGATGCAGCCCCGCGCCAGGCCGCCCGCCTGGATCGTGCCGGGCCGCGCGAGCTCGCCCGCTAGCTTGCCGTCGAAGTAGACGCGGAAATGCCGCCCGTCGAAAGTCGCCGCGCAATGGTGCCAGGCGCCGTCGAGCGCCGCCGCCGGGTCGATGGGCGCGTCGCATTCGACGTAGCCGCCGACGTTGAGCCCGAGGGACAGAACCGTCCCGCCTTCCTGGAAGGAGAAGAGGACGCGGTCCTCGCCGTCTTCCTTGCGAAAGATCTCGCGAAAATCGTCCAGTTCCGCGGGAAGCGTCCAGGCGCACAGCGTGATCGCCTCCATGGGGCCGAAGGCGAGGGCGGCGGAGGCCTCGAGCCGGTGCCGTCCGGCCAAGCGCAGGGCGTTGCCGAAGACGCCCTCGGCGCGGTCGATGGCCAGGACGTAGCGGCCTTGGACGGCGGCATCGGCGCCCTTGCCGCTGATGTCGGCGCAGCGCCCCCCTAAAGGCTCGTCGAAGGGATACCACGCAAGCAGCGGTTTCTCGAGGGACAGGGGCGCGCCCGCGGACGTCCACGCCGGCGCCAGCCAGGCCAGCGCGAGGGCGGCGGGAAGCAGCTTGCGACAGCGCGCGGTGAGCATGAACGGTCCTTTCGTTTCTCAGCGGAAGAGCGCGATCAACGCCTGGGCGAAGATCTCGTGGCCGCGGTCGTCGGGGTGGTTGATGCCGTTGCTGAGCAGGGTCACGTACGGAATGCCTTCCTTGAGCAGATGGCCCCACCTCAGCGCCGCGTCCGCGAGGGCGACGTTGTGGGCGGCGGCGAACCTCCTGAGCCCCTCCACGTAGGGACGGGGGTCCGTCTCGACGCGCACGGACGACGCATCCATCCAGTCCGGACGCACGAAGTGCGGAGTGAGAATCACCCACTCGATGCCGGCGGCCTGGAATCGGTCGAGCAGGCGCGAGTATTTCTCCTCGACGACGGGAGGCGTCATCCAGGCATCGTTGACGAACTCCATGACGACGACGTCGGGCCGAGGCTCGATGACGGCGCGATCGAAGTTGAACTGCGCGCCCGGCGGCTCGGCGAGGAAGTGGTCGGAGTTGCGCCCGCCCCAGCCCGCCGTCGTGAGGCGGATCCGCGACTTCGGGAAGCGCTCCTCGAGCAGCGCCGCGAAGCGGTTCTGGTACCGGCGGGCGGTCTCGCTCGCCTCGCCGCCCGCCGTCACGCTGTCGCCCCATGCCAGGACGTGGAGCGGTTCGCCCGCGAGCAGCTTCGCCCACGTCTTCGGGAGCAGCTTGGCGGCGGGCGGCGGGCCCTCGCGCGGCGGTTCGGCGTAACGCTCCGCGAGGATGGGATAGAGGTTCTCGGGCGTGAGGTGCGTCGCCCGGCCTGGCACCCACACGTGGGCGAGGGTTCGCTCGCGGTCGGCGGCGACGGCGGGAGGCAGCGGCGTCGCGTTGTGCGCCGCGCCCCGCCGGATTCTGACCGCGCCGTCGCGGGCCACGACCACGGCGTCGAGGCGGCCCCACCCGCAGTCATAGTCGATCCAAACGGGAGCGTCCTCGGGGATTCCTTCGGGGAGGCGGCCCACGGCGGCCCAGCGCGGGTCGAAGGCGTAGTCCTTGCCCGCGGCGTAGCGCGCCACCCCGCCCGGCCCGGACTTGAGCGCCAAGCTTTCGGGAACGAGCAGGTCCGCCGCCGTCGTCTCGCACGTCGTCAAAGCGCGGAGCTTCGCGCCCTTGGCCCAGGGCGCGGCCGCCTGGTCGAAGAGCGGCAGCGAGTCGTGCTTCTCGTCGCGCACGCGGATGAGCGTCGCCGGCTCGACGCGCAGCTCGACGGCCCAACGGATAGCGACCGCCTGCCCGGCCACCTCGAGGGTTCCCGGTAGGATTCGCACGGCCCACTCGCCCGCGATCTCGACGCCGGGCGGCTCCTCGGCGGGCGCCGCATCATTCCCGGCGCACGGCGCCAGAAGCAGAATCAAGCATGCTCCAGCCATGACCGCTCCTTTCAACGTGTCTCGCCGAGGCCATCGATGGGATGGCGTCGGTTCCATTGTGCCCGAAAAAGCCCCTTCCGGCCACCGGTCGGGCGCCGGGGCGCGCTTCGTTGGATTGATCGCCCGACCCTCGGCGCATAGAATTGGCGGGGATGTTGAAACGCGGCACCCGTCCGGAATTGAGGAGGTTTTGCGATGAGGCGTAGTTCTTGCGGCGTTGCGTTGCTTGTCCTCGCGTTGTGCCGGACGGTGGCGCCGGCGGCGGCCGAAAACGCCCAGCCGGCGAGCGTGGAGAACCTGACCGACTTCAGCGAAGCCGCCAAGACGATCCCCAAGCCGCGGGAGATCTGGCCGATTCTCCGTGAGGAACATGTCGTTCCCCGCGCCCTCGCGATCAAGTCCGACGAGATCGTCGCCAGCGATACCGATCCTTCCCTGAAGCTCCGCAAGGTGCGGGCCCACTTCTGGAGCCAGCGGATCGGCGGAAAGAAGTGGGGGCACCCCTGTGTCATCCTCATGCCCGCCGACGCCGCGCGGAACGCAGCGCCGCCGCGCAAGGGCAGAGTGGTGATCTACGGCGGCGGCACCGGCGAGGCTCAGGAGCACGAGGTCGCCGAGTACGGCGAGCCCATCGCGGCACGCACCGGCTATCCGACCATGGTGCTGGCCAACCCCGGCGAATACGAAGACGGCGGCTCCATCGAGAACGACATCGGCATTCTCGGGCGGCTCGCCAGGGAGACCGGCAAGAGCTACTACAACATGAACTGCCAACTGGCGGTGGTTTACATCCAAGCCATGAACGTCTTTCAGGAGATCCTCGGCCTGCCCGAGGTCGCGGCGGTCGTGGGCGGCCACTCGAAACGGGGGCGCAGCGCCGTGGTCGCCGCCGCCATGGACAGCCGCGTGGCGTCGGCCATTATCATGGGCAACGAGGGCATCTACACGCCGGACCGCCCTACCCCGGCCTTCTCGTTCTACTACCCCTTCTTCCAGGACCAGGTCTCCGTGCCCGTCTTCTACCTCGGCGTGACCAACGAGGGCGGCTACAAGATGTTCAACGTGACGCTGATGGAAAAACAGTTGCGCGCCCCCTTGACGGTGGAGATGATCCCAAACTACGTGCACTCCACTTACCACCCCGTCCAGTACCTGGATTTCTTGATGTGGGTCGCCCACACCTTCGACGGCCGCCCCCTTAGCCGCATCAGCGACGTGGCGCACGAGCGCCAGGCCGGTCGCACGTTTTTCCGCGCCAAGGTGGCCGGCGGAGCCAAGATCAAGAACGTGAGCCTGTGGATCGCGTACAGCGACAACGCGGAGTGGCGCGATGTGATGTGGTACCAATACCTCATGCGGGACCGAGGCGATTGCTATGAGACCAGCATCCACGGCAAGATGCCCGACGCCTTCCTGATCGAGGTGTCCGACATCGCCCAGGGCATCTCGGGCTACGTGTCCACCGTGCCCTACAAACTGACCGACGCCCCGGTGGTGGAACGGGACCCGAAGTACGGCTACTTGCCTCGTTTCTGGAAACCGGCGAACGACTAACGCGCCGCCGCGGCCGCGCGGCGCGCGGATCGGGACGGCGCAAGCATGAAAGGAAGAACGGCATGAACGCGGGTGCGGACAAGGTCGGGACAGGCCGCCTGAGGCGGCGAGGATTCGCGGCGGGCGTTGCGGGGCTGGCGGCGGCGGCGTGGCTGTGCGCCGCCGAGGCTCCGCCGCCTACGGAGCTCGATCCCCCCGCCGCGGGCACGAAGGTGCTCATCGTGACGGGCATCGATTATCCGGGCCACCCGTGGCGCGAAACCGCGCCGCGCCTCAAGGAGCTGCTGGAGAAGGATGCGCGTCTCAAGGTGGGCATCGTCGAGGACCCCGAGGCGCTCGCGTCCCCGAAGCTCGCCCTCTGGGACACGGTGATCCTCCACTTCCAAGACTGGGAAAAGCCCGGCCCCGGCCCCGAGGCCCGGGCCAACCTGACGCGTTTCGTCGCGGGAGGCAAGGGCCTGGTTCTCACGCATTTCGCCTGCGGGGCGTGGGATGGAGAGTGGCCGGAGTTCAAGGATCTGGCGGGCCGCGTCTGGGACCCCAAGCTGCGCGGCCACGACCCCCATGGCGTCTTCACAGTGCGGATCGCGGATCCCGACCACCCGATCACGAAGGGGCTTGCGTCCTTCGAGACGCTGGATGAGCTCTACACCTGCCTGGCCGGCGACGCGGCCATTCACGTCGTCGCCGACGCGGTTTCGAAGGTCGACGGCAAGGTGTATCCCATCGCCTTCGTGCTCCCCTACGGGAAGGGCCGGGTTTTTCATTCGGTGCTGGGCCACGACGCGCGCGCCTACAACGAGGCCGTGGGTAGGCTCATGCGCCGGGGCTGCGCCTGGGCGGCGGGGATCGATCCGGAGCCGGCGAAGCCTTGAGCGCCGCCCTCGTCGGCCCGTTTGTGCCGAAAACTCAGTTTCCGCTGGCGGCGCGGACAAGACAGGCGCCCGCACGCCTGCGTACACTGGACTGCGCGGGAGACTCCCGCCGTTCCACACCACGAGAGATAGAGCAACACAATGCGCTTGAGAATGCTTACATCGCGGGGGGCCGCCGCCCCGCGCGCCGCCGCGGATAGCGGCGCGCCGGCCTCCTTCGAGACCTGCGTCCGGCAGTGGGGGACGCGGCTTTTCGAACTGATCGACAAGGCCGGCGCCCCGTCGATTTTCAGCGCCAAGGGCTTTTACGCCGCCATGATGGACTGGGCCATGAAGGACGAGAGCTTCAAGGTCCAGCTCTTCCGCTTCGTCGATGTCCTGCCGGCGCTGGCGTCCTCGCGTGAGATCGCGCGGCACCTCGAGGAGTATCTGGACAACGACAGCGTGAAGCTCAATCCGGCGCTGCGCGTGGCGCTCAAGGCGTCGAGCTTCGCGAGCGGGCTTCTGGGCGGCGGCATCAAGTCGCAGGTCGCCGGCATGGCGCGGATGTTCATGCTGGGGAACGCTCCGGCGGAGATCGTCGCGATTCTCAAGAAGCTCGACGCCGAGGGCGCGGCGTTCACCGTGGACGTCCTCGGCGAGGCGGTGGTGAGCGAGAAGGAGGCCGACGAGTACGCGGCGCGCTACTTCGAGCTCCTGGCGCTCCTGGGGCGCGAGACCGCCGCGTGGCCGGCGCCGAGCGCCGGCGAAGCCGGGCCGAGCGGCGCCCAGCCCCGCGTCAACCTCTCTCTGAAGGTCTCGGCCTTCTACTCCCAGATCTGTGCCGCCGATCCCGACACGGCCGTCGCCGTCCTCGCGGGCCGGCTGCGGCCGCTCCTGAGGCGCGCGCGGGATCTGGGCGCCTTCATCAACTTCGACATGGAGAGCTACGCCCTCAAGAACCTGACGCTGCGGCTCTTCCAAACCATCTTCGCCGAGCCGGAGTTCGCCTCGGGCCCAGAGTGCGGCATCGCCCTGCAGGCCTACCTTAAGGACTGCGAGGAGGATCTCCGCGGGCTCGCGGAGTGGGCCCGGCGGGTGAAGCGGCGCGTCACCGTCCGGCTCGTCAAGGGGGCCTACTGGGACTACGAGGCCGTGATCGCGCGCCGCGCCGGCGTGCCCGTGCCCGTCTTCGAGCGCAAGGCGGAAAGCGACGTCAACTTCGAGAAGCTGAGCCTGTTTCTCCTGGAGAACCGCGACGCGTTGGCGGCGGCCTTCGCCTCGCACAACGTCCGGTCTATCGCCCACGCCCTCGCCCAGGCGGAGCGTCTGGGCATCGACCGGCGGGAGATCGAATTCCAGGTCCTGTACGGCATGGCCGACGCCATCAAGGCCGCGCTTCTTCAGGCCGGCTGCCGCGTGCGCATGTACTGTCCCGTGGGGGAGCTGCTTCCCGGCATGGCGTACCTGGTGCGCCGGCTGCTGGAGAACACGAGCAACGAAGGGTTCCTGGCCCACGCGTTTGCCAAGGGCGTGGCCCGCGAGACATTGCTCCGCGATCCCGCCGAGGCGGCGCGCGAAGCCGCGGCCGCCCCCGCCGTCGTGCCCCCCGAACCGGTGACGCCCGGGGCGCCCGGCTTCAGGAACGAGCCGCCGCTGCGGTTGGGCGCCGCGGAGGAACGCGACGCGATCCGCGCCGCTTTCGGGGTTTTGCGCGCGCGATCGGGCGCGCGCCACGGCCTGGTTATCGACGGGAAGCGGGTCGCGACGAACGACTGGACGCCGTCACGCAATCCGGCGGATCAGGAGGAGATCGTCGGGTATGCCGCGAGCGCCGCCGTCGAGCACGCCGACGCGGCCGCGGCCGCCGCGCGGGCCGCGCAGCAGGCGTGGGCCCGCAGGCCGGTGGAGGAGCGGGCGCGGCTCCTGGAGCGCCTCGCCGAGAGCTTGCGGCGCCACCGGGCGGAGCTGATCGCGCTTCTCGCGCTCGAGGCCGGCAAGAACTGGGCGGAGGCCGATGCCGAGGCGGCCGAGGCGATCGACCTGTGCCGCTTCCATGCCGCGGCCGCGCGGCGGCTCCTCGCGCCGCGAGCCACGCAGATCGTCCCCGGCGAGACGAACGTCCGCCTCTGGCGCCCCCGCGGCGTGTGCGCCGTCATCACGCGGTGGAACTTCCCGCTGGCCGCCCCGGTCGCCATGACGACCGCCGCGGTCGCGGCGGGCAACACGGCGGTCCTGAAGCCTTCCGATCGGGCGCCCATCATCGCTTCGCGCCTGCTGGATCTCCTGGCCGAAGCCGGGTTTCCTCCGGGCGTCGTGAACCTCGTGACGGGCCGCGGCGCCGTGGCGGGCGAGCGTCTGGCGGCGCATCCCGGCGTCGACGTCATCGCCTTCGCGGGCTCGACGGAGACCGGCGGTTGCATCCGAGCGGCCGCGGCGCGCGCGGAGCCCGGCCGGGAGTCGCTCAAGACGACGATCTGCGCCATGGGCGGGCAGAACGCCCTTATCGTGGACGGCGACGCCGATCTGGACGAGGCCGTGGCCGGAGCGCTGGGCTCGGCCTTCGGCTACAGCGGCCAGAAGCGCAGCGCGCTTTCCAGGCTCATCGTCGTTGCGGAGGGGTACGAGAAGTTTCTGGAGCGTTTCATCGCCGGGGCGGCGTCGCTGCGGGTCGGCCCGGCCGAGGAGCCGGGCGCCCTCATCGGGCCGGTCATCGACCGCGAGGCGCAGCGCCGCATCCTCGACCTCATCGAAGCCGGGCGGCGCGAGGCCGTCCTGGCCTGGGAGGGCGCCGTGCCCGCCGCCCCGAAGGCCTGCTACGCGCCGCCCGCGATCTTCGTGGACGTGCCTCCGGAGAGCCGCCTTTTCCGCGAGGAGATCTTCGGCCCGGTGGTGAGCGTCGCGCGCGCGAAGGACTTCGAGCAGGCCCTGGCCCTGGCGAACGATTCGGCCTTCGCGCTGGCCGGCGGGCTTTATTCCCGCAGCCCGGCGCACATCGCCCGGGCCAAGGCCGAACTGGCCTGCGGCAACCTCTACATCAACCGGCCCATCACCGGCGCCGTGGTCGGCCGGCAGCCTTTCGGCGGCTTCAGGTTGAGCGGCGACGGCACCCAGTGCGGCGGCCTGGACTACCTGCAACACTTCATGACGCCGCAAACGGTCACCGAGAACTGCCTGCGCCGGGGTTTTGCGTCCCACGAGGACGCGCGCGACGACGAGACGGGCGTATGACCGCCGGGCCTCCCCACTGCATCGTCCTGGGCGTGATCGGCGCCGACTGCCACTCGGTGGGCAACACGATTCTCGACGCTTTTTTCACCGACGCCGGCTTCAAGGTCGTCAACCTCGGCGTCATGGTGAGCCAGGACGAGTTCATCGACGCGGCCATCGAGTCGGACGCCAAGGCCATCCTCGTCTCGTCGCTCTACGGCCACGGCGAGATCGACTGCGCGGGCTTCAGGGGGCGGTGCATCGAGCGCGGCCTGGGAGGGGTGCTCCTGTACGTCGGCGGCAACCTGGTCGTCGGCCGGCGGCCGTTCGCGGAAGTCGAGGCGAAGTTCAAGGCCATGGGGTTCGATCGGGTCTTCCCGCCCGGCGTCGATCTGGACGCGGCGGCGGCGCTCCTGCGCGCCGACATCGAGGAGGCCGCCCATGCCCGCGCCTAGGTGGGCGGTTTGCGTGGACATCGGCTCGACCTTCACGAAGGGCGCGGTGTTCGGCTTCGAGGGAGGGGTGGGGCGGCTCGTCGCGCGGGCCGAAGCGCCCACGACCACGGAAGACCTCGCGCGCGGATTCGAGACGGTCAGGAAGGAAGTGGCCGCGCGGGCGCGGGCGCGCGAGCCGGGCTTCTCGCCCGGGGAGGCGGCCGTCCGGTTTTCCTCTTCGTCCCGCGGCGGCCTGCGCATCGCCGCCATCGGCATCGTGCCCGATCTGACGCTTTCCGTGGCGCGCCTCGCGGCGGCCTCGGCGGGCGGGAAGGTCGTCAAGAGCTTCGCGTACACCCTCACGGCGGCCGACGTCGCGGCGCTCGAGGCGCTCGATCCCGACATCGTGCTCCTGACGGGGGGAACCGATGGCGGCGATGAGAAGCACAACCTGGCGAATGCCGCGGCCCTGGCCGGCGCCCGGATCACGTCGACGATCTTGTACGCGGGCAATCGCGCGGCGCGGGACGCCGTCGTCGAAATCCTGGCCGCGAGGAACTGCATCGCCGCCGACAACGTGATGCCCGAGGTGGGGGTCGTCCGAGTCGAGCCCGCCCGCGAGGCGATTCGCCGGGTGTTTCTCCGCCGGATCGTGGAGGGCAAGGGCCTAGCCGCCCTGGCCGCCGCGCTGGGAACCGACCCGAAGCCCACCCCGCTGGCGGTGTACGAGATGGTGCGCGCGCTGTCGGAGGAATGCCCTGAGTGGCGCGATGTGTGCGTCCTGGACATCGGCGGCGCGACGACCGACTGCTATTCCGCCGTGGAGCCGTTCCGCGGCGAGCCGGGCGTCGTTCTGCACGGCATCCGCGAGCCGCGGCTGACGCGCACGGTGGAAGGCGATTGCGGCTTGCGCGTCAGCGCGGAGGCGCTCTGGGAATCGGGCCGCGCGCTGATCGAGCGCGAGCTCGCCGCGGCGCCGCCGGAGGAGGCGGCGGCCTTCGCGGCCCACATCGCCCGCGTGACGGAGCGCCCCGCGCAGGCGCCCGCCTCGGCGGAGGAGTCGCGCTTCGATGCGATCATGGCGCGGGCCTGCGCCGCGCTGGCGCTCAAGCGCCACGCCGGCGCCATGCGCGCCGTTTACACCGCCGGGGGAAAGGCGTGGGTGCAGCGCGGCAAGGACCTGCGGGGGGTGACGCGTGCGATCGGAACGGGCGGCTACCTCGCGCGGAACGCGGAAGATGACTTCCTCGCCCGCGCCCTCGCCGCCCTGGCGCCCGAGCCCGAGGAGCGCTTCCTGTTCCCGGAAGCGCCCGTCCTGTATGCTGATCGGGACCACGTCGTCCCCCTGATCGGGTCGCTGGCGGCGGAGTGGCCGCGCGAGGCGGCGCAGCTTTTGGCCGCTCGGCTGCGCCCGGTGGCTGAGGGCGTGGAGCGGGAACGGGATCGACGGCCATGAGTTCTACGCGGCTTGATTGGGAGGAGATGCAGACCGAGCGCGAGCAGGTGCTGCAGGGATGGCCCACGGGGAACGCGGTGCGCCTGGAGGAAGCGGTGGCGTACCACCGCGCCCTTCCGGTGGGGAAGCGTTTCCCGCAGGCCATGCGCGTGGCGCAGGCCGAAAACCTGGTGCTGCTCCAGCCGCGGGCGGGCGTCCCGTTGATCGACGAGCACATCAAGCTCCTCAAGTACCTTGAGACCGAGGGGGAGGCGGATGTCCTCCCCACGACGATCGACGCCTACACGCGGCAGAACCGGTACACGGAGGCGGCGCGAGGCATCGAGATGTCGCTGGCCGAGCGCCACGCGCTGCTCAACGGCTTCCCCGCGGTGAACCACGGAGTGGACGGCTGCCGCAAGATCGTGGAGAGCGTCGGCCGGCCGCTCCAAGTGCGGCACGGGACGCCGGATGCGCGTCTGCTGGCCGAGATCACCCTCGCGGCGGGTTTCACGAGCTTCGAGGGCGGGGCCATCTCCTACAACATTCCCTACGCCAAGGATGTGCCCCTGGAGAAATCGATCCGCGACTGGCGGTACGTCGACCGGCTCGCCGGGTTCTACGAGGACCAGGGCGCCGCCATCAACCGCGAGCCTTTCGGCCCCTTGACGGGCACGCTGATCCCGCCGTGCATCGGCAACGCCATCGGCATCATCGAGGGGCTGCTCGCGCTCCAGCAGGGTGTGAAATCCCTCACCCTCGGCTACGGGCAAGGCGGCAACCTGATCCAGGATCTCGCCGCCATGCACGCCCTGCGGGAACAGGCCCACGAGTACTTCCGCGCCGCCGGCTTCGTGGATTTCCACCTGACGCTCGTCTTCCACCAGTGGATGGGGGGGTTCCCGGAGGACGAGGCCAAGGCCTTCGCGGTGATCGCGCTGGGCGCCGCCGTGGCCGCTCTGGCCAAGGCCGAGAAGATCATCGTGAAGACGCCCTACGAGGCGCTGGGCATTCCCACCAAGGAGGCCAACGCCCAGGGGCTGAGGGCGACGCGGCAGATTGTGACCATGCTGCAGGATCAGGTCGTCAGAACGGACCACGAGGCCATGCGGCGCGAGAGCGACCTCATCAAGTCCGAGGTCAAGTGCCTGCTGGACGCGGTGTGGCAGGCGGGCGAGGGCGATTGGGCCCGCGGCGTGGTGCGCGCCTTCGCCGACGGGCTGCTCGATGTGCCCTTCGCGCCGTCGATCTATAATCGCGGCAGGGTCCTGCCCATGCGGGACAACGAGGGCTTCATTCGCTTGTTCAGAAGCGGCGCGCTGCCCTTCAGCGCGGAAATCCGGGATTACCACCGGGAGCGCCTCGAGGAACGCGCCCGCGCCGAGCGGCGGCCGGTCGGCTTCCAGATGGTGACGGACGACATCTATGCCATCAGCAAAGGCAGATTGAAAGGACGACCACGGTGAGAATCACGCAGGTTCTGTTCGTGCCGGGCGTATCCGGCTTTTTCTTCGACGACCAGCGCGCCATCAAGAACGGCGCCCGGCTGGACGGCGCGGTGTACGAGGGCGCGCCCGTCACGAAGGGTTTCCGGCGGGTGCGCGAGGCCGGCCGCAGCTTGTCGGTGGTGCTCGTCCTGGAGGATGGACAGACGGCGGTGGGGGACTGCGCGGCGGTGCAGTACTCGGGGGCGGGCGGCCGCGATCCGCTCTTCAGCCCGGAGCAATGGCTGCCGGCGCTCGAGATGCATGTCCGGCCGCTGCTCGAGGGCGCGGCCATCGAGCCCTTCCTGGACATGGCGGCCCGCGTGGAAGCGATCGAGCTCGAGGAGGGCCGGCGGCTGCACCCCGCCGTGAGGTACGGCGTGTCGCAGGCGCTGCTGGAGGCCCGCGCCCTGGCGCGGCGCGTGACGAAGTGCGAGGTGATCCGCGAGGAGTACGCCCTGGACGCGCCGCCCGCCCGCGTGCCGATTCTCGGCCAGTCGGGCGACGAGCGCTACGTCAACGCCGACAAGATGATCCTCAAACAGGCCGATGCGTTGCCGCACGCCCTCATCAACAGCGTGGAGGAGAAACTCGGGCGGCGGGGCGAGAAGCTGGCGGAGTACCTGGGGTGGCTCGTGGGGCGCATCCGCGCGCTGCGGCTCGATCCTTCCTACCGGCCCGTGCTGCACATCGACGTGTACGGCACCATCGGGGCCGCCTTCGGCCTGAACCTCGACGCCATGGTGGGCTACTTGGCGGCGCTGGCCGAAACGGCGGCGGAGTTCCCCCTGTACATCGAGGGGCCGGTGGATGTCGAGGCGCGGGATCGGCAGATCGAGACCATGGCGGAGCTCCGCGCGCGCCTGCGCCGCGCCGGCGTGCCCGTCAAGACCGTGGCCGACGAGTGGTGCAACACCCGCGAGGATGTGCGCGCCTTCGTCGACGCCGGCGCCTGCGACATGGCCCAGATCAAGACGCCCGTTCTCGGCGGCGTTCAGAACACGGTGGACAGCGTGCTTTACTGCAAGCGCCACGGCGTCGAGGCCTACCAGGGCGGCACCTGCAACGAGACGGACGTCTCCACGCGGGTGTGCGTGCATCTGGCGGTGGCCGCCGGCGCCCACCGGTTCCTCGCCAAGCCGGGCATGGGCTTCGATGAGGGATATTCCCTCGTGCGCAACGAGATGGAACGGCTGCTGGCGCTGCTCGCCGCGAGGCGCGGGCCGGCCGCGGGACGCGGCAGGGGGTGAGCGTGGCCGCCAGGGCATCGGAATTCCGGGTGCTCGCGCCCACGGCGATCCTGGGCTACGGTTTTCCGGCATCGTCCTTCTTGAGGGGCATGCGGCGCCGGCCGCACCTGATCGGCGTCGACGCGGGGTCGACCGATCCGGGGCCGTACTACCTCGGGGCGGGGACGTCCTTCACGAACCGGGCGGCGGTGAAGCGCGACCTGCGCTTCATGCTGGTCCACGGCGTGCGGAGCGGAATTCCCGTGGTCATCGGCTCGGCCGGCGGCGCCGGCGCCCGGCCGCACGTGCGGTGGTGTCGAGGGATTATCGAGGAGATCGCGGCCGAGGAGAACCTCGCCTTCACCCTGGGCGTCGTCTACGCCGACATGCCACGGAAGGTCGTGGCCGCGGCCATGCGGCGCGGCGCGGTCACGCCGCTCCCGTGCGTGCCGCCGCTCACCGAGGCGGCGCTCGACGCCTCGGCGCGCATCGTCGCTCAGATGGGCGTCGAGCCCCTGTGCGCCGCCCTCGAGGCGGGCTGCCAGGTGATCCTGTGCGGCCGCTGCTACGATCCGGCGGTGTTCGCGGCGCCGGCGATCCGCGCGGGCTTCGACCGCGGCCTGGCGCTCCACATGGGCAAGATCCTGGAATGCGCGGCCATCGCGGCGACGCCGGGTTCCGGCGCGGACTGCGTGCTGGGGGTTCTGCGGCGGGATTCCTTCGTGCTGGAGTCCCTGAACCCGCGGCGGCGGTTCACGCGGGCGTCGACGGCGGCCCACACGCTCTACGAGAAATCGGATCCGTACCATCTGCCGGGCCCCGGCGGAGTCCTGAACCTCGAGGACTGCGCGTTCAGGGAGCTGTCGGGCGGGCGCGTCGAAGTGCGGGGGAGCCGGTTCGAGCCGGCGCCGGACTACCGCGTGAAGCTGGAGGGCGCTCGGAAGATCGGCTACCGGACGATTTCGATCGCGGGCGTGCGCGACCCCGTCATGATCGGCGCCATCGACGAAATCCTCGACGGCGTGCGGGCCCAGGTCGAGGCGATCCTGGGCGCCGACAAAATCGCGGGCCGCGTGACGTTCCACGTCTACGGCCGCGACGGCGTGATGGGGGCCAGGGAGCCGCGGCGGCGCCGGCCGGCGCACGAACTCGGCATCGTCATCGATGCCGTCGCCCCCACCGCGGCGGACTCCGAGGCGATCTGCGGCGTGACGCGCTCCACGCTGCTTCACTACGGCTATCCCGGCCGCATCGCGACGGCCGGGAATCTGGCCTTCCCTTTCTCGCCCTCGGACGCCAAGATGGGCGCGGCGTACGAGTTCTCGGTGTACCACTTGATGCCGGTCGAGGATCAGCGCATCTTCCGGCGCGAGATCCGCGCGATCGGCGGCCGGCGCGGAGGCCGCCCGTGAGACGCACTCTGCCCCAAGTCGCCAAGGTGATCCGCTCCAAGAACGCGGGGCCTTTCGAGCTGACGCTGGACATCATCTTCAAGACGCCCGGGGACTTCCGGCTCTTCCGGCGCCGGCGGATCATCACGGCGCGGCGCATCGCCGCCCTCTACGGGGTGGCGGAGGCGGACGTGCTCGGCATCGTGTACTTCGAGCCCTGCGACGCCATCAAGATCACGCTGCGGCGCTGGGTCCCCTCCGGCTCGCCCGGGGACAGCGACATCTACGGCGCTCAGCAGCACGCGCCGCTTCTCGGGATCACGTTCTAGCGGAGGGCCCATGAACGCGCCGAGTTCGTACCTTCACCGCGAGACGCTGATCTTCGCCACTTACTACGCGCCGCGGGGACGCATCCGCCTTTACCGGGTCGCGGGCGAGATCGCGCAGCGCTACCTGAACCCCAACGATCTGGTCATCGGCATCATCGGCCGGGAGGGCGCCGGCAAATCGACGCTCATCAAGGGGCTCTTCCCCGGCCTCGAGCTGACGAACGACGACGACGGCATCAACGTCCGGCCGACGCCGCTCTTCGGTTTCAACCCGGCGGACCCCTTCTCCGGCCACACCTTCCACATCGATGCCCGCTACGAGCGCGCCTTCCGCCAGCAGTACGAGATCGTGGAGGCCGTCAACGCCGCCGTGAATCACGGCCGGCGCGTGATCATCGAGCACTTCGATCTCATCTACCCGGCGCTGGGATTCAACGCCCAGGTCATCTTCGCCATCGGCGAGGAGATCATCGTGGCGCGGCCCACCGTCTTCGGGCCTTTCCCCGACAAGATCAAGGCGATCGTGGACAAGACGATCGAGTACCGTTTGATGGCCCACTCGGCCGAGGACATCACCAGCCACGTCCTGGCCCAGGACTACGGTTACACGCCGCGGATGCTGCATTCCGACGTGCGCCACGGCTTCGTGATCAACTTTCGGGAGCGGCCCGCCATCGACTTGGAGGACCTGGAGGCGAAGGTGAAGGCCGTGATCGCCAAGGATGTGCCCATTCACCCCGCGGGCCGGGACTGCATCCGCGTCGGAGACTGGGAGATCCGCTGCACGGGCACGCGCACGCACGTGGCCACCTCGGGGCGGATCGAAAATTTCAGGCTGCTCCGGGAGTTGAAGTACGATCCGATCTCGAAGGAATATCTCCTCGTCGGGCGGGTCGGGAGAAGACAGGTGATCGGGTTCGAGGACATGGTGGATATCGGAGGGCTCTTCGATGGCGACGACGATTTATGAGCCGCTGCTGCCCGTTCCCGGTTTCGATATCCGCGACTTCCGGCGCCTCCCGGGCGAGCCTGTCGCCGTGGAGACCCACGGGGGGCGCACGATCGTGCGCGTTCGGCCCGAAGCGCTGCGCGCCCTGGCGCGCGAGGCCTTCCGCGACATAGCGTTCTTCCTAAGGCGCGGGCACTTGGAGCGGTTGGCGGCGATTCTCCAAGATCCCGGCGCCTCCCCGAACGACCGTTTCGTCGCGGAAAAACTCCTGGAGAACGCCGCCGTCGCGGCCCGCGGGGTCCTGCCCATGTGCCAGGACACGGGCACGGCCACGGTCATGGCCTGGAAGGGCGAGGACGTGGCGACGGGCGGGGACGACGCGCGTTTTCTGGCGGAAGGCGCCGCGGAGGCGTGGGGCTCCGAGAATCTCAGGTACTCGCAGCTTGCCGCGCGCTCGATGTTCGACGAGGTCAACACCGGCGACAACCTGCCCGCGCAGATCGACATCCAGGCCGTGCCGGGCGCGGAGTACCGCTTCCTCTTCATCGCCAAGGGCGGCGGGTCGGCCAACAAGACCGCGCTCTACCAAGAGAGCAAGGCGCTCCTGAACGAGCGCGCCCTCGACGCCTTCCTGCGGGCGAAGATCGACGCCATCGGCGTGGCCGCCTGCCCCCCGTACCACCTGGCGGTGGTGGTGGGCGGCACGTCCCCCGAGGCTAACCTCAAGGTGCTCAAGCTGGCGACGGCGGGCTGGTTGGACGAGCTTCCTGAGGCGGGCAGCGAGCGGGGAATCGCGTTCCGCGACCCGGAGTGGGAGGCGCGCGTTCTCGCCATGGCCGCCGAGAGCGGCTGGGGCGCGCAGTTCGGCGGCCGGCACCTGGCGTTGGATGCCCGGGTGATCCGGCTGCCGCGGCACGCGGGGTCCTGTCCCGTGAGCATCGGCGTAAGCTGCAGCGCCGATCGCAACATCCGCGCCGTCATCACGCGGGACGGCGTGCTGCTGGAGCGCCTGGAGGAGCATCCGGAGCGGTTTCTCCCCCAGGCGCCCGCGGCCGCGGCGCTTCCGCCGCCCGAGCCCATCGACCTGAATGCGCCCATGATGCGGATTCTGCAGGCGCTGTCCAACCGGCCCGTGGGGACGCGCCTTTCCCTCTCGGGGCCGCTGGTGGTGGCGCGCGACGCGGCGCACGCCCGCCTGGCGCGCATCCTCGAGGCGACGGGGAAGCTTCCCGATTATTTCGCGCTCCACCCCATCTACTACGCCGGTCCCGCCAAAACGCCCGCGGGCATGACGTCGGGCAGCTTCGGCCCCACGACGGCGCAGCGCATGGACGCGTACATCCCCGAGTTCATGCGGCACGGCGCCTCGCTCATCACGCTCGCCAAGGGGAACCGCGCCGCCGCGACGGCCGACGCGTGCCGCCGCTACGGCGGCTTTTACCTGGGCACCATCGGCGGGGCCGCCGCCCTGGCGGCGCAGGAAAATATCGCGCGCAGCGAAGTCCTGGACTTCGCCGACCTGGGCATGGAGGCGATTCGGCTCATCGAAGTCCGCGACCTGCCGGCCTTCATCATCTGCGACGACAAGGGCAACGACCTGTACGCGAAGCGGGCGCCGAAGGCTTGAGCGGGGGCGCCCCGCAGTTCAAAAGCCGTCCCGCGCCCGGCTTCGGCGTGGACGGCGCCGCGGCCCGGCAGTTACAATACAGGTGTTTGTCGTGAGGGAGGCGTTATGAACGCGAGTGCGAGACGTGGAAAGTCCGCGCGCCGCGCACCTGCCCGGCCGGCCCCGTCCCGGCAGCCCTGCGTGTTGCGCGTGTGCGAGAGTTACGAGGGATTGAGCCGCGCGGCAGCCAACCGCATCATCGCGCGGGTGAGGGAGAAGCCCGATGCGCTGCTGTGCGTGACGGCCGGCGCGTCGCCCGCGGGGTTATACGAGCTGCTCGTCGAGGCGCGGCGCGCCGTGCCGTCGCTCTTCGCGCGGGCGCGCTTCATCCAGCTCTATGAATGGGGCGGCCTTGCGCGGGGGGATCGCGCCACGGCGGGGGCCTATCTGCGCGCGCGGTTGATCAGACCCCTCGGCGTCGCCCCGCGCCGCTTCCTGTCCTGGGAAAGCTGCGCGCCGGACCCGGAGCGGGAATGCCGGCGCATGGCGGCCCGGCTCAAAGCCGAGGGGCCGATCGATGTGTGCGTCGTGGGCATCGGCCGCAACGGGCACCTGGGCTTGAACGAGCCCGGCGATAGGGTCGAGACGGGAGCCCATGTGACCGAGCTGGATCCGGCCTCTCTCGGGCATTCGATGCTGCGCGCGAGCCGGGGCGCGGTCCAGTACGGCCTGACGCTGGGCATGGCCGACATCCTGCAGTCGCGCGAGATCCTGTTGCTTGCCGGCGGCGCCGAGAAGGCGGCGCAGATGCGCCGCGCGTTCCTGGGCCCGGTGACGACGCGCTGCCCCGCCTCGCTTCTCCGCCTGCACCCCGCGGTGCAGGTGTTCTGCGACCGCACGGCCGCCGGCATGGGGGGCGAGGGGGCGCCGAAGGACTGACGGCGAAGCCGGGAACGAAGGCCGGCGCGGGGGCGCGCCGCCGCCGGGGGCGGCGCGGCTTCCCGGCGGGGACGGCGGCGGACCGCGCCCGAATTAGAGCCGGCGGCCGTCCCCGGATTCCGGCATCAGGCAGGCGACGAGGATGGCGGGCGCGAAGAGCGACCCGTCCAGGAGCAGGGCGAGCCGGAAGTCGCCGACTTGGCTCAGCAGGCCGAAGAAGATGGTCCCGAACGCCGCCGCGACGCGGCCGATGTTGTAGCAGAAGCCCGCGCCGGTCGTTCTGAGAAGCGTCGGGAAGAGCGGCGGCAGGTACATGGTGAAGAGCCCGAAGACGCCGGAGAAGAATCCGATCCCCGCGATCCACGGGATCAGCGTGGTGTGATCCCGCGGAACGCCGTAGGCTCCGGCGTGGCACGCGAGCATGCCGGCGAAGCAGATGGCGATGGCCTTGCGGTAGCCGCAGAGCTTGGCGAGGGCGCCCGCGAAGAAGTTGCCGCCGATGGAGACGAGGATCACGAGGAAGAAAACGACGCTCACGAGCTGCTCGCGCTCGGCGTGGGTCCACGAGGCCACCGAGGGGAGGTTGCGGACGTGCTGCGGAGTCCAGAAGAGGAACGCCCACCAGGCGGTGAGCGAGAGCCCGCACAGGAGGATCGTGAGAATCGTCGTGCGCCGGGCGTCCTTCCCGAAGAGTTCGCCCGCGCCGGGCTCCCGGCGCCGGGCGCGGCTCTTCGCCGCCCGCCACTCGTCCGTCTCCGGCACGGCGCGGCGGATCCACAAGACGATCAAGGCCGGCGCGATGCCGAGGAGGAACAAATACCGCGGCGTCTCGAGGGGAAGGCGCGAGTAGGCGAAATAGGCCGCGCAGGCGATCAGGATGCCGAGGTTGACGCCCGACTGGAGCACGGCGGCGATCCACGGCCGCCAGCGCCGCGGCCAGGTCTCGGAAAGGAGCGCCGAGCCCACGGCCCATTCCCCGCCGATGCCCAGCGCCGCGAGGAAGCGGAAAACGAGGAGGTGCCACCAGGTCTGGGCCGCGGCGGACAACCCGGTGAAGATCGCGTAGGTGAGAATCGTCAGGCAGAGGGTGCGGCTTCTTCCCAAAAGATCGCCGATCCTCCCGAAGAACCCGCCCCCGAGGGCCCAGCCCACCAAAAACGCGGCCTGGATAAGGGAGCTGGCCTGCTTGACCTCCGGGTCCGAGACCGCCGCGGCGCCCGTAAGCTCTTGGACGAAAACGGCCGCGACCAGGGTATAGAGGTGCATGTCCAGGCCGTCGAAGAACCATCCCAGCCAGGCGGCGATGCCCGATTTCCACTGGACGGGGGAAATCTCGCGCAGGCTGCGGGCTTCGCGCGGCGGGGGGCCGTCCTCCCGGGGCGATGCGAGGTCTTCGGATGCGGTGCGCGCGCTCATGCGGGGACCCCTCCTTCCGGGCCCTGGACGCGGACCTTCAGGGTATCACCAACGGGCCGGAGTTGAAACTCCCGCGCCGCGCCCCATTGCCCGGTCCCCCGCCCGCGGGTACGATCGCTCCCACGTTCGATCGTCCTCCGCGGCGCGGCGGCGCGCCGCGCGGCGATCCGGCCGCCTTTTGCACGGAGCCCGCGCGCCGGCCATGCAGCTTCAGCTCATCGACTGGGCGATCGTGATCGCGTCCGTTGCGATCTGCTTCGTCCCCGCGCTGTTTTTCGGCAAGCGCGCGGGACGGAACCTGTCGGAGTTCTTCGTCTCGGGCCGGTCCGTGCCCTGGTGGCTCGCCGGCATCTCCATGGTGGCGACGACGTTCAGCAGCGACACCCCGAATCTCGTCACCGACATCGTGCGCCGGCAGGGCGTCGCGGGCAACTGGTGCTGGTGGGCCTTCGTCCTGACGGGGGTGGCCACGGTGTTTTTCTACGCGCGGCTCTGGCGGCGCTCCGAGGTCATGACGGACCTGGAGTTCTACGAGCTGCGCTACTCCGGGAAGGCCGCCGGCGTCGTGCGCGGGTTCCGCGCCGTCTACCTCGGTTTCTTCTTCAACTGCGTCATCATGGGCTCCGTGAACCTGGCGGCCTGCAAGATCGCCAACGTGCTCTTCGGCCTCGACCGCTGGCAGACGCTGCTCATCGTGGGGCTCCTCAACGTGGTGTTCGCCGCGTACTCGGGCCTCTGGGGCGTGCTCGTCATCGACATGATCCAGTTCATCATCAAGATGACGGCGGTGATCGCGGCGGCGTACTTCGCGGTCAAGCACGTGGGCGGCCTCGACGTCATGGTGGCGAAGCTCACGGCGCCGCGGCCGTCGCCCGACGGGAAATTCGCCATCGAGTACCTGAACATCCTGCCCGACTTCAGCAACAATTGGGATCTGGCGCTGGCGATTTTCATCATGCCCATCGCGGTTCAGTGGTGGGCCGTCTGGTACCCGGGCGCCGAACCGGGCGGCGGGAGCTACATCGCGCAGCGCATGCTGGCCTCCAAGTCCGAGAAGGACTCCCTCGGCGCGGTGCTCTTCTTCAACGTGGCGCATTACGTGCTCCGGCCGTGGCCGTGGATCCTCGTCGGCCTGTGCTCGCTCCTGGTGTACCCCACGCTCGCGGACATCAAAGCCGCGTTTCCCGATCTGGACGAGAAACTGCTGGGCCATGACATCGCCTACCCGGCCATGCTCAAGTTTCTGCCGGTGGGTTTCATCGGACTCATGGTGGGGGGGCTGATCGCCGCCAACTCCTCGACGATCCTGACGCATCTCAACTGGGGCGCCTCGTACCTGGTCCACGACTGCTACCGGCGCTTCCTCCGCAAGAACGCCTCGGAGCGCCACTACGTTTTCGCGGGCAGAGTCGCCACGGTGGGGCTGTTTCTGGCCGCGTCCGGGATGGTCTACGCGCTCGAAACGGCCAAGGACACCTTCGATGTGATTCTCCAAATCGGCGCGGGCACGGGGCTTCTCTACCTCCTGCGTTGGTTTTGGTGGCGCATCAACGCCTGGTGCGAGGTCGCGGCCATGGCGAGTTCCTTCGCCGTGTCGCTCCTACTCCTCATCTTGAAGCGGTGCCATTGCTGGGAGCCCGGCACCCACGTCGCTCTGATCGTCACCATCGCCGCCACCACGGCGGTGTGGGTGGCGACGGCGTTCCTGGGGCCTCAGACCGATCGGGAGGCTCTCATCGCGTTCTACCGGAAGGTGCGGCCTTTCGGGCCCGGCTGGGAGCCCATCCGCAAGGCCGCGGGAGTTTCCAAGGAAGCGGCGGCCGCAAACGAGAACATCCCGCTCGCCCTCGCCGGTTGGACGGCGGGCTGCGTGGCGATCTGGTCGTCGCTCTTCGCGGTGGGAAGCTTCCTTTACGGGCGTACGACCGCGGCGGTGCTGCTCGCGGCGGTGTTCGTGATCAGCGGCGTGACGCTCCTGCGCGTCAACGCCAAGCTCTGGGGCGGGAGAGGCGGGCGCTGAGAGCGCGCCGCGCGGCGGCGGTTTCCCGGGGCGCCGAGGCGGGTTATCATGAAAGAAGTCCGACCTCGAGGATTCCGTCATGACTTTCCGCCCGGCGCTCGGCAGCGCCGTCTGCCTTCTGGCGGTGCTCTCAGGACCGCGAGTCGCCGCTGCCGCGGGCGAGGCGCCGCGCAATCGCGCCGAGTCGATCCGCGCCCTATGCGCGCGCCTGGGCATCGGGGAGGGAGCCTGCATCGCCGACATCGGTTGCGGCAACGGGGAGGATGCGGTTCACTTCGCGCGCATTGTCGGGGCGCGGGGAGCGGTTTTCGCCGAGGAGATCGATTCGAAGCGGGTCGAGTCCGTGCGGGACCGCGCCCGGAAGGAAGGGCTCGCGAACATCACGCCGGTGCTCGGGCAGGCGGAGGACCCCCGGGTGCCGGACGGCAGCCTCGATCTCGCTTACATGCATTACGCCTTCCACCATTTCGCCAAGCCCCGGCAGATGCTGCGAAATCTGTGGCGCGATCTGCGGCCGGGCGGCTTCCTCGTCGTCGTCGACCGGGAGAAGGGTCCGCCGCGGGATCTCGTGCCGCTGGAGCGGCGCGAAAGGAGCCACCACTGGGTCGGGGAGACCACGGTGGTCCGCCAGGCCCGCGAGGAGGGCTTCGAATTCGTCGATGAGCTTGGCGAGCTGTGGCACGAGCGCGCGGCGTTCGTCCTCGTCTTCCGCCGGCCGCTTCGGGGCGAGGCGCCCCGGGGGGATCCCGATCTGCCGCCCCCCCTCGATGCGCGGGCGGTCATCGCGGAACTGTCGGTGGGCCGCTCCCCGCCGCCGGCGGTCGCCGCGATCGCGTTCGGCCGGGGACGCGCGGTCCTGCGCGACCTGCGCGAGGCCGCCGGCCCCGAAGCGGTCATCGCGGACATCTGCCTGGAGGAATGGGCTGAGTCCGAGGACGAGGCGCCGCCGGAGCCCGCGGACGGCGCGGCCAAGGTCCTCAGGACCCAGCGGGGCGCCCTCGCGATCCCCGAGGGCTTGACCTTCCAGGCCGTCGTCTTCGCCGATGCGTATCACCTGCTGTGGCGGCCGGACAAGCTCCTCGGCGCCCTGGCCGAGCGCCTCTCCGCGGGCGGCGCCATCGCGGTCATCGACCGCGCCGGGCCGGAGGAGGCGCCGCTGTCTCTGGCGAGCCACCGGCGGCGGATCGCGCCCGCGCGGGTGCGGCGCGAACTGGAGGCCGCCGGCTTCGGCGTGACCGAAAGCGCGGCGGCGGCGTCCTCGGGACGCTTCGTCCTCATCGCCCGACCCGCGCCCGTCGTGCGCGAAACCGAGGAAGCCATCGAAATCGACACGGGCGCGCTCTTGGCGCGCGTGCGGAAGAAAGGCTATGTCAGCGGCGTCGAAGCCGGCATGCTCGACCGCCGGACGGGCGCGCGGTCCCTCGGGTTCGGTCTCCACGTCATGGATTTTCTCATGGGGCCGGGCTGGCGCGACGATGGCTACTCCCGGGACGCCAAGCTCCATGGAGATTTGCCCAAGCACTACGAAGAAGGCCCGCAGATCTGCACTCAGGCCGCGGAGTTGCCCGCCGCCGTCATCAAGGGGCCGGGTTTCGTCGCCGTCAAGCTCGCCTTCACTTTCACCGAGGGATACGAGGGCCGCGAAGCGGGCTCGCGCTGGGAGCAGACTCTGGTCTTTCCCGCGGGCGCGCGCTACTTCCTGAGCGCCGAGGAGATCGTGTGCGCGCACGCGGTGCCGGGGCTCTTCTACCGGATCGACATGCCGGGGCACCTCAGGCACCAGGGCGGCGACACCTTCTCGGAGATTTTCCTGAGTTATCGCGGCGCCGTCGCGGCGGCGGAGTTCGACGGGGACTTCGGGCCTGATGAGAAGTTCCTGTACCGCCGCGGCGCGGAGCAACCGCCCGAGCGCTTCATCCGCGCCTACCGGACGAAGCTTCCGGACGGCGCGCCAGGCCCGTGGCTCGCGGGCATGACCCTCGATCCGGCCCTCGTTGCGGAAGCCTGGTGCCACCAGCGCGGATACGTGTGCTTCATTCAGGAGCTCTGGGGGCGGGATGTGGCGGCGGGGGAGAAGATCGGCGCCGCCTACATCGTCGGCTTCTTCGATTCCATCGCGGACATGGAAGCCGCCTACGACGGCTGCCGCGGCGCGCGCGCCATCGCGGTGAGCGAGGCGGGGTACAGGGTGGTCAAGTAGCGCCGGCCGCGGTCTTGCCGCACCCCATCGCCGCCGTGGTATCATGACGGTGCGCCGCGCGTTCGGGCGGCGCGGACGCGAGGTGGCTTCATGGACGGTCCGACCATCCCGATTCCCGCCTTCGGCGAGCGGTATCCCCGCGACGGCGAGGCGCGTCCCGGCCGGGTCGCGTCGATCGACGCGTTGCGGGGCTTCGACATGTTTTGGATCGCGGGAGGCGGCGCCCTCCTGAGCGCGTTCCTGGGCATTTTCGTCGATCCATTTCCCGATTGGCTCCGGTATCAGCTCTCGCACCCGGATTGGGAAGGGTTCTCGGCCTGGGACATGATCATGCCGCTCTTCCTGTTCATCGTGGGGACGGCGATGCCCTTCTCCTTCGCCAAGCGGATCGAGCGCGGCGCCGGCAAGGGGGATCTGTATGCCAAGATCTTCATCCGCGCGGGGGTGCTGTTCGTATTCGGGATGATGGTCCAGGGCAACCTCCTGGAGTACAACCTCGCGCGGCTCCAACTGTACAGCAACACGCTGCAGGCCATCGCCTGCGGCTACGTGATCGCCGCGTTCGTCATGCTGAACTTCCGCGTCCTGTGGCAGCTTCTGGCCGTCGTGGCGCTGCTTGCCGGCTACTGGGGGCTCATGATGTTCGTGCCCTTCGAGGGGAAGCCCGCCGGCACGCTCGAGCCCGACGCCAACCTGGCGCGGTATATCGACGCGCTGATCCTCGGGCGCTTCCGCGATCCGGGGACGACGTACACCTGGGTTCTGAGCAGCCTGGGTTTCGGCGCCACGGTGCTCCTCGGCGTTTTCGCGGGCTACGTGCTCCGCGCCGACAAGGAGCCCAAGGCCAAGTGCGCGTCGCTGGCGGCGCTCGGCATCGTCTGCCTCGCGATCGGCTGGTTCTGGGGCTGGCGCCCCTCGGACTACCGTTTTCCGATTATCAAGCATGTCTGGACCAGCACGATGGTGCTCTGGGCGGGCGGCTGGTCGTACCTCCTGCTCGCGCTCTTCCACCTGTGCATCGAGGTGTGCGGCTGGCGCAAGCCGGCCTTCTTCTTCATAGTGCTCGGCGCCAACGCCATCGCGGTCTACATGGCCTGGAACCTCTTCGACTTCCACCACATCGGCGACATCTTCACGGGCGGCCTGGTTCAGAATCTCAAGGAATGGATGAGCGGCGATCACGCCGCGCTCGCCGAGCGCATCGGGCGGTTCATCAGGGACCTGGCGGCGTTCGGCGCCCTGTGGCTGATCTGCCTTTTCCTGTACGTCAAGCGGACCTTCATCAGGGTGTGAGCGCGCGGGAGCGCGACCGGTTCTTCGGAAGGAGGTGCAAGGTGAGTCGGCGAGTTACGCGTCGGAGTCTGCTCAAGACGAGCGCCGCGGCGGGCGCGGCGTTCATGGCGGTGAAGTCCGGGGTTCTGGCGGCGGGCAGGTCGCCCAACGACCGCCTCAACATCGCCGGCATCGGCGTCGGCGGCCGGGGCCACGCCAACCTGAACGATTGCCGCAAGGAGAATATCGTCGCCCTCTGCGACGTGAACGGCCATAATCTCGCGGCGGCCGCGCGCCGGTTTCCGAACGCGAGAAAATACGTCGACTGGCGCAAGTGCCTGGAGCAAACCGACGTCGATGCGGTGATCTGCTCCACGACGGACCACACGCATGCCTTCATCAACATTTGGGCGATGAACCGGGGCATGCACGTTTACTGCGAGAAGCCGCTGGCCAACTCGGTGGAGGAGGCGGCGCTCGTGCGCCAAACGTACCTGGCCCACAAGGACAAGATCGCGACGCAGATGGGCACGCAGATCCACGCCTGCGACAACTACCGGCGCATGGTGGAGCTGGTGAGGCGCGGCGCGATCGGCGCGGTCCGGGAAGCCCATGTCTGGTGCGGCCGGACGCCGGCGGGCGGCAGCTACCTGCCCGAGGCCGGCCCCGTCCCCGACCACGTCGACTGGGACCTGTGGATCGGCCCCGCGCCCTTCCACCCCTTCAACCCCGAGTACCTGAAGAGCTGCCTGAGCTGGAACTTCTTCTGGGATTTCGGGAGCGGCCAGATCGGCGACATGGGCAGCCACATGCTGGACATGCCTTGGTGGGCCCTCGACCTGCGCTTTCCCACCACCTGCGAGGCGGCCGGGTCTCCCGTCAATCCGGACACCTGCCCGCAGTGGCTCACGGCGGTCTGGGAGCATCCCGCCAACGACTGGCGCCCGGCCGTCAAGGTCTTCTGGTACGACGCGGACAAGAAACCGAAGATCAATTCCGAGGCCGTCAAGGGCGATCTCTTCAAGGGCGTCATGTACGTGGGGGACAAGGGCAAGCTTTTCTGCGACTACGACTTCCGGGTGCTGGAGCCCGCCGGCGACCTCACGTACTTCACGCCGCCCAAGCCCGAGGAGCTCATCCCGTCCTCGCCGGGCCACCACCAGGAGTGGATCGACGCCGCCAAGACGGGCGCGCCGACCCTCTGCAACTTCGACTACGCGGGCACGCTCATCATGCACAATCTGCTGGCGCTGGTGGCGTACCGCGTGGGCAAGAAGCTTGAATGGGACGCCGCCGCGCTCACCGCGACGAACTGCCCGGAGGCCGAGCGGTTCATCCGGAAGAAATACCGCGAGGGCTGGACGCTCAACGGCTAGCGCAACTCCCGAATTCGCACCTCGATGTCCTTCTCCCCCGCGAGAAGGTCCACCAGGGCCCGCGGGTCCGTCTTGCCGTAGTGGTACGGGTAGAGGATCTTCGGCTTGAAGCTCTTCGCGGCCGCGGCGACCATCTCGGGCGTCATGGTGTAGGGGAGGTTCATGGGCAGGAACGCGACCTCGATGCCCTCGAGGGCCGCCATCTCGGGGATGTTCTCGGTGTCGCCGGCCACGTAGATTTTCGTCTCGCCGCAGGCGATCACGTACCCGTTGCCGACGCCCTTGGGGTGGAAGGGCGCGCCGTCCGGCCGGGTGTGCTTGATGTTGTAGGCCGGCACGGCTTCGATGGCGAAGCCCGCCGCCGTGGTCTTGTCGCCGTTCTTCATGACGGAGCCCTTTCCGAGGCGCGCCCGGCAGGCCTCGGTGAGGATGATCGCCGTCTTGTCCGTCGCGATTTGGGCGACGGCCCGCGGGTCGAGGTGGTCGCCGTGTTCGTGGGTGATCAGGATCAGATCGGCCTTCGGCTGCCGGGCGTAGTCCGCGTAGTCGCTCACCGGATCGATGTGGACGACCTTGCCGTCGAATTCGAGCATCAGGGTGCCGTGGCCGATGAAGGTGAGCTTGATGTCGCCCTTGGCGGTCTTCAAGACGTCGCTCTCGAAGGTCGTCTTCGGGGGGGCGCCCGCGGCGCCGAGAACCGACACGCCGGCAATGAGACCGATGACGATGGTCATGTGACACCTCCTTGGCGGGAACCGGTCGCCGCCGATTCCATGGTGCCGCACGGCCGCCGCGCAAGCAAGCATCGATCCGCCCGGGGCCGGAGGCTTGCGCCCGCGCCGCCGTCCGCCGTATAGTGCCCGCAGGCGCTCTTGGAACGAGGAGGGCTGATGCAGACCGTGGGAAAACGAGGCGCGCCGTGCGCGGCCTTCGCCCTCGTCTGGGCGCTGGCGGCCGCCGGCGCGGAGGAAACGGTGCTGCGGTTCCGCGTCGACTGCGCCCGGGACGCCGGGGCGATCCGGCCGCTTCACGGAGTCAACAACGGCCCCCTGAACTTCGGCGAGACGGTCGATCTTTCGGAGCGCTGGCGCGAACTCGCCATCCCCCTTGCGCGGCTCCATGACAGCGAGACCCCCGATCCGGCCGTCGTCGACATGCACGCGGTCTTCCCCGATCCGGGCGCCGACCCTGAGGACCCGGCGAGCTACCGCTTCGCCCTCACCGATGCGTACATCGATGCGATCGCCGCCGCCGGCGCCGGCATCGTCTACCGCCTGGGCGAGAGCATCGAGCACCGCCGGCGGAAGAACTTCGTCGTCCCGCCCGCCGATTTCCAGAGGTGGGCCGCCGCCTGCATCGGTGTCATCCGGCATTACAACGAGGGGTGGGCCGGCGGCGCGCGGCGCGGCATCCGTTACTGGGAGATCTGGAACGAGCCCGAGAACCGCCCCGCCATGTGGACGGGCACGGAGGAGGAATACTACCGCCTCTACGCCGTGGCGGCCAAGGCCATCAAGGCGCGCTTCCCGGACCTCAAGGTGGGCGGCCCCTCGGTGGGCGCCACCGGCGACGCCGTCGCCGGGCAACTGCGCGCGACGCCCTTCTTGGAGGGGTTCGCGGCCTACTGCCGGGCGCAGGGGGCGCCGCTTGACTTCTTTTCCTGGCATACGTACACGAACGACCCCGCGCTCTACGTCGCGAAAGCCCATGCCATTCGCCGTTGGCTCGATGCGCGCGGTTTTGCGGCGGCCGAGGTGCACCTCAACGAGTGGAACCATCTGCCCGACGACGACTGGGCCCCGCTGCTCGCTCCCGCCGGCGCGGCCCGCGAGAACTGGTACGCGCGCCTGGCTGGAATCGAGGGCGCCGCCTTCGCGGCCTGCGTGCTGGCGTACCTCCAGGACTGTCCGGTGGACGCCGCGAACCTCTACAGCGGCGACACGAGCCCTTTCGGGCTCTTTTCACGGAACGGCGTCCCGAAGAAGAGCTTCTACGCGCTGAAGGCCTTCAGGGCGCTCCTGGCCACGCCGTGCCGCGTGGCGGCCGAGGGCGCCGCGCCGGGCGCGACGGCGGTCCTTGCGGGAACGAACGCCGCGCGGACCTGCGTGAACGTGCTCGCGGCCAACTACCGGGCCGGGCCCGCTTCGGGCGCGGTGGCCATCGATGCGATCCCGTGGGAAGGCGCGCGCTATTGGAGCGCCTCGCGCCTGGACGCGGAGCGAAACCTCGAGCCCGTGGCGGCCGGCGTCGTTCCGGGAGGGACGGTCGCGCTGACGCTTTCCATGCCGGCGCCCTGTGTGGTTTTGGTGCGCGTCCGGTCGGGCCCGTTCGATGCCGCCGAATTGCCGGCGCCCGCGCCCGCCGCGGGGCTCCGGCTCCTGCCCCTGCGCAACGTCGAAGTGCGCGATTCGTTCTGGGCTCCCAGGCTGCGCGTCATCCGCGAGAACACGATCCCCCATTCTTGGCGGTATGTCGAGGATGAGATTCGGGCCTTGGCGCGGGCGGGCGGCGAACCCGTCGCGGGCGAGCCCAACGGCACCTGGGGCGAGGCCAATCTCTACAAGGTCATGGAGACCTGCGCCTACGCCCTGGCGCTCGCCCCTGACGCGACCCTCGAGGCGCGGCTGGACGGGATCATCGCGCGCATCGGTGCGGCGCAGCGGCCCGACGGCTACGTCCACGCCCACGTCATCAACGCCGGCAAGCCGCCCTGGGACCCCGCCTTCCTCGACGGCTCCCACGACGGGTACGTCCTCGGGCACATGATCGAAGCGGCGCTCGAGCACCACGCCGGCACGGGCAAGCGCGCCTTTCTGGATATCGCCTGCCGCGCCGCCGAGCAGGCCCACGAGCATTTTCTGGGGCCCGGCGGAGCGCCCGGTTTTTGCGGCCACGCCGAACTGGAGATGGCCCTGGTGGAACTGTACCGCGTCGTTCCCGATGAGCGTTATCTGGCCCTCGCCAAGGCCTTCGTCGAACGGCGCGGCCGCGGCGCGGTGCAGCCGGCGAGCGACACGCCGCGGGCGTACTTCCAAGACCACGCGCCGCTTCGGGAGCAGGCGACGCTGGAAGGCCATGCCGTCCGCGCGGTGTTCTTTGCGACGGGCGTGGCCGACCTGGCCCTCGCCACCGGTTGCCGGGACTACGCGTGCGCCGCCGAGCGCTTCTGGCGGAGCCTTGTCGGGCGGCGCATGTACGTCACGGGGGCCATCGGCGCCCGCCGCGCCCACGAGGCGCTGGGCGAGGACTACGAGCTTCCGAACGACGGCCTCCTGGAATCCTGCGCCGCTTGCGGGCTGGCCGACTTCGCCCAGCGCATGTTCCTCTTGGAGCGCCGCGCCGAGTGCGCCGACGTTTTGGAGCGGGTGCTCTACAACGCCGTCCTGCACGGCATGGCGCTGGACGGCGCGTCCACCTACTACGGGAATCCGCTGAGCGACAGGGACAATCCGCGCTACAACGCGTGGGTCTGCTGCCCGCCCAACCTCTCGCGCACGATCCTGCAGATCGGGCGCTATGCCTACGCCTACGGCGACGCGGAGATCTTCGTCAATCTCTTCGTCGGCGGGGCGGCGCGGGTGCCGCTGGCCGCCGGCGCGGTCCGGCTCGCCGTCGCCACGGAGTATCCTTGGGACGGCGCCGTCGCGGTCACCGTCGAGGCCGCGCCGCCCGAGGCGTTCGCGCTCAACCTGCGCATTCCGGGATGGTGCGCGGCGGCGGAGTTGCGGCTCAACGGAGCGCGCCTCGATCCGTTGCCGCGGGGCGGGGATGGCTACGCGCGTCTCGCGCGCTCGTGGCGGGCGGGCGACAGGGTCGATCTCGCCCTCGCCATGCCGGTTGAGCGCATCGAGGCGCACCCCAACGTGCGGGCCTGCGAGGGCAAGGTCGCGCTCCAGCGGGGGCCTCTCGTGTATGCCTTCGAGGGCCTGGACAACGACGGGGCTGCCGCCGTCGTCCTGGGCTTGGATCCGGAGTTCGCCTGCGCGCGCCGCCCGGATCTGCTCGGCGGCGTCACGGTGGTGAAGGGCGTCACCGCGGCGGGACGGCCCTTCATGGCGATACCCTTTTACGCCCTCGCCAATCGCGGCCGGTCCTGCCAGGAAGTGTGGGCGGCGCAGGCGGGGGTCGCGCGGTCGAGCGCCTGGTGGCTCGGCGCGCTCTACCGGCGGTGGACGCCCCGCTGAGCGCGCGGGAGAAGGCCGTCCGCCGCGGCGCGGTGGGGAAGGCACGCGCGCGCCGCTCCGGCCGTTGTCGGCCGCGGCTTCCGCCGGTACACTGCTCGAACCGAAGCCGCCGAAAGGAACGAATCATGGCCAACGCCTTCTTCACGCTCGGACCGCCGGTCAACGAACCCGTGCGCGCCTACGCGCCGGGCAGCCCCGAAAAGCGCCGCCTGAAAGCGGCGCTCGCCGACCTCGCGGCGCAGCGCGTCGAGATTCCCCTCATCATCGGCGGCCGCGAGGTGCGCACGGGGAACCTCGGCGAATGCCGGATGCCCCACGCCCACGGCCATCTTTTGGGCGTCTACCACAAGGCCGGCCCTCGGGAGGCGGCCATGGCCGTCGATGCCGCCTGCGCGGCGCGGGCGGAATGGGCCCGCATGGGGTGGGAAGACAGGGCGGCGATCTTCATGAAGGCCGCGGAACTGCTTGCCGGCCCGCGCCGCGACCGCATCAACGCGGCGACGATGCTCGGCCAGTCCAAAAACGTCTTTCAAGCCGAAATCGACGCGGCCTGCGAACTGGTGGACTTTTTCAGGTTCAACTGCTATTTCGCCACGCAGCTTTACCGCGACCAGCCCTACAGCCCGACGGGAGTCTGGAATCGGGTGGAATACCGCGGCCTGGAGGGCTTCGTCTTCGCGGTGACGCCCTTCAACTTCACCTCCATCGCCGGGAACCTGCCCGCGGCGCCGGCGTTGATGGGCAACGCCGTGGTGTGGAAGCCGGCCAGCTCGGCGGTGTACTCCGGCTACCACGTCATGCAGCTTCTCATGGAGGCCGGCGTTCCGCCGGGCGTGATCAACTTCGTTCCCGGAAGCGGCGCCGAGGTGGGCGATCCCGTCCTCGCGAGCGAGCTTCTCGCCGGCGTTCACTTCACCGGATCGACGACGACTTTCCGGCGCATGTGGAAGACCATCGGCGGCGCGATCGACGGCTATCGGGGGTATCCGCGCATTGTCGGCGAGACGGGGGGCAAGGACTTCGTCTTCGCCCACGAGTCCGCCGATGTGGAGGCGGTCGCGACGGCGCTGGTCCGCGGCGCCTTCGAGTACCAGGGCCAGAAATGCTCCGCCGCCAGCCGCGCCTACCTTCCCGACACGCTCTGGAAGGACCTGCGGCAGGTTCTCATCGAAACGACGGAGGGCCTCGCGATGGGCCCGCCGGAAGACTTCACGAATTTCGTGAACGCCGTCATCGACCGGGGCGCTTACGGCGACATCAAGGCGCACATCGACCGCGCGCGCGCCTCGGCCGCCGCCCGCATCCTCGCCGGCGGACAGTGCGACGATTCCGCGGGGTACTTCATCCGCCCCACGATCATCGAGGCGCTCGAGCCCGACTTCCCCACCATGGTCGAGGAGATCTTCGGCCCCGTGCTCACGGTTTACGTGTACCCGGCGGACAAGTATGCCGAGACGCTCCGGCTCTGCGATGCGACGAGCCCCTACGCCCTGACGGGCGCCGTCTTCGCCCGGGACCGCCGCGCCATCGTCCTGGCCGCCGATACGCTGGTTCACGCCGCCGGCAACTTCTACATCAACGACAAGCCCACCGGCGCGGTGGTGGGGCAGCAGCCCTTCGGCGGCGGCCGGGCCAGCGGCACGAACGACAAGGCGGGGAGCGCCCTCAACCTGGCGCGGTGGGTGTCGCCGCGCACGATCAAGGAGACGTTTGCGCCGCCCGCAGACTATCGGTATCCTTACATGGAAGAGGCGTGACGGCGCCGCGAGGCTCGTGTCCCTGAAGGGGAAGCGGGGCGTCGCCCGGGGTTCTTCCGGAGGGAAGGAAAGCGATGCTCGCCTATAAGTTCGGGGTGATCGGTGCCGGTAACATGGGGACGGCGATCGTGCGCGGACTGGTGGAGTCCGAGGCCATGCGCCCCAACGAGATCGTGGCCCACGATCCGAACATCAAGCGCGAACAGGTGCTGGCGCTGGAACTCGGCGTCCTCTGCGCGCAGAACAACCTCCTGCCGGCTTCCTGTCCGCACCTCCTCCTCAGCGTGAAGCCCCAAATGATCGACGGGGTGTTGGAGGAGATCGAGCCCGTCGTCACGGATAAGACCGTAGTCATCTCGATTGCCGCGGGCATCACCACCGCGCACATCGATGCGAAACTCAAGGGCAAGGGGCGCATCATCCGGGCCATGCCCAACACGCCCATGCTGGTAGGTTCGGGCGTCTCGGCGGTGGCGGCCGGCCCGCGCGCCACCCACGAGGATGTTCACTGGGCGCAGCGGCTTTTCGCCACCAGCGGGCTGGCCATCGTCATGGATGAGTCCGCCATCGACGCCGTGACCGGCGTGAGCGGATCAGGCCCGGCGTACCTCTTCTACCTCATCGAGGCCATGACGGAGGCCGGCGTCGCCGAGGGGCTCGATCCCGACGTGGCCGAACTGCTCGCCACGCAGACCTGCATCGGCGCCGGGAAGCTCCTGGCGAAGACCAAGAAAACGCCTCAGGAGCTGCGCGCCATGGTCACGACGCCGGGCGGGACGACCCAGGCGGCGATCACGCACATGGAGAAGCACGCGGTGCGGCGCATCATCGTCGAGGCGATCAGCAAGGCGACGATGCGGAGCCGCGAGCTGGGCAATTAGCGGCGCGGCGCCGGCTCATTTCCGCGGCGCCGTCTCCGAGCCAGTGCGAGAACGCCCAGCCCGCCTCCGCGACGGCGGTGACCTTGGTGGAGCCGTCCGCCAGCACCTGCGTGGCCGGCAGATTGTAATTGCCGTATTGTCCCACACGCCCGCTTCCCGGAGGAAAGACGGAGGTGACGAGCGGAATGGATCCCGGCGTTTCCACGCCGTTGCCCATGGCCTGGAAGACCGCGACGACGACCGTATTGGAGGCAAGCTGCACGCGGGTTGCCGCCGACGCCGGATCGGCGACCGGACCGCTCCAGCAGACAAATTCGTATCCCGGTTCGGGACGGGCCTCGACCGGATAGGTGCCGGCCTCGTCGAACCACACGCCGGTCGGCGGCATCGTACCGCCGCCTTCCCCATCCACGGAAATGTTGAGCGCGTACATGGTCGTGCCGCCGCCGGACGAAGGCGCCAGTCTCCAATAGACGCTCGCCGTCCAGTCTTCCGAATCCTCCTCGGCGCCAATCAGGTACAAATCGCTATTGAACACGATCAGTTCGCTCCCGTATGCGGACGCGGAGGTGAAGTGCGACGTCTCCGTTCCCGTCGGATGCACCTTGATCCAGCTCACGCCGCCATCGGTGGAGACAAAGTGGTCGTTCTGCATGCCGGTCACATGGACGGCGCCGTCAAACCAGACAGCGGCAATGTAGGATCCGCCCAACTCCCAAGGCGCAGCCGCGCAACGCTTCGTCCAGTTGACGCCGTCGGAAGAGCCCCAGACTTCGCCGGAACTGCTTCCATAGGACGAAGTGGAGACAATGGCCAGCAGGGTGTCGCCCGCAACCACCAGCCGTGTGTAGGGACGGGCCGGCCAAGGGGCGGCGGTTTCCTGTGTCCAGGAGATGCCGTCGGACGAACTCCACACCGAGCCGCCGCCGCTGGCATTCACGGCCCACAGCTCGCCGTTGAAGACGGCCAGTTGCATGTTGACCGCCCCCCAGGGAGCGGAAGTGGTCTTCGTGCTCCAGGTCAGCGAGCCGCCGGTGCCCTGCACGGCCGAATAGACCGTCGCCTCGGCCACCAGCCAGATTTTGCCGTTCCAGGCGACGGCATCGGCGTACGGCAGCGTGAACCCTGATTCCCCCATGAAGTCATTGGACAGCCAGGTGGCCCCGTTGCTGGTGCGCCAGGCTTTCTGGGCGAATCCATATCCCGGGAAGCAGTACAGGTAGCTGTTCAGCGCAACCGCCGCGTAGTCGGTGAATCCAAAGCGATTCATGAAACCCTCGGGGCCGACCACCCGGCTCCACTCGCCTACTTCGGAAGACGTGCCGCCCTTTTCGCTGAATTGAGGAACGACATCGATCCAACGCGCCGAAGGCGCCAACGCATAGGGATCTGAACTCACGAGGGTGCCGTTGATCAGCCAGCCGTCGAACTGCCAGCCCGCCGCAGGTTGGGCCGTGAGAAGCAACGAGCCCCCGGAGTCCACGAGGTGTTCGCCGGTGCCCGGCGTACAGGCCCCGCCCTCAGCCGCGGCGATGCGCACGCGGGACTTCGCCAACGACGTCGGGAAGGCTACGGTCTGCTCCGCGCTCCAAGGCGACACCGCCGCGGCGGGGTCCACCGCGCGGACGCGCCAGTAGATCGTCCCGGCGGGCACGTCGCGGAGCACCGCGCCGCTTTTCTGGAGGAGTCCGGCGTTTTGCGGATCGAGCACTCGGCTCATCAGGTCGCAGGCGCCGGGGGTGGTGCCGGCCTGCAATTGATAGCGCAACCCCGTGGGCGAGGTTTCGGCATCCGTCGCGCCGCTCCACGTAAACTGAACCTGGTTGGCCGAAGGAACCGCGTTCAGAACGGTCGGCGCGGACGGCGGCGAATTGGTGGAGCGGGTGAGAGCGAAGGAGTCGAAGGTGTTTTGGTACAGCGCGGTGAAGTAGAGATCTTCATTGATGTCCGTCCCGGTCGAGGAGCTCATCGGACCGCGATAGCCTGCGCTGAAGAGGTCGAGGTCGCCGTCCCCGTCGATGTCGAGCGGGGCGAGCAGGCCGCCGCGATGCGATCCGGTGACGCCGGTCAGGTTGAAGCCGCCTTCGACAAAATAGCCGTTGTCGTAGCGCAGCAGATAGAAGTGGTTCTTGTAAAAGCCCTGATCCGCCCCTTCAACCGTAGGCGACGAAAGGGACGAGTCGTTTTCCCGCCCGGTCATGACCAGGTCGAGCATGCCGTCGTTGTTCAGATCCGCCCAGGCGATGCCGCCGCCGCAGACGGGTTCCAGATCGGGGGCGATGGGCACGGGGCTCATCCATCCGTCGACCGATCCGCGCAGCACCCCGAAGCGGGCCTGGCGATAGGACATGGATCCTGCCGGATAGCTGCATCCGGACCAGGCGAGGTCGTCGCAGCCGTCCTGATCGAAATCGCCCAGGGCCAGTGCGACCGATTGCAGGTTGTCGGGTGTCGGCAGGATGCGGTAGCTGAATTGGAGCCCGCCCAGGTTGATGCCGAGCACCAGCTTTTCGGGAGAATAGCCCTCCCGAGTTTCCTCCCAGAAGACGAAGTCGGGCCGACCGTCGCCGTTCACATCGCCGGCGGCCACGCAGGTGGAATCGACGCTGAGTCCGACGATCGACTCGGGCGTGGAACGGCTCACTGGGATTTTCTCGAAGCTGCCGCCGGGAAGCTGACGCATCAGCAGCAGGCCTTCCTCCATGTTGGCCAGCAGCAGATCGGGCCGGCCGTCGCCGTTGAAGTCGGCGACCGCGGCGCCGCCGCCCATGCCGCCGGCGGGAAGGGTTTCGGCGGCGAGGGTGAAGCTGCCGCTGCCGTTGTTGAACAGGAGGTCGGTCTGCTCGCGTGAGGAATGAACCAGGTCGAGATCGCCGTCGTTGTCCAGGTCGACCAGCAGGGGCTGCCCGGCGCGCGCGCCGTCGCCCGGCAGCGGTTCGAGGGTATAGTTTCCGGCGCCGTCGTTGCGCGCGATCGTGAAGCGTTTCGCACCGGAATTGACGCCGCCCGCCGCAGTTCCTTCGAGGTAGCCCGCGACAAACTCCTCGGCGCCGTCGCCATCGAGGTCCGCCGCGGCCACCCCGCCGTATTTGACGAGGATGCCCAGGTCGGACTTGCGTTCGGGCAATGGGCAGATGGTGACCTTCCGCCGATACGGGAAGTAGCCCCAGATGGACAGGTTCTCTTCAATCAGCGCCGGGGATTGTTCGTCGGGAAGATCGTAGAGCGAGAACTCGATTTCGCCTTCCGGGCTCTCGGCGCCGACGCCCGACATGATCGACAAGGTGATCGCCGGAAAGTCCGGATTGAACAGGTCGCCCGCATCCATGGCGCGCACATGGCGGTTGGTCGGCTGCGCATAGCCATTGACAACCGGGGGATCCATCGGCTCCTTGGATGGATCGGCCGTTTCGAATTCGCAGATGTCGTACCATCTTGCGTTGGGAATGACCGATGAGGTCCAGTCGCCGTCGGCATCCACCACCGCGACCTTCGCATACAGATCCGGCACGGCGTCCTCCGCCGGAAAGTTCAGGCTGTAGGCGCCGGAAAGGAACGGCAGGTCGTAGGGGATCCAGAGGAAGCCGCCGGTGCCCACCTCGGGGACCGAGTAGCCCCAGCCGACGCCCCATGAGTTGACCACCAGAAACGCGCCGTGTTTGACCGCGCCGGTTTTGGGATCTGTGTAGGCGATGGCGTCGTCGTAGCCGACAAGCGTCAGCGCATGGCCGGGGAATTCAGAATCGCCGGTTGCAATCACCACGCCGCCGGGAGCGACGTTGGGGCCTTCCCAGGCGCGCAGCGTGTCCACATACGCCGTGGAGGTGGCCGCGATGTTGCCCTGCGCCAGGAAATGCTTGAGGCTGCGGATGCCGGACGGCGAATGGATGTCGCCGATCGCGACCGCCGTTTTCGCGCGCCAGCGGAGGGCGGCGGCGCGTTCGGCGAAATCGGGCAGATAGCTCACGTCGAGCGCTTCGCCCGTATAAGGGTAATCCTCCCAGCTTCGGATGCCGGAGCGGATGATCTCCTCGATGGTCTCGAAGGGGTTGGCACCCCAGGGCGCCCCGTTCTTCGTGTTGTGGCTGTAGCACCAGACGCCCCAGGCCGGGCTGGTCACCTTGCTCCAGTCGCCGTCATGGCCCGGCGCGGTCCAGCCCCTCGACTTGGCAAGCTGGTGGGTCGCGGTGAAATAGGTGATGCAGATGGAACCGCAGATGCCCAGTTGGCCCTGGGAGCCGTTCGCCACCGGAGGCAGGTAGGCGCTGTTGACCACCCGGGACGGAAGCGACACCCCAAGGGGGGCGGCGGGCATGGGATGTTTCTCCTCGAAGGCGGCGAACTCCGCCTCGGAGGGCAGAATCAGGCCGGTTTCGAGGGCGTCCTTGGCGCGGGTCTGCGCACACAGGAGAGACAGGCCTGCAACAAAGATGAAGGTGGATTTTTTCATCACTGCACCTCCGTCGATTTGGGATAGATGACGCTGATGAAGGCCGTATGCCCCATCGACCCGTCCGCTTCCGATGCGACCAGATAGATCTGGCATCGGTACCCATCGATTTGGGCGGGAATATCCACGGTGATTCCACCGGAAAGACCGTCGGCGCTTTGTCTCAGTTCGCCCGCGGAGGTGATGACATGCTGGATGCGGAAGGCCTCCTCCCCGGGATAGACCTGGCTGGAATCACCGGCATGATACACCATCAGCTCCATCTGCGGCGTTCCGTCCCCGGCGAGGAGCGGCGTCTGGTAGTCGCGCGTCATGGGACTGTACCCGTCCGGGTCGATGTTGATGGTGTAGGGCGGCAAGTCCGGCACCGACGCATCCGAGAAGAGCTGGATTTGGAACGCGCCGGTCGTCCGCCGCGTGGCCGCCATGCCCGAGATGCCCCAGTTGAGCGTGTAGTTCTCCTGGGGGCGTGGCCAGGTGTCCACCGTCCGCTCGACGTTGAAATGGTCCAGCCCTGCCGTGCCGGCGGGATCGACCACGCGCAGCGTCGCATCGCAGACGATCTGCCTGTCGTAATAGGTTTCGCGGCTGCTGAGTTCCGTGAAGCGGACGAAGCTCTCCTGTGTCGGCATGTAGCAGTCGCCCACGAACTGGTAGGCGACGGTGACGTCGTGCTCTTCGGCGTAGTCCGAGATCTCTCCTTGGTTTGCCACCGTGGCCAGCACGGAGAGCAGGATGTACTCCGCATCCGGCGGCAGGGGGATCTCGCAGCTCCATTCATTATCGCCCTCGTCATTCTGGCCGAAAATTCCGGTCGCGATTTCCGTTTGGGTGATTCCGGCGGCATTCCGGGTTTGCATCAGAAGATCGACGCCGCTGCAAATGGCCGGCGCGGTGGCCCGCAATCGGGTATGCGGGGCGAAAATGCGGCCGGGCTTGAAGAGCTTGAACTGGATCACGCCGCACCCGTAGTCGCGAACCTTCAGTTCCACCTCTTGTTTCTCCAGCAGGTCGGGGGCGGCCTTTTTGATGGAAACCAGCTTGTACGTCTTGGAGAGATCCGTCTCGGAGTCGCTGGAAAAAATCGCGTCCGGGGTGACCGCGGCGCTGTAGCATTTGGGGTCCGTCATCAGGTAGTCGCGGGCAAACTTCAGATAGGTTCGATCCAGACCTTCAAGAGCCCCTTGCTTTTCGACGAACAGGCTGTCGAGGGCCTGCTTCGCCGTCTGGCCGCCTTTCACCTTCTGGGCCAGCTCGTAGATCCAACCGCGGTGGTCGTCGAAGCAGTAGTCGACGAAGGCGGAGGTCCCATAGCCGTGCTTTTCCTGGGCGCTCCAGTCCCGACCGCCCGTCCAGCCGCGGGTGATGGGTTGGAAAAGGCCTTTCAGCGGCGCGGCGCGGCGCGCGGTGTGGTTGCCCGACTGGTGGTCGGGGTTGCCGGCTGCAACCGCCTCGAACCAGGTGGTGATGGCATCCTCCACGCTTTCAAAGGCGAACGCATTGCCCCCCTGGTACTCGTTGAGCACGTAGTGCATCAGTTCGTGGCCCAGCGTCGCCTTCATTTCGGCGGGGTTCGACAGCAGACTCGCCTTCAGCTCGATCCACTGGGCGCCGGTCACCGGATTGTACACGAAGCCGCCATCATCCGTCATGCCCCTGCGGAGATGCACTTCCAGCGGGAAGATCGAGGCGTGCGTCGTATCGAGCGGGAAGCCCATCGCCTGGATTTTGCCGTAGATGTCGTAGAGGATGCCGCAAACGGTTTCCAGATTGTCATAGGTAACCGTGCCCCAGTCCTTGGTATACACCTCGAATTTGTCGCTGATCCATCCCGTGTAGAGATAACCTGAGTAACGGTTGCCGGGAATTGAGGTCGGGACAGGCTCCGGACGCACCGCCAAGGTCATCGCCTGAGTAACCGGCGGAGGCTCGTCCGCAGTGAGCAGCGCGAATTTGACGGAATGGGCGACCGCCAGGTCGCTGTCGCCGGGCGGAGCGAACGAACGGCTGACCTGCGTGCCGTTCCGAATGAATCCGGACTCCGGAAAGGCATGCCAGTTCCACCGCATCTCCCCGGCATCGTGCGGCTGTAGGTACGATCCCGCGCACAGCCCCGTGTCATCGCCGCAGTTCGCATAGCTGACTGCGACCCCGGCCAGGTTGGTCGACAGTCCGCAGACCATGTACACCTCGTGCAGCGGCATCCCGTCGTCCAGGGCATCCTCCGCACAACGCATCAGGGACAGATGGGTCTGGCCTGATGAGCCGGGGGGGATGGTGACGGTGATGTTGCCATGCGACAGCGTGCCTCCCGCGGGGCCGATCAGCGTACCGGCCACCCGCTCCGGCACGGAGCGACCGAGAACGGCCTCCTGGATCAGCCAGACATCCACCTTCGTCACGGCGGAATCTCCGTCCACGTCCGCCGCGGGCTCGAACGCCAGTTCTCCGTCCGCGATTTTCCCTGCCCGGACCCGGTCCGCGGCATTCACCGCCCCGTCGCCGTTCACATCACCGGACAAATCAGCCGAGGCGCTCCATCCGCATAACACCATTAAAACCAACAATCTATGCTTGCGCATGGTTTATTTCTCCTCGAAAGTTATGGTCTCTTCATTCACGAGCACGCTCAGCGCCGCATCAAACCGACTTTCGTCGGCGGAAATTTACGAAAACGTAGTGAAGCATGCAAGCGCTTTGTTTTCCGCCTCGGCGGCGGGGTCCACTTTGGGATTGACCGTTCACCGACTGCACGGCAGGGGGCGCATGGCAGTTCTGTTGGGGCCAATCAATCTTAATCTTAATCTTAATCTTAATCTTGCACATCGGACTTTCTCGCGAGTAGACTGCGCCCATGAAAACGAGCTTTGATCACGAGAAGCTGTCTGTCTATCAGAAAGTGGCTTGTTTGTGCCGAACAGGGGAAAGTGATGTGGGTGCCCATCGTCTCGATGCGGGAGGGCTTGATCCGCAGCACCTCCGCTGATCGTGTTTATGAGGAGCCGGCCGAATATGAGGCCGACAATCGGCGACG
>MWEK01000030.1 GCA_002070955.1 Planctomycetes bacterium ADurb.Bin069
GGCGGCCGCCGGGCGGCCGGCGGCGGGGCGGCGCGGAGCGGAGCGCCGCGCCGCGGGGCCGGAGCGGGCGCAAACATCGCCTGCCAAGCGACGATCACCAGAAAACTCAAGGCGAGAGCCGCCAGCAGGCGCTTCTCCATACCCGCGTCGGGTGTGGGCGCCGGCTCCACGTTATTTCCCCTCCCGGAGCCGGCGGGCCAGATACGCGGGGAGCGGCGTGTCCTCGAAATCGCGCATCACCTTTTCCACGTCGTAGGCAACCCGGCGGTAAGAGACGGTCTCGAAGTCGAAGATCACGTAGCACGCGCGCGCATCGCCGTCTCGCGGCTGGCCCACCGAACCGACGTTGATGAGGGCTTTCTTCGCGCCGATCGCGTATGTGCCTCCCAACTCGGCCGGCGTCCGGAAGGAATAATCCCCCTCGAGCACCCCTGGAATATGCGTGTGGCCCATGAAGCAGGCGCGGCCGTCGAAAGAGGCGAAGATCTCGTTCATCTTGTGCTGGTCGAAGCGATCCTGCGCGAACACGTACTCGCGCGTCGGATCGCGCGGCGATCCGTGCACGTAAGCGAACTCGCCGTCCTGCTCCGACTTCCGCAGGCCGCCGATGAAATCCCACAACTGGCGGTCCCGCGCCACCGCGTCGTCCCCGTCCATGCTGCCGCCGGAAAGCAGCTCCTCGCGGGTCCAGTCGATGGCCTTCCGGGCCTTGTCGTTGAAGCCGACGGCGCCGAAGAGCACGGCTTCCTCATGGTTACCGAGCAGGGTGAGCTTGTAGCCGAGCGCCGCGACGAGACACTGGCGGGGGCGGGGGCCGTAGCCGATGACATCGCCCAGACAGACGATCTCATCGACATTCTGCGCCTCGATGTCCGCCATTACGGCAAGGAGCGCCGGCTCGTTGCCATGAATATCAGAGATGATCGCCTGCCGCACTCACTTTCCTCCACACGCCTTCCGCCCGCGACCACCCTTTCCTGGCAAGGCAATTTCACAGGTCCAGAAGAGGAAAGGGATAATTCTATCACTCGCCGCGGAAACATGTCAAGGAAGCAGCAAAGGCCGGCGGAGGGGCTTGCAGCCCCCCCGCCGGCCGTCCCGCCGCGCGAACGACCCCTAGAATCCGCACCCTATCAGAGTGTCGGGCGTCGGATCGAGCCCCGCGTTCGGGAACGGCGGCGGAGGAGGCGGTCCGCCGCCGAACAGGTATACGTAGAGGCAGCGCGCGTCGTTCGAGTTGATCACGCCGTTGTCATCGACATCCGCCGCATCGAGGGGCGCGGCGATGGGCCTGATCCCGTGAAGGAAGTCCAGAATGAGCTGCGCGTCGGCCAGGTTCACCGCGCCATCGCCGTTCGCGTCGCCCCGGATAAACTGCATGCCCGTATAGGTGAACTGCGGCCCGTTGATCATCATGCCGCCGTACGCCAGCCGCAGCGTGACCGTGGTCGTCCCCTCGGGCGCCCGCGGCGCCAGCACGACGAGCCGGTGCTCGTCGAGCACCGTCACATCAGGCGCCGCGATGGACCCGAAAGCCACGCTCACGCCGGCGTGGAAGCTGGCGCCGGTCACCGTCACCTCGGTGCCGCCGCAAACCGTGCCGTTCACGGGCAGCATGCCCGTCGCCGCGAAGGCCTCGAAGGTGAAGGGCTGCGGCGCCGGCACCAGGCCGCTGTCGGGATTCTTGAGCGCCACCGCCACCGCGCCCGGCGCATGCGCCGGAGTCCGCACATCGATGGCCGCCGTCGAGACTACCATCACTCTGTCGGGCGCAACCGCCGTCCCATCGAAGAAGACCTGCGTCAGCCCGTGGAAACCCGCGCCGGTCAGGCGGACCGTGGTATCGCCGAAGCGGCTGCCTGCCGCGGGCGCAATGCCCGTGACCTCCAGCGCCACAGTCTGGTACGCGTAGGTGAACGCGGCCGTGGCGCGTCCGGTGCCCGGGTTCTCCAGGGCCACCGGCACCTGCCCGGTGCCCGCCGGCACCACCGCGTTAATCTGCGTCTGGCTGGAGAAGGAGACGCGCGTCGCCGGCACGCCTCCGAAAAAGACCATGGTTTCGGGGATGAAGCAGTCGCCCGTCACGAGAACCGTGTTGCCCCCCGTCGAGGGGCCGGTCTTCGGGCTCATGTCGGCGATCACGGCGGCGCGATCCTCGTAGGAAAACACCGCCGGCGCTGTGACCGGCGTCTGTCCGGCGAAGCTCGCCGTCACCTGCACCTGGCCGAGCCCGGCGGGCGTGACTGCGCGCATCTCCGTCGCGCTGCGCACCTCCACCGAGGCCGCCGGCACGCCCCCGAAAAAGACCTGAACGCCGGGCTCGAAGCCCCGGCCCGTGAGCGTCACCTTCGTCCCGCCCTGGAACGTGCCCCGCCGCGGCTGGAACAGCTCCAGACCGAGCTTGACCCCGACGTACTGGTACTGCGCGACGGCCTGCCCGGCCGCCGTGCGCACGACCACGTCGACAATGCCCTCGCCGGGAGGCGTCACCGCCTCGATGCGTGCGGGCGAAACCACGTTGACGCTCAGGGCCTCGATGGCGCCGAACAGCACGCGCTCGACCGCCACGAAGTTCTGTCCGTCGATTAGCACCGTCGTGCCGCCGTTAGCCGAGCCGGAATCGGGCGCGATGCTGAAGATCGAGGGCAATCCCGCCGTGTACGCGTAGCCGCCGGCCAGGGTGCGTTGCTGGCCGTCCGGCAGGCGCACGGTGACATCCACGGCGCCCACCGCGGCGCCCGCGGGAACCACCGCGACCAAGGACGTTCCGGCCGACGCGTCGACGCTGTTGACGACCGCGGCGCGGCCGCCGAAGAAGACCTGCGCGCCTTCCGCGAAACCATCGCCGAAGATGCGGACCTGGCCGCCGCCGGCGAGCGGGCCCGCCGCCGGCTCGATGCTCGTCACGGCGAGCGGCATGTAGCGATACGCGCCCGCAAGGGTGTCCGCCCCCACGGCATTGATCACCGTCACCGCGACGGCGACGGGCGCCGTAGGCAGCGCGGCGTATGCGAGGGGCGGCACCGCGCAGAAGATGTGCTCGTCATCGAATTGCAGGACGGTGGCCGCGCGGGATCCGATCCGCACCGTGGGCATGGTCTGTCCGAAATTGACGCCCTTGATCTCGATGCGGTTGCCGCCGGCGAGGGGCCCCTTGGCCGGCGCCGCGACAAGCTGCGCATCAGGCGGCGCCGCGATGTCGACATCGCCGCTGATGCCCAGTTCCAAGAACTCGCCGACCACCCAGTTGGCCGGGCTCATCATGGGGCGCTGCGTCTGCCCGTTGAGCACGATGGGTCCGAAGCTGATCTCTTGCGCCCCCGGCTTCGGCGCGCCGACGGCCTTGAACTGCAGGAAGGCCATCACGCGGTGGAATCCCGCCGTGAAGGTGACGGGCGGCGTCGCTTGAAGTTGCGCAATCCAGGCAACGTACGCGATTCCCTTGGAGTTGTCATGCCCGCTGGCGACGAACAGAGCCGGCGGCGTCTCGGTCTCCTCGATGGTCTCGCCGAGACACTCGAGCACCTCCTTGTCGTAGTTGAGGGCCAGGGTGAAGCCGACGATATTCTCGTCGAACGTGCCGAGGATCGGCACCGAGAACGAGTCGCCGACGGCCAGTCCCCCCACTGAGGGCACCATGAAGTAGCGGCAGCTTACCTTTACCGTCGAATCGGCCGCGGGCAGCGCGAGCAGGCTCTCACCCGGATAGCGGACGCGCACCTCGGCCACCTGCGTCGCGACGGTGCGCTTGGCGTTGTCCGGCGGTTCGACATCGTACCCGTAGCGGGCGAAATCCGATCCCGTCTGGGCCAGAAACTCGCACAGCCGCACGTTCTCGCCCGGCCCGACCGGTCCCGTGACCTTGACATCGGCGCTGTACCAAACGCCGTCCGCCGTCACGGGATCGCTGAAGGTAAGGGACGACACGCCCGGCCCGGGCACACAGGCCGACAGCGTCAGACGGCCGCCGCCCCCGGCGTAGCGGAACTTGAACGTGATTTCGTCGGCGGCGCCGACCAGCCGCGCCTCGATGGGCAGCGCGACGTCGGCGAGGCCGGCGCCCGTCGTCACGGCCAGCGGGTAGACCTCGGTGGCGAACTTGACTTCGCACGCGGGCGCGTTCGCGGCGGGCAGGAGCGCGCCCCGGTAGCGCACGCGCAGAGCGTACTTGTAGGTGCCGGAGCGCTGTGCGACCGTGTCGGTGTAACTCACGGCGTTGTGCGCGAGCTCGCGCGCCGGCAGCTCGACGGGGAGGCCGGCCGCGGGAACCCATGTGCGCTGGAGCACGATGCTCTCGTAGGCGAAATGAGCGTACGGGAGGCTGGGGTTGGACCATTGCAGGGCCACGTCGAAGCCTCCGGCAAGAGCGCATTGCAGGTTTCCGCACAGGGGCAGCGCGATCGTGAAGGGCGAAGCCGTCACCGCGGGCTGGAGCACGCCCCGCGCCACGGCCCTAAGCTTGTAGGTGTAGGCGCCGGGCGCAAGCTCCGTGTCCAAATAGGTCGTCACAAGCCCCACCCGCGCGATCTCCACGTCGTTCCTGAAGATGGCGATCTGCTCGTATCCCTGTCCCTGCACCCATGTCAGGCGGGCGGCAAAGAGATTGGAGATTTCCACGCCGCAGACAAAGTTCCGCGGCAGCCTGACGTCGATCTGGTTGCCGCCGATCACCGTGCCGCACCACGCGGTTCGGCTCGGGACGCCTCCCAGAACCGCGCTCACGCCGTAGAGGTGCGCGGGCTCGGTGGTCACGTTGGTCTCGCGGAACTCGTTCACCTCGGGGCCGAAGGTCCGGTACGGCGCTGCGCCGCCATCGCGGTACAGGAAGAAGCCGTCAACCTCGGCGGCGCCATGCCACCGCACGACGACCTCGGTGCCCTCCAGAACGCAGGCATCGATGACGGGCGACGCCGTGAAGAAGAGCGTGCAGGTCTTGGCCGCGACCTCCCCGCCGTCGGCGCGGACCGCGACCGTGTACGCGTTGGCGCCGTGCGCGACGCCTGTGTCGTTGAATCCGCCCGCGCCGCTCGCCGTGTGAATCAGGGTGCCGTTACGCGTCACGCGCACCTCGGGCAGCGGGCTTCCCTGGGGCGAGGACCACGAGATCGCCGCCGTCGCGCTCCGGCCGTCCTCGGCGGGCTGGAGCGTGCAGGCGATCTCCAGATACTCGCCCCGCCCCTCGACGCTCACGTCGGGCGTGGGCAGCCCCGCCGGGACCCACGCGTCCTGGGTGGCCATGTGGAAGGAGTTCTCGACTGCTCGGTTCGACGCATCCAGCAGGCCGTTGGTCAAACTCACCACCGTCGGTTTCCCTGTCGCCTGCCTGAAGCGGAACGTGAACATCAGAAGATCGACTTCCTTGTGCACGTTGAACGCCGTCGTCGTGCTGAGCGTGGCGATGACGCGATCCGTGCAGCCTTGCGCGGCGAGGCAGGTCGCGATGGACGCGGTCTGGTTCGTGAAGTACCCGCCGGGCACAAACCCGACGGCGTCGAGCTCCAGGACCTCGGGATCGTACTTGAGCGCCATCGTGACCTTATCGAAATCGAACGAACTCATGCCGCGCACGACGATGGCGACGGTACCCTCGATGGCGTCGTAGACGACTCCGTCCGGATCCAAAACGAGCTGCGCCGCCGAAACGGGGGGCGTGACCGCGTCGCTCTCGCAGCGGACGATGGCGTCCTGCAGCCCCACGAACAGCTCGACCTGTTGGTCGTTCTCGCTGTCGGCGACGCACAGCGCATACACGCCGCCCGCGGCGGCCGGCCGCGCCTCCGCGGCCCAGCCTTCCGCGTCCTTCGTCACGGCGACGGTGTAGAACCACTGCCAGGCGGACGCGCCGAGGATGAGCTGGCTGCCGCCAGCGCCGGTGAAGTCGCGGGCCAGAAGCCGCGCCTTGCCGCCGGCGAGCGCCGGCACATTGAGGGCGCAGCGCACCGCCGATCCCGGACCCTCGGCGCTGCTCGGGAAGATGTCGAGCGCCGGCTCGTCGTTGAGCCTGGTCGCGACCGTCGCGGGCGGACGATCGCGGTCGAAGAACGCGACGGCATAGGCGTCCCGGGGATCCAGAGCGGTCAGAACCCGCACCGCGCCGAACTTATCGCCGGACCACAGCGAGACGCACAGATTGGCGCCTTGCCTGAAGAGCAGGTCGAGCCGGCCATCGCCGTTCAGATCCGCGCACGTAACGTCCGCGGCCGACGAAACCGACGGCAGGATGCCGGTGGCGCGCTTGAACTCGATCTCGGTCTCGCCGAGGGGATCGCTCGGGAGCCCCGGGATCCCGGGGAGCGTGGGGAGCGCCGCTCCGTCGCCCTCGCGAAGGAGGAGAGCCAAGCCGCCGCCGCCGCCGAGCAGAATATCCATGCGCGCATCGCCGTTGAAGTCCGCGATGTGCAGGCAGTCGAAATTGCCCGCGATCTCCAACGGCGCGCGCTCCTCGACCAACGCCGCGAAACCTTCGGGCTTGAGGAACCAGACCTTCGTCGTGCCGCCGGCGCGGCCCAGCGCCGTGAGCAGCGCCTTGTTCTTGTCCAGGAGGTCGGCGAACGCGATGGCCGTGATCGTTCCGCCCGCGGGTTTGAACCCCTGCGTCACGATCTCGGGCCATCCTTTGGGCGTGACCAAGTACGCCGCGCCATCCTCCCCCAGGACGCCGAGCTCGAGGCCGGGGACCGACACGCGCAGGTCTCCGCCCACCATGGCGCGCGGGCGGATGCCGGAGATCACCTGGCGGGCATCCCACAGGCCGTTCACGGCGGCGCTCGCCACGACGAAGTGGAACGAGTAGGGCGCAAACACGTCGCGCGCATCCTCGCCGGCAATGCCGCGGCCGAGATACACGGTCACGGTCTCGCCGGCCAGGAAGCTCGTCTCCGGAACGAACACCGCCGTCTGGACGAGATCGCCGACCGCTCCCGGAAACGACACGGAGCCCTTACGCAGGCCGGTCCAGCCGCCGTACACCTTCACGGCGGCCGCCACGGTGCTCTTCTTCACCTTCCGCGAGAATTTCACGGTCACCGGCGTTCCGAGAGGCACGTGTTCCCGGCCGGACGGCGGGGCGGTCGATGCGACCCGGATCGGCCCGAGGTAGGCCGCGGGAACCTCGCCGACCACATAGAAGGTGAACCGTTTGCCTTCGTAGGGAATGTTGTCCCGGCCGACGATTCCGTCGGTGAGGATGATCGTGACTTCCTCGCCCGTGAGGAAACCCGCGCCGCCGTCCGCGCGCGTGCCGACCCGGAAAGTGAAGGCCGTCGCCTCCGCGTTCGCCGTGATCGCGCCGGGGTAATCCTCCCCGAGGTAGCGTCCGTACACGCGGAACGTGTCGGACGTCACGGTCTCCGCTTTCATTTTGCGCGAGAACTTGACCACGACCGGGGCATCGACGGCCACTCCGCGGGCGCCGGGCCCCGGTGACGTGTCATAAACCTCCGCGCTTTTCTGGCAGCCGGTGATGCATGCCAACGCCATGCACGCCAGCACAACGGATATCCTGGTACCACTCATGCGTACAACTCCGCTTAACGGTGGTTCCTCGCATGCACGAGCGGCCCGCCCCGTCGAAGACTCCCTAAAGTGCCGGGTTCGATTGTACCACAGACCGCGCGATGCCAAGCGCAATTCGGGAGCGGTCTTGCAAACACCGTCGCCGCAAGGCTTTATGGAAACCTCTGCCGCCGGGCGGCGTGCCAAAAAACGAGGGCGCCCGTTTCCAGGCGCCCTCGTTCGATAGTCGTGTCGCTGACCGCGGCGTCTCCCTTTACGCGCAGCCGTTGCCCTCGACCAGGCAGTCCAAGCCGTCCTCGGGGTTGTCGCTGCTGGTATCCGACTCATCCGTGCCGCAGTTCGGGAACGGGGCTTTCGGCGCCGGGCCGTCCAGCAGTTGGTAGTAGATCACCAGAATCGCATCGCTCTGGTCGATCGCGCCGTCGTCGTTGGCATCGGCCGCGTCCTTGCACGGCGGCACGCGTCCGCCGCGGAAGGCGTAGCTGAGGATCCAGACGCCGTCGGCGATGTTGACGATGCCGTCGTTGTTCGCGTCGCCGCGGCGGAACTTGCGAAGCACCCCGCCGGCGGGAACGGGAGTCAAGCGGATGGTTCCGTCCGTCTTTTGCGCGAACTCGATGCCCTCCTCCTCCACCGAAATCACCGCCGCGACGGGCGGATCGCCCAGCACCTCGCTCACGATCGCGAGTTTCGTGTCCACCGGTCCGTCGCCGCCGGCCTCCAGGAGCTCGACGGCCGAGCGGTACGTCATGGTCTCGGTGTGCACGCTCTGCCCGCCCGCCAACGCAATCACATTGAACGGCGGCGCCATGCCGACAACCGCCCCGACGGTGACGCCCGCGCCGCCCGCCGGCGTCTTGTTGATGCTGTAGAAATCAGGCCCCGCACCGCCGTTGAGCCCCGCCACCGTCGCCGACGGCTGCGCATCGACGAGGGTGAGCTTCGCATTCTCATGCGCCAGTCCGTACGACCAGCCCTGCACCTCGATCGCCTTGGATTCCGGCGTCAGGCCGATCTCGACCCTGGCATCGACGGTCGCGGCCTTGTCGGCCCGCAGCTCGGCCGCCGCGGGGATCGCCGCGATGGTCGGAATCAGCGGCTGGGCCTGAATCGTGATCGTGCCGCCCGTCTGCGCGCCCGGCGTGATGCTGTTGCCTTCCACGACGATCACGTTCTCGACGGGAGGCTTGCCAAGCGTCCCCTCGCAGAAAGTCAACGCCCCGGTGGCGCCCGCCGCGCCGATGGCCCGGTAGTCGCCCTTGAGCAACGAGAACTTGTCCGTCGGCGGGAGCGTCACCGCCACCATCATGTCAATGACGACGCCCTGGGTCATGCCCGCGTTCGGGTAGACGCTCACGCTGTTGAAATCCGGCGCCCTGCCGTTTTTCATCGTGGCGGCGTTCGTGCCTGCGATCATCGCCGAGGCCCGCTCTGCCGGTTTATCCGGGAAGGGATCGATCAATTCCGCCACCTTGCCGTCGTGGCACAGAGCCAGCGACCAGCCTTGCACCACCCAATCGCCGGGCATGATCTTGAGGTAGACCATGAACTGAACCGTGCCGCCGGGCGCGACCACCGCATCCGGTGAGCCGTTCGACTCGACCCAGTACGCGAATTTCTCAGGGCCCGGGATCTGACCCGCCGAACACACGGCCCCGAGAACCCCCGCCAGAGCGACCGCAACCATCGCTTTCCTCATGACTGTCTCCTTTGTTGCCACTGCAAGCCCATCCGTCGTCCTTGTCACCTACGCCGATGCGGCCGCCCGTTACCGGCACGCGTCGCCCGCCGCACACCCCAGATCGAGGCCGTAGACGTCCGGCGTCGGATCCGGTCCGGCCACGTAGGGGCCGGGCGCCGGCGGCGGCGAACCGAACTTGAACAGAAACCGCAGGGTCTTCACCGTATCCGCAAGATCGATCACGCCGTCATCGTTGGAATCGCACGCGTCCAGGCAAGGGGGATGATACACGCCCAGGAACACATAGCTCATGGTCGCCGCGGGATCCGCGATGTCCACTTCGCCGTCGAAGTTGCAGTCGCCGCGCTTGAAGGCCGGCACCGCCGCCACGCACACCTCGCCGGCGTGCAGGTTGGCGGGCACGGACTCGTTGAAGATCGCCGCGCGGTTGTTGATCGGCACGCTGCCCGCGCCCGACGCGCCGTTGCAGAATCCGATGGGAAGGCATTCGCCGCAGAGGATGTTCGCGCCGGCGCAGAACTTAATGCGGGCCACCAGGAGCGGCTCCTCGGTGGACGGGAGCATCCGGTCGACGGACACGGGCGGCGTCGAGTCGACCAGAATACCGATGATCAGCTCGCCGTTCGCCGCATGGTGATGCACGAACTCGGCGTTGACCGCGGCCGTGGCGCTGCCGTCCAGGTTCATCCCTTCGACGGTCAGGCGCTTGTCGTAGCAGGACGCGATCGAGAGGCCCTGAATCGGCCTGGTCTTCGACGTGTAGTAGTATCCGATCTCGGCGCAGCCGCCGGGGCTGATCTTCCGCGCGTCGAGATTGACGTAGAAGTCGACGTCGGATTCCTGGACAACCGTCCCGCGTCGGAACGTGACGGATCCGTTCACCAAGACCGGGAATTCGCTCAGCCCGCCCTGGACCAGGATGTTCTGGAGCTTGGGCGTGCCGAAGACGTTGTCGACGAGGCGCAGGGCGATCGTCGCCGAACCGCCGACCGGCAGCGCCGCGCCGGTGTACCTGAAGTTGTAGTTGGCCAGGTGCATCGCGTGCCCCGTGGCGGGAATCGTCTGGCCGCCGTAGGGCGGGTCGAAATCGAGGACGACGCCGATGGTGCCGCCCTGCCCCGGGTACAGCACGGAGTGCACGAATTCCGCGCCGGCGGCCTGTGTGGCCGTGCCCTGCAGGGTAATGCTGTCCAGCGCCGCGCCCGCGTCGTGGGCGAGGGCGATGATGAAGCCCTCGACGGGCTCGGTGTTCTCCGTCATGATCCTGACGGATCCGGAGGTCGCATCCAGGGGGAGCACCGTCGCCTCCACAAGCATCGTCTGCGGAGCGCACACGGGGGTCCGCATGGCGCCGTTCGTCAGCACGAGGCCTTCCTCCCTGCTCTTGCTCTCGCCGCCGATGACGATCAGGTTGAGAAGCGGCGGCCGACCCAAAACGTTGTCGGCGAAGGTGAGGGGAACATCCTCGGGAGCATCGCCGCAGGCCCGCGCCCGCGCCCCGATCAGCGCGACCTGCTGCGTGCCGGCCGGGATGGTCTGACCCGCGAAGGGCGAGTCGACATCGAGAACGACGCCCAGCGTGAAGCCGCCGGCGTAGATCTCCTTGACGACGAGCTCCGCGCCGTAGACCTTTCCGAGGCGGTCGGCCTCATCGATGGCCGTGACCTCGATTTTCCCGCCGTCGAAAGTGACCGCGGTGACGAAACCCTCGACCGGATCGGCCGAGGTGATGCTGAGCGGGATCACGCCCTCGCGGGCCGCGCCGTCGCCGCCCCGTCCGAGCGACATGGCGTACTCGGCGCCGCCGGCGGGCAGCGCCGCCATAAACAAGGCGACCGCCGCACACCCCACAACACTCCAAATCATCCGCTTCATGCTTTCCTCCTGCGTAGAGCAACACTCACAGGTTTTCTGCACACAATTGCTCACAGTGCCGTCAAGCACATAGGCTCGTGTACGCGGCGCGGCTCCCTCCCTGCTGCTGCACAAGCCACGTTGCTTATTTCAGAGATCACATAAACTGAGATTATACCTGCGGAGGATTGTCGAGTCAATCTTGGATGTCCTAAGCTCGCAGTACGCAACGACGATATGTCCGCTCGGTCCGCGCATCCCCGACCGCCCGCGCGCCGCCGGCCGTAACTCCATATGCAGCCCTCGGTCCGGCGCGACATGTCGGCAGTCTCCCGTGACCGGGAGCATCACCACCGGGGACAACGCTTCTCCGGAAGTCCATTTCCCGCGCCCGAAACAAGAGGCGATTATACGCTTCCGCCCCGTGGAATGCAAGTCCGCAAGACGGTTTGCGGCGATGGGGCCCGCGTGCTCGGGCCGCCGCGGCGCGGCTGCGTAAGCGAGGGCCGGACCGCTACTTGACGATCGTCGCCGCCTTTCGGAGGGCCTCGATATAGTCGTAACGCTCCTTGGCGCTCGGCTTCTCCTCGACGAGGATCTTCCGGAGCTCATCCTTCACCGCCTCGAGCGGCGTTGTCTTCTTCCCGAGAAGTTGGATGATGTGAAATCCGCGGGGAGACTTCACGATGCCGCTCAGGGGGCTCTGCTCCGTCAGGGCGTTCACCGCGGCATCGAACTCGGCGCCGTACATGCCGGCGCGGTACTTGGCGATGCGCCCTCCCATCTTCTTGCTGTGCGTGTCGTCGGAGTACAGGTTGGCCATCTCGGCGAAATCGACGCCGTCTCGGACCTCCCGCAGGATACGCTCGGCCTTCGTGCGCGCGGCGGCCTCGCTCTCGGGATCGGGCGTCTGGCTCTGGGCGCGGGCGGCGACGAGCACGTGTCGCAGGTCGTAGCTGACCCCGTCCTTGCCGTAGTCGGCCTCGAAGCGCTCCCGCACCTTCTGATCGTCGACGACGCGCGATTGGATCACACAGCGCTCAAGCAGCAGCTCGAACCGCACCGATGGCGCGCGCTGCGCCCGGTACTCGTCGATCGTCATGCCGCGCTGGGCGAGCTGCTCCTTCAGCTTCGCCGTCTCGCCCTTGAAAAAACCCTCGACCTGGCGCTGGATCTCCTCGTCGACCTTCTGCGCCGTCTCCTCCGCCGTCACGGCGATCCCCAGCTCCTTGCTTTTCTTCTCGACGAGCAGCTCGTCGATGAAGTGCTGCAGCCGGTCCTTGCCGACCAGTCGCAGAAGATAGTCTTTGTAAGCATCGAGCGTGACGTCCTGACCGTCGACTCGCGCGATGACGCCTTCCGGCAGCGCGGCCTCGCCGCCGCACAGCGCCAGACACACTATCCAGCCGGCTATCGCCATGTCAACCTCCCTCGTTCCTCGCCGGGACCCGCCCGCGGGAACGAACACGCGCGCGCCGGTGCCGCCGCGGCGCCGGTCCGCGCTTACGTCTTGGGCGCCTTGGCGGACGGTTCGCCCTTCGGGACGAACCCGAACAGCACCTGCGTGGCGTTGTCGCCGATCCGGCGCGCCGACAGCTTGATGATGCGTGTGTAGCCGCCGGGGCGCTCCTTGAACGCGGGGCCTATCTCGCCGAACAGTTTCTGGATACTGCCCTTGTCGCCCAGACGCGCGGCGGCGACCCGCCGCCGGTGCACGCTGTCGTCCTTCGCCAACGTGATCAGCCGCTCCGCAAAGGGGCGGCAGAACTTGGCCTTCTCCCGCGTCGTCACGATATAACCGCGCCCTCCGAAGGAGCGGAAGAGGCTGATGGTCATGCTCCGCCGGAGCGCCCGGCGGTGGCTGGCGCTGCGGCCCAGCCGTTTGGTTCGATCCCGATGTCTCATGCTTCCACCCTGTCCGCCGGCGCAGGGGACTGCATGCCCAGCGTGAGCCCCCACTCATCGAGTCGGCGCTTGATCTCGCTTAGCGTCGTACGCCCCAGGTTCTCCACCTTCAACAGCTCCGCCTCCGTCATCCTCACGAGATCCCCCACCAGCGCGATGCCCTTGGCTTCCAAGCAATTGCGCGCCCGGACCGTCAGGTTGAGCTCCACGACACGCTGCCCGAACTTCCGTTGCAGTTCGGCGTCGGCCTCCGGCAGTTCGCCGGGTTCGCCGGCGGCGGCGAGCCCCGTCGCCTCGGCCTGGGCCAGATGCCCGATCGTGTCGTACTGGACGAAGGCATTCAGGTGCTTCCTAAGGATCTTGGCGGCCTCCACGAGCACCATTTCCGGCGTCACGACGCCGTTCGTCCACACCTCGAGCACCAGGCGGTCGTAGTTGGTCCGCTGGCCCACGCGGGTCGCCTCGATCCCGCACCGCACCCGCAGCACGGGAGAGAAGCACGCATCGAGGTGGATCAGCCCGATTTCGTGCTGTCCCTTGGCCAACTCCTCGGCCGTGACGTAGCCGCGCCCCTTGCGCGCCCACAGCGTCAGCGCGAACGGGCGGTCCTCGGTCAGCGTGGCGATCACAAGATCTTTGTTCTGGATCTCCACGGTCGCGGGGCACTGGATATCCCCCGCCGTGATCGCCCCGGCCTTATGCTTTTCGATCTTGAGCAGCGCCTCCTTGCCCTCGTGGATGAGGACTCGGACCTTCTTCAGGCGCAGCACGATGTCGGTCACGTCCTCGAACACGCCGGGGATTCCCGTGAACTCGTGGGGGACGTTCTCGATCTTCACCGCGCACAGCGCCGATCCCTCCAGCGCCGACAAGAGCACCCGGCGCAGGCTGTTGCCCACCGTCGCGCCGAATCCGTGCTCGAAGGGCTCTATGATGAACTTCCCGTACTCGCGCGTCTTGCTGTCCTCATCGATCACCACCGTGCCGGGAAGCTCAAAGTCACGCCACCTGACTCGCATCCGTCATCTCCTCAGCTCACGACCTTCGTTGCAACGCACCTCGCGCCCGGCCGCGCTACACGCGGCGGCGCTTCTTGGGACGACAGCCGTTGTGCGGCAGCGGAGTCACGTCCTCGATGACCTTGATGTCCACATCCGCCTGCTGGAACGCGCGGATCGCGGATTCCCTTCCCGCGCCAGGGCCCTTCACGCGGATTTCGATCTCGCGCACGCCCAGCTTCCGCGCCTTCTCGGCCACCTTCTCGGCGGCGCGCTGCGCGGCGAACGGGGTGCTCTTGCGGCTGCCCTTATAGCCGACGGCCCCCGATGACCCGCATACGAGCGTGTTCCCGTTCCGGTCGGTCAGGGTGATAATCGTGTTGTTGAACGTGGCCTTGATGTGGACGATCGCCTTCGCGATCGTCAGCTTCTGCTTCTTCTTGCCGCCGGACGCCGGCGGCGGGCCTTCCTGGCCCTGAGGCTCCTGCGCCGGCGGTTCCGACTGCTGCTGTTTCGACATGGCGTTACCTCGCTCCCTTCACGCTCTTCTTGCCGGCGACCACCTTGCGCGGCCCCTTTCTGGTCCGGGCGTTGGTGCGGGTGCGCTGGCCCCGCACGGGAAGACTGCGCCGATGCCTCAAGCCGCGGTAGCAGTTGATCTCCTTCAACCGGCCGATGTGCTGCTGCATCTCGCGCCTGAGCCCGCCCTCGACGACGTACTCGCGCTCGATCATCGCGGCGATGCGGCTCAATTCGTCCTCGGTGAGGTTCTTGGCGCGCACATCGGGGTTGACGCCGCACTTCTTCACGATCTGGCGGGCGCGAAAGGGCCCGACGCCGTAGATGCAGCACAGCGAGGCGATGACCTTCTTGTCGTTGGGAATATCGACACCCACCACGCGCGGCATTCGAGAACCTCCCTCACCCTTGACGCTGCTTGTGCCTGGGATTGCTGCAAATCACGCGCACGACGCCCCGGCGCCGCACGATCTTGCAATGCTCGCACAACCGTTTAACAGAACTCTTGACCTTCATTGACGCCTCCGCTACGAGCGATACACTATTCTTCCTTTGCCGAGATCGTAGGGGGACATCTCCAGCACCACGCGGTCGCCTTTCAGGATGCGGATGAAATGCATCCGCATCTTCCCCGACACATGCGCCAGCACCGGATGGCCGCTGTCGAGCTCCACCAGGAACTTCGCGTCCGGCAACGCTTCCTTGACGGTGCCTTCAACTTGAATCGGCTCTTCCTTCGGCATGGCTTGTCAGGCGCCCACGATTCATAAAAAGCCCTATCTTACCTGAAAAGAGCCCCGTGTCAATCGTTTCGTGCCACGGGGTCAGAATCTCGGGTCCGTCGGGCCCCACGGCCACCGTATGCTCGAAATGCGCCGAGAGCTTGCGGTCCGCCGTCACCACCGTCCACCGGTCGCCGAGTTCCACGACCTCCTCGGCGCCCTCGTTGAGCATGGGTTCGACGGCTAGCACCATGCCCGGACGAAGCAGCAGATCGTTCCTGAGGACCTCCTCATCCACGTAGTTCGGCACGTGGGGCGCCTCGTGCAGCTCCGTCCCGATGCCGTGGCCGACGAAGCGTTTGACCACCGAGAATCCCCGGGCGCGGGCATAGCCCTCCACCGCCGCGGAGATCTCCGAAAGTCTTGCTCCCGGCCACATGTTCGCAATCGCCGCGTCCAGCGCTTCGATGCACGCCGCGCACAGCGCCCGCGTGCCCGCCGCCGCGGCGCCCACCGGGAAAGTCACGGCGGCGTCGCCGCAGTACCCGCGGCGCCGCACGCCCACGTCGAGGGACACGAGGTCGCCTTCCGCCACCCGGCGGTCCCGGCGCGGGATGCCATGCACGACCTCCTCGTTGATCGACACGCAACTCGCCGCCGGGAAACCGCGGTAGCCCTTGAAGAGCGGCTCTCCGCGGCGCTTCTCGATGGCCTTCTCGATGGTCCTGTCGATCTCGTAGGTGCTCACGCCCGGCTTGAGCATTCGCGCCGCCTCCGCGAGCGCCTCGACGACGATCGATCCCGCGCCGCGCATGCGATCGATTTCGCGCCGGGACCGGAGAGTGACCATTACGCTCCTAGTCGCCGCCGCCGCGCACAAAGCCGTCGTACTGCCGCACGAGCAACTGCGCCTCGACCTTGTCCACGACATCCAGAGCCACGCCCACCACGATCAGCATCGATGTGCCGCCCAGAAGGCTCGCCACGGTGTAGTCCACATCCAGGCTTCCGCGCACCAATTCCGGAGTGAGGGCGATCAGCGCCAGGAACACGGCGCCCGCCAGGGTGATGCGGCTCATGATGCGCTCCAGGTACTCGGCGGTCCTCCGCCCCGGGCGGATGCCGGGGATGAAGCTTCCGTGCTCCTGGATGTTCTTGGCGATCTCGACGGGGTTGTACATGAGCGTCGTCCAGAAGTACGAGAAGAAAATGATCAAGAGGATATAGGCCACGTGGTACCAGAACGCGCCCGGATTGAAGTACCGTCCCAGCGCGGCGAGCCCTGTGAAGCCGGCGATCAGCTTGGGCGGCAGCACCACGAGGGCCTGGGCGAAGATGATGGGCATCACGCCCGCCGAGTTCACTCGGAGCGGCATGTAGTGCTTCGTGCCGCCGTACACCCGCCGGCCCCGCACCGTCCGGGCCTGCTGGATCGGAATGCGGCGCTGGCCCCGGGTGATGAAAACGACCGCCACGACGATCACCACGAAGAGCGCGGCCACGCTGAGGGCCCACACCACCTTGAAGGGCCGGTCCTCGCCGGCGTTGGCGATCTCCCGCATGAGGAAGGCGAAGGCCATGGGCATGCGCGCGATGATGCCCGCCATGATCAGGACCGAGGCGCCGTTGCCGATGCCGTGTTCGGTGATCTTCTCGCCGAGCCACATCAGGAACACCGCCCCGAGGATCAGGCACAGGAGCTGCGTCCCTCCCGTGAACGTGTTCCACCAGGGGCTGTCTTGCTCGAGGATCGCGATGCTCGCCTTCTCGCCCTCCCCGAACACGGTACGCAGAAAAATGACTATGAAGATCCCCTGAACGATCGCGACGAGCACCGTGCCGTACCGCGTGTAGCGGTTAATGGCGCGCCGCCCGCTCTCGCCCTCCTTTGACAGCGCCTCGAGGCGCGGAATAACCTTGACCAGCAGGCTCATGATGATCGAAGCCGTGATGTACGGCATGATCCCGAGGCTGAAGAACGTCGCGCTCTCGAGCCTGCCGCCGGTGAGGGCGCTGGTGTACTCGATCCACTGGAGAACTCCGCCGCGGTCCTCCTGGAGGCGCTGTTCGATCTTCTCGACGTCCACGTAGGGCAGGAAGACGTGCGAGCCGATGCGGTACACGAAAAGCAGCGCGAACGTTATCAGGATCCTGCGGCGCACGTCGCGGATGCCGACAATGTCGCGAACGATCTTGACCAGGCGTTCTAGCATCCTCTACCCCACCTCGGCCGATCCGCCGGCCTCTATGATCTTCGCCTTCGCCCGCTCCGAGAACCGCACGGCCCGCACCTGCAGCGCCACCGCGAGCTCCCCGCCGCCGAGCACCTTGAGCTTGCCGTGCCGCGGCGACAGGAAACCCTCCTGCTCCAGGTACGCCAGGTCCACCGTCGTGCCGGCGGGAATCGCCGCCAGGTCCCCGACGTTGACGACATCGTACCGGTCCCTGAAGCGCGCGTTGCTGAAGCCCTTCTTAGGCAGGCGCCGGTAGATCGGCATCTGGCCGCCTTCCGCGAACCACCGCTGCCGCCAACCCGTGCGCGAGCCGCCGCCCTTGTGGCCGCGGCCGCTGGTCTTGCCCAGGCCCGAGCCGTCGCCGCGGCCGCGCCGGGTCTTACGCGCGCGCTTCCCGGTGATCCGGGACAGTTCCGCCATGTCCATGGTTATTGCTCCGCTTCGATTGCGACGCCCCGCAGCCGCTTCAGATCTTCCTTGTTCCGGAGCTGCAACAGGCCGTCCATCGCCGCACGCAGGAGATTGAGCTTGTTGTTGTTGCCGATGCTCTTGGTGAGAACGTTCTTCACGCCCGCGCATTCCAGCACGGCGCGCACGGCCTCTCCCGCGATCACGCCGGTGCCCTCGTTCGCCGGCAGCATGACCACCCGGGAGGCGCCGAACCTGCCCACCACCTTGAAAGGCAGCGTGCCGCTCCTGATCGCCACCTTCTGCATGGCGGCACGGCCGTCTTTCAGGGCCTTCTCCACCGCCACGGGCACCTCGCGGGCCTTGCCGTAGCCGATGCCGACCTCGCCGTCGCCGTTCCCGACGACGACCGCCGCCGTGAAGCTGAAGCGGCGGCCTCCTTTGACGACCGCCGCCACGCGGCTGATACGCACGACGCGCTCAAGGCCCTTGCCCTCCTGGGCTTCGAGGCCATCATGCCCGTGGGAGTCGCCGCGCGTGTCCCGTTCGTGTTCCGCCATCAACGCACTCCGCCCCTCAGAAAACCAGGCCGTGCTTCCGCGCGCTGTCCGCCAGCGCCTTCACGCGGCCGTGAAACTTGTACCCGTTCCGGTCGAAGCAGACTCGGGTGATGCCCCCGGCGCGGGCCTTCACGGCGATGAGTTCGCCCACCTTCTCGGCGCCCTTCTTGTTCCACGAGCAGGCCTTCACCCCCTCGCGCAACTCGGGCGACGCCGTCGAAGCGGCGGCCACGGTCCTGCCGGCGGCGTCATCGACCAACTGACAGTAGATGTGCCGGCCGCTGCGGAAGACCACGAGACGCGGTTTGTCCGCCGCACCGAACACCTTTTTGCGCGCGCGCAGGCCCCGCCGCTCCCGGCAGCGCTTGATCCGCGTCAGTTCACGCATCGCTCCTAACCTCCTGCTCCGCCGCTCTGGAACGACTTGCCGGCCTTGCGCACGATCCGCTCGCCCTCGTAGCGGATGCCCGTGCCTTTGTAGGGCTCGGGCGGGCGGGCCGCGCGAATGTCCGCCGCAAGCTGCCCCACGACGGCCCGGTCGGGCCCGGTCACCGAGATCTTGTAGATATTGGTGCCCTCGACGGACACGCGCTCGGCCTTGACCTCCACGCCCTTGGGAATCTTGAACTCGATCTTATGGCTATAGCCGAGGGACAGCACGACGGCGCCGCCCTTGACCTCGGCGACAAACCCCACGCCCCACACCTGCAACACCTTCGTCCAGCCCTCCGCGACGCCCTGCACCGCGTTGGCCACCAGGGCCCGCACGGTGCCGTGCATGGCGCGGCTGCGCGCATCTTCGGCGGCGCGGGACACCGTGATCTCCTTGCCGTTCTTGACGGCGCAGGCGATAGCGCCGCCGAAGGGCACCGCCATTTTCCCCTTGGGCCCCTCGGCGATGAGTTCGCCGCCCTTGACGGCCGCCTTTACCCCGGGGGGCAGCGCCACGGGCCTAATCCCGATTCGAGACATGCCGGCCTCCTACCAGACTTCGCACAGGACCTCGCCGCCGAGGCGGCGCTTCCTGGCCTCCACATGGCTCATCACCCCGGCCGACGTCGACAAGACCGCGAGCCCCAGGCCGTTCAGCGGCGACGGGACCGCGTCGAGGCCGACATAGACCCTCCGGCCGGGTCGGCTGACGCGCTGGATATGCGAAAACATGCGCTCGCCGTCGGGACCGTACTTCAAACGCACGCGCAATACGGCTTTCCCCGCCGCGAGCTCGGCGTTGAAATCCTCGATGAACCCGTACCGCTTGAACACGTCCAGCACCCTGCTCTTGAGCTTCGAGTACGGGACGGCGACCTGGCGCTTGGACACCCGGTGCGCGTTGCGGATCCGCGTCAGCAGGTCCGCGATCGGATCGGTCATTGCCATCGCTCGCTCCTCGCTACCAGCTCGCCTTGCGCATGCCCGGGATCTCCCCGCGCGACGCCAGCACGCGCAGGCAGATGCGGCAGACCTTGAACTTGCGGTAGTAGGCCCGCGCCCGGCCGCACAATTCGCAGCGGTTCACGCGCCGCGTGCTAAACTTCGGCTTGCGCTTCGTCTTGACCCTCATGCACAGTCTTGCCACCGCCGTCCTCCCTAGCGCCGGAACGGAAATCCGAACTGCTCCAGCAGCGCGGCCGACGCCTCGTCGCTGGAATTGATAATCGAGAGCGTCACGTCCATGCCCTGCACGAACTCGACGCCGTCAAGCTCCACCTCGGGGAACACCGTCTGCTCGGTGAGGCCCAGGGTGTAATTCCCGCGCCCGTCGAAGGAGCTGCGGGCAAAGCCGCGGAAGTCGCGGATACGCGGAATCGTGACGCTGATCAGCCGGTCCAGGAACTCGTACATGCGGGTCCCCCGGAGCGTCACCTTGCACCCGATCGTCTGGCCCTCCCGGAGCTTGAAACCGGCCACGGACTTCCGCGCCTTGGTGACCACCGGCTTCTGGCCCGTGATCCTGGCCAAGTCTCCCGCGGCGGCATCGAGGCGCTTCGGGTTCTCGGTGGCGCGTCCCACGCCCATGTTCACCGTGACCTTCACCAGGCGCGGCACGCCCAGGCGGTTCGCGTAACCGAACCGGTGCATCATAAAGGGAACGACATCTTTTTCGTACCGTTCCCGAAGTCGCGGAAGCGCCATCGCGCACCTCCCTATGCCTTGTCAATCGCCTGGCCGCTCTTCACGGCGCAGCGAATCTTCGCCTCGCCGACGCGGCGAATGCGGTACCGCGTCGGACGGTCGGCGGACGGATCGATGAGCGACACGTTGGAAACGTCGATCGGCGTCTCGCGGCGGATGCGCCCGCCCTGGGGATGCTTCTGGCTCCGGCGCACGTGCCGGTAGTGCAGGTTCAGCCCCTGCACCACGACCTTGCCCTTGGCGTGCAGCACGCGCACGACGCGGCCGCGCTTGCCCTTCTCATCCCCGGCAATCACTTCCACCAGGTCGTTTCGCTTGATCGTGAGCATGTCGCGCTCCTACACCACTTCCGGCGCCAGCGAAATGATTTTCATGAAGTTGCGAAGCCTGAGCTCGCGGGCCACGGCGCCGAAGATGCGCGTTCCGCGCGGATTGCCGTCGTTGTCAATGAGCACCAGCGCGTTGCGGTCGAAGCGGACGTACGAGCCATCGCTCCGCCGCACGGGGAAGCGGGTGCGCACGATGACGGCGCGCACGACCTCGCCCTCCTTGACATCGCCGCCGGGCTCGGACTTCTTGACCGAGCCGATGACGATGTCGCCCACCGACGCGTAGCGCCGCCGGGTGCCGCCGAGGACCTTCACGCACATCACTTCCTTGGCGCCCGTGTTGTCCGCCACATCGAGCCGCGTCTCTGCCTGGATCATGCCTCGCCTCCCGCCGCGTGCTTGATGATCCGCGCCAGGCGCCAGCGCTTGGTCTTGGAGAGCGGGCGCGTCTCGACGATCTCCACCAGGTCGCCTTCGCGCGCCTCGCGGCGGGGATCATGGGCGTAGAACCTCGTCGCGCGGCCCATGTACTTCTCGAACACCGGGTGCTTCACGCGCCGGGCCACATCGACGACGATGGTCTTTTCCATCTTGGCGCTCATCACGACGCCCTGCACCGCGACGCGCCGTCCGCGTTCCTGCTCAGCCATTGTCCTTCGCCCTCTTCACTTGCTTCTCCCGCAGAATCGTGAGGAGCCGTCCGATCTCGCGGCGCTTCTGCCGGAGCGCACCCGGATTCTCGACGTCATCGCTGCCCGCGCGCAGGCGCAGCTTGAAAATCTCCGATCGGCGCTTCTGGACTTCCGCGCGGATCTCGTCCTCGGGGAGCTGTCGAATCTCAGCGGTCTTCATACGACCTGCCTCCTCGCGACGAACTTGACCTTGACCGACAGCTTGCGCGCGACGCGGGCGAGGGCCTGGCGCGCAAGCATCTCGGAGACGCCGCCGATCTCGTAGAGGATCTTGCCCGGGCGCACGACCGCCGCGTAGAACTCCGGCTCGCCCTTGCCCTTGCCCATGCGCGTTTCCAGCGGGATCGAGGTCACGGGCTTGTCGGGGAACATGCGGATGAAGAGCCGGCCCTGGCCTTTCAAGAAATGCTGCGACGCGAGGCGGCCCGCCTCGATCTGCTTGGCCGAAACCCAGCCGCCCTCCAACGACTGCAAGCCGTACTCGCCGAAGGACACCACATTGCCCCGGGTGGCCTTGCCTTTGGCGTGCCCGCGCTGCTGCTTGCGGTGCTTAACCCTTTTTGGCATGAGCGCCATAGGTCTGCTCCTTCCTCTCGGAGTACAGGCCGCGGTAGATCCACACCTTGACGCCGATGGAGCCGTAGGTCGTGTGGGCCTCCGCCATGCCGAAGCTGATGTCAGCCTGCAGGGTCTGCAGCGGGATCTTGCCCTCGCTCATGATGACGCGGCGCGCCATCTCCGACCCCGCCAGACGGCCGCCCACGGCGATCTTGATGCCCTTGGCGCCCTTCTGCACCGAAGTCTTCATCGTCATCTTGAGCACCCGGCGGAAGGCGCCCCGGCGCTTGAGCTGCTCGGCCACCTGCTCCGCGACGAACTGCGCCTCCAGCTCGGGCGTCGGAACCTCGACGATGGTCAGATTCACCCGGCGCTTCGTCAACGCCTCCAGTTCCGCCTTCAGCTCCTCGGCCTGCTTGCCCTGGCGTCCGATCACGAGGCCCGGCCGGGCCGTCTTCACGATGATCGTGACCTCCTCGCGCTCGCGCTCGATCTCGACGACGGGGATGCCCGCGCCCTTCAGATCGCGCTTGTCGCGGATGTGCCGCCGGATCTTCTGATCCTCCACCAGATAATCGCCGAACTCGTTCTTCCGGGCGTACCATCGCGAACGCCAGTTCTCGGTGACGCCGACGCGAAATCCGGTCGGCCAAACTTTCTGTCCCATCAGGCCTTCTCCTCGTCTCTCCTGAGGACCACGCTGATGTGGCTCGTGCGCCGGCGGATGCCGTACACGCGGCCCATGGCCCGCGGACTCCAGCGCTTGAGCACGGGCCCCGGGTCGGCGTACGTCTCCGCGACGACGAGGTCGTCCGCATCGACGTTGCCTTCCTGCTGAGCGTTGGCCATCGCCGACTTGATGACCTTCGCCACCATGGGAGCGGCCCGCTTGTGGATGTGCTTGAGCTGGGCGAGGGCATCGTTCACCGGCAGCCCTCGGATCAGATCCAACACGCCGCGCACCTTGCGCGGACCGATGCGCGCCAAGCGGTGCATCGCCGTGAACCCCTCGTCCGTCTTCTTCGCCGCCATGCTGCCGCCTCGTCTCACTCCGTCTTCGCTCGGCCGGATGTGTGGCCGCGGAAGACCCGCGTGGGCGCGAACTCGCCGAGCTTGTGGCCGACCATGTTCTCCGTCACGTAGATCTGCCGGAAATCCTTGCCGTTGTGCACCAGGAACGTGTGGCTGACGAACTCGGGAATCACCGTGCAGGCCCGCGCCCACGTCTTGATGGGCTTGCGGTCACTGGTTTCCTTCTGTTGCATCACCTTGCGGAGCAGCTTCGCATCCACGAAGGGCCCTTTTCTCAACGACCTGCTCACGACGCCACCTCCTCGGCCGCCTTATTTCTTCCTGCGCCTGATGATGTACTTGCCGCTCTCCTTGCGCGGGTTCCGGGTCTTGCCGCCCTTGGCCAGCAGGCCCGTCGGGGAGCACGGCGGGCGGCCGCCCTTGCTGCGGGCCTCGCCGCCCCCCAGGGGATGGTCGCAGGGGCACATCGCCACGCCGCGCACGTACGGCCGCCAGCCGCGGTGCCGGTTCCGCCCGGCCTTGCCGATCCAGATATTCTGCCGCTCGATGGCGCCCACCTGCCCCACCGTCGCTCGGCAGGCCAGGTGCACCAGCCGCACCTCGCCCGACGGCATGACCAGGTGGGCATAATCGCCCTCCTTGGCCATGACCTGGGCGAACATGCCGGCCGCCCGCGCGATCCGCCCGCCCTGCCCGACGCGCATCTCGATGTTGTGGACCATCACGCCCTGCGGGATGTTCCTGAGCGGCATGCAGTTGCCCACCTTGACGTCGACCTTGTCCCCGGACAGCACTTCCGCGCCGACGCCCAGCTCGCGCGGCGCGATGATGTAGCGCTTCTCGCCGTCCCGGTAGCACACCAGGGCGATATGGCAGTTTCGGTTGGGATCGTACTCGATGGACATGACCCTGGCCGGAATGCCGTCCTTGCCCCGCTTGAAGTCGATCCGGCGCCAGATCGTCTTGTGGCCCCCGCCGCGGTGGCGCGACGTGATGCGGCCGTGATTGTTGCGCCCGCGCCGGTTCGGGATCTTCTCGCACAGCGATTTCTCGGGAACCGCCGCGGTGATCTCCTTGCCGTCCAACACCGTCGCGAGGCGCCGTCCCGGCGATGTCGGTTTGTAGCTCTTGATGCCCATGCTCGCGCCCTCGCTCAGTAAACGTCGATCTTCTCGCCCGGCCGCAGGTGCACGATGGCTTCCTTCCAGCCCCGCGTTTCGCCCATTTTCGCGCCCATGCGCTTCTGCTTTCCGGATTTGTTGCGCGTGCAGACCCGCAACACCTTGACGTTGAAGATCGTCTCGACCGCCTTGCGGATCTCGATCTTGTTCGCCGCCGAGTGCACCCTGAAGGTGTACTGGTTGACGTGCTCGATGGACGAGGTCGTCTTCTCCGTCAGGATCGGGGCGAGAATCACCGTGTAGGGGTCCTTCATGCCTTTGCCTCCTCGACGCCGAGCAGGGCCTTCAGGGCGCCGCGGGTCAGGAGCACCTTCTCGCGGCGGACCACGTCGTAGGCGTTGAACTCCCCCACGGGAACGACCTTCACGCCGGGGATGTTGCGACAGGCCAGGTAGACGACTCTGGGGACTTCCTCCATGCCCACCAGGCAACTGCCCGTGATGCCGAGGCGCGCAAGCTGCGCGGCCATCTGCTTGGTCTTGGCGGCGTCCAGCGCCAGGGCGTCCACCACCACCACCTGGTTGTCGACGATCTTCCACAGCAGCGCCGAGCGCACCGCAAGGCGCTTCTGCTTGCGGTTGATCGCGAAGGAGTAATCCCGCGGCTTGGGACCGAAGATGATGCCGCCGCCGCGCCAGATAGGCGAACGGCGGGAGCCGGCCCGCGCCCGGCCCGTGCCCTTCTGGGCCCAGGGCTTGCGGTTGCTCTTGTTGACCTCGGCCCGCGTCTTCGTCGAAGCCGTCCCGGCGCGGCGGTTGGCGCCGTACATCACCACCGCCTCTCGGATCAGGGCCGGCCGCACGCGCGTGCCCAGCGCGGCCCGCGGCACGGCGATGCTCGCCACCTTCTCGCCGCTCTGATTGACCACCGTCAACGAAAGATCCGCCATGGTTATCCTCGCGCCGCTCAGCGCTTGTACGTACTCTCCTGCACGACGACGTACCCGCCCGGGGGACCCGGCACCGCGCCCCGCACCACCAGCAGATTCCGGGCGGGATCGATCTTCACCACGCCCAGGTTCTGCACCGTCGCCCTGCAATTGCCCCACTGGCCGGGCATGGGCTTGCCCGGCAGCACCCGGGCGTTGAAGACGGAGCCGGCCGAGCCGATCTCGCGCACGTTCTTGGACCCGTGCGCCCGGGGCCCGGAGCTGAAGTTGTGCCGCCGAATCGTGCCCGAGAACCCGCGTCCCTTGCTCGTGCCCGCCACATTGATGCGCGCGACGCCCTCGAAGACCGCCACGGTGAGCTGATCGCCCGCCTTCACTTCCCGGCCCTCGATCGGGGGCACTTCCCCGACGATACGCGCCGCCGCGCCGCCCGCTTGGGCGAACACCCCGGCCATGGCCTTGGTGGGCTTCTTCCGAGTCGTGCCGAAGCCGACCTTCCAGGCCGCGTAGCCGTCGCGCTCCACGGTCTTGACCTGCAGCACCGTGCACGGGCCGATCTCCAGCATCGTCACGGGCACCATGTCCCCGTTCTCGGCAAACACCTGCGTCATGCCGAGCTTCCGGCCCAGGAGTGCGGGCAATCTATTCTGCGACACGCCTCACCTCACGACTTGATCTCGATGTCGATGTAAACGCCCGCGGGGACGTTCAGCTTCTTGAGCGCATCGACGGTCTTGGCCGTCTGCTCGGAAATATCGATGATCCTCTTATGCGTGCGGATTTCGAACTGCTCCCGGGACTTCTTGTCGATATGCGGAGAACGCAGCACCGTGTAGCGCTCGATTCTGCTCGGAAGCGGCACGGGGCCCGACACCTTCGCGCCGGTCCGCTTCGCGGTCTCGGCGATGGTCGCCGCCGCCCCGTCCAGGACGTGGTGGTCATAGGCTTCCAAGCGAATTCTCATCTTGTCCATACGTATCGCTCCCGACTGACGGCACCGGACCGCAGACAGAACCCGCGCACCGGGTCAACCCGGAGAGCAGTCTGTTTTAATGGAAGCGCGGCATTACGCCCACAGGCCCGGCGGAGCCCCGGCAGGTCGCATGGCGCCCCTGAGATTCAGCGACTTTCCGCAAAAGGTGAAAAGCCTGAATTATAGGATTTCCCCGGCGATTGTCAATAGCCCTTTCCGGGCGAGAAGTCGACACCCGCAGCTTCCACCGCCCGCACCCACGGCATCCCCCCGCCTCCTGGTATCGGCGAGGCGCGGCCGCGGGCTTGACCAGGGCGCCCGCCGGCGCCCCTGTCAAAAATCGAATCTCGCCGCCACTTCGGGCGGGGCCGGGGCGAAGCCGCAGGGCTCGAGCGTCATCGTCCCGCGGCCCTGCGTGAGAGACCTGAGCGTGCTTATGTAGCCGAAGGTTTCGGCCAGCGGAACCTTCCCGCCGATGCGCTGGCCCGCGCCCACGATCTGCGTCTCGTGGATTTCGCCCCGGCGGCGCGTCATGTCCGAACTCACCGTGCCATAGTACTCCACCGGCACGAAGATGTCGAAGTTCATGATGGGCTCCAAGAGCACGCTCTTCGCTTTCGCGGTGGCGGCGTCGAAAGCCTCCTGGGCCGCCGCCGCGAAGGCCACGGCGGTGGTTTCGCCCACCCGGATCTCTCCGTCCGTGACCTCCGCGCGCAGATAGATCCACGGGAACCCGAGATACCCGCCGCCCGCGATGGCGCCGTGCAGCCCCTCTTCGATCGCGGGCCAGAACTCGCGGGGCACGCGGCGCGGGTCGAGTTTGATCGCGATTGTCGGCTTGACCCGCCCCCCGTCGGGCACCACCTTCACGGTCAAGCGCGCGAAGTGCCGCCGCGCCCCCAGTTCCTTCTCGAACTCGGCGGCGGCCTCGGCCTCGGCGCCGATGGTCTGGCGGTACCAGACGCGCGGCTTCCCCACCACGACCTTGACGCGCCAGTCCTCCACCAGCCGGTGCACGTTGACCTCGAGGTGCAGCTCGCCCATGCCGCTGATGATGAGCTGCCCCGTCTCCTCGTCAGTGCGCCACGCGAAGGTCGGATCTTCCTGGGCGAGGTAGCCCAGGCACTCGATCAGGCGGTCGCGCTCCGCCGCGCTCTTGGGCTCGATGGCCTGAGACACGACGGTTTCGGGAAAACTGATGCCCGCCAACAGGATCGGCTCGCGCACATCGCACAGGGTGTCGCCGGTGGCCACATCCTTCAAGCCGCGCATGGCGACGATATCGCCGGCGCCGGCCGAGTCCAGTTCCTCCCGCGCCTCGGCATGCATGCGGAAGATCTTCCCGACCCGGGTCTTCAGCCTCTTCCCCGCCACGAAGACCTGCTGCCCGCACCTGACCCTGCCGGAGTAGATGCGCGTGAAGAGGATCGCTCCGTGGGGATCGAACTGCAGCTTGAAGACCAGCGCCGCAAAAGGCGCGTCGGGCGATGGCCGCCTGGTGAGCATCTTGGCGCCGTCCGGGCTCGTGCCCGTGACCTCGCCGCGATCGATCGGGCTCGGCAGGAAACTGACGACGCCGTCCAGGAGAAGCTGCACGCCCTTGTTGCGGACGGCGGCGCCGCAGTACACGGGCAGGATGGCGCCGCGCAGAACCCCCGCCCGCAGGGCGCGCTCGATTTCCTCCCGCTCCAAGGCGGCGCCATCGAGATACTTCGCGAGCAGCTCCTCGGAGTGCTCGCATGCCTGTTCGATGACGGCCTCCCGCGCCCGGGCGGCGCGCGCCGCCAGCGCCGGCGGCATGGGCCCCCGCACCATCGTCCGGCCCTCGTCCTCCTCGGAGAACTCAACCAACTCCCCCGCCAGAACATCGATGACCCCGCGGAACCCGCGCTCAGCCCCCACGGGCAGAGTCATCACGAGCGGCGTCGCGCCGAGCCTGGTCCGCAGCGTGTCCACGGCGTGCTCGAAGTCCGCGCCGGTCTTATCGAGCTTGTTGACGAAGGCGATGCGCGGGATGCCGTAGCGATCGGCCTGACGCCAAACAGTCTCGCTCTGGGCCTCGACGCCGGCGCAGCCGTCGAAGATGCCGATCGCGCCGTCGAGGGCCCGCAGGGACCGTTCCACCTCGCAGGTGAAGTCCACGTGGCCCGGGGTGTCGGTGATGTTGATGCGGTGGTCGCGCCACTGGACCGTCGTCACCGCCGCGGTGATCGTAATGCCCCGCGCCTTCTCCTCGGCCATCCAGTCCATGGTGGCCGTGCCTTCTTCGACCTCGCCGATGCGGTATTCGCGGCCCGTGTAGAAGAGAATCCGCTCGGTGACCGTGGTCTTCCCCGCATCGATATGGGCGATGATGCCGATGTTGCGGAACAGCCTGAGGTCCATGCCTTCACCGCCGCCGGCCCGGGGCGGACGCCAACGACGCCGCGGCGGCTACCGCCACGCGAAATGCGCGAAAAGCTTGTTGGCCTCCGCCATCTTGTGGGTGTTCTCGCGCCACTGGATCGCGGCGCCTTCCTTCCGGTAGGCCGCGGCCAGCTCGTCGGCCAGACGCTCGGCCATGGGCTTGCCCTTCCGGGCGCGGCTCGCCAGGAGGATCTGGCGGATCGCGAGGCTCTGCTGCCGCTTGGGATTGATCGCCATGGGCACCTGGTACGTCGTGCCGCCCACGCGGCGCGAGCGCACTTCCACTTCGGGTTTCACGTTGTTCAGCGCCGCGTGAAACACCTTCAGGCCTTCTTCGTCCTTCACTCGTTTTCCAAGGAGGTCAATGGCGCCGTAAACGATTCGCTCCGCCGTGCTCTTCTTGCCCCGCTCCATGAGGCAATTGACGAACTTCGCGATCACCAGGTCTCCGAATCGGCCGTCGGGAACCAGAAACCGGTCGGTCGACTTGAACTTGAACTTGGTCTTCTTCTCGGGCTTCTTCTTGCCGCGCATCACAGCCATGGGTCGGCGCTCCTAACCTCGCTTCGCCCCGTACTTCGAACGGCCCTGCTTGCGCCCCTCCACACCGCTGGAGTCCAGCGTGCCGCGGATGACGTGGTACCTGACGCCGGGCAGGTCGCGCACCTTGCCGCCGCGCACCAGCACGATGGAGTGCTCCTGCAGATTGTGCCCCTCGCCGGGAATGTACACCGTGACCTCCTTGCCGTTGGTCAGGCGGACACGGGCGATCTTCCGCAGGGCGGAGTTCGGCTTCTTCGGCGTCATGGTTCGCACGGACAGGCAGACGCCGCGCTTCTGGGGGCATTTGTCCAGGACGGGGGACTTGCTCTTGCGCGTCACCTTCCGCCGCCCTTTTCTGACAAGCTGATTGATGGTCGGCATGCCGAATCACTCCGTGCTGTCTGAGCTTCGATCCGCGGGCGCCGCCTCCGGGAGCGTGGCCGGCTCCGACGGCGCCATGACATCGGGCACCGCCTTCTTCACGCCCAGAAGGTCGTAGCCGCGGAACCCCGTACCGGCGGGCACCTTGTGGCCCAGGATCACGTTCTCCTTGAGGCCCACAAGACGATCGACTTTACCCGAAAGCGCCGCCTCCGTCAATACCTTGGTCGTCTCCTGGAAGCTGGCGGCGGAGATGAAACTCTCGGACTGCAGCGCCGCTTTCGTGATGCCCAGGAGCAGCGGCGCCGCGGTGGCGGGTTTGCGGCCCTCTTTGACCAGCCGCTCGTTCACCCGGCGGAACCGCACCTTGTCCACGACGCTGCCGGGCAGGAACTCGCTGTCGCCCGGATCCATCACGTTCACGTTGCGCATCATCTGGGCGACGATGATCTCGATGTGCTTGTCGTCCATGCCCACGTTCTGCGAGCGATAGACGCTCTGCACCTCGCGCAGGAGATACTGCTGCACGGCCTCCTCGCCGTTGATGCGCAGGATGTCCTTCGGAACCAGCGGGCCGTCCACGAGGGCATCCCCCGCCTTGACGTAATCCCCGCGGTGCACGCGCAGGTGCTGCTTGCCGTGCGGCACGAGGTGTTCGCGCCGCATGCCGGACTCGTTCTGGACGAAAATCGCCGTCTTGCCCCGCTTCTTCTCGCCGATCTCCACCACCCCGTCGATCTCGCTCATGACCGCGGGATTCTTGGGGCGCCGGACCTCGAAGATCTCGGTCACCCGCGGGAGGCCGCCCGTGATGTCCTGGGTTCCCGTGATCTCGCGGGGCGTCTTCGCCAGCAGCGTGCCCGCGGTGATCTTCTGGCCGGGATCGACCTCGATGTTGGCCTTCTCCGGGATCGGGTACAGACCGAGGGCGTTGCCCTCCCGGTCCTTGATGATGATCTGCGGGTGCAATTCGCCCTTGTGCTCGATGATAATGCGCCGCAAGCGGCCCGAGGCGGAATCGAGCTCCTCGCGCATCGTCACGCCCTCGACGATGTCGTCGTACTCGATGTAGCCGTTCTTCTCGGCCAGGATGGGGATCATGAAAGGATCCCACGTGAAGAGCTTCTGCCCCGCCCGCACCTGATCGTTCTCGGCCACGGAAAGCTCCGCGCCGGACGGCACGCTGTAGCGCTCGAGTTCGCGCCCCTTGGCATCGTTCAGGATGATCTCGCCGTTGCGGTTGAGAACGACCAGTTTGCCGGTGTCGCTCTTGACGACCCTTAGATTCACGTACACGGCGGCGCCGCGGTTCTTGGCCTTGACCTCGCTGGCCTCGATCACGCGGGACGCGATGCCGCCGATGTGGAAGGTCCGCATGGTGAGCTGCGTGCCCGGCTCGCCGATGGACTGGGCGGCGATGATTCCCACGGCCAGACCGTCCTCGACCAGCCGCCCGGTGGAGAGATCCATGCCGTAGCAGCGGGCGCATACGCCGACGCGCGCTTCGCAGGTGAGCGGCGAGCGCACGCGGACTTTCTCGTAGCCCATCTCCTCGACGCGCTTGGCGATCTCCTCGGTGATCAGCTCGTTTTCCTCCACCACGACCTCATCGGTGATGACATCCACGATGCGGTCGCGAGCCACCCGGCCGCGGATGCTTTTCCAGATGGGAATCTCGATCTTGTCGCCCTTGTAGACGACGCCTTTCGTGACGCCGCGCAGGGTGCCGCAGTCGTCCTCGGTAACGACCACGTTCTGGGCGACATCGGCGAGCTTGCGGGTCAGGTACCCGCTGTCCGCCGTCTTCAGCGCCGTGTCGGCCAACCCCTTGCGCGCGCCGTGGGTCGAGCTGAAGTACTCCAACACCCGCAGCCCCTCGCGGAAGCTCGCGCGAATGGGCGTCTCGATGATCTTGCCGGAGGGCTTGGCCATCAGGCCGCGCATGCCGGCGAGCTGCCGGATCTGGGTCACCGAGCCGCGGCTGCCCGAGTCCACCATCATGCGGATCGGGTTCACGAACTGCTTGCCGTCGACCACATCGCTGCGCAGCTCCTGGATCAGCTCTTCGCCGACCTGCTCGCTGGCCTGGGTCCAGAGGTCGATGATCTGGCCGTAGCGTTCGCCCTCGGTGATGACGCCCTTCTGGAACTCGCGCTGGACGCGATCGACCTCCTTCTGCGCGCGGTCGAGGATCGCCCATTTCTTGGGGGGGAACTTGAGATCGTCGTTCGCGAAGGAGACGCCGGCCCGCGTCGCCATGCTGAACCCGAGCGCTTTCATGTCGTCGAGCAGGGCCAGCGTCGCCTTCCTGCCCATGATTTGATAGCATTCGTGGATCACGCGGCTCAGGTTGCCTTTGTCCATGGTCAGGTTGTAGAAGGGCATGCCGCGGGGCAGGATGTCGTTGAAGTGGACCCGTCCCACGGTCGTCTCGTAGATGCCCCTGGCGCCGGTTTCCACGCCGCTCGGGCCGATGACCTGGATGCCCTCGGGCAGCCGCACCTTGATGCGCGAGTGGAAGCACACCTTGCCCGCGTCATGGGCTTGGAAGACCTCCAGCGTGTCGGCGAACGCCATGTTCTCGCCGGGCTGCCCCGGCACCGCCGTGGTGATGTAGTAGCAGCCGAGCACGATATCCTGTGACGGCGCGATGATGGGCCGGCCGTCGGCGGGGCTGAAGACGTTGTTGGTGGCAAGCATCAGGGTGCGCGCCTCGACCAGCGCCTCGAGGCTCAGGGGCAGATGCACGGCCATCTGGTCGCCGTCGAAATCCGCGTTGAACCCCTCGCACACCAGGGGATGGATCAAGATGGCGTTGCCCTCGATGAGGGTCGGCTCGAAAGCCTGGATGCCCACGCGGTGCAGCGTCGGCGCCCGGTTCAGCAGCACGGGGTGCTCCTGGATCACCTCCTCGAGGATGTCCCAGACCTCCTCGGCCTTGCGCTCGAGCATCTTCTTGGCGCTCTTGATCGTGTCGGCCAGGCCGAGCTCCTTCAGGCGCCGGATGATGAAGGGCTGGTAGAGCTCCAGCGCGATCTTCTTGGGCAGCCCGCACTGGTGCAGCTTGAGCTGCGGCCCCACCGCGATCACCGAGCGCGCGCTGTAGTCCACGCGCTTGCCGAGGAGGTTCTCGCGGAAACGGCCCTGCTTGCCCTTGATCATGTCGGTGAGGCTCTTGAGCGGCCGACTGTTCGAGCCCACGACGGGACGGCGGCAGCGGTTGTTGTCGAAGAGCGCGTCGACCGAATGCTGGAGCATGCGCTTCTCGTTGCGGATGATCACGTCGGGCGCGTTGAGGTTGAGCAGCTTCTTGAGGCGGTTGTTGCGGTTGATCAGGCGGCGGTACAAGTCGTTCAGGTCGCTGGTGGCGAAGTTGCCGCTCTCCAGCAGCACCAGCGGACGCAGGTCGGGCGGAATCACGGGGATGACGTCGTACACCATCCAGGACGCGTCATTCTCGGAATCCTTGATGGCCTTGACGATCTTCAGGCGCTTGATGACCTCTTTCTGGCGCTGCTTGGCCCGCGTGGCCGCGAGTTCCGCCCGCAGCTCCTCGCACAGCTTGTCGAGATCCAAGCGCCGGATCAGCTTCCGGATGGCCTCGGCGCCCATGTCCACATCGAAATCGGCGCCCCACTTCTCCCGGGCGAGGCGGTAATCCTCCTCGGTGAGGAGCTGCTTCTCCTTGAGATCGGTGGTGCCGGGGTCGATGACCACGTAATCTTGGTAGTAGATGACCCGCTCCAGCGAGGTCGTTTTCATGTCGAGCAGGTTGCCCAGGCGCGAGGGCATGGCCTTGAAGAACCAGATGTGCACCACGGGCGCGGCCAAAGCGATGTGCCCCATGCGCGTCCGGCGCACCGACGAGTGCGTGATCTTGATGCCGCAGCGGTCGCACACGATGCCCTTGTGCTTGATGCCCTTGTACTTCCCGCAGAAGCACTCCCAGTCCCGCTCGGGACCGAAGATGCGCTCGCAGAACAAGCCGTCCTTCTCGGGACGGTAAGTGCGGTAGTTGATGGTCTCGGGCTTCGTCACCTCGCCGTACGACCACGAGAGTATGTCGTTGGGCGAAGCCAGGCGGATGTAGACCGAACCCACTTCGTTGATTTTCTCGCTGAAGATATCCGGCATGTCAGTCCTCACTCTCCCAGGGCCTTCGCTTCCTTGCGGAGCTCGAGAAAGAGCCCGAGGCCGCGGATCTCGTGGCACAGCACCTCGAAGGAGATGGGCGTGCCCGGATCGAGGGTGTGCATGCCCTTGACCATGGACTCGTAGATCTTCGTGCGGCCGTCGACATCGTCGGATTTGACCGTGAGCAGCTCCTGCAGAATGTTGGCGGCGCCGTAGGCTTCCAAGGCCCAAACCTCCATCTCGCCGAAGCGCTGGCCGCCGAAGCGCGCCTTGCCGCCGAGGGGCTGCTGCGTGATGAGGCTGTAAGGGCCCGTCGCGCGGGCGTGGATCTTGTCATCCACCATGTGGTGGAGCTTGAGCATGTACATGTAACCCACCGTGACCTTCTGCTCGAAGGGCTCGCCCGTGCGGCCGTCGTAGAGCGTGACCTTGCCGCTCTCCGGGAGGCCCGCCTCCTTGAGCACGCTCTTGATGTCCTTCTCCACCGCGCCGTCGAAGACCGGACACACCGCGCGGAACCCGAGCTGCGACGCAGCCCAGCCCAACTGCATCTCCAGGATCTGCCCGAGATTCATGCGGCTGGGCACGCCGAGGGGGTTCAGCACGATATCGATGGAGGTGCCGTCCTCCAGGAACGGCATGTCCTCCTCGGGCACGATGCGCGCCACCACGCCCTTGTTGCCATGCCGGCCCGCGAGCTTGTCGCCCACGGAGAGGTTGCGCTTGGTGGCCACATAGACTTTGACCATCTCCAGGACGCCCGTCGGCAGCTCATCGCCCCGGTTGATTTTGTTGATGCGGTGGTTCTTGTCATCCTCCAAGGCTTCCAGCCGCTCGATGTGCCGCCGCAGGCACCCCTGGAACGCCGCGATCTTCTTCTCGGATCGGAGGGACTGCTGGATGGGCTCGAGGGCGAACTTGACGTGCTGCACGCTGCCCTTCTCGCAGAGCTTCTTCGCGTTGAGCGGCTTGCCGCTGTGCGCGTCCGCCGCCGGTTTCCCCAGCACCCCTTCGAGTTCCGCGAGCAAAGCGTTGGTGCCTTGCTGGAACTCCTTGCGGAAGTCCTTTTCGATCTCTTCCGCCTCGGTCTTGTCCTGCTGGCGCTCCTCCTCGGAGGCGTGGGCGCGGCGCGCGAACTTGGCGGTGCCGATGACGAAACCCTCCACGCCCGGCGGCACCTCGAGCGAGTCGTTCTTCACATCCTCGCCGGCGCGGCCGAAGATGGCGTGCAAGAGCTTCTCCTCCGGCGTGAGCTCGCTCTTGGACTTCGGCACCACCTTCCCCACCAGGATGTCGCCCGGCCCGACGCGGGTCCCGATCCTGACGACGCCGTCTTCGTCGAGATTGCGGAGCACGCGCTCGGAGACGTTCGGGATCTCGCGGGTGAACTCCTCGCGGCCCAGCTTGGTCTCCCGGATCTCGATCTCGAAATCGTTGATGTGGACCGAGGCGAAGGTGTCCGTCCTGAGGAGTCGCTCGCTCACGACGATGGCGTCCTCGAAATTGAAGCCGTCCCAGCTCATGAAGGCGCACAGCACGTTGCGGCCGAGGGCCAGTTCGCCCACCTTCGTGGCCGCGCCGTCCGCGATCACCTGGCCGGCCTTGACATTATCGCCGACCCTGACGCAGGGCCGCTGGTTGAGGCACGTGCGCTCGTTCAGCCCCTCGAACTTCCGCAGCGTGGTCACACGGTCGTTGACCGCGACCCCGAGGCTGTCCGCCCGGGTGACCACGCCGTCCTCCGCGGCCTTGACGACCATGCCGGAGTTGCTCGCGACGGCTTGCTCGACGCCGGTGGTCACGAGGGCGGCCTCGGCCTGGATGAGCGGCACCGCCTGGCGCATCATGTTCGATCCCATCAGCGCGCGGTTCGCATCGTCGTGCTCCAGGAACGGGATGAGGCTGGCGGACACGCCGACGAGCTGCTTGGTGCTCACGTCGACGTAGTCGATCTCCTTGGGCTCCACCAGAAGGAAGTCGCCGTTGCGCCGCGCCAGGATCTGCTCGCCCACGATCCGACCCCTCGCGTCCAGGACGGTATCCGCCGGCGCGATGGTCCGGTTCTCCTCCTCGTCGGCGCGCAGGTATTTGACCTCTTCGAGCACCTTGCCGTTCTTCACGCAGCGGTACGGCGTGATGAGGAACCCGTACTCGTCGATGGCCGCGTACGTCCCCAGGCTGGAGATCAGGCCGATGTTCGTGCCTTCCGGCGTCTCGATGGGGCAGATACGCCCGTAGTGCGAGATGTGCACATCGCGCACCTCGAAGCCCGCGCGCTTGCGGTTGAGGCCGCCCGGCCCCAGCGCGCTCAGACGCCGCTCGTGCGTGAGCTGCGCCAGCGGGTTGGTCTGGTCCACGACCTGGGACAGCTCGCCGCGGGCGAAGAAGAACTCGATGGCCGACGACACGGTCTTGGAGTTGATGATCGCCCGCGGCGTGAGCTTCTCCTTGTCCGCCGCCAGGCTCATGCGCTCCTGGACGGTGCGCTTGAGCTTGAGGAACCCCTTGCGGAACTCCTCGGCCGCCAATTCCTCGATGGTCCTGACCCGGCGATTGCCCAGGTGGTCGATGTCGTCGACCAGGGCCTCCTTGCCCGAATCCCGCAGGTCCAGAATGTACCTGATCGAGTTGATCAGGTCCTCCTTGTTCAGCGTCATCTCGGTCTCGGGCACCTGCTGTCCGAACTTGCGGTTGATCCGAAACCGCCCGACGCGCCCCAAGCGGTACTTGTTGGGGTTGTAGAACTTCTCGTAGAAGAGCTCCTTGGCTTTCGCGAGCTGCGGCGGGTTGCCGGGACGCAGGCGCTGGTAGATGCGGATCAGGGCCTCCTCGTGGCTCCGCGCCGGATCCTCCTTGAGCGTGTTGAGGACCAGAGCGTCCTGCCCCTCGAGGATGACGCGCACGATCTGATCGCCCGGCTTGCGGTCCTTGAGCAGGTTCTTCAGGAAGCTCTCGGTAATCACCTCGCCCGTGGCGAGCAGCACCTCGCCCGTCTCCGGATCGTTGATGTCGTGGCCCGCGATCTGGCCCTTGAGGCGCTTGAGCGCCGTGGCCGCGCTCAGCTTCACGTCCACGGTTTTGTAGAAGAGCTTGATGATCTCCTCGTCGGTGCTGTACTCATCCGCCATCGCCCTGAGCAGCGTGGTCGCGGCGAAGCGGCCGCTCTGGTCGATCCTCACCACGAGGGTGTCCTTCTTCGTGACGTTGACCTCGATCCAGGATCCGCGCTCGGGGATGATGCGGCAGCAGTGCAGGTGCTTTTCGCTGGCGTGGAACTCCTCGGTGAAATCCACGCCGGGCGAGCGGTGAAGCTGGCTCACGATGACGCGCTCGGCGCCGTTCACCACGAACTCCCCGCCGCCGATCATGAGGGGAATCTCGCCGAGGTAGACCTCCTCCTCGACGGGCTGCTCCTTCTCCAGGCGCACCCGGATCTTGAAGGGCGTGCCGTAGCTCAACTGCAGCTTGCGGCACTCATCGGGGCTGTACCGCGGCCGGCTCAGTTCGTAGCCGATGTACTCCAGCGACAACTTGCCGTCGTAGCTCTTGATCGGGAAGATCTCGCGGAGGATGGACTCCAGGCCGAAGTTCTCCCGCTCGGCATAGTGGATGTCGCGCTGGAGAAATCGCTCCCACGCCTTCACCTGCAGGTCCATCAGGCTGGGAAGCGCGATGGCATCGCGCACCTTCCCGTATGTCCGAATCCGAATGGCGTCCGTCATGGTCTCAGGCTTCCCGCTTCGCGCCTAGGCGCGACCCGCGCCGCCGGCGCGAGCCGCAACACCGCTTCCTTGGTTCTCACGCCGCGGGCGCCGCCCGGGATCGCCCCCGCGGCCCGTGCCCCTTCCCGGACCGGAGGCGCGCTCACACCGGGAGTCGGGACACGCGAGGCCCGGGCATCCGGGCGGCCGGAAGAATGCGGCGCCATCAAAAACGCGGGGCGCACCACGCCCCTCTTCGGTCCGCGGCGCGGACATGCGCCGCGGCCGCTCCGCAACAAGCGCTCATTCCGGCGGTCCGCAACGGGATGGGCTGCCGAATCTGCCGCCGCTTTGAACACGCTACTTGAGCTCGATTTCCACTCCCACCGGCGCCAGCAACTCCTTGATCTTATCCACCTCTTCCTTGGTGGCTCCCTCCTTGATGGGCTTGGGAAGGCTCTCGACGAGGGCCTTGGCTTCCTTCAGTCCGAGGTTCGTAAGCTGGCGCACGGCCTTGATGCACTGGATCTTGTCGCCGCTGTAGCTCTTCAGAATCACGTCAAAGCTGGTCTTCACCTCCGCTTCGGGCGCCGCCGCCGCGGTTGCGCCGGCGGCGGCCGCGACCGCGATCGGAGCGGCCGAGACGCCGAACTCGCTCTCCAGCCCCTTCACCAGCTCGACGAGTTCGAACACTCTGAACTGTTTGACCGCCTCGATGATCTGCGCGACCTTTTCGGATTTGGCCGCGGTTGCCTGGGCTTGTTCCGACATGTGACCTCCTCAGAAGCGCTCCACCGCTGGGCACCGCCGCGCCGGCGAACTCCCGCCGGGGGATCCTCCGCGTGAAGACTCCTATTCTTTCTTCGTGTCCTTGATCGCCTGCAGCGCGCACACCAGGCCGCGCATCAGGCCGCTGAGCACGCCCACGAGCCCGCGCAGCGGGCTCGCCATACCGCCGGCCACCTGGGCCAGCAGCACTGGAACGGGCGGGATCTTCGCCAGATCGGCGACATCCTGCGCCCCGATGACGCGCCGATCGAAAAGCCCGCCCTTGATGACCGGGTTCTTGTGATCCTTGCACCAATTGACAAGCAGCGCCGCCGCGGTGACCGCGCCGTCGCCGCCGAACACCACGGCGGTCGGGCCCTTGAGCACCGCCGCCAGGGCATCATCGGCGGCGAGGGTTTCCGACGCCGCCTCGGCCAGCGCACGGCGGTACAACCGGTTCGGCACGACGTTCATCTGCACGCCCTTGGCGCGCAGTAGGCGCCGGAGCGCATCGGCGTCCTTGGCCGCCAGCCCGCGGAAATCGACGAGCACGCAGCTCTCGGCGTCGGGGGCCCACTGCTTGATCTCCTCCACTATCAACGTGCGCAGCGCTTTTGCCATGGTCGCCTCCCTACACCGCGAGCTTCACGCTCGGGCTCATGGTGCTGGACAAGTAGGCGGCCTGGATAAAGAGCCCCTTGACGCCGCCGGGCCGCATGGTCTGCACATGCTCCAGCATCGCGGTGATGTTCTCCGCAAGCTGCGCCTCCCCGAAGGACCGCTTGCCCACGGGCACCTGCACGTTGCCGCCCTTGTCGTTGCGAAACTCGATCTTGCCGGCGCGGAACTCGCGCACGGCCCGGGCCACGTCCTCGGTCACGGTGCCTGACTTGGGCGATGGCATCTTGCCCTGAGGCCCGAGCACCTTTCCCAGCCGGCCGACGTGCTTCATCATCTGGGGATGGGCGACGGCGACGTCGAACTCCATCCAGCCGTCCAGGATCTTCTTGACCAGTTCGGCGGACCCGACCTCGACCGCGCCGGCCTCAGCCGCCTTCTGGGCGTCTTCGCCTTCGGCGAAGGCGATCACCCGGGCGCTGCGCCCGATGCCGTGGGGCAGGCTGAAGGACCCGCGCACGTTCTGCGTCGACTGCTTGGAGTCGATATTGAGCCGCAGGACCAATTCGACCGTCTCGTCGAACTTGGTCTTCGCGAAGCTCTTCACCATCTTGACCGCTTCCGGCACCGGCACCGCTTGCGCCGCCGGGCGCCGCTCGGCCGCGGCGCGGTAACGCTTGCTTCTCGTCGCCATACCCGTCCTCAATCCGTAATTGCGATGCCCATGCTGCGCGCGGTGCCCTCGAGGATCCGCATCGCCGCCCCCACGTCCCCGGCGTTCATGTCTTCCATCTTTTCCCTGGCGATGGCTTCCAGAGCCTTGCGGTTCACGCTGCCGACGATCTCGCGCGACGCCGTTCCAGTGCCCTTGGCCACCGACGCGGCCTTCTTCAGGAGCACCGTCGCGGGCGGCTTGCGCACGATGAAATCGAAGGTGCGGTCGGCGTACACGTTGATTTCAACGGGGAGGATCGTGCCCTGCGCCGCCCCGGTCTGCGCGTTGAACTTTTGGACGAACTCGCCAATGTTCACCCCGTGCTGCCCCAACGCGGGCCCCACCGGCGGGGCGGGAGTCGCCTGACCGCCGGGGATCTGCAGCTTCACCTTGGCCTTTAACTGTTTTCCCATGACCTGTCACCGCTCTGTCGGGTCAAATTCGCTCCACCTGCCAATACTCGAGCTCAACCGGAGTCGCGCGGCTGAAGATATTCACGATGACCTTCACGACGCCCTTCTCGGGAAAAACCTCGTCCACGATGGCGTCGAAATTCTCGAAGGGCCCTTCCTTGATCTTGACGTGCTGGCCCTTCTCGAGCTCGATCTTGACGACGGGCGCCTCCTCTTTCTCCTGCTGCCCCTGCAGGATGCGCGCGACTTCCTCGCGCTGCATCGGCACGGGGCGGCCGTAGGCGCCCACGAAGTCGCCGATGCCCGGCGTGTCGCGGATCATGAACCAGACCTCGTCGGTCAGCTCCATCTCCACGAGGACGTAGCCGGGGTACAGCTTCCGTTCCTTGACGCGCTTGCGGCCGCTCTTGATCTCGGTCACGTTCTCGGTGGGCACGAGGATGCTCGCCACCTTCTCTTCGAGGCCCGCAAGCTGGATCCGGCGCCCCAAAGCATTGCGCACCGTGTTCTCGCGCCCGCTTTGAACCCTGAGAACGTACCACTCGTGTGCCATCGCTCAGAACATCCCCGCGAAGGTCTTGTACACCCAGTTGCGCAACACCGTCGTGAAGAAGGAGTCGCACAAGAGCACGTAAACCGCGATGAGCACCGCCGTGAACACGACCACCGTCGAAGCGTTGACCAGCTCCTTGCGGGTGGGCCACGTGACGCGCGTCGTGAGCTCGTTCTCGGTCTCCACCAGGAAGTCCACGAACTTCGGGTGGTTGTAGGCCCACACGCCGAAACCCAGGAAGCCGATGAGCAGGACCGCCACGGGGATCAGGCGCGTGTCCAGCACCCAGCCGAGGAACGGCACGGTCACACGGTGATCGAAGAAGCCCCAGAACGCCCCCTGCTCCATCAGGAGCCAGTCGCGGACGCGGAATCCCGCGTAAATGGCCACCACGAACACCGTGCTCGCCATGACCCCGCGGGCCCAGATCCCTTGGCCTTCCTTGTAGACCGTGTATGCCATGGAAAAGTCGTCTCCCTCTTTCCAAGCCGACCGCCGCCGCGCCTCCGGAGAAGCTTCGAAATTGGCAGGCCAGGAGGGATTCGAACCCCCAACCACCGGATTTGGAGTCCGGTGCTCTGCCAATTGGAGCTACTGGCCTGCTTCATTGACTCACATAGGCGTCGTTCCTGCTCTTTTCACCCCGCCCGCAGGCGCTCACTTTCTCCGCTCGACGTGCTTCTTGTGGGCGCGGCACACCTGGCAGAACTTACGCAGCTCGAGGCGCGGCGCTCCGCCCTTCACGCGCCGGCTGGTCCGGTAGTTGCGGCTGTTGCACTCGGCGCACTCCATCGTGACGTACTCGCGAGCAGCGCCTTTCTTCTTCGCCATCGTCGTCCTCCGCGCGCGTGCGGCGCCCGCCCGTCCTACTCGACCACCTCCACCACGACGCCCGCGCCCACGGTCCGGCCGCCCTCGCGGATGGCGAACTTCAGCTCCTTCTCCATGGCGATGGGCGTGATCAGCTCCACTTCCATCTCGGCGTTGTCCCCGGGCATGCACATGTCCATGCCCAAGAGCTTGGCCGTGCCGGTCACGTCGGTCGTCCGGAAGTAGAACTGCGGGCGGTAGCCGCTGAAGAACGGCGTGTGGCGCCCGCCCTCCTCCTTCGCGAGAATGTACACCTGGCCCTTGAACTTGGTGTGGGGGGTGATGGATTTCGGCTTCGCCAGCACCATGCCGCGCATGAGATCATCCTTCTCGATGCCCCGCAGCAACACACCCACGTTGTCGCCCGCCTGTCCATCGTCCAGGGTCTTGTTGAACATCTCGACGCCCGTGACCGTCGTCTTGCGGATGTCCTTGCTGAGGCCGACGATCTCGACCTCGTCCCCGACGCGCACCTTGCCGCGTTCGACGCGGCCCGTGCCCACCGTGCCGCGGCCCTTGATCGAAAACACATCCTCGATGGGCATGAGGAAGTCCTTCTCCACGTCGCGCTTGGGCTCGGGGATGTAGCTGTCCATGGCGTTGAGAAGATCGAGGATGCACTTGATCGCTTCCGGATCTTCATGGGCGTTCATGGCGTTGAGCGCGCTGCCCCTGATCACGGGGATCTCGTCCCCCGGGAACCCGTACTTCTTCAGGAGGTCGCGGACCTCCTCCTCGACCAAGTCCAAGAGCTCCGGATCATCGACCACATCGATTTTGTTGAGGAACACGACCATGTACGGCACGCCCACCTGGCGGGCAAGGAGGATATGCTCGCGCGTCTGGGGCATGGGGCCGTCGGCCGCGCTCACGACCAGGACCGCGCCGTCCATCTGGGCGGCGCCCGTGACCATGTTCTTCACGTAGTCGGCGTGGCCGGGGCAGTCGATGTGGGCGTAGTGGCGTTTTTCGCTTTCGTACTCGACATGGGACACCGCAATGGTGATGCCGCGCTCCTTCTCCTCGGGCGCGTTGTCGATGCTGTCGAACGTCCGCTCCTTGGCCTTGCCCTGCCTGGCAAGCGCAAGCGTGATCGCGGCCGTCAGCGTCGTCTTACCGTGGTCGACGTGTCCGATCGTCCCGACGTTCACGTGCGGCTTGGTTCTCGCAAACTTCTCCTTCGCCATGTCTCTGGAACTCCTTTCTCACTGCCAGACGGGGCGTCCGCCGCCCGCGCGCGTCGCTTGCACCTACCACCGCCCACGTGCAACCGCGCCCGCGGGCTCGAAACATGGAGCTGCTGCTGGGATTTGAACCCAGGACCTCCTCCTTACCAAGGAGGTGCTCTACCACCTGAGCTACAGCAGCCTCGCGTGTCCTCTCTCGCGCCCCGAGACCCGCCGCGCCGACCACCGGCGCGGCCGCTCAAGGCCTGGAGCGGGTGATGGGAATCGAACCCACATGGCCAGCTTGGAAGGCTGGGGCTTTGCCACTAAGCTACACCCGCAGTAGTTCTCCGTCGCTCTGGTGGGGAGGAGAGGATTCGAACCTCTGTAGCGTAACGCAGCGGATTTACAGTCCGCCCCCATTGGCCAGCTCGGGCACCTCCCCCGGTCCGTTTAAGCTAGCGGCGGGAATCGAACCCACAACCCCTCGCTTACAAGGCGAGAGCTCTACCGTTGAGCTACGCTAGCGGGAAAGCTCAATATTTTACATGTTCCGCGCCGAGTTGCAAGCGGTAACTTGCACAATATTTTCCGGCGCCCGGCGCCCCGCGCGGTCCCGGCCGACGCCCGCGCCTGCCGCGACCGCCCCGTGGCGCCGCGCCCAAGCGGAGCGCACGCGCGGATCGCCGCATATGGTAGAGATCGTCAGCCTCGCTCCCCCCCTTGAAGGCCTAGGCGGGAATACCCGCGCAAAGCGCCGAGAAAGGGCTGATAACGAAGAAGCGGGGATCCGATCCCTCGCGGGAGGCCCCTTCCTTTAATATATTTGAAGTACAGCGCCGCGCGGATCGGCGCGACAGCCTACCTTTCGGCCCAGGAGCCGACAGCATAACCATTTAATATAGCGTTACTTATGGTCGGAGGCCCCACGGCGCAGGGCCTAGGCCGGCCGCCCCTCACCCCGCCCGCGCCAGCAGCACCGTCACCCAGACCGCGACACATTCCCCGCGGCCGACGCCGTCAAAACCTTCGTTCGTCTTGGCCTTGATCGCGACCCGATCGGGCGGAACGCCGAGCAGCTCGGCCACCCGTCCCCGCACCGCTTCTTTGTAGGGCTTGAGCTTGGGCCGCTCCAGCACAACCGTGGCGTCGACGTTGACCGGCTCCCAGCCCGCGTTCCGCGTCTTCTCCGCGGCCAGGCTCACGATGCGGTCCCCCGGGCAGTCCTTCCAGGCCGGATCGCTGTCGGGAAAGTGCTCGCCGATGTCCCCAAGTCCCGCGCCGCCGAGGAGCGCGTCCGCCAGGGCGTGCGCCAGGGGATCGCCATCGGAGTGGCCGTAGGGACCCTCCGGCCAGTCGATCCGCACGCAGCCCAGGACGAAGGGCCGCCCCGCCTTCAGGCGATGGAGATCGAACCCGCTGCCGACGCGATAGTCCATTCGTCGCGGTCCGTGCGCGGAGACCCGCGCCGCCGGCCGCACGCCTCTCAGAAGTCCACGATCATTCGGACCAGGCTCAGGTTGAGGCTCTGGGTCGTTCCCAGCGCGCGGGGATCGAATAGGAAGCCCGTGCCCGCTTGGAACTTCACGTGCGTGGAATACTCCCACGTCAGGGCCACGTCGACTTCGTCGCCGATCTTGCTTCGCGTGCGGCCCCTGCGGTTGTCGGCGGTGCCGTTGTTGTGCTGGTACTCGAAGTAGCCGTACATGGCCCCGAGGTGCCATCCCTTGTAGGGATAAAAGCCGGTCTGGACCCGCGCGCAGCGGTAGTTCGAATCGATGTCCAGACCCCAATAGGAGCTCTCGACGATCAGCGAGAGGTTATTGTTCTCCAGCGACACGAAATTCGAGTTGCGTTTGCGGTCGGCGTTGGTATCGCCGCTCACCTCCCAGTAGGACACATCGACATAGGGCTGCAGCCCGCCGAAATAATCGTACGCCCCGGCGTCGGCGCTGTCCTCGACCACGTCATCCTGATTGACGCGCGGCGCCGCCAGGCGCGTGCCGACATAGAACGCGTAGGCGTTGGTCTGGTAGATCCTGTGGTAGCGGCGCTCGGGATAACTGTCGGATTCCAGCACGCGCACGTTCTTCGCGTAGGTGCCCGCCTGCATATAAGCTTCGCCGTAAAGCTCCAGGACCTTCTCCCCGACGACCGAGTCCAGCGGGAAGCCTTGCGCGCCGGCGCCGAAGGTGTAGACGCAGGCCGTCGAGTTGTTCGCCATGGCGAGGAAGGTCGGCGCGAACTTGCCGAGCCGGCGGTCCTCGTCGAAATAGATCGACAGCGTAGCGCCCGTGACGAAATCATCGCGGTTCTTCTCGTAGCTCTCGAAGATGTCGAAAAAGTAGACATCGGCGGCGAAGATTCCCTTGTCCTCCGTCGCGTATCGGGCCAGAACGCCCGCGGCCTCCTGCGTGTTGCGGCCGAAAGGACCCGGATCGACACGCCGGTCCCCGGGCCTTGTCAGGTCCCACGTCGGATACCATTTCAGGCCATCCTGCCGTTCGATCCGGTACTGCTGGGCGCCCGTCGGGCTCAGGAACGGGTTCTCCGCGTTCTGGATATCGATCAGAAAGGGGTGTCCGTTGCCGCGGAAGTCCAGCGCGTAGTCCATGATGCCGAGGCGCACATCGAGACCGCTGTCCTCGAGGATGAAGTCGCGCAGATCGACATAGGCCTGCTCGACGACCACCCCGCGATCGTAGCCGGACGTGTACGGCTCCTTGAATACGGCGCCCCTCACCGGCGACGTGCCGCCCTCATCCCCGATGACGTAGAAAGGCGTCGAAAGCTCGACGAAACCGATCACGTTCTTGGGCAGCGTCGCCCGGAACCCGAGGGAGATCTGCGGATCGATGACAGAAAGGCTCCCCCGATCGTCGACGAATCCGGGCGCGATGCGCCGTCCCGTGGCGATTGCCCCTCCCGACGGCGACGTCTGGCCCACACCCATGTGCTGGAATTCCGGCGCGGTGCTCAAGCACGGCCCGTAATGCACGTAGCTGAACCCTTGGCTGCGGTAGATCGCGCCGATGTCGATCTGACCCTGCATCTGAAGATCGATGGCGTGCTTGGTCTTGACGGGGCCTTCCGCCGCAGGCATCAAGGACGGAGCCGAAGCCACCACGATGCCGAGAGCGTACGCAACGAGTTTTCGCATGACTCCTCCTGTCAATACGGGCGACTCAATCCTGAGCCTGGCAGCGTTCGAAACGACAGTATAAGAGCCCGCGCCGCCGAGTCAAGAGCAAAACCGCGGCGGGCGCCGAGTTCCGGCCGGGCCGCCCGCCCCTACCGCCTTCTCCCGATCACCCGCTCGAGCAATTCCAGGTCCGCCGGGTAGGTCACCTTGGGATTCCAGTGCGCCGCTTGGACGACGCGCACCTCGTACCCCGCCGCCGTCACCATCTGGGCCTCATCCGTCGCCAGCCCGCCCTTCCAGCGCGCGAAGGCCTCCTGCAGCACGTCGCGCGCGAAGATCTGCGGCGTCTCCGCGCGCCAAAGCGCCTCGCGGTCCGCCGTCCCGACGATGCGTTCGCCGCTCACCTCCTTGAGCGTATCCGTCACGCGCCGCGCCAGGATCGCCGCCCCGCAGGCCTCCGCCGCCGCCAGCGTCCGCTCGACATCTTCCGCGGCCACCAGGGGGCGCGCGGCGTCGTGGACGGCGACCAGATCGATGTCGGCCCCCACGATCTTCAGCGCCTCCGCCACCGAGTCCTGCCGGCGCGTGCCGCCGCTGGCGACCTCGCACGCCCCCAGGAACTCCCGCACGCCGGCCTCGAATCCCGGCGGCGCGGCGACGATTAGTTGGCTCATCGCCCGCACGGTCCGCATCGCGCCCGCGCTCCACGCAATCAACGGCTTGCCCGCCAGGGGCACGAACGCCTTCGGCACCTCCGCGCCGAGCCGCGTGCCGCTCCCTCCCGCCGCCAGGATGACCGCGCAGCGCATCTACTTCCTCTCCTCGGCGGGCTTGGCGAACACGATCCGGCCCGCGCTCGTCCTGATCGTGCCCGTGATTTCAATCTCGACCTTCCGCCCGATGGAGGCCTTGCCGTTTTCCACCACCACCATGGTGCCGTCCGACAGGAATCCCACGCCCTGCTGCGGCCCCTCGCCTTCCCGCAGCACGTTGACCTCGATGCGCTCCCCCGGCATAGCCTGCAGGCGCATGCCGTCCGCCACTTCGTTGAGGTTGACGACCTGAATGCCCTGCACCTTGCCTCGCGCGGCGAGGGTCGCATCGGTCGTCGCGATCCAGCCGCCCAGGTCGACCGCGAGGCCGAGCAGCACATTGTCCGCTTCCCCCGGACGCTGCTCGGAAGCGACGATCTCGGCCTGGCGTTCGCGCCGCAGCCGCTCCAGAAGCTCCAGGCCGCGCCGCCCGCGCTCCCGCTTCAGTTTGTCGGCCGAATCCGAGAGCGCGTGCAGTTCATCCAGGACCACCCGCGGCACGAGCAGGCGGCAGTTGACGATGCCAGCCGCGACGAGCTGCTCGATCCGGCCGTCGATGAGCGCGCTCGTATCGAGCAGCGCCGGGAGGCGATCCTTCACCTCGCGGCGGAACTCCACGAACGGGACGATGATCTTGTACCGCCCGTGCGTGTGAAGGAACAGCGTCACGCCGAAGTAGCAGCACAGCGCCGTCGTCACGATATTCATGAGGCCCAGCGACCGCTCGTCATGCTTGACTTCAACCCCGAAGCCCGCAAGGATCAACCCGTTGACTTGCTGGAACAGGCTCGACAGGATGAGCCCGAGGAGCAGGCCGAATACCACCGCCGAGAGCGTCGAAGCCCGGCCGCGGGATGCGAAGACCTCGACCGCGACGATGATCACCGCCACCGCCACCGCGCCGAGCATCCAGTGAAGCTGTTCGCGCTCCGAGCCGAACCGATCGGCCATGTACAGACCGATCCCCGCGCAAACGAGGATGAAGAACCCTCGCACCGTGTGAAGCGCGATTCGTTCCGCCACGCCGCACCTCCCGGGCCACGCGGTCCCCTGCGGGCCGGCGTTCAGTATACCGGGAAGGAGGCCCGGGCGAAAGCGCGCCGGGAGACTTCCGCCCCGCGGCATTTGCGTTTACTCTATGGATGGCGCGCCACGTGAGCGCGAACGCCGAGGAGTACCGCCATGGCCACGGATGACGATGTAGTCCTTGCCCGCGCACTGATGCAAGCCGGCGCCCTCACCGCCGAGCAGATCTCGCAGTGCCTGAAAATCGTCGACCAACGCGAGGCGCTCCAGATTCGGAAACCCCTCGCCGAAGTGATCGTGGAAATCGGGCTGATGACCGCGGAAGCCCTCGCGCCGCATCTTACGCCCGCGCCGGCTCCCGCGCCGCAGGACTCGAACGCCGTCCCCGAAGAGATCGGGGGCTTCAAACTCATCCGCCGGATCGGCGAGGGCGCCCTCGGCACGGTATGGCTGGCCGAGCAGATCTCCCTTTCCAAGCACGTCGCCGTCAAGGTGCTCAAACCCGAGCTGGCCGGCCGCAAGGACCTGGTGGACGGCTTCCTGCGGGAAGCGCGCGCCGCCGCCGCCCTCGTCCACCCCCGCGTCGTCCAGGCCATCACGGCAGGCGAGGACAAGGGCGTGTACTACTTCGCCATGGAGTACGTCCCCGGCCGGAACCTGCGCGAGATCCTCGCGCAGCGGGGGCACCTGGACGAACGGGAAGCGCTGTCCATCGCCCGCAAGATCGCCGAGGGGCTCGCCGCCGCCGCGCGGTGCGGCCTGGTCCACCGCGACATCAAACCGGCCAACATCCTGGTGTGCGCCGACGGCACGGTCAAGATCGCCGACTTCGGCCTCGCGCACCCGCCGAGCGTCGTCGCGCCCGGCTGGGGCACGCCCGACTACATGGCGCCCGAGCAGGTCACCGGCCAGGAACGCGTCGATGCGCGCACCGATTTGTACGCCCTCGGCGCCACGTTGTTTCACCTCCTGACGGGCAGGCCGCCCTTCGCGGCCTCAAACGTGAAGGATGTGATGCTGGCGCGCCTGTCGCAGCCGGCGCCCGACGTGCGCGCCATCAAGCCCGAGATAAGCCCTCGTACGGCGGCCCTGGTCGCTCGGCTGCTTGCACGCGAACCCCGGAACCGCTGCCAGCTTCCCCAGGAGGTGTTGGACGAGATCGCGGTCATCCTCGAGCCGCCGAGCGCGCCGCAGCCGGTGCCGCGCCCGGCGCCGGGGGCGCGGGTTCGCGCGCCTTCGCACCGGGGGCCGGCGCCGCGCCGGCCGCAGGCTCCCCGGCGGGATTCCGAGGAAGACAAGGAATCCGCCCCGGTCGCCGCGCCCCCGCGCCCCCGCCAGTTCACCACCATCGGCATCATCGCGGGCGTCGCCGTCGCGATCCTCGCTGTCGCCCTCGAGCTCCGGGCGCGCAGCTCACCCGAGAAGGCGCAGTATGTCGCCGGCGTCAAAGCCGCAGAGCGCGCCAAACAACAGGAAAAGATGCAACAGTGGTTTCGCGATGAGCACGAGGTTATCGCCCGCGATTTCGCCAAAGCCTTCGCCGATCTGCGGGGGCGCACGGGCATGACCGTCGAGGCCCGCGCACAGGGCTTCCAGGATCTTCTCGTGCGTTACCCGACCGCGCGCGGCATCGAGGAGGCCGCCCGCGAGCTGGAGGCCGCCCGCGCGGCGGTGCACACGAGCGGCGTCGAGGCGGGCAAGGCGCAGGAGGAGGCCGGAGCCGCCGAGGCCCGGGCGCAGGCGCTCCTCGGCCAGGGCCAGCCCTACAAGGCGAACGAGTTCTTGGTCAATCTGAAGGAGGATGTCAAGTCCAAGCTCGGCCCGCGCTACAGGAAGCTCATCAACGAGTGCGCGATCGCCATCGATGCGCTCGCCCAGGAGGCTTCGGCCAAGGGGCGCGCGCTCGCCGCCGCGGGCAAACGCGAGGAGGCGAGGGCGATCCTGGAGGAGGCGGCCCTCCGGGTCGATGAAAACACGCGCAAGGAGCTCACGGCATTGATCGAGGAGCTCTGCGGAAAGCAGGATTAGCGTGCGCGTCCCCGCCGCGCTCCGACGCGGCCTGCCGCGCGGCTTGCGCCGGCCGTCGCTCGGAGCCGTCGTCATCTTCCTTATTATAGTGTTCGCGGCGGCCCGCGGGCCGCTCCGAAAAACGCTCTGGCGCGCCGGCCCTGACGCCGCGCCTCTTCGGGAAGCGCGCGCCCAGGACCGAATCGTGCACGTCGTCGACGGCGACACCATCGTCGGCGCGGCCCACGGAACGATTCGCGTGCTGAGCATCGACACGCCGGAGGCGGGCCAGCCCCTCTTCGCCGAAGCGGCCGCCGCGCTGGCGCAACTGGTCGCCGGAAAACAGGTCGAGCTGCTCTTCGATGTCGAAACCGTCGACCGCTACGGCCGCGCTCTCGCCCATGTCCTCGTCGCCGACGGGGCCGAGCGGCGGCTCGCCGGAGAGGAGCTTGTGCGCCGCGGGCTCGCCTCCGTATTCATCATCCCCCCGAACCTGCTCTTCGCGGAGCGGCTGAAGGCCGCCCAAAAGGAAGCCGTCCTGAACGACCGCGGGCTCTGGGCGCTGCCGCCGCCCGCTCCCGAGCCGTACTACGTCGTCGGCGCCTACAAGTTCCACCGTCCGAGTTGCGCGCACGCGGCGCAGATTCCGAACCCGCGCATGCAGAAGGACCGCAAGGCCATTCTCGCCCAAGGCAAGAGCCCCTGCCGCGCCTGCCTGCCGTAAGGACCGGCGGCCGCGGGCGCCGTGTCGCGGGCAGCGGGCGGCGCGGCGAACGTCCGGACGCGCGGCGCCCGAGCGGGCCGCGGCCGCTCCCGCGACCCGCTTGACCTCGCCCCCCTCGGCGGGTGTAATTGACACCCTCGATACAGAGGAGGAACGCCATGATCCGGCACCCGACCGAGATCATCACCGAGGAGCGCAAGAGGATGCGCGGCGGCACCGGCAGCGTACGCATCCGTCATTTCTTCCGCAAGGAGGAGCTTGCCTGCCCCCTGCGACTCGTGGCCGAGCTCAGGCTCTCGCCGGGCGACTCCATCGGCCTGCACCCCCATCACGGCGAAGAGGAGATTTTTATCGTCGTCGCGGGCAAGGGCGAGATTTCCGAGGACGGCATCGCGTGGGAGCCGATCGGTCCGGGCGATGCGACGCTGACGCCGTCGGGCCGCTCCCACACCGTCCGCGGGACCGAGGGCGAGCTCGTGATGATCGCGGTCATCGGCGCCTGCGCGTAACCGCTCCCGCCCGCGGCAACCTGGACGAAAGCGAGGCCCTTCGTGAGCACCGATCTTCGATCCGTCTACCGCACGATTCTGGACGACCCCTTTCCCCGCACCCTCGAGATCACGCTCGGGACGCAGAGGCTCTCTCTCAGAAAGCGAACGTGGAAAACGGCCGAGGAGGGCAAGGCGGTCGAGCACGGCCTCAGGTACGGCGACAATCCCGGCCAGCCGGCGGCGCTCTACGAGCTTGCGGAGTCCACGCTGGACGTTCCCGGGGCGGCGCTCATCCGGCCGGGGCTCGGGCTCGCAAGCTCCATCGCGGAGGAGCAAATCCTGAGCTTCGGGAAACACCCCGGAAAGACCAACCTCACGGACTTGGACAGCGCGGTCCTTATCCTCAGGTACCTGGCCGACGCGCCCGCGTGCGCCATCATGAAGCACAACAACCCCTGCGGGGTCGCGCGCGCGGACGATGTTCTGACCGCGGTCCGGAACGCGTACTGGGGCGATCCGCTCGCCGCGTTCGGCGGCTGCGTGGCGGTCAACCGCCCGCTCACGCGGGAGGCGGCGGAATTCCTGGCCGAGGTCTTTATCGAGGTCATCGCCTGCCCCGACTACGAGGAGGGCGCGCTCGCGGCGCTCGAGCGCAAGCAGAACCTGCGGATCTTCAAGCTGCCGCGTCTGGGCGCGCTGGAAGCCCTCGCGGATCTGCGCTGCCTCCAGCTCACATCGCTCATCGACGGCGGGCTCATCGTCCAGCTCTCCCTCGCCAACCCGATCAAGGGCCCGCGGGACTTCCTCCCCGCCGTCTGCGAAAGCAAGGGCGTCACGCACAAGGCCGCGCGCGAGCCGACCCCGCGGGAATACCGGGATCTGGTCTTCGCGTGGGCGGTGGAGCAGGGCGTCATTTCCAACAGCGTGCTTTTCGCCAAGAACGACGCCACGGTCTCCGTCGGAGCGGGCGGGCAGGACCGCGTGGGCGTGGTGAAACAGGCCATCGCCAAGGCCTTCGACCGGGAACGCGACCGCCTCGCGCTCGCGCGCCGCAAGAAGCTTTTTTTCGAACTGGAGCTCGCCGCCGCGCGCGGCGAGATGCCCCGCGCCGAAGTCGAGGCGATCATAGCCGAGGCGGGCGAGCGCGGCGGCGGCCTTCGCGGCTCGGTCCTGGCCTCCGATGCCTTCTTCCCGCGGCGCGACGGAGTGGACCTCGCGATCGCGGCCGGCGTGTCCGCCATCTGCCACCCCGGCGGCTCGGTCCGCGACTGGGAGTCGATTCAGGCCGTGAACGAGGCCGACCCGCAGGTGGCCATGGTGTTCACGGGGCAGCGGGCCTTCAGGCACTGAGCCCGGGGAGCTCTCACCGGCCGCCGCCGCGCCAGCGCCTGAAGGGATCCTCGTCCTCGAAGCTCGGCACCCAGTCCTCGGCGCTCTCCAGCTCCTGCACGAACATGCGCGTGAAGCCCAGCGCGTCGGCGCGCGCCCGGGCCGCGCGGTACTCGCGGCGCGAGAGTCTCCGCGCCAACGCCGGCTCCTCGCGGGCGCGAAACGCGGGCCGGTACTGCGACATGAGGGAGAGGCCGATGCCGGTGGAGAGCTCGCCCGCCAGAAACTCCAGGCACGCGCCGGTCCCGGCCGCATCGCCCGGCAGGACCAGGTGCCGCACGAGCACCCCGCGCGCCGCAATCCCGTCGTCGTCCAACACGAGGTCGCCCGTCTGGCGATGCATGGCACGCAGCGCCTCGCGCGCGCGGTCCGCGTAGTCCGGGGCGTCGCTCAGGCGCGCCGCATCCTCGTTCCGGCCGTATTTCATGTCGGGCATGTAGATATCGACGACGCCGTCCAGGAGCGCCAGCGTCTCCAGGCCGTCGTACCCGCCCGAGTTCCAGACCAGCGGCAGGCGCAGGCCGCGCTCGGCGGCCGTGACAAGCGCCTCCAGGATCTGCGGCGCCACGTGGCTCGGCGTAACGAGGTTGACATTGTGGCAGCCGCGCTTCTGGAGCGCGAGCATGAGCTCGGCGAGTTCCTCGCGCTCCGCCTCCTCGCCCCGCCCCAGGTGGCTGATCTCGTAGTTCTGGCAGAACTTGCAGGCGAGGTTGCAGTGCGTGAAGAAGATCGTGCCGCTGCCGCGCCGGCCGCTTATCGGCGGCTCCTCGCCGAGGTGCGGAACGGCGCTGGACACGACGGCGCGCCGGCCCGTGCGGCAGAATCCCCGGGCGTCGCCGCGGCGGTCGACGCCGCACGCGCGCGGACACAGGGTGCAGCGCGCGAGGCGCGCCGCGGCGGCTTCGGCGCGCGCCGCGAGTTCGCCCGTTCTGAGCAGCGCGAGATAGCTCGGGTGCCCGTCCCCCATGCGCGCCTTCAGTGATCCTCGGCCGGCGCGGCCGCGGCCGCGGCCAGAAGCCACGCGCCGCCGATTTTGCGGAGCTTCAGGTCCACCGTGCCGCGGTGCATCTCCACGCCGCCGTTCTCCCGGCGCGCCTTGCGCTTCACGGCCCGGCCCTCCCAAACGACGGAAGCCGAATCCCCGGCGACTGCGACGCGGTTCAACCCGCCGCGAAGCTCGATCCGTTCCTGTTGGGCCAAAAACGTGTACCGCAGGTACTCGGCCAGCTCCCGCCGATCCAGCCGCTCCCGGCGGTACGTGACGGCGAAGTCGTCGGTGAGTCGATCCAAGACGCGGTTCGCGGCGCCCTCCTTGAAGGCCGCCGCAAGGTCATCGATGACCGCGCGCACCGCGCCCTCCTCGCTCCGCGCAAGGCGCCCGATACCGCGGTACGCGCCGTAGATCAGCACGACCGCGCCGACGGCCAGCAAGATTCCACGCTTCGACACGCCAGGCTCCCCGGTTCGCGCGCGACAACCGCCGCCGCGGGAGGCGGTTGCGCTGTGGCGCTGCAGGCAGGACGACTGAGGCGCACCGAGGGCCCCGCAGGTACAGATGAGCGCT
>MWEK01000031.1 GCA_002070955.1 Planctomycetes bacterium ADurb.Bin069
TACGGCGTTCCCCTTACTGTCCCGTTCCAAATAATCTGGGAATCCCCGCGTCAAATAATCCGGGACTTAGCAGATGGGCGAAGAGCGCGGGCACAATCATCGCAATGGCGGGAGATGAGATCCTCATTGAGTTCGCGTCCGCCCTCGGGCCGATCGACGCACAGATGACGTGGCAAGGCAAAGTGTTTTCCGCCGACGCTCTGCTGAAGGGAATGGAGAAGATCAAACGTGAAGTCGACGCGACAGGGACACTGAACCGTGCGTACATTCCGATGCTTCAGGCGCTCTCGCCCGGCGAATTGGAGAGCGCCAAGAATGCCCTCGACTTCGCGAAGAAGCTTGTCTCGGATTGGCTCGTCAAGTACAAATTCAAGAACTGGAGAACCCATTCTCGTAGCGGCAAGACCGTCACCAAGGCCGAGAAGAGGGCACGCGCTAGCGAGATTGCAGGGAAGCCATGCAACCACAAGAAGTGGTTGACGCATGGTCGATCGAGACCATGGCGTATCCGACGAGGAGGAGCGTTGCGCAATCCCAGACTGGCGCCATCATGCGTCATCATGACGCGTTGCCCGGCCACCACTTCTCGATCTTCCATAGTGGAGCCTCTCTTCGGAAGACCGCCCGGACCGTTCGCCGAACGAGAGCGATAGCGTCCTCGTACTGCTCCGAGTCGAAGTTCGACCAGCCGCTCTTCTTGCACTTCTGCCATTCCGACCCAAGGCCGCCGACATCCTCCTTCACGAGAGCCTCCATGAGTGGGCCGTCGATGGGCGGGTGCAAGGCGCGGACACGTGTGTCTTTGTGCTTCCCGGTGCACACGAGGCCGACCTTGAGATACATGTTGATCAACTTCGCGGCGATGCCGTGTGTGCCTCTCAAACGCCCGCCCTTCTTGTTCTTCCGGTTCTTGAGCTTCGCCATGATACACGTTCGCCATTCGCGGTGCTTCTTATCGAAGCGTGCGGCGCTGGGTAGTCTATCGGGATGGTCAAGGAAGTACTTGAGACCGGCCTTCTCAAGCATGTCCCGGCCTTGCTTCACGCTGAACCGGCAACCCTTGACGCTGGCCGCTCTGCTGGCCGCCCAAGCTGCGAATACGTGCACGTGCCTCTTGATGGTGTACCGAGGCATGCGAGACCTCCGATCTTCCCGATCACGGCGAGATGGGACCACAGCCGCGCTGCCGTTTCGCTCTGCTTCGAAGATCCTCGCGCCACTGCTTCAGTACTGGCACCAGCGAGGCGAATCTCCTCTTGTTGCCCGTGAGCTCCCCGCATCAGGTACAGACTGGTTTGAAGCAATCGAGTTACGTTGCATCGGTCGGTTCCGTCTACAGGGGTCGGCTACTGGGCTGTATACGCGAACCAGAAGAGCGCCATTTCCACATCAGCGCACTCCCAGACCCCACTCCGCCTGATTCCGGCGTTCAGGAACTGCTGTGGATGCTTGCACTTTGCTGGCAGAGTTCCAGCAAGGTGTCGCAGGATATTGATCCACACTCCGTACTGACTGGGCCAGCACGTCTTGTTGGTGTAGATGCGAGGTCCATGACCCCCTTGGACATTCTTGAGATCCAGCCACCCCCGTCCCTCTCTGCCGAATGCTCTGACGCAGCAAGTGTCGATGGCACCATACTCACGGGGCAGTGCGAATCTCAGCACCTTGGTCCTGTACGTTGGGCCAGCCCCTCTCAGGCTGCCATCGAACTTGAGCATGGGACATGTTGGATCGTCTTCAAGTTTCGGTTCAGCCCTTCCCTCTTTGTTCTGAAGTACATTCGCAGGCATGACGATGTCACTATGGCACGTCACTTTGCCTGGACAATCCATACTCCACTCTACCACCGCCTTCACATCCTTAAGGGTGATGCCATATGATCTGTCGCTGTTGCTGAGACGCAGCTCAAGCTCGCGAATCTTGGGAAAGCCCGCTTTCCAGGTATCGCCATTCCAACTGTACCTCATGTAAAGATCGAGGAGATTGTTTGTCTGGCTGAACTCTTCCACCCTTTCGCGAAGATCGCTGGGGAGCTCTGACTTGAATGGCATTGGTGCTCCTGCTCTAAAGGTCTCAGTCCCACTCTTCGTGCACGTCTCTGCGTTCATATCGACTCGCCATTGCGGATTAATCACTCCTGGGACGAGGATTCGCGGCAGCGCCAGAAGCAGGATTCTCGACGGTGCCACAAAACGATGCGCATACTGCAACATCCCGCGCCAAGTTCTTCCTCTTCTTCACCCCACTGTGACACTCCGGCTTCGCCCCCACTCCCCGCAGATGTGTCACGAATGCGTCACGCTACCGAAATAGCGCGGGAGTCCTCCGAAAACAACGCAAGCCGCAACTCACGTCGCGGCTTGCGTTTATCGTTGGCGCGCCCGGCGTGAATCGAACACGCAACCGTCGGATTCGAAGTCCGGCACTCTATCCAATTGAGCTACGGGCGCAAATCGACGAAAGAAGGCAGAGAGCACCGACGGGGGCTCCGGCCGACGCCGCGGCGGCGCGGCCGAGTGTGCTCCCTGCTGGGGAACAATTAAACAGCGTGGCGGGACGGACGACAAGAGCGCGAAGGGTGCCGCGGCGCTCCGGCGGAGTCCTCCGCTGTGAACTAAGCCAAGTTTTCCTTGGCCACGCCTGTGAACAAGCCCGCCCACGCAAACCAGACGGACGACGCCGGCCACTGCAGCGACGTGGACCACTTGCGGCGACGCCGGCGTCGCGCGGACTTTGCCGGCACCGCGGATAAAAAGCCCGCGTCACGGGACAGTCTTGTCCACGCCGCCAAGCACGGCGGAAACTCGGCGCGGCCCTCCCCGGCGCGAAGCCGGATCGCCGGCCGCGGCTCGCGCCGAGGGGGCGGCGACATCCGCTGGTACGAGATCGAGCGGGGAAATGCGACGGCCGCCTTCCCGCTGGAATTCTCTTCCCCGCGGAAAGACACCGCGCCGCCTCCTCGGCGCGAGCCCCTCAACTTAGGCCTGAAGAGTCGCGCCGAGAGGGACGATAATTCCCCCAAGACCTGATCGGAGGCGCGGAAGACCGGTGGAAAAGCACACGACCGCGGACCAATCCACGCACCCGACCCTACGCGAGGGCGGCCGCCACATTCGGTGCGCGCGCGGTTCGAATGCGTGCAGCCGAGCGGCGGCGCTTATCGACCGCGTGCGGTGCGAAATCCGCCGCGGGCGGCGGTTTTTGCCGCTTCTTAAGACCGACGCGCCGGGTCATGCTCCCTTTACCGGGGCGATACGCGCGTTTTTTGGTCGCGATGCGTTTTGGCACCGCTTTTGCTACTCGCCTCATTACAAGAGGAGTCGCATGCTCAACGAAGAACACATTCGGTCCTCGAAGCCCTTCCGCATCGCCCTGCAAGAAGAAGCGCGCTTCGCAGCGACCGATGGCGAGTCCGTTTCACGCAGGCGGGCCGGAGTTCGCACGTATAGGCCGGCCGGCTCGCCCGGGACCGCCGAAGGTAAGCACCGGGTTCTGAACGTAGAGGATCAGCTTCTACGGTTCCACGGGGAAGGGGCAAGTGTCCGCAGCGATATCCGGATGGGTATCCCGGCGGATTGGGTGAATCGGGTTGGAGACGCTCGGGCGGGCCGGGGCGCGAATGCGAGCCCCGCCGGCCCGAGCGCGTCAAGCGCCGCGGGCGACGGCACGTATGCGTATCGGAGAGGCTCAGGCGCGGTTCCGGCCCCGCGCCTGATGCCTACCACCGCACCCCCGCCGCGACATCGGCCTGTATAGGCTGAACAACGCCGGCCGAACGTACGATATACAGCGATGTGTGCGCACGGTCTCCGACCGTGGGCGCCGCGAGAGGGATCGGTCGCATCGAAGGGGAAAACATCATGTTCTGCGAGCTCATGCTGATCGCGTCGATCTGCGCCCAGGAGCCTCCCGCGCGCGAGGAACAGGCGCTCCTCCAGATGCGGTACGACGAACTCGACCGGCTTCTGGATGCCTTTTTCTCCGGACCGTCACCGTCGAGCTGGCGCGGAGAAGCGCAGCCGGTGTCCCTCCTTAACGCCTATCACGCCAAGAACGCCACGATTATCGCGCTCAAGCCTTTGGCCCGGGTCGCAAGCGGCTACGTCCGCGTCTGCGATATCGCCGAGTTCGTCGAGGATCCCGAGGGCCTAGCGCCGTTTCTCGGGACGATCGTCATCGGCCCGGCGCCCGAGCCGGAAAAAATCGCCGTCATCGACCGCGCCAAGACGGCCCAGCGCATCGAGGAGTACGGCCTCGCGTTCGATCGTTACCTGCTCACGGGCGCGTACCAGGTGCTCGTCATGCGCGTCAAGGCGGCCCACGACGATTCCGGCAAGGAGGAGAACCCCGAGGCGGGGGCCGCCGCGCCCGAGGCTCCGCCCGCCCCTCCGGCCGAAGCCGAACCTTGAAGTTCCGCGCGGCGGATCCGGCGAAGCGCTCGATATGCCGCGCGACGAGGGGCGCCGAAGCCCAACCTTAAGTTGCCCGCGGCGGATCCCGCCCCCTGGCGGCGGATTTCGCCGCGCCGGCCGGCCGCGAGATTATCGGAACCGCCCCGTCAAGCCCCGTGGAAGCCGTTTTCAACTTCCTAGAATTTGCGGCACGATCTTTGCTAAGCTTACTCCTCTGATGCAAGCAATGCACCCAACGACAACCTCCTCGCCGGAAACCGCGGGCGCGCGCCGCGACGCGCCGATCAAGACCGGCGCCGAGGCCGCCGACATCAACTCCAGGCGCCGGGAAGGCTTTCCGGCCGGCGCGGACGTTGGAGGGGGATCCGCCGGGGGCGACGGCAAGCAAGGACGCGAGCTATGAGAAACCGCACTGTCGAGCAGCACGAGGTCGAGCCGCCGGCTCAGGCGCTCATCGAGATCCTGTACCGGCACTTGGACGCCCATCGCGAGCTGGCCGAGACGATCGAGGACAAGGAACGCGCCCTTCGCGTCCTCGACCTCGACGGCGTCGATGCGATCCTCGAGCGCGAGCGCGCCATCATCAACCGCATCGCCGCCCTGGACTCCGAACGACTCGTTGCGACCGAGCGCATCGGCGAGCTGATCGAGCATGACCGGCCGGCCCTGATGCGCGTAAGCGCCATCGTCCCCTACGTGACGCGCGACACCGGACTGGCCCTCGTCGAAGTCCGCGATGAACTCCGCGCGGCCGCCGAGCGCATCGATCGAGCCCTCGAGCGCAACCGAACCCTCGCCTGCGCGACGCTCGACCACATTCACATCTTCCTCGCGCTCCCGAAAGGCGCCGGCGCGCAGGCAGGCTGGCCCGTCGGCGCGGCCGCGGCGGAAACCGCGGCGCCGGGACCCAGGGTGTAACCGATGGACGGCGCGGGTTGCTTCCACTCGGCGGGCGGAGAACCGGCGGCGGCCGGGCGGGACGCGGGCCTGGTGAAACTCGCCACCGCCCGCTTCGGCGAGGTCGCGGCGCGGGAAGACGATATCGTCTTTTTCCCCCGCGGCTTGCTCGGCTTTCCCGACATCGCGCGCTACGCGGTGATCGCCCGCCCCGAGGACGGCCCGTTCCGCCGCTTGCAGGCCGTCGAACGCCTCGACTTGTCTTTTGTCATCGCCGACCCGCTGATCTTCTTTCCGCGCTACCGGCTGCCCGCCGCCGCCGAACAGTTGCGCCTCATCGATCTGACCGTTCCCGCCGACGGCATCGTCGCCGCCTTGTTCACGGTGCCCCGCGATCCCAGGCTGATCACGGCGAACCTGCAAGCGCCCATCGTCTTCAACACGCGGGCGCACCTCGCCATGCAACTCATCCTGTCCGCCCCCGAGTACACGGCGGCACACCGCGTCTTTACCAAGGAGGAGGTTCCCCAGGGAGCCTGAACCGCGATGCTCGTCCTTTCCAGAGGCTGCGAGGAAACGATCATGATCGGGGACGATGTCGAGGTGACCGTCCTCGATATCAGGGGCGACAAGGTGCGGCTTGGCATCCGCGCTCCCAGCAAGGTGCCCGTCCACCGCAAGGAGGTCTACCTCGCGATTCGCGAAGAGAACGCCCGCGCCGCGCAGCCCCACGAGCCGGCGTTGAAGGAAGCGGTGAAGCTGTACAAGGAAAACACGCCGCGGCCGCCGGCGCGGGATGCGACCGCGCCCGAGAACGACGCGGGCCGATAGCACGGCTTTTGGAGGAATCCCGCGATCCGGCCGCGGCCGCGGGATGAGGAAGCGTTTGCGGCCGGCCGCGCGGGGATTGCGTCCGGCCGCGAGCGCTTCCGAGGACGGCGGCCGGGGCGCTCGGCTCAGCGCGACCGTGGGGAATGAACGACCATGTCCGAAGTCGACCTGACGCACATTCGGGATCTCCTCGCCGGCGTCCCCGCCGTCCGCCTTCCCCCTGCCGGCAACAACCGGACCGGCAAGGTCTCGTCCGAAGAGAAAACGATCCGCGAACAGCCGCCGCGCGTCCCCGCGCGGTCCCGGCGCGGCGCGCCGAGCGGAGACGCGCCGCCCGCCGACCCGCTCACGGCGGACGCGGTCGGGCTCACTCTGGACGTCCGTCTGTAGGCCGCCGCCGGCGTCGGACCACAGGCGCAAAACCTTAAACTGCTTGCAGACAATTCCGGCGGAATGTGCGATGATGCCTCCTGCCGGCGGCTCGGCCGCCGCGCGCATGCGGCCCGCCGAAAGCCGGCGGCGATGAGAGAACGCCCATGAAGATCGAGCTCAACGGCCGGAAAGCGCCCTTCGCGGCGAAATCCGACGCGACGATCAAGGAAATCCTCGCGCAACTAAGAGCCCACTGCTCGCAGCGCGGCCAGGTGGTGTCGGAACTCGTCCTGGACGGCGCGGCGCTCACGTTGGCCAACGAGGCTGAATTCGGCGAACGCCGCGCGCGGGACTTCAAACTCCTCGCGGCCCGCTCGGTGCCCGTCGAGAAGATCGTGCGCTCGATTCTCAAGGGGCTGCTGGAGGCCCTCGACAACCTCAAGGCCAAAAGCGTCGCCATCGGCGCCCTCGTTCGGCAAGGCCGGCACACGGACGCCTTCGCGCACCTGGGCGCTTTCACCGGCGACCTCGCCTTCTTCTCCGACGGGATCCAGCACTGCTGTACCTGCCTCGGCACCGGCAAACCCGAAGTCAACGCGCTGGTCACCGACCGCCTCAAAGAGCTGCGCCAACTGGTCGCGCGCTTGAAGGGCGGCATTCCCCACAAGGAGGAGGCCTCCTTCACCGACCTCCTCGCAGCCGATCTGCCCGCGAGCCTCGAGAAATGGCGCCCCTTCCTGAAGACGGCCGCCAAGCTCGCGGCCGCGCCCGGCCCCGCGGAAAATCCCGGCCTCAACTGAGGCGCGCTCCGTCGCCCCGAACGCGGCCGGCCGGCGCCTGGATCTCGTTCCCCCGGCGGGTATAATCCTTGTCTGGTTGCCAGCCCCGGTGCGTTGCGCGGCTCTTGCCTGGAAAGGAACGAGCGCCATGATTGCCGGTCAAGAAGTACCTCGGCGCGGGTCGGCGGTGCGGCCCGAGCTCCTGGAAGAGCGGGAAGAGAGCCAAGAACGCGCCCTCAGGCCCGCGTCCTTCGACGAGTTCGAGGGCCAGGAGTCCGTCGTCGCCAACCTCAAGCTCTACATCGCCGCCGCCAAGGAGCGCGGCGAGGCCATGGACCACGTGCTTCTCTCGGGCATGCCGGGCCTGGGCAAGACCACGCTGGCGAGCCTCATCGCCAAGGACATGGAGGCCGGCTTCAGCGTCACATCCGGACCGGTGCTGGAATCGCCGCCCGATCTGCTCGGCATCCTGACCAAGCTGGCGCGCAACGATGTCCTCTTCATCGACGAGATCCACCGGCTCAACCCCAAGATCGAGGAGTACCTGTACGCGGCCATGGAGGATTTCGTCGTCGATCTCCTCGTCGACAAGGGTCCCAGCGCGCGCAGCCTGCGCATCGCGATTCCGCCTTTCACGCTGGTGGGCGCCACGACGCGCGAGGGGCTGCTCAGCGATCCTTTCCGCTCCCGCTTCGGCGTGCTCGAAAAACTCATGCCGTACGAGCCCGAACAGCTCGCGCGCATCGTGGCGCGCTCGGCCCGCAAGCTCGGCGTCGAGATCGCGCCGGAGGCGGGGCTCCTCCTCGGCGGGCGCTCGCGCGGCACGCCGCGCATCGCCAACCGCTTCCTCCGCCGCATCCGCGACCTCGCCCAGATGAACGGCGAGCACCGTATCGACCAGGCCCTCGTCGTGGAAGGCTTGACGCGCCTGGGGGTCGACCGCAACGGCCTGGATCCCACCGACCGGCGCATCCTCGCCCTCATCGCCGCGCAGGAGGGGCGCCCGGTCGGCTTGAAAACCATCGCCGTCGCCATCGGTGAGGAGGAGCGCACGGTCGAGGATGTCTATGAGCCGTACCTGATCCAGTGCGGCCTGCTCCTGAAAACGCCCCGCGGCCGCGTCCTGACGCCCGAGGCCGCCAAGGTGGTGGAGACGTGGCACAACTGAGCGTCCGCGACCGGCGCATCGCCATCGCCGTGGCGACGATCGGCGCGCTGGCGGCGCTCATCGCCTTCCTGCAGCCCGACCGGTCGGCGGCGCGGGCGCTGCTCCTGCCCGGCGAGTTCAAGCCCGCGGGCCCCCCCGTGCGCGTGCGCCTGAAGCAGATCGCCCGGCGCGCCGCCGAGACCGGCGTCTTCCTGCAGTCCTCCTGCCCGCTCACCGTCGTCTTCTCGGAGGGACAGCTCCCGCCGCTGTCCCTCGCGCCCTGCGACGGCGTCGTGAAGTTTGAGGCGGGCGCGCTCAAGTGGCACACCGGCCAGGACGCCGCCGCGCCTTTCGTGACGCCCTTCCGCATCAGGCTCGTTCTCGCCGAGCCGACCGGCTGCTTCCGCATCGAGAAGGACGCCTACACGGGCGTCCTGGAATTCGCCCCCGACAAGGCGCTCATCGTGAACGAGCTGGACTTCGAGTCCTACCTGCTCGGCGTCGTCGGCAGCGAGATGCCCGCGCGCTTCCAAACCGATGCCCTGCGTGCGCAGGCCATCACGAGCCGCACCTACGCGCTCTACAATTGGCTCTTCATCGGCGCGCGCCGGGCGTGGCACCTCGACGACGACGCCTTCTCGCAAGTCTACCGGGGCCAGGCGGCGCTGAACGCCCGCGTCAAGGCCGCCGTCGCCGAGACCTGCGGCCTCGTGATGGTCTACGACGGCAAGGTCTTCCAGGCTTACTACCACTCGACCTGCGGCGGCGGCACGCGCAAGGCGTCGGCGGCGGCGGAGTTCGTCAAGGAGCCGGACATCCGCCCGCTGGCGGGCGCGGCCTGCGGGTTCTGCTCGGAGAGCCCGGCCTACGCCTGGCAGGAGGAGTATAACGAACGGCACGTGCGCAACGCCCTCGCGGCGCGCGCCGGCGCCGCGCTCGCCCTGGGGCGCATCACGGCCATCGAGCCGGTCGCGCCGCCCGAGGACGGCGGCATCTACGCTAACCGCCTGCGCATCTGGCACGCTGGGAATCCGCAGGCGCCCGTCGAAATCCTGGCGACGATCTTCAAGTCCGCCCTCAACAGCCTGCGCGAGTCAAGCTGCAAGAGCACGGCCTTCACGACGTTCCAGGTTCACGGCGATGTTCTGCGGGTCGAGGGACGGGGCTTCGGCCACGGCGTCGGCATGTGCCAGTACGGCGCCCAGGGTCAGGCGCGGCAGGGGCGCGACTACCTACGGATCCTCCGGCACTACTATCCTGGAATCGGTTTCATGCGCGCGTGGTCGCGGGAAGGGCCGGCCGCGCAGGGAGCGGCGGCCGCCGCCGGCTTCTGATCCGCGGCCCTCGGCGAGGAAAGCCATGGAGCTCTTCACGATCACCGCGCGCGACGGAGACGCGCGCGCCGGCAGCCTCCGCTTGACGCACGGCGATGCGGCCACGCCGGTCCTCATGCCGGTGGCCAGCCAAGCCACGGTCAAGGGCGTCCTCGCCGAGCAGCTCGCCGACCTCGGGTTCGAGCTGATTCTCGCCAACAGCTTCCACCTGCTGGTGCGCCCCGGGCTCGATGTGATCGAGCAGGCCGGCGGCCTGCACCGCTTCATGGGTTGGGACCGGCCGATCCTGACGGACAGCGGCGGCTTCCAGCTCTTCTCCCTGGCGAGTCTGTGCAAGATCGTTGAAGAGGGGGTGCATTTCCAGTCCCACGTCGACGGCGCCGTGCGCTTCCTGAGCCCGGAGGATGCCGTTCGGTGCCAGGAACGTCTGGGAAGCGACATCGCCATGGTGCTCGACGAGTTCCCGGGTTACCCGTGCGAGAAGGACGCCGCCGAGCGCGCGGCCGCGCGGACGCTCAGATGGGCCGAACGCTGCCTCGCCGCGCGCACCCGCGGGGACCAGGCGCTTTTCGCCATCCTCCAGGGGAGCGTGTGGCCCGACCTTCGAGCCTCCTGCGCGGAGAAACTCGCGGCGATGCCCTTTCCCGGCTACGCCATCGGCGGACTGAGCGTCGGCGAGGACCGGCCGACCCGCGCGGCCGTGGTGAAGGCTTCCGCCGCCGCGCTGCCCGAGGACCGCCCGCGCTATGCCATGGGCATCGGCGAGCCCGAAGACATCCTTCCCATGGTCGCGGCGGGCGTCGATCTGTTCGACTGCGTCATTCCCACCCGCTGCGGCCGGAACGGCCGCCTGTACACCTTCGCCGGCACGGTGAACATCCGCAACGCGCGTTTCCGGGGGCAGGCGGCGCCCTTGGAGGAAGGGTGTCCATGTCCCGGCTGCGCGCGCACGCCCGCGGCGTACCTGCACCACCTCTACAGCCGCGACGAGATGCTCGGCCCCATTCTGGGAACGCTCCACAATCTGTGTTTTTTCCAGCGCTTCTTCGCCCGCCTTCGAGCGGCGATCGCGGCGGGACGCTTCGCGGCCTACGCGGCGGAGTTCCTCGCGGGCTTCGCCCGTCCCGCCGTGGAGGACGAGACGAGCGCATGACAGGGCTTGCGTCCGCGCCCGGCGACGGCAATAATAGGCGCTTTTAACCCGGCGGGCCCGCCGTCCGGCGGGGGCATGAGAGTATTCGCGAAAAACCTCTTCGCGCGCGCGAGGGGGCGGGAGAGCATCCTATGAGCTGTATCCTCGCTCTGAGCTTGACGTTGCTGCTCGCGGCGGACGTCCCGGCGCCTCCTCCCGGCGAGGCCGTTCCCGCGGCGCCGGCGGCTCCGGCGCCGCCCGAAGGCGTTCCCGCTCCGGCCGTTCCCGACCAGGGCGCCGCGCCCCTCGCGGAGGACCTCCCCGCCGACATGCCGCCCCAGCAGGGGCCGGGCATACAGCAAATGCTTTGGCCGATCATCATAATGCTCGTCGTCATGTGGTTCCTGGTCATGCGGCCGCAGAAAAGGTACCAGCGCGAGCGGCAGGCCATGCTCAACGCCGTCAAGAAACAAGACACAGTCGTCACGCGGGGCGGCATTATCGGCACCGTCATCGAGCTCAAGCAGGAGCGCGACGAGGTGCTCCTGGAAATCGCGAAGAACGTGAGGGTGCGCATCCGGCGGGGCGCGATCGAAGGCGTGCTGCCTCCGGCCGCGTCCGGCAACGGCAAAGAGTGAGCGCGCGAAGCGCGAGGTGATCGATGTACCGTCGTACCTTTTCGGGCTTGGTCCTGTTCTTCCTCGTCTCCGGACTGTGCATCTGGTCGATCTGGCCGCCCGCCGCCAAGATCAAGCTCGGGCTCGACTTGAAGGGCGGCACGCTGCTCGTCTATCGCCTCGACATGAGCAGCGTCCCGGCGGGCGAGCAGTCCTCCGTGGCGGACGAAGTCAAAAAGGTGGTGTACCAGCGCCTCGACCGGTACGGCCTGAAGGAGATCGAGGTGCGCCGCGTCGGGAACGACCGCCTTCAGGTGGCGGTCCCGTCGGTCTCGCCTGACGAGATCAACACCCTTAAGGACCAGGTCAGCAAGGCCGGCAACCTGACCCTTTACTTGGCGGACGACGAATTCGTCGCCAAGCCCCCCACCCAGGAGAAAATCGAGGAAATCCAGGCCCAGTGGGAAACGTACCGGCGCGCGATGGAGGCCTGGAATCAACGCGTCGCCCAGCTCGGACCCCAGGCCGCGGGCGAACGGCCCGCCGAGCCTGCGCGCGTGGCCTGCGTGGAGTACGAGGAGGACAAGAAGACTAGCGAACGCGTCGTCGATCCCACCACGGGCGCCTTCGTGGTGCAGCGCTGGTGGATCCTGCACAACGAACCCGACCTCAGGATCCCGGGCAATTTGATCAGGTCCGCCAAGCGCTCCGTCAACCACGAGGACCACTCGCCCGCCGTGTCTTTCGAGTTCCAGGCGTCGGGCGCCCAGAAGCTCTCGGCCGTCACCAAGGACAATATCGGCAAGCACCTTGCCATCGTGCTGGATGAGGTCGTCCTGAGCGCGCCGACCATTCGCGCTCACCTTTCCGAGGGCGGCGGCATCATCACGGGCAGTTTCACCCAATCCCAAGCAACCGGCTTGGCCAATATCCTCTCGGTGGGCAGCATGCCCACGAGCCCCACTCTCGTCCAGGAGCAGACCATCGGCGCGCGCCTCGGCAAGGACCAGATCGCGCACGGCCAGTACGCCGTCGTCATGGGCTTTATCCTGGTGGTCGCCTTCATGGCCTTCTACTACAAGGGTCTGGGCGTCGTGGCCAATATCGCCCTCCTGACCAACCTCATCGTCGTGCTGGCGTACGTGGCAATGTTCAGGCAGTCGCTGAGCTTTCCCGGCATCGCCGGCTTGCTGCTGTCGGTCGGCATGGCGGTGGACGCGAACATTCTCATTTTCGAGCGCATACGCGAGGAGTTCCGCAAGGAAAAAGGGCTCGACCAGACCATCGCCGCGGGGTTCAACCGCGCCTTCTGGACGATCTTCGACTCCAACGTCACCACGATCATCACCGGCGTCGTGCTCTTCCACGTGGGCACGGGGCCGATTCAAGGCTTCGCGATCACGCTCATCGCGGGGTTGCTGGCGAACTTCGTCACCGCGATCTACCTGAGCCGCCTGCTGATCAGCGTGTTCCACAAGCTCGGGCTTCTCAGGAAGTTCTCGATGCGCGAGATCAAGGCCTTGAGAGATCCCAAGGTGCCCTTCGTCAACTTGCAGCGCTTCTTCGTGCCCACCTCGATGATCATCCTCGTCCTCGGCGCGGCATTCGTTGCCTGGCGCGGCAAGGAATCCGTCGGCATCGACTTCCGCGGCGGCACGGAGATCAACATTACGCTCAGCGAGGCGGAGGACATCACCGACTTCAGGAAAACCCTGGACGGGATCACCGACGGCGGCGAGAAACTCTTCGTCGAGACGCAGGTCCAGGCCAGCCTCGGCACGCCTGACGGCAAATACCGCGGCTTTCTCGTGCGCGTGCCCTACAAGGAAGCCGTGAAGCCCGTTCCGGCCGAGCCCGTTCCGGCCGAGCCCGCGCCGGTCGCACCCGCGCCGGTCGCACCCGAGGCGGTCGCACCCGAGGCGGTCGCACCCGAGGCGGTCGCACCCGAGGCGCCTCCCGCGGCGCCGGCCTTGAACGCACCGGCCGCGCCGGCCGTCCCACCCGTGCCGACCGCGCCGGAGGCGCCCGACGCGCCGGCCACGCCGACTCCCGGCGCGCCGCCTGAGGACGCCCCGGCGACCACCACCTCAGGCACCTCGGCGGCGCCGGGCGAGGAGCACGTGTCGGCGCCGTCCGTCGCGACGCCGCAAAAGCCCGAGGAGCGTTACCGCCGCGCCCTCGAGCGGGTGTTTGCGGGCAAGTTGGCGCCGCCTTCCTTCCCCCTCGCTGAGGAGAGGGCGCACCCGTTGAACCCGGATCTGAAGGTGCTCGTCCTGCGGGTCAACATGTACACGGGCGACCCCGAGGTCCGCGAGGGCGGACAGGCGGAAGGGGCGAAGATGCCCTCTCCGGCCACCCCGCTCCAGCTCGGCTTCGCCCAGGAGCTCAAGGGCCTCCTCGACCAGTACCTGGCCGCCGAGCGCCAGGCCGCGGGCACCCGGCCCGGCCGGACATCGATAGGCAAGTTCGAAATCGCCGATGTCACCCTTCTGGAAGACACGGTCACCCCCGCCTTCGGGACTTACGAGATCATGACCGCGCCGATCAAGTACGGCGAATCCGGCGCGCCCACCGGCGGCGAGCAAGTGCTGACGGTCCTCCGCGCCTTCTTCAGCAGCGATTTCTACCGGCTCCAGATGATGCTTCCCGCCCACGAGGCCTACCACCAGTTCTTCGTGTCGGAGCCCATCCCGAGCGTGAGTTTCGTCGACAGCGCGGTGGCCTCCGATTTCCAGGGCTCCGCCATGTTGGCGGTCCTCATGAGCTTCCTGGCGATGCTCTTCTACCTGGGCATCCGCTTCGAGTTCGCCTACGGCGTCGGAGCCTTGGTGGCCATCGTGCACGACGTCATCATGGGCGTCGTGGTGCTGGTCTTGGTGGATTTCCTGTTCGGTTCGTTTTTCTCCGTGAAGATCGACCTGCAGGTGATCGCCGGCTTGCTCACCCTCATCGGCTTCTCGATCAACGACACCATCGTCATCTTCGACCGCGTCCGCGAGAACCTCAGCCGCGACCGCAAGGCCGCCTTCGAGGATGTGGTGAACGCGAGCATCAACCAGACCTTGGCCCGCACGGTGCTGACCACGCTCACGGTGTTCCTCACCGTGGTCGTGCTCCTGATCTGGGGCGGCGAAAGCGTGCGCAGCTTCACGACCTGCATGTTGGCGGGCCTCATCTTCGGCACCTACTCGTCCATCTTCATCGCCGGTCCCGTCACGATCTACATGCGCCGCCGCAAGGAGCGCCGCCGCGAGGAGCGCGTGCAGGAAGCCATGGGGGCGCGCCGCCCGGCGTAAGGGGGCGGAACCGGGAGTCGCGGCGGTTCGGCCGATTCCTCCAAAAAACTCTCGCGCGCCGGGGCGCGCCGGTATATCATGGTCGCCGTCCGGGTTCCGAGGCGGCGCGCGCCCCCGCGGCGAGATTCTCGGCGATCCGGTTCGTCGGGATCGTGAGTTCAGAAGTGAGGAGGAGCGCACATGGGCAGGACCGCCACAACCTTCGGCATAGTGCTGGTGCTCGTATTGCTGGCCACCGTCGTGCTGATCGTGTTCACCGGAGGCGATCGATCGCCCCAGGCGGATGCCAAGCCGACCCAAACGGCGGCCGTCGCGGCCGGCGGCAAGACCGCCCTGACGCCGGCCAACGGCGGCAGCCGCGTGGTGAGCAGCCGCAAGGCTCCCCCGGCGTCGGAGGTGCTCCGGCAAGGCGCGAGGAAGACGCCGCCCCTCGAGATCGGGACAAGAGCAGCGGGCGTACCGGCGGCGCTGGGCGTATCGGCGCCGGCGAGCGCACCGGCGGTGACGAGCGGGACGACCCCGTCGAGCGCGGCGGCGGCGCCCCCGCCGGCTCCGCGCATCGAGCCGGCGAAAACCGAGCCTGCGCCTTCGGCTTCCTCGGGCGCGCCGGATGCCGTCGTCGCGCCCGCCGATCCGAGCCCGACGGCGCCGCTCCTGGACCACGCCGCGTTTCTGCAGGAGATCGAGAAGCCGAAACCGCCCCCGGCGACGCCGAACCCGCCCGCACCCGCGCCTGTCGCGGGCGGCGGCGTCCCGGGCGTCACGGGCGCTTCACGGACCGGCGGATCGGATTTCGGCGCGGCCGGCGCGGCGCCGGCCGCCGGCACGGCCGTCGTGGATCTCGCGAAGCCCGACTACACGATCTACGTGACGCGGAAAGATGACACGCTCTGGGAGCTTGCCGTCCAGTTCCTCCAGGACGGCGCCAAGTGGCCGGAGATCGTCAAGGCGAATCCAGGCCTGGCGCCCGACGGCCGCATGCTTCCGGAAGGCTACCGCCTGCGGATTCCGCCGCCGGCGGCGACCCGGGCGGCCGCCTCCCCGCCGCCGCCCGCCAACACCGTGCCGTATACGATCAAGGCGGGCGACAAGCTCTGGAATCTCGCCCTAACGCTCTACGGCGAAGGGAAGCTCTACATGGAGATCCTCGCGGCCAATCCAGGCCTCGACGGCGCCAAGCTCTCCGTCGGCAAGGTGATTTATCTGCCGATCATTCCGGGCAAAGGCCCGAAGGGATCGGGCCCGGAGACGCCTCCCGCGAAGAACTGAACGCCGCGTCGTGCGCCGCCGCGTCGTCGTGCAGCCAAGGGAGCTCCTGCTCCTCGAGGTACGCGCGGTGCATGTGCTTCGTGATGAAGGGATCGCCCTCGGCCAGCGCCGCGGTCAAGCGTTCGATGCGCCACGTGCTCCCCACGAGCTCCCTGGTCTCGGCGACGACCCGGTGCAGGCGCGCGCGCGCCGCCCGGTTCGCCTGCACCTTGGGCATGGCCAGCCAGAAAAAAAGCGCCGCGCACAAGCAGAAGCTACCGGCGACGAAGTACAAATCCGCGCTCTTCAAGGCCCGCACGCCGCATCGCTCCTTTCGGGACGCATAGGATCAGCGCTTGACCAGCAGATCTTGAGACCGCGGAGCCCGGAAGTCAAGAGGAATCCGGTGCGCCTCAGTCGTCCTGCCTGCAACGCCACAGCGCAGCCGCCTGGGGCGACCCCCTCACGGGAGTGCGATCCAAAGGGTCTGAAAGGGCTCCAGAACCAGCGTGTCGCCGCGCCACTGAAGCGGCAGGTCCGTAAGGCAGTCGGCGCCGCTTCCGGGGCCGAGGTCGCAGCCGTCGAGCATCTCCGCCCCGAGGCCCCGTTCGACGGCCCCGACGTTCGTCACACACAACATCCGCTCTCCGCCGGCGGGCGCCTCCCGCGTGAAGGCGAACACGCCGTCCCCCGCGTCCAAGACAGTCTGGCGGCCGTCGGGATGAAAGGCCGGATGCGCGGCGCGGGCCCTGAGCAACCCGCGGTAGCCTTCCCAGATGAGGCGCTCGCACGCCGGCGGATGGTTGATCAGACGCTCGAGGTCCGCCGCCTCCCACTTGGTGCGGTTGAGCGAGCGCGCCAACCCGGTCTTCTCGGCCAACACATGGTCGTTGCGGGCGCCGAAAAGACTGTTGAAGTAGATCGCCGGCACGCCTCGCAGACCCAGCATCACCGCCTGCGAGCTCAGGAACCGCCGGCACTGAAGGTCAGCGGAGCGACCGCGGACGCCGTTCAGGGCGTCGAACCAGGTGGTGTTGAGTTCGTAGGGCCGCAGCGCCCCGCCCGGCCCCTTGCCCATGGACACCCGGCCGCCGGAGTCCTGGATCCGGGCGATGAGCCACGCCAAGGCCTCCTCTTCCATGAGCCCCTCGATGGGCCGCAGCCCGATGCCGTCGTGCGACGCGGTGAAGTTGAGAAAAGTGCCGCCGGCCGGGGGATCGGCGAGCCCCGCCGCCCAGGCCTGGAGCGCCTGCGAGGATCCGGATAGAAACGCGTGCAGGATGAGCGGCGGAAGGGCGAACTGATACACCATGTGCGCCTCGTCGCCCTCGCCGAAGTAGCTGACGTTCTCCTCGTGCGGGACGTTGGTCTCCGTCAGGAGGAGCACGTCGGGCGCCACCAGCGCCAGGACGTCGCGCAGCACTTTCACGATCTCGTGAGTTTCGGGCAAATGCAGGCAGCGGGTGCCGGGCGTCTTCCAGAGGTAGGCGACCGCGTCCAGGCGGATGATGCGGGCGCCCTTCGAGATGTACAGAAGCAGGATATCGAGGATTTCGAAGAGGACGTCGGGATTGGCGTAGTTGAGGTCGACCTGGTCGGCGCTGAACGTCGTCCACACGTGGCGCGGCCCGTCCCGCGTCGCCACCGGGGTCAGGAGCGGGCTGCTCCGCGGCCGCGAGACCGCGCTGAGATCCGCCTCGGGATCAGCCTCGATGAAGTAGTGCCGCGCCGGGGCGATGCCCTGGGTATATTCGTGAAACCACTTACTCTGCCGCGACACGTGGTTAAGCACCAGATCCACCGCGAGCCCGAAGCGCTCGCCGATGGCCTCGACCTCCTCCCACGAGCCTAAATCCGGATGCACTTGGCGGTAGTGAACCACCGCGAAGCCGTCATCGGAGGAGTACGGGAAGAACGGCAGGAGGTGGACATGACTGCACAGGCCCGCCAGGTGCGCGTCGAGAAACCGCTTGAGCGTCGCCAGCGGACTTTCCGCCGGACCGCGCAGCATGTCGCCGTACGTGATGAGGAGCGCCGTCTTGTGATCCCACGGCGGCGGCGGCTGGGCGGCGAGGTCCGCCTCGATGCCGTAGCGGCCGACGAGCATGGCCAGCCGCGCCAGGCAGCGCTCGGCCGCGTCGCCGTAGAGGCGCCGGAACCTCTCGGCGAGGCGGCGCACGACCTGGCTCGACAAGTAAGGGTTCATCAGACGAGCTCCGGCAGGCCGCGGATGTGCGCCAACAGCAGGTTCAGCCGCGCTCTGAGCACGCCGTAGCTGTAATAGCGCGCCGCCACGGCGTAATTGTGCTCCACCGTCTCCCGGCGGTAGTCCTGGTCTTCGATGAGCCGCCTGACCTCGGCGACCACGTCCTGGGACAGAAACCCTTCCATGATCGGCACGCGGAAGCCCCGGGGCTCGATGTCCCGGGCGAAAACCCCGTAGCGGTTGACGAGCAACGGTTTCTTGAAATAGACGGCCTCCAGGAAGGCGTTCCCGAATCCCTCGTAGAGACTGGGATAGGTCACGAAATCCGCGTGCGGATAGATGTCCCAGAGGGTGTAGGTCTTCTTGCCGTCCAGCGTGGTTTGCCTCGTATCGGTGACGCGCGTGCTGAAGAAGCGCAGGTCCACGCCCACGCGCTTGGCCTCGGCGGCCAGAACGTCCCGATACTCCAGGCCTTCATCGCCGGCCTCGTGGGCGACGACGAGCTTGCAGCGCGGGTTGCCGAGAGTCTGGAGGAGCGTGATCGCGTAGTGGATGCCCTTGCGCGGCACGACCCGGGTGGGCTGGAGGATCAGGATGTCGTCGGGCGCCAGACCGATCTCGGCGCGCACATCCGACGCGTAGCCGTCCGGCGGCGCCGGCGGATGCTCGAAGTCGACGACGTTGGGCACCACGAGGGACGCGACGCCCTTGCGCCGGCTGAGATCTTCCTGCGCGGTCTCGTTGATGACGACGTGCCTGAGATCACTGTCCCGAGACGGAAACGCCATGTCCAGGTAGTCGTTGACGGCGTTGACGGAGTAGCGTGTGCGCTCCCAGTAGAAGTCGTGGTGGTGGCCGATCGCCGGCACGTGCGTCTCGGCCAGGAACTCCGTGATCGCGAGCCCGAGGGGCACGTGCATGGGGATCGCCAAAACGTTTTCCAACACGATGATCCGCAGATCGAAGCGCTCCACGAACTCGTAGAGCGTGCGCCGGAGATAATCGGCCAGGATTTTGATGCGCCGGGTCACCAGGGGCGGCCGGGCGGTCTTGCCCCAGATGTGGTCGTTGATCCACACGTTCTCGGGGAAATGAAAGAACGCCTCGGGGACGCACATGGTCCGCGCCGGATCGCAGTCGGTCTTGCCGGCATACCAGAAGCACGTGTGCCCCTCGGCCTCGAGCACGTCGGCCCACTTGCCGGCTTCCAGCGAGACCCCGTCCGTGCCGGCAAACCGCGTCGAGATGAAACCGATATTCTCCGCCATAGCCGCAAAGCCCGCGCGGGAACGCCGGGCGCTCCCCGACAATCATGGCCCGCCGGCGCGCGTCTGTCCAGCGCGCCGCGCGCCGGAGCGGGGTTACCGGACCGCGTTCATGAAAAACGCGCTACAACCCCGCGCGGACCTTTCTAGGCCCGAGGGCATCGGTTACACTGAAATCCCGATGCGATCCCGATTCGATTGGTGAGAGCGACAGCGGCGTGAGCGACAACCGGTACGGCCAGGTAGTGACGGCGTTCGTTCATGGAAGAGATTCTACGGCGCATTCCAGAATTCAAGGCCGCCGCGCGCGGCATGGGGGAGATCGTGCCCGCCGATCTCGTCCTCATCGCCGAAGCGCCCGCGCCGGCCGGCCGGGAGGAACGCCGCATTCGGGTGCTGCTGGAACGCTGCAACGAGACGGGCGTCCGGCCGCGCGCCATCGGTAATTGCGGAAGCGGCTTCGGCATCCGGCTCGAAACCGACGGAAACCATCGCGACCTGAGCGCGGCCGGCGCCGACTCCCTCCGTAACCAGCCCGAGGGTCCGCCGGGCAAGATCGACGCCGCCGCCGTCTCCGGGGCGTTCCTCGGGGACAATAGCCCGGCTCTCGCCGCGAACTTGGGTATCTCGGTCCACAGGAAAGTGTTCGCCCGCCGCCGGCCCGGCGGCCCGGACTTTCGGCCCCCCACCCGTGGGCCGGGCCGAGGCCGTGCAAGGCGCCCTCTGCCTCCTGTCGATTCCCTCGCGGGCGACCTCGGCGGCGGCCTGCTTCCTCCAACCCCGGTGCCCGGCCGCCGCCCTCCGGTGCGCCGTCCCGGCCGCGGGCGCCGACCCGGACCAAACCCGCCGGCCCACCGCCGTCGGGACCCGCGCCGACGGGCGCGCGCGGCCCGCCGGCATCGTGCCGGCTATCGACGGAGACTGCGGCGATGACTGAGGAACGTCCGCGCGGACCCGCGCGCGGCGCCGGCGGAAAACCGCCGTCGCCCGTCGCCGACCACGCCCGACTCGGGGAATGGCTCCGCACGCACACGTTCCACCACTCGCAGTTTGCCGATGTCGAAAAACTCGTCGAGGAGAAGCAACGTCAGGGTCTCAAGATCTCCCTGTGCCTTCCCACCCTCAACGAAGAGGCCACCATCGGCAAGGAGATCATGGTCTTCAAGTCCGAGCTGATGGCCCGCCACCCCCTCCTGGACGAGATCGCGGTCATCGACTCGGGCTCGAAGGACAAGACCCGCGAGGTCGCGCGGTCCTTCGGAGCGGATGTGTACGCCGCGTCCGACATCCTCCCCGAGGAGGGTTTTCGGAAGGGCAAGGGCGAGAATCTGTGGAAAGCCCTTTATCAGCTTCGCGGCGACATCATCGTCTACGCCGACACGGACATTAAAAACATCCACGCGCGCTTCGTGTACGGGACGGTCGCGCCCCTGCTCTTGAACCCCGAGATCATGTACGTCAAGGCGTTCTACAACCGGCCCCTCACCCTCACGAAGGGCGTGCGCGTCGCCGACGGCGGCGGCCGCGTCACCGAGATTCTGATCAGGCCCTTGTTTTCCCTTTTCTTCCCGGAGCTGACCGCGGTCATTCAGCCCCTTTCGGGGGAATACGCCGGGCGCCGGTCGGTGCTGGAACGTATTCCGTTTCCCGTCGGCTACGGCGTCGAGACCTCCCACTTGATCGACATCGTCGGGGTGTTCGGGCTGGGGGCCCTCGCCCAGACGGATCTCGAACAGCGCGTCCACCGCAACCAGACGCTGCAGTCCCTGGGGCGCATGTCCTTCGCCATCCTGCACACCTTCCTGGCGCGATGCGAGGATCTCGGCGTCATCCGCGGGCTGCCCCCGCTCAATACAATCATCAGACAATTCCAAACCCGCAAGAACGTGTACAAAGAAGTGAACTCCGAGATCACCGAGGAGGAGCGCCCGCCGATGATCACGCTGCCGGCGTATCAGAAGAAGTTCGGCCGCGAACCGTGACCGTGCCCCTCAGAGTCGCCATCCTCCACTATCACCTCCGCCCGGGCGGCGTGACGCGGGTGATAACCGGCGCCGTGCGGGCCCTCGGCGCCCGCGACATCCGCGCCGCCGTCCTGGCCGGCTCGGCCCCCGAGACAGGCGCGGGAACCGAGCTTTCCGTCGCGGTCGTGCCCGGCCTCGACTACACGACGCGGTTGGCTCAGGCTCCCCCGCCGGACCGTCTCGCCGCCGAGCTCGCGGAGGCGGCGCGCGCCGAGCTTGGCGGCGAACCCGACGTCTGGCACGTCCACAACCACTCCCTCGGGAAGAACTGCGCGCTGCCGCGCGCCCTGGCCCGCATGCTCGGGCGCGGAGCCCGCCTCCTCCTTCAAATTCACGACTTCCCCGAGGACGGCCGCCCCGAAAACTACCGCGCCCTGCTTCGCGACGCCGGCGGAGCGGCGGCGCTGGCCGGCCGCCTGTATCCCCGCGCGCCCCACGTCCGCTACGCGGTGCTGAACCGAAGGGATCGCGCCGTCCTGCTGGGCGCCGGCGCCGACGCCGCGCGCGTGCACCTCCTGCCCAATCCCGTCGCCGTCGAGGCCCCCCCGGGGACCGAAGGGCCCTCCGCGGGAGAGGTGTTCACGTTTCTGTACCCCACCCGCGCGATCCGCCGCAAGAACCTCGGCGAGTTCCTGCTGTGGGCCGCGGCGGCGCGCCGCGGCGAACGTTTCGGCGTGACGCTCGCGCCGGCGACCCCGGCGGAAGCCGACCCCTACGCCTGCTGGACGAAGCTCGCCGCCGAGCTCCGGCTCCCCGTCGAGTTCGAGCTCGGCGCGCGGCCGGGCGCCACCATGCGCCGCCTCGTCGGGGCCTGCGCCTGCGCCGTGACAACCAGCGTGGCCGAGGGCTTCGGCCTCGCGTTTCTCGAGCCTTGGCTCGCGGGCCGGCCGGTGGCCGGACGCAACCTGAGGGAAATCACCGCGGATTTCGCCCAAGAGGGCATCGCCCTGGAAGGCCTGTACGAACGGCTGGAAATCCCCGCCGACTGGGTCGACGCCGGGAAGCTCCGCGGCGCCATCGAGGCGGCGCTCCACACGACGTATGCCGCCTACGGGCGCACCCCTCCCGCCGATGCCGCCGCGCGCGCGCTGCGGGCCATCGTCGCGAACGACACGGCGGATTTCGGCCGCCTCGACCGGGCCGCGCAAGAGGCCGTCGTCCGCAGGGTCGCCTCCCACCCGGCCGAGGCGGATGCGCTGCGGCCCCGCGAGCTTCGGATCGCCGGCGCCGATGCGGTCGCGCGCAACCGCGCGCGCATCGCCGACCGTTTCAGCCTCGCCGCCTACGGCCGCGCGCTGGAGACGATCTACCGCGCCGCTGCGGCCGACGACCCCGGGCGCGTCGAGGCTCTAGACTCCGGCGCCGTTTTGGACGGCTTCCTCGCTCCCGAGCGCCTGTTCCTCTCGAGGTTTTGACGATGTGGACCGAGGATCGAAAGGCCGAACTGGCGCGCGAGCTCATCGCCCGCATCAGGGCGCTCAGCGCGCCGCGCCGCCCCGTGCCCGCGCCGGTGGCCGCCCGCGGCGGGCGCCTCCCGGGCATTCGCGCGGTATTTTTCGACGTCTACAACACGATGCTTGCCTGCGCCTTCGACGAAACGCGCGCCGACGGCCGCGCCTTCGCGCAGGCCTGCGCCGCGCTCGGGTTCGCCGCGGCGCCCGCGGCCGCGCCGCGGCACGCCGAGCTTTTCCGCGGGGCGATCGAGGCGGAACACCGCGAGTCCCGCGGGCGGGGCATCGCCTTCCCCGAGGTCGACATACGGGCGGTGTGGCGCGACGTTCTCGCGCGACTTCACGCCGAAGGCCTCTTCCCGCGCCGGCCCGATGAGGACGACATCGCTCGGCTCGCGATCGAATACGAGTGCCGGGTCGATCCCGCCTGGCCCGTGCCGGGCCTCGCGGATCTGCTCGAAGACCTGGCGGGCAGAGGCATCAAGCTCGGCATCGTCTCGAACGCGCAGTTCTACACGCCGCTGGTGCTCGAGGCGTTCCTGGGCGACAGCCGCGCGCGCCGCTGCTTCGATCCCGTGCTCTGCGTGTGGTCCTACCGCCTGAAGGAAGCCAAACCCTCGCCGCGCCTGGCGAGCGCCGCCCTGGACGCGCTCAGGACCGAGTACGGCATCGCGCCCGAGGAGGCGGTCATGGTGGGCAACAGCCCGGAGAAGGACATCCTGCCGGCCGCCGCTCTGGGCTGCGCCGCGGTGCTGTGCACCGCCGACGCGGGGCCGGAAGCGCTCGAGCCCGAGGCGTGCGCGAAGGCGGCGGCGGTCATCGGGGATCTGCGGGACCTGGCGGCGATCCTCTGACGATCAGGGCGGAATCGCCGCCGCGGGGCGCCCCTCCGGCGCCTTGACCGTAGCGCCCTCCCCGTGATACGTTTGTGCCTTGGAAACGCCTGTCGCGGCGGCGCGCCGCGGGTCGGAGGCTGCGTATGATCGCCAATCTTCTGACGGTCGGCAACGCCGTGTGCGGGTTCATCGCCATCGCCTTGATGGCGACCGGCCCGCGCCTCGCCGAGGGGCCGCCGGTGGAGCTCAAATGGGCGGCCTGGCTGATCTTCCTGGGCATGGTCTTCGACATGCTCGACGGCCGCGTCGCGCGGTCCACCGGCACGACCTCCGAGCTCGGAGCGCAGCTCGACACGCTGGCCGACATGATCACCTTCGGCGCGGCGCCGGCGCTCATCGTCCTCCAGATGCATCGGCTGCCCGAAGTCTGGCCTTGGCACCTCCCGAACTGGGTGCTGTGGTGCTTCTGCATCGCCTATTTCCTGGGCGCGGTGCTCAGGCTCGCCCGCTTCACGGTGGAGAACGTGCCCGACGAATCGGCGCACCTGTGCTTCAAGGGCATCCCCTCCCCGGGCGCGGCCGGACTGCTCGCGTCGCTCACCGTGTTCTACTTCTACCTCAAGAACTTCAAGCACCCCGAACTCGTCAAGTGGGTGCCGCCCGCCTGGAAGGAACCCCTCCAGGCCTTCGCGGACGTGATCCCGGGCGCTTTGCCGGTGCTGGCGCTCGTTCTGGGGTACACCATGGTGAGCAATCGCCTGCGCTACGCCCACGTCGTCAGCCGCTTCCTGTCGCGGCGCACCTTCGATGCCTTCGCCTACGTGATCTTCGGCCTGGTGCTCCTGGTGGCGCTCCCCGAGATCACGCTGCCGGTGGTCTTTCTCGTGTATCTGCTCTCCTCCCCCGTACAGCACCTCGCGGCGCGCCTGCGCGCGCGAAAGGCGGCGCACGTTGCTGATCAAAAATGACGCCGCCGGCGTGCAGGCCTGGAGCCTCGCGTGCCGGGCCGCGGGGCTGCGCATCGGGTTCGTGCCCACCATGGGGGCCCTCCACGGAGGCCACGCCGCGCTCCTGCGCGCGGCGCGCGCCGAGTGCGACCGCGTCATCGCCAGCGTCTTCGTGAATCCGCTCCAGTTCGGCCCTGGCGAGGACTTCGCCGCCTACCCGCGCCCCTTCGAGCGCGACAAGGCCCTGTGCGCCGAGGCCGGCGTCGATCTCCTGTATCACGGCAACCCGGAGGATTTTTACCCGCCGGGATTCCGCACCGAGGTCCGCGTAAGGGAACTCGGCGAAACGCTGTGCGGGCGCGCGCGTCCCGGCCACTTCGAGGGCGTGTGCACGGTGGTCGCGAAGCTGCTCCTGCGCACGTTCCCCCACCGCGCCTATTTCGGCCAGAAAGACTACCAGCAGGCGGCGATCATCCGCCGCATGGCCGCGGATCTGGACATTCCCGCCGCGATCGCCGTCCTGCCCACGGTGCGGGAGCCCGACGGCCTGGCCATGAGCTCGCGCAACGCCTACCTCGGCCCCGCCGAGCGCGCCGCCGCGCCGTGCATCTTCCGCGGGCTGAGCGCAGCCTTGGCGCGATTCGCCGCGGGCGAGCGGGGCGCCGGCGCCCTTGTCGGGACGTGCCGGAGCGTCATCGCCGCCGAACCGGCGGCGGCCATCGAATATGTCGCGGCGGCGGATGCCGAGTCGCTGCGGGAATACGCCGTCGAAGAGCGCATCGGCGGCCGGGCGGTCCTCGCCGCCGCGGTGCGCTTCGGCCCGGCGCGGTTGATCGACAATGTGCTCCTCGAACCCTGACCCGCCCCCCATGCAGGTGGTCCGCCGCGGCCCGGACACGGTCGTCGTGCGCACGCCGTGCAAGCTCAATCTCTTCCTGGAGGTGATCGGCAAACGCGCGGACGGCTACCACGAGCTGGACATGATCATGGAGGCCATCGACCTGTGCGATACCCTCACCGTGGCGCGCGACGCCGATGGCATCGCGCTCGCCTGCGATGATCCGGCCGTTCCCACCGACCGGCGCAACACCATCGTCCGGGCCGCCGAGCGGTTCTTCGAAGCCGCCGGCCTCCCTCCCCGGGCGCGCATGCATCTTCGGAAGCGCGTCCCCATCGGCGGCGGCCTGGGCGGCGGCAGCGCGAACGGCATCGGGGCGCTCCGAGCCCTCATGGAACTCTACGCGGCGCCCCTCCCCCGGGAGGAACAGTTCCGCATTGCCTGCGAATTGGGCTCGGACGTGCCCTTCTTCCTTTACGGCGGCCTGGCGCGCTGCCGCGGCCGCGGCGAGATCATCGACCCGCTCGGCGCCGGCGCCCCGCGCCGTTATCTGGTGCTGGTGCCCCCCTTCGCCTGCAGCACGGCCGAAGTCTATGCGAATCTCAATTTACCTTTGACTTCCCCGCGCAGCGCCGGTACGATGAGCCCCGGGTCTGTTGAAGAGCGCATCCGTGACGGGATGCTGTTCTTCAACCGGCTCGAGCAGCCGGCCGCCGGCCTGCGGCCGGAGTTCGCGCTTATCATGAAAAAGGCCCGTGAGATCGGTGTGGATGCGCACATGACCGGAAGCGGTGCGTGTCTTTTCGCGCTGGCTTCGGATCGCGCCGGCGGCGGCCGCGACGCTCTCGTTGCAGAGGCCCTCGCAGGCATGGCGGAGGTGAGAATCGCCGAGAATCTGCCGGCCTGGGGGTAAGGGACCGGAAGGAGGGCGGCAGTGGAAATCACGAATGTGCGGGTGAGGCTTGCGGACGGTGCCAACGAGCGGCTCTGCGCGTACTGCACCATGACGATCGACAACGAGTTCGTCGTTCGGGACCTGCGCATCATTGTCGGGGACAAGGGCTTGTTCGTCGCCATGCCCAGCCGTAAGGGCCAGCGCCGCTGCCCCCGCTGCACCGCCAAGAATTCCTACCAGGCGAAGTACTGCGGCGAGTGCGGCCTTCGCCTCCAGGCGCGCCTGAAGCCGGGACCCGCCGAGCAGGCGCGGCTCCACGTCGATATCGCCCACCCGGTTACGCCGGAATGCCGCCGCAAGATCCAGGACTGCATCCTAGGCGCCTACGAAAAGGAAAGGACGCGCGCGAAGAGCGAGGGGTACGTGCCGCCGCCTCCCGACGACGAGATCCCATCGGAGTACTTCGAGGAGCACACCGAATTCGAGCGCGGGTAGACGCCGCAGGCGGATAATCCGCCTCAGAGGACCGCCGGCGGTGCCCACAACCGCTCGACGTAGGGCAGTTCGCCGGTGAGCGGACGCACGTAGGCGCGGAAGGCGTCCGTCATGCCGTTGCCCGCGGCATTGATGTACTCCGGCGGCACGACCCTGGTCTTGGCGGCGATATCCGCCAGCGGCGCCAGTTCGTATTTGACGGCATAGTCCCCCGTCCGCTTGATCACGATCGAGCCGTCGACGTCGTGCCAGCAGGCGTACTGGGCGGCCTTCTCGCCCACCTCGCGGGCCTCCCGGGCGTCGGTCGCCGACACGACGCCCGGGAACGAGCGCTGCAGGTAGCCGAAGGTGTCCGACCGCACGCGCTTGATTTTGAGCTGCTTCTGGACCATGTCCGCCAACTCGTCCGCCAGGGCGCCGCCCGAAAGCTGCACGTTGCCGTGGGCGTCGACCTGGGGTTCCCGGCCGAACTTGCGCATGAGCATCGCGGCCAGGGGAATCTTCTTGCCCTTGGCGTCCTTCTCGCCCCAGACCCCCTCGGACACGGCGACCAGGCAGCGCGCGTGCCTCTTGAACGCCGCGTCGACGTCCGCCAGGAACTGGTCGATGGAGAACTGCCGCTCGGGGAGGTAGACAAGATGCGGGCCGTCGTTCTCGTGCTTGCGCGCCAGGCACGCGGCTCCGGTGAGCCACCCCGCATGGCGCCCCATGACGACGCCGATGTAGACGCCGGGAAGCGCAATGTTGTCGGCGTTCGCGCCGCTGAAGGCCGAGGCCACGAAAAGCGCCGCGGAGCCGTAGCCGGGGCAGTGGTCCGTGACGGGAAGGTCGTTGTCGACGGTCTTCGGAATATGAATGGCCCGGAGCTCGTAGCGCTCCTTCGCGGCGAACTCGTTGACGATCCTGACCGTGTCGGCGGAGTCGTTGCCCCCGATGTAGAAGAAGTAGTGGACCCCGTGCCGCTTGAAGATGTTGAAGATCTTCAGACAGTAGTCGGCGTCGGGCTTGTCGCGCGTCGAGCCGAGGGCGGCCGAGGGGCTGCAGGCCACAAGCTCGAGGTTGTGCGTCGTGGCCTCGCTGAGATCGACGAACTTCTCCTCGACAATGCCGCGCACGCCGTGCACGGCGCCCCAAACCCGCGTGATCTCCGGGAACTTCCGGGCCTCCACCACCGCTCCGACCAGGCTCTGGTTGATCACGGCGGTCGGGCCGCCGCCCTGCGCAATCACCACCTTGCCGACAAGTCGACTCACTGGAATGCCTCCTCACAGCCACCGCGAAGAGCCCTCCCGCGGGCTCGCGTCGGACACGAAACGAAGGGCTATTCTGCGCCTTCGGGCGCCGCGCCGCAAGAGGCGGCGGACCGCCGAGGCCCCCGCGCGCCCCGGCGCCGCATGGGCTAAGATGGCGCCATGAAACTCTGGGCCCTCGGCGATCTCCACCTTCCCAGCCGGCGCAACAAGCCCATGGACGTTTTCGGCGCAACGTGGGATCGGCACCCCGAGAAGCTCGCGGCGCGCTGGCGGGAGCGGGTCGGCCCCGAGGATGCGGTGCTTATCCTCGGCGACTTCTCCTGGGCCATGCGCCTCCACGAGGCCGAGCCCGACTTCCAGTGGCTCGCCGCGCTGCCCGCGGCGCGCAAGATCATGCTGGAGGGCAACCACGATTACTGGTGGACCTCGCGCGCCAAAATGGTCCGGGCCGCCGGCCCCGGGGTGGAGTTCCTGCACGCGAGCGCCCTCAGCATCCCGCCCTTCGTGATCGCGGGCACGCGGCTCTGGGAGCTTCCCGACCCCGACAAGACGGCCGAGGAGAACGCCGAACGGGAGCGCCTTTGCTCCCGCGAGGCCGCGCGCCTGGAGAAGGCGTTCCGCGCCGCGGCCGCCCTGCCCCCCGGCCGCCTCATCGCGGTCATGCATTTCCCGCCCCTTTTCGCCGGCCAGGAGCGCACGGTGTTCACCGACGTCCTGGACCGCGCGGACCCCGAGGCGGTCGTCTTCGCCCATCTCCACGGCGAATTCCACGCCCTCGCGTTCCAAGGCAGGCGCGGCCGCGCGCGCTATGTGCTCGCCAGCGCCGATGCGGTCGACTTCGCGCCGGTGCTCATCGCCGAGAGCCCGTGAGCGGCGCCGCGGTCGAGCACCGTCTTTCTTCCGGCGCTACGAGGGGGGCCGGCCGTCGAAGAGCGGCACCCGGTCCAGGGAGAAGCCCGCGCTCTCGATCTGCTCGACAGCCGGCTGCAGGCGGCCCACCTCGGCCAGGCTGTGGGCATCGGTGGCGAGGGCGAGGGGCACGCCCGCGGCGACGCAGGCCTTGATGAGCGCGAGCGCCGGCTCGCCGCGGCCGCGCGCGCTGAGTTCGAGCGCGAGGCCGTGCGTCTTCGCGATCGCGACCGTCTCGTCGATGCATTCCTGCGGAATCGGCATATCGCTTTCGTGCAGCCACCGAAAGGGGTGCGCGATCACATCGACGCCCGCGGCGGCCAGGTCGCGCAGGTAGGCCAAGAACGACTCGATGGCCTGCGCCGGAAGGTGGCCCTTGTGGTAGACGCGCGGCATGACGTGCAGCGAGCCCAGCAGAAGCTGCGCCTCGGCACGCAGCGCATCGGAGATCGTGAGTCGGCCGTCTCCCATCAGCTCGACCTCGACGCCGAAGATCAGACGGTCGTCGCGGCAGTCCTCCACTTTCTCCTTGAAAGCCGACAGCCGCTCATCGCCCCGCGCCAGGTGGCGGTCGAAGAGCGCGGGGCGGTCGAGAAATGCCCACGACCAGGCGATGTCCGGCGGGAAGTAGGCCTGGAAGCCATGGTTCGTCAGAGCCTGGCGCGCGACGATGCATCCCGGGTCATCCAGCGCCGCACGATACACCTCGATCGTCAGCACGCCGTCGGCGCAGTACGAGAGTTCGGTATGGGCATGGCAATCGGTGAGAGGGCGCATGGCGGTCACGGCCCCGATTGTAGCGCCTGAGCGGCGCGGGGAGTAGGCCGCCCGCCGCGGCCTGCTTGCGCCCGCTCCCAGCCGGGACTATGATCCTGTTTTCGAGCGCCGCGCGGGCGGCGGCGCCATCGATCCTACCGCGGAAAGGCAGGTGACTCATGCGCGCGCGCACATGCGCCCCGGCGGCGCTGGCCGTTCTTCTCTGCGGGTGCTTCGGCACCTCGTGGCGCCAGTCGGCCGGCGTGCTCAAGGACATGAACACGGAGGTCGAGCTCGAACGTATGTTCGAGGCCGGGACCCCGAAGGATGCGGGTTTTGCGCACCCCGCCGACATTCCCACCGAGCACCTCGCGGCCTTCGTCAGCCGCCTTGCTTACGAGCAGCCCAAGCTGTTCGGTTCGACGGAGTACTTGCCCCTCGTCGCCGAGCCCCATGTCGCCGGTCTGTCCGCGGCCATCGCGGAGGGCTTGGCCCGCGCCGGTCCGGCGGAGCGCGTGCGCTTCGCCGTGGTCAACACGCGTTTCCAGCTCGGCTTCCTCCCCAAGCCGCGCACGACGCGGGGGGTTGCGTTCCTCAAACCGCAGGGCATGCTCAACCTCGCCTTCGATTTGATCGACGAGAACACGGAAACCGACATGCCCGGCGAGCATTATCTGGACGGCTGGGGCGATCCGACGCGCCACGCCATCACGCGGGTGACGCTGTGCCTGCCCGCGCATGCCGCGCTCTTCCGCGACGACGATGGCACGGAGCATCCGCTCTGGGTCGTCGCGCCCGTGGAAGCGCTCGCCGCGGCCGCGCCGCCCGAGACGACCCTCGCGCCGCCCACAGCCGCGCCGGCGGCATCCGTGCCGTCCGCGGCGGGCCCCGCGCCGCGGCCGGCGGCAGCCGATCGCCTGACCGGCGAGGAGGCGATGCAGCTTCTCAAGAACCTCGATGAGCTCAAGCGCCGGGGCGTCCTCTCGGAAGAGGAGTACCGCGCCAAGGTCGAGGCGGTGCATCGCCGCTACGACGGCGCCGCGGCCGTTCCGCCCCGGTAGGCGCATGCAGCCCCTCGGTTCGAATCCTCGGCCCGGCGCTCGCGCCGCCGCGCCTCTTGTTGAAAGGAGCCGCCCCATCGCCTTCGATTTCGACACACCCGTCGACCGCCGCGGCACCGCGAGCGTCAAGTGGGACAAGTATGGGAACCGCGACGTCATCCCGCTCTGGATCGCGGACATGGATTTCCGCTCCCCGCCCGAGGTCTGCGCGGCCCTGGCGGCGCGCGCGGCGCACGGCATCTTCGGCTATACCCACGCCCCCGAAGCCCTCGTGGAGACCCTCATCGCGAAGCTGCGCGCCGACTACGACTGGCGGGTCGAACGCGAGTGGCTCGTCTGGCTGCCGGGCCTCGTCACCGGCATCAACCTGAGCTGCCGCGCCACGGGCGCGCCGGGCGACGGCGTGGTGACGGCGGTACCCGCCTACCCGCCCTTCCTCACCGCGCCGGCCCGGTCCGACCGCAAGCTGGTGACCGTGCCGCTCCTGGAGCGGAACGGCCGCGCCGCGCTCGACCTCGACGGCATTGCGCGCGCGCTCCACGACAGCGCGCGCCTCTTCATCCTCTGCAATCCCCACAATCCCACGGGGCGGGTCTTCACCCGGGCGGAGTTGGAGGCGCTCCTCGACGTTTGCCGCGCGCACGGCGCGGCGGTGTGCTCCGACGAAATCCACTGCGGCCTGGTGCTCGACACCGAGAAGCGCCACCTGCCCCTGGCGGCGCTGGACCCGGACTTCGCCGCGCGGACGATTACGCTCATGGCGCCGAGCAAGACGTACAACGTGCCGGGCCTGGGCTGCTCCTTCGCCGTGATCCCCGGCGAGGAGCTCCGGCGCCGTTTTATCGCCGCCAAGGAGGGCGTCGTCCCGGAAGTGAACGCGTTCGGGTACGAGGCGGCGCTGGCCGCCTACCGCCACGGCGACCCCTGGCGGGACGCGCTCCTGAAATACATCCGGGGGAATCGCGACCTCGTCGAACGCCGCCTCGCCGCCATGCCGGGCATCGCGGCGGCGCATGTCGAGGCCACGTACCTGGCGTGGATCGACGCCCGCGGCGCCGGCGTTTCCGACCCGTGCCGCTTCTTCGAAGCCGCGGGAGTGGGCCTCGGCGACGGACGCCATTTCGGCGCGCCCGGCTTCGTGCGTTTGAACTTCGCCTGCCCCCGCGCGCTGCTCGAGAAGGCACTCGATCGCATGGCGCGGGCCCTCGCGGAACGAGGCTGAGGCCGGACGCCGGCGACGGCCCCCCGTCCTCACGGGCTTCCGCCGGGCCGCCCGCTTCCGCCTGGTCCGGAGCCGCGGCGCGGGACGACGCCCGGCCGGCCCAGGCGATCCCAAGGACGGCGCCGGCGAGATCTGTCCGGCGGACACCGGCCGCCCGAGCCCCATTGCCCTCGCCCCGCCGGGCGGCTATTCTGAACCGACATGCCTCGGCGAGGCGGACCTGCAATCAGGGCCCGCGGCCGCACGGGCAGGAAAGGAGCGCGCGGCGTGTCCATCGTCGGCATTGACATCGGAACGACGGGAACCAAGGCCGTGGCCTTCAGGCTCGACGGCCGCGTCGTCGCTTCCGCGTATCGCGAGTATAACCTGACGAGCCCCCAGCCCGGGCAGCTCGAGCTCGATCCCGGCGTGGTGCTGGCCAAGATCAAGGAGGTGCTCGCCGAACTGGCGGCCGCCGCCAGGAGCGACCCGCCGCAGAGCATCGCCTGGAGCGCGCTCGGCGAGGCCATGGCGCCGCTGGACGCCGGGGGAGCACCGCTCGGCAACGCCATCATCGGCTTTGACTGCCGCGGCGAGGAGGAAGTGCTCGATCTCAAGGCCGGACTCTCCCAGGAGGACGCCTTCGCCATCACCGGCCACCCGATCAACAGCTATCATTCGATCTGCAAGCTCATGTGGTGGCGGAAGCACCGGCCCGACGTCTTCGGCCGCGCCAAGCGGTGGCTGTGCTTCGCGGATCTTTTCGTCAATGCCCTCGGGCTCCCCCCCGCCATCGACTACGCCCTCGCCTCGCGCACCCTCCTCCTGGACATTCACGCGCGCCGCTGGTCCGAGCGCATGCTCGCCTTCGCCGGCGTCGCGCCGGAGCAGCTCGCGCGGCCGATGGCGCCCGGCGAGGCGGTGGGGACCATCGGCCGGAACGCCTTCGGCTTCCCGGAAACCTGCGTGGTCGGCGTCGGGCTCCACGACCAGCCGGCGGGCATTCTCGGCACGGGCACGGCGCCGGGGGAAGCCATGTACGCCATCGGCACGGTGGTGTGTCTCGGCGTCCGCCTGGCGAGCGCCCCGGACCCCGCGGTGATGCTCGCCAACAACCTCTGCGCGTACCCGACCTACGGCGCGGACCAGTACATCTCCCTCGCCTGGAACTTCACCGGCGGGAGCCTGCTCAAGTGGTACCGCGACCAATTCGCCGCCGAGGAGCGCCTGGAGGCCGAGCGCGCGGGGCGCGGCGTCTACGACCTCATCTGCGAGCGGCTCCCCGAGGACCCGACGGCGCTCCTCGTCCTGCCCTATTTCACCACGACGGGCACTCCGCACCTGGACACGCGGGCGCGCGGCGCGATCCTCGGCCTCCACATCACCACCGAGCGCCGCGAGATCGCCAAGGCCATCATGGAAGGCGTTTCCTACGATATTCTCCTCAACACGGCGCTCCTGGCCCGGGCGGGCGTCGCCATCGCCAGGTACAAGGCCATCGGCGGCGCGGCGCAGTCGCCGGTGTGGATGCAGCTCGAGGCCGATATCCTCGGCCGGCCGGTCATGACCCTCCAAGCCACCGAGGGCGCCTCCTTCGGCGCGGCGCTCCTGGGCGCCAAGGCCGCGGGCCTCATCAAGGACCCCGAGGCGCACGCCAAGGAACTGGCCAAGGCCGCGCGCGTGTACGAGCCGGAAGCCCGGCGCCACGCGGCCTACCGCCGCAGGTTCGAGCTCTACCGCCGGATCTACGACGCCAACCGCGACCTGCTCCACGAGCTGGACCGCCTGGCCAAGGAAGGACGGTAGCCCCCGTGAAGAAGCGCGGCCGCGGCGACGCCGTGCGGGGCACGGCGATCGTCCTCACCGACGGCGAACTTCTCACGGTGCACGGGAAGACCGCGCACGGACTGCTGCGCGGATCGCGCCGATTCGCAATCCTCGGCGTCGTCGACCGCCGGCACGCCGGCAAGGACGCCGGCGAGCTCCTCGACGGCGCCCGCGGCGACGTTCCGGTCTTCGAGTCCATCGGCGCCGCCCTCGCCCGCCTGCCCGCCAAGCCCGAGTTCTGCATCGTCGGCGTCGCGACGCACGGAGGCAGACTCACGCCGACGCTCAGGGCGCTCCTCAAGGAGGCCCTCGCCGCCGGCATGTCCATCGTCAACGGACTGCACGAATGCGCCGGCGATGATCCCGAGCTGGCGGCGCTGGCGCGGCGCGACGGCGCCGCGATCATCGATGTCCGCGCCTCCGTGCCCGCCGAGGAGCTCCGCTTCTGGAGCGGCGCCATCCTGGAGTGCGCGACCCCGCGCATCGCCGTCCTCGGCATGGACTGCGCCATCGGGAAGCGCACCACCGCGCACCGCCTCGTCGGGGCCTGCAACGCGGCCGGCATCAGGACCGAGATGCTCTACACGGGCCAGACCGGCTGGATGCAGGGGGCGGACTACGGCTGCATCCTCGATGCGCTGCGCAACGATTTCGTGGCGGGCGCCATCGAGCACGCCATCCTCGCCTGCGTCCGGGACCGCCGCCCCGATCTGATCGTGATCGAGGGCCAGTCGTCCCTCAGCAACCCGTGCGGCCCCTGCGGCGCCGAGATCCTGCTGTCCGGCGGCGCGCGCGGCGTCGTTCTCCAGCACGCGCCGGGACGGCGCTACTTCGAGGGTTACGAGAGCCGCCGCTGCGCGATTCCCCCCATCACCCGGGAGATCGAGCTCATCAACCTTTACGGCGCCGAGGTGCTCGCCGTGACCCTCAACGGCGAGGGGTTGGATGCAGCCGCTCTCGCGGGCGAGCGGGAACGCCTGCGCCGCGAGCTGCGGCTGCCCGTGGTGGACCCCCTCGCCGCGATCGGCGACCTGCTCCCCATCGTGCAGGCCTACCTGGACGCCTGCGCGGCGCGCTCTCCGGGGGGGACGCCGTGAAGATCGCGCGCATCAGCCGCCGGCACGAGCACCTGCCCCTCACGCGGCCGTACACCATCGCGTTTCGATCCATCGACGCCGTCGACAACGCCATCGTCCGCGTGGAGACCGAGACGGGGCACGCGGGCCTGGGCGCCGCCTCCCCCGAGGCGTTCGTCACCGGCGAGGCCTTCGCCGCCACGCTCGCCGCCCTCGACGCCGAGGCGACCCGCTGGCTCGCCGGCGCCGACGTGCGCGCGCTGCCCGCTCTTTGCCGCGCCATCGCCGCCAAGCTCCGCGCCACTCCCGCCGCCGCCGCCGCCCTCGACATGGCGCTTCACGACCTCTTTGCGCAGTTGCTCGGGCTGCCGCTGTGCGAAACGCTCGGCCGCGTCCACACGGCCTTTCCCACCTCGATCACCATAGGCATCAAGCCGCTCGAGGCCGCCCTGGCCGAGGCGCGGGAGTACGTCGAGCGGGGCTTCACGATCCTCAAGGTCAAGGGCGGGCATTCCTTGGACGAGGACGTCGCGCGTCTCCGCGCCCTCAGGCAGGCCTTCGGCGGCGCGGTGGCGATCCGCGTGGACCTGAACCAGGGCTACACGCTGGAGCAGACCGGCGCCTTCTTCGCCCGGACCGCCGGCCTGGACATCGAGCTCGTCGAGCAGCCTGTCAAGGCCGCCGCCGCCGGCGAGCTGCGCGCGCTCCCCGAGGACGCGCGGCGGAGGATCGCGCTCGACGAGAGCATCCTCACCGAGAAAGACGCGCTCGCCCTGGCGGCGCCGCCCGCTCCGGCGGGCATCTTCAACATCAAGCTGATGAAGTGCGGCGGCATCGCCCCGGCCCTGCGCATCGCGGCGATCGCCGAGCACGCCGGCATCAGCCTGATGTGGGGCTGCATGGACGAGAGCCGCATCAGCATCGCCGCGGCGCTGCACGCCGCCCTCGCCTCGCCGGCGACGGCGTACCTCGATCTGGACGGCAGCTTCGACCTGGCGCGCGATGTGGCGGCCGGCGGCTTCACGGTGGAGGGCGGGGTCATGCGCGCCCTCGCGGCCCCGGGTCTCGGCGTCGCGGCGATCTAGGCGCCGCGGGAAACGCCCCGCCCCTCCGCCGGCGGGAGCTTCGGGACGAAGAGGGCCAGCACGACGAGGGAGAGCGCCGCCGCGGCGGCGTAGCATCCGAAGAGCGTCCGGAAGCCGAAGCAGCGGATCAACGTCCCGCCGATGGAGCTTCCGGCGATGCCGCCCCCGCCGATGGACAGAGCGATGAAAACCGCCATCGCGCTCTGCTTCATATCGATGGGCGCCAGCCGGTTGATATAGTGCACGCTCGCCAAGTAGACGGCGCCGTAGGCGAAGGCGTGGAGCAGTTGCAGCCCCATCAGCCATTCGACCGACGGGGCGGCCGCGTACCCCGCCAGCCGGATCGCGGTGGCGACGGATCCCACCGCGAACAAGCCGCGCATGCCGATGCGCGCGATGATGGCGCTGGAGAAATAGACGACGGGTATCTCGGACGCGGTGCCGATCACCCAGATATAACCCGCCGCCGGGAAATCGAACTCCTTCTGCACGAAGAGCGTGAAGAAGTTGTAGTGGGAGACCAAACTGAAATTGAAGAAGAAGGACGCCACGGTGAGCGCCACGAAAGGTCGGCGCCGGAACAGCGCAAAGTCCATGACGCGCCGGGGCGGGGCGCCTCCGGCGCGTTCGACCTTCTCGCGGTCGGTGAGGGGCAGGAGGCCCGCGCTGGCGGCGGACAGGAGCAGCATGACGCAGGCCATGGTCAAAATGAGCGCGCGCGCCCCTTCGCCGGCGACGCCGGCGGCCTCCAGGATCAGGATCGAGGTGATGAACGCGAAGGACGCCGACAGGCGCGTGCGGCCGAAGTCCCCGCCGTGCTCGCTGAGGTACCTGAACACCATGCCGTCCAGGAGCGGCGTGATGGCGCGGAAGAAGAATCCGAAGGCGCCGCCGACGGCCAGGGCGACCAGGAAATTCTCGATCCAGCCGAAGGACAGGAAACAGGCCATGGTCCCCAGCGCCGCGACGGCGAGGATGCGGCGGCGGCGGCGCGCGCGATCGGAACGCCAGCCCCAGAGAGGCTGCCCGAGAATGCCGAAGGTCTCGAAGACGCCGAAAACAAAGCCGATATGCTGCTCGTCGAAGCCCTGGAGGCTGAGCAGCTTCTGGAAGTACGGCGTGAAAACGCCGAACGAACCGGCGAGCGCGGCGTAAGCAAGGGCGAATCTGACCGTCGCCCCGCGCACGGTAGGCGTTTTCATCGTCGCGTCTGTCGGCCTGCGACCATCACCGCCGGCGCCGGCTCGATCCTCCCCGTCCGATAACCTCGCATTGGAGGGGCGCGGGGATTGTACCCGAAGCGGCGGTCCGGCGCCACAAGGCCGAAGCGTGCGGGCGCGCCCCTCGAACGGTATGATATTCCCTGAGTGCATTCATCGCAGTCCCGCCCGTGCCGGCCGGCGCGGGCGCATAGGAGGAAGCCATGCGAACGCTGTGTGCCTGTCTTGTTCTCGGAACCGCGTTGTGCGCGGCCGACGCCGCCGGCGTCAAGAAGTTCTACTTCCTGTACACCGTCAACAACGCGGGCTACGTCGACGTGTGCGGCTGCAAGAACAAGAAAGTCAAACAGGGCAGCCTCGCGCGCCGCTCGACCCTCGTCAAGGGGCTGCAAGCCGAGGGCAAGCCCTTCCTCCTCCTGGACGGCGGCAGTTGCCTTTTCGACCTCGACGGCCGCATGCCCAAGGAAGCCGAGCGCGCCCAGATGCTCGCCAAGGCCTTCGTGATCGTCGAGAGCTACAACCGCATGGGCTACAAGGCCCTCGCCCTGGGCACCTCGGACCTTCTCCTGGGCCTGGACGAGCTCAAGAAGCTCGGCGCGGCGGCGTCCTTCCCCATCCTCTGCGCCAACTTCTTCGGTCCGGACGGCGCGCTCGTTTTCCCGCCGTGGATCATCGCCGAGGCGGGCGGCGCCAGGATCGGCATCGTGGGCCTCGTCATGGGGACGATGGGGCTGCACTACCTGGACAAGGTCGCGCCGGGCTGCGCGGTCGGAGATCCCATCGAGGCCGGCAAGAAAGCCGTCGCCGAGCTCAAGGGCAAGGTCGATCTAATCGTCGCGCTGAGCCACTGCCGCAAGGAGGAGAACGAGGCGCTCGGGCGGGAAGCGCCCGAGATCGGCATCATTTTCGACCCCAACGTCAACTACGGGAGCCACAGCCTCTTCATGGCCGATCCGAGCGACTACGCGGACCGCTTCGAGAAGGCCCTGGTCATCCGCGCCGACGGCGAAGGCATGCGCGTGGCGCGGGTGGACGTGGAGATCGAGGCGCCCCTGGCCGAGGTGCGCACATCGCCCGAGCTCAACCGCCTGGAAAGCAGCCTTGCCGCCGATCCGCTCCCGGCCGATTTGAGCACGGTCCTCGGCCGCGGCGGCTACAACCGCGCGGTGGTGACGCGCCTCTCCATCGAGCCGCATTTTCTGGATGATCCCGCCATCACGCTGCTGGTCGATACGTGGAAAAAGCAGGACCCCGGCCGGATCGACCCGCAGGCGCTGGCCGCGCTCAAGGCGGCGCCCGTCGTGTACGCGGGCTATCAGGCCTGCGCCCGGTGCCACGAGCCGCAGTACGAGTTCTGGCGGAAGACGAGGCATGCGACCGCCTTCGCGTCCCTCAAGGAGAACGACGACCACCTCAGGTACGACTGCATCGCCTGCCACACGGTCGGGTTCGGGATCGCGTTCCTCGATGTGAAGGACGCCGAGAAGTTCGCGAACGTGCAGTGCGAGTCGTGCCACGGCACGAACCCCGAGCACGTCAAGAACCCGGACGGCGCGCCGAAATGGGATCGGGTCAGCGAGATGACCTGTCTCACCTGCCACAACGAGCACCAAACGAGGATCCCCTTCAACTTCCCGGCGAAGCTCCCCGCCGTCACCTGCCCGAAGTCGCGCTGAACGGAGGCATCCGCGCGGATTCAGGCGCCGGTGTGCGCTTCCGATACGCGATGTAAACCGCGCCGCGCCCGCGCGACGGCCGATCCGCGTCCCCCGCCTTTGCGCCGCGGCAGACTGAACTCCGCAACTATTTGCCAGATCGTCACTTAGGATTCAGGGCCGCGCCCGGACCCGCGCGGCGGCACGTTTCTTGCCATAAAGTCCCTCGCTCGCCCAAGGACGGTATGTTGACAGGCAAGTGCTAGGCCGGTTCCAGAAGACCCCGAATTCCGCGGCGAGCCTCGCAAAGCCGCGCACGCCCCCGCGTCGCGGCTTTTTTGCCGCCGCGGCGGCGGCTCACGCCTCCCCGTCGCCCTCGTCCGCCGCGGGGGATGCGCCGTGCAGAGCCTGCGAACTCCGATCGATCCTGATGGAACAGAATCTCGGCCCGCACATGCTGCAGGGGTTGGGAGCGGTCTCCCGCTCCTCTCCGAAAAAGGCGCGCGCCCGCGCCGGATCGAGCGCCAGCGCGAACTGCTTCTCCCAGTCCAGTTCGCGGCGCGCCTTGGACATCGCATCGTCCCACGCCCGCGCGCCGCGCAGCCCCTTGGCCACGTCGCCCGCGTGGGCGGCGATGCGCGCCGCGATCACCCCCTCGCGCACATCCTCGATGTCCGGCAGGCCGAGATGCTCGCTGGGCGTCACGTAGCAGATCATCGCGGCGCCGTAGGCCGCGGCGAGCGCCGCGCCGATGGCGCTCGTGATGTGGTCGTACCCCGGCGCCACATCGGTGACCACCGGACCGAGCACGTAGAAAGGCGCGCCCCGGCAGAGCCGCGCCTGGCGGCGCATATTCGTCTCGATCTGGTCGATGGGGACATGCCCCGGGCCCTCGATCATGACCTGGACGCCGGCTGCCTGCGCGCGGGAGGCGAGCTCCGCGAGGGTCTCCAGCTCGCCGAACTGCGCGCCGTCGCTGGCATCGGCCAGACACCCGGGCCGCAGGCCGTCGCCGAGACTGAGGGTCACATCGTGCTCCGCCGCGATGGCAAGCAGGTCGTCGAAGCGCTCGTAGAGCGGATTCTCGCGGCCGCGGCTCCGCATCCACGCGGCCAGGATCGCGCCGCCGCGGCTCACGATCCCCATGAGGCGCTTCTCGGCGGATAGGAGATGCTCGCGCAGGATTCCGCAGTGAACCGTCATGTAGTCGACGCCCTGGCTGGCGTGCTCGACGATCACGTCGAGCAGCCCCTCGGCGGTGAGCGCCTCGGGCTCGCCCGCGCGGGCCACGGCCTCGTAGATCGGCACCGTGCCCACGGGCACCGGGCTAGCCTCGAGAACCGCCGCGCGGATGGCGGCGATACCATCGCCGGTGGACAGATCCATGACCGTGTCGGCGCCCGCGGCGGCCGCGACTTCCAGCTTCGCCAGTTCCTCCTCGGCGCCGCTGCGCAGCGGCGAGTTGCCGATGTTGGCGTTGACCTTGCACGCGAATCTCGCGCCGATGCCCACGGGCCGCGCGCAGGACCGACGCACGTTCGCCGGGATGACCAGCCGGCCGGCGGCGACCTCCGCGCGCACGAACTCCGGGTCGGCCAGCTCTTTTTCCGCCACGCGCTGCATGAGGAGCGTCACCTCCCCCCGGCGGGCGAGCATCAACTGCGTCGGCATAGCGCCTCTCCTGCGGGAACCCGCCCATTGTACCCCTGCCGCGAGGCTTTTTCACCCGCCTGCTCCCCTCCCCCTGCTTCTGCAGCGCTTCTTTTTCACGGGGGACGCCGACAAACCTTTACGGTCGCGCGGCCAGGGAGTACAGTAACACCGCCGGAAGAGACGTTCCATGGCCCAACCCCCGCTCAGAACTCTTCACGTCAACACCGAACGCACCTGGCGCGGCGGCGAGGCCGATGCGACCGCGGCACGGCGGATCAGGCGCCTGTTGGCGCACGGCCAGCGCGACGTCGTCCACGCCCGCGCATCCCCCGCGCGCTTTACGAAGGACCAAATGGTGCGGGGCACGCTCGCGGTCTACCGGGAAGCGCTCTCCGAGGGCGCCGCGCCGTGATCCCGCTTTACGACCGCAATCGCCCGCTCCGCACCCCGGTGATCACTTTCGCCTTGATCGCCGCCAACGTGTTCGTCTTCCTCTTTGAAATCACGGTAAGCTGGCAGCAGGGCCCGGAAGGCTTGAAACATTTCTTCCAGCGCTGGGGCGTCAGACCGGTGTGCGTCGCGGCCCTCCTCGCCGGCAAAAGCGAGATCGTCGTCCGCCCTCCCCCCTTGCCCTCCGACCTCCCGGCCCCCTTCGAGCGCTTCTTCCGCCGCCCGCCCGCCGAAGAGCGCATCCCGATCACGGCGGCCGCCTGCCTGATGCCGCTTTTCACCTGCATGTTTCTTCACGGCGGCTGGGGGCACCTCATCGGCAATATGTGGTTCCTCTGGATCTTCGGCGACAATGTGGAGGACCGGCTTGGGCGCCTGCGCTTCCTCGTCTTTTACCTCGCGACCGGCGTTCTGGCTTCCTGTACGCAGATTGGCGTCACCCTCGCGTTCTCCCGCGACACGCTGACGCCGATGATCGGCGCGAGCGGCGCGGTGTCGGCCGTGCTAGGGGCGTACTGGATCGCCTTTCCGTACGCGCGCGTCGTGACGCTCCTGCCCTTCGTATTCATCCTGCCCATCGCCGAACTGCCCGCGTGGCTCTACCTGATCCTCTGGTTTCTCTTCGCGCAGCTCCTTCCCGCGGTGGGCACCCTGGGAAGCGAGCAGGGTATCGCGTTCTGGGCTCATATCGGCGGCTTTGCCGCGGGCTGCGCCTACCTGTGGCGTCTGAAGCACCGACCGCCGCGCCCGCCGGGGCGGTACGTCCGGTTCAGGCCTTTGCCGTGAACGCCGCTTTCCGCATCGCCTGCGTGCCCATCGCCTCGCCCCTCGTCCTGGCGCCCATGGCGGGCTACACGACCTCCGCGCTCAGGCTGCTCGCCAAGGAGGCCGGCTGCGGCTTGGTCTTTTCCGAGACGATCAGCTCCAAGGCCATCTTCCACGGGAACGAACGTTCCTGGAGCTTGATGGCCTTCCAACCCGCCGAACGGCCTATCGCCCTCCAACTGCTGGGCGGCGACCCGGAGATCGTCGCGCACGCCGTGACACGCGCCGAGGAACTCGCGCCCGATCTCATCGACATCAACCTCGGCTGTCCGAAGCCCAAGGTGACGTCCAAGCGCGAGGGCGCGGCGCTGCTTGCGGACCCGGTTCGCGCGACGGCGATCGTCCGCGCCGCCTGCAAGGCCGCGCGCGCGCCGGTCACGGTGAAGCTCAGGCTCCCGGACGAAGGCGCGCGGCCCGAATTCATCGACTTCCTCCGAGGGCTCCAGGACTGCGGCGCCGCCGCCTTGACGCTCCACCCTCGAACGGTCGCGGAAGGTTTCGGCGGACGGGCGCGCTGGGAGGTGTTCTCCGCCGTCGCGGAGCGGATTTCGGTGCCGCTCATCGCCTCGGGCGATGCGAAGAACGCCGACGATGTCCGCGCGCTGCTCGGCATGGGCTGCGCCGCCGTCATGATCGGCCGCGCCGCGATCGGCAACCCGTATCTCTTCAGGGAGATCCTTGCGGACCTGGCGGGGCGGCCGGCCCCGGCCCAGGCGCCCGCCGAGCGGCTGTCCCTTTGCCTGCGGCACCTGGCAATGCTGGCCCGCGAGAGCGACGAGCGCACAGCAGTCCTCGTCATGCGCAAGCAGCTCGGCCCCTACTTGAAGACGGTGCCGGGCCACAAGCAGCTCACGGCGGCGCTCGTCGCCATCGACCGGTACGCCGACCTCGCGGCGGCCATCGACTCAATTCGCCGCGGGCTCTTGTGATCTCGCGGTGTGACCGCCACCGCAAACCTCGGCAATCCGGCTGTTTTTTGCTCACTTCCCGGTTTTTTCTCGCAATAAACCGGATGGGTGATAAAATCGAGCCTTATGCTCTACCATGTTCGGCCGAAAATTGAACGGTCTTTTTTTGGCCGCGAGATACGGTTTTCGGCGGCGTCTGCCATGCCGGCGTGGTCGGCGCCGACTTTGCGGGCCGGACCCGCCTTTGGACGGTACCCTTGAGCGGCCTTCCTCCACGCTACGAGAGGCGCCGTTTCTTGGGAAGCGGCGCGAGCGGCGAAGTCTTTCTCGCCCTCGACCGTGAAACAGGCGGCGAGGTCGCCGTCAAGCTTTTCTTCGCGGACGCGGCACCCACCGCCGAAAGCGAAGGCGAAATCGGCGCCTTGGGCGCCCTTTCCCACGACCGCATCGTCAAGCTGCTGGACCACGGCATCCACGCGGGGCGGCCCTTCACCGTCTGCGAGTTCGTCCGCGGCATGAGCCTCAAGGAGCGCTTCGCCGCCGGCCCGCCCGCCACGCGGGAGGAGGTCGTGCGCTCCTGCGACTTCCTCCTCCAGATCCTCGGCGCCCTCGACCATGTGCATGCCGCCGGCTTGCTGCACCGCGACCTCAAACCCGCCAACGTGCACCTGGAGTTCACGGCCGCGGCCGAGCTTCCGCCCGCGGCCGATCTGCCCGCAAGTCCCTTTCTCAAGGCCAAACTCCTCGACTTCGGTTTCGCGCGCAGGCGCGGCCGCGCCGAGGAACGCTTCGAGGGCACGCCGGCCTACGCGGCGCCCGAGCAGATTCGTTCGCCGGCTCTCGGCGACGAGCGCGCGGATCTCTTCGCGGCCGGCGCCGTGCTCTACGAAGCCCTCACCGGCAAACCGCCTTTTACGAGCCTTCAGGCCCTCATGAGCGGCGAGGCTCCGGCGGCGCCCCACGTCCTCAACCCCGCCGTTCCCGAAGAGGTGAGCGCCCCGGCGCTCGCGCTTCTCGCCGCCTCGCCGTTCAAGCGGCCCGCCTCGGCCGCCGAGGCCGCCGAACGGCTCGAAGGCGCCCTTCACCCGCAAGGGCTCGCATTCCAGGCCCCGCCCCCGCCTCCCGGCGGCGCGAACGCGCTCACCGAGGATGCGGTCTTTCTCATGCTCTCGGCCTCCGCGCGGCCGCGCACGGCGCCGGCGCGCGCCCTCCTGGACCGCGTCCTGGCCGCAACCGGCGGCCTCGCCGCCTTGTGCGCGCCGCATATCGAGGCGCTCCACCGCGGCGGGGGGCTCGCGCGCCGCTTCGGCGAACTCGCCGCCGTCGATGCGCCTCCGGAGCCGGCGCGGGTCGCCGCGTTCCCCGCCCTCGACGCGGGGCTCAACGGCGAGGAGCGCGCGTTTCTCGGCGCCGCCGCCTGCCTGCGCGAGTTTACGGCGGAAGAAGCCGCCGCCGCCGCCGCGGCTCCCGTCGCGACGATCCGCGCGCTGCTTGCGCGCCTCCAAGACGCCGCGCTCCTGCGCTCCCGCGGCGGGGTTTGGTCCTTCACGGCCGCGCTTGCGCGCGCGCATTTCGCCGCCGCGCTCCCGGCGGCCGAGATCCGCGCGCTCCACGAACGAGCCGCGGCCGTGCGCCGCGCCGCCCCGGCGGAGGTGCGGGCGTATCACCTGCGCGGCGCCGGCCGAAGCGCCGAAGCCTTCGGTCTGTACCTTGACGCCGCCACGGCCCGCGAAAGCGGCGGCCGGCTTCAGGAGGCCCACGCGCTGGTCGAGGAGGCGCTGGCGCTCGAACACGCGCCGACGGATATCGAGGCGCTGCGGCTGAGCCACATCCTGCTTGCCGCCGGCAACCCGCGCCGCGCCCTCGAGCTCCTCCGGAGCCGCCTGCGCGCGCCGGAGCGCGCCGGCGCCCGGGAAAGCGAGTTTCTCCTCGCCGCCGGCCGCGCCGCCCTGCGCGCCGGAGAATTCGCCGAGGCCTGCGCGAGCTTTTCGCGCGCCGCCGAGCTCCTCGCGGGCAAGGGCACGCCGCGCGAGCTCTTGGAGTGCGAACGAGGCCTCGGGGCGGCCTGCCGCTCCCTCGGCGATCTGGCCGAGGCCGAGGCCGCCTACCGCCGCATGGCGGCTCACGCCGCCGCCGCCGCCGACCGCACGGGAACCATCGAGGCCCTCCACGGCGCCGGCCTCGTGGCCAAGGACCGCGGCGACCTAGCCGCCGCTGAGCGGGATCTCAGCCGCGCCGCCGCCGAGGCCGATGCCATCGGCGACCGGCGCAGGGCGGCGGTCGCCTGGCACAACCTCGGCAACGTGCTGCGCGCCGCGGACAAGCACCGTGAGGCCGCCGAGCTCTTCCGCGCCGCGATCGCGGCGCGCAAGACCATCGGCGACCGCCACGGGCTGGCGATCACGTACACGAGCCTCGCCCAGGAGGACGCGCGCCGCGGCGACCTGCGCGCGGCGCTCGAAGCCCTCCGGCAGAGCCAGCGCCTGTTTCTCGAGGCCGGCGACCGCAAGGGGCTTGCCGTCGTCCTGATCAACCGCGGCCTGCTGCTCGGCGCCCAGGGGGACTTCGAGGAGGCGCTCGCGACGTTCCGGCGCGCATCGCTGCTCGCGGCGCGGCTCGGCGATGCCCGCAACGCCCTCGAAGCCGATCTGGCCGCCGCCGAGATTCTCGTCATTCGCGGCGACGCGGAAGCCGAGGACATCCTCTCCCGCGCGCGCGCCGCGCCGACGGCGACGGACCGCACCGAAGCCCGCGCGCTGGCGCTGCTGGCGTCCGCGGCCTTGCGCCGCGGCGCGCTCGACGAGGCTCAGGCCTTGGCTGAAGACGCGGCGGCGCGGCTTCCCTCCCACCGGAACGTCGAGGAGAACGCCGAGCTGCGCGGCCTCTGCGCCGAGATCCTCAACGCGCGCGGGGAGCACGACGCCGCCGTCCAAATCGCGCGGGAAGCGTACCTGCGGCTTCCCGACACGGCGGCGCCGCAGGCCCGCGGCCGCCTCGCCCGGATTCTCGGCGAGGCGTGGCTGGAGATGGGCCCCATGTGGGCCGACCGGACGGAAAAGCATCTGCGCGAGGCGGAGACGCTGCTCGCCGGCGCGGGATACGTTTACGAGCTTGCGCGCGCGCGCCTCGCGTGGGCGCGCTATCTGGCCTACGCGGGCGAGGCGGGCGAGGCGCTGCGGGTCGCCGCCGCGGCGCGCGCCGTGTTCGTCGCCCTCGGGGCCGATCGCGAAGCGGCCCTTGCCGCGCGGTTGTCGACGGAGGTTTCCTGATGGCGCTAACCGGAAGAACCGTATGGCGAAGGCAGGCCATTCTGGGGCGGATTCAGCAGGCCCTCAACGCCTTCATGACCCTCCAGAAGGTGGACTGGGATTACGATATCCGCCGCACGCTGGACGAGATCCTCGCCCTGGCGGTGAAGGAGATCGATCTGGAGGGCGAGAAGGAGATCGAACGGGCCCTGCTTCTCGTCACGCCGCCCGGCGGGGGGCCGCTGGAGATCCGCGCGGGCTACAAGGCCGACGAAGACGTCGCCTTCAGCCACACCATCGTCCAGGAAACCATCACGAAAGGCCAGGCGGTCTTCTGCGCCAACGCCCGGGAGGATCCGCGCTTCTGCAACGCCGAGAGCATCCGCAGCCTCGAGGTCCTCTCGTGCATCTCCGTGCCCCTCAGGGCCGAACAGGATATTCTGGGCGCCGTGTACGTGGAGAGCCGCAGCCCGCGCAGCATCTTCGTCGACGACGATGTGGGTTTTCTCCAGGAGTTCGCCCGGGCCATCACGCCCTATGCCAAGACCGCCATCACCTACGAGCGCCATGTGCGCGAAATCTGCAAGCTCCGCGAGGAGGTCGCCCAGCGTTTCAGTTTCGAGAACATCATCGGCCGCGGCCCGGCCATGACGCGGCTCTTCGATCTGACTCGCATCGCGGCCCAGGGCGATCAGCTCGTCCTCATCACCGGCGAGTCGGGCTCCGGGAAGGAGCTGCTCGCCCGGGCCATCCACTATCACGGCCCGCGGCGCAACCGGCCCTTCGTCGTGGTGGACTGCTCGGCCCTGACCGAGCAGCTCCTGGAGGGCGAACTCTTCGGCCACAAGCGCGGCGCCTTCACGGGGGCGAACACCGACAAGATCGGCGCCTTCGAGGAAGCCGACGGCGGCACGGTGCTCCTCGACGAGATCAGCGACGCTTCCAAGTCGCTCCAGCAGAAGCTCCGGCGCGTGCTCCAGGAGGGCGAGATCAGGCCGGTGGGCAGCCCCGTTTTCAAGAAGGTCGATGTCCGGGTCATCGCCGCCACCAACAAGGACCTGCGCCGGGAGATGGAGGAGCACCGCTTCCTGCGGGACCTGTACTTCCGCTTGAACCGCTTTCCCATCGCCGTGCCGCCCCTCAGGGAGCGGCCCGAGGACATCCCGCTCCTGGCGCTGCATTTCCTGAAGCTGGCGCCCCAGCGCCGCGCGGCGCCCGTGACGGGCATCGCGCCCGATGCCATGCAGTATCTCGTGGCGCAGCGCTGGCAGGACAACAACGTGCGCGAGCTGCGCAACGTGATCGAGCTGGCGTGCGATCTGGCGACCGGCGACCAAATCGATCGCGACGCCCTGAGGCGCACGGCGGCTCTGCTGGGCTCGAAGGTGAACGGCCAGGCCGACGCCCCCGCGTTGCGCGCGCCGATGGAGGAATTGGTGGCCATCGACGAGGGGCGCTTCGACACGCTCTTTTCCGGCGACGAAGCCAAGCCCTTCCGCTTGATCGAACGCGAATTCATGGGCAAGGTCATCATCGCGACGCTCAAGCGCTGCGAGTGGAAGCTGAGGCGCGCCGCGCGCCTGCTCGGGCTGAGCCCCGGGAAGGTCCGGGAGGATCTCAGGGGCTATCTCAAGGCGGTCATGGCGTCGGACCGAGACGGCGCCGCGCTGGCCGCCAAACTCCACATGCCGCCCGCAATCCTGGCGCGGAAAATCGCCGATCTCGGCCTCGAGGAGGAGTGAACCATGCACATCGGCGTGCTGCGCATCTACTTCCGTATCTTCGCGTCCCGCTCCCTCAAGGAGAAGCGGCACGTCGTCCGGTCCATCAAGGACCGCATCCAGGGCAGCTTCAACGTGTCGGTGGCCGAGATCGGCTCCCAGGACGTGTGGAACGCCGGCGAACTGGGCATCGCCATGATCGGCAGCGACCACGGATACGTGAGCGGGGCCATGGAGAAGATCAAGAGCTTCGTCGAGTCGAACCCGGCGATCAGCGTCATCGAGCACGACATCGAGATGCGGTGAGCGGTCGCGGGCGGTAGACTCGGGACGGGCGGCGGCGTTCCTTGCGGGAGGCATTCCCATGACATGCACTCTTTCGGCCTGGATCATGAGCGCCTGGCTGTCGGCCGCGGCGGAGCCGCAACCCGCCGCGCGGGCGCTGCTCCTCCCGGCGCGGGCGCGCGTCGGCGGCGCGGCCGGCGCCCGCGTCGTCACCCGGAACCTCGCCTGGGACGGCGCCGCCACCGCCCTCATCATCTGCGACATGTGGGACGTCCACTGGTGCCAGGGCGCGACGGCGCGGGTCGCCGAACTCGCGCCCCGGGTGAACGCCTTCGCGGAAGCCGCCCGCGCCCGCGGCGTCCTCGTCATCCACGCCCCCAGCGACACCATGGCGGCCTACGCGGACCACCCCGCGCGGCGGCGGGCCGCGCGGGCTCCGGCCGCCGCGCCGGCGCCCGAGTCGATGCGCGCGTGGTGCCCGTCCATTCCGTCGGAGGACGGGGCGGTCTGGCCCATCGACCAGTCGGACGGCGGGTGCGACTGCGTTCCGCCCTGCCCCGAGGGCCGCCCCTGGCGCGGGCAGATCGCCGCGATCCGCATCGCGCCCGAGGATGCGATCACCGACTCGGGCGTCGAGGTCTGGAACCTGCTGCGCGCGGGCGGCATCACCAACGCGATCCTGGCCGGCGTCCACACCAACATGTGCGTCGCCGGCCGGCCGTTCGGCCTGCGCGCCCTCGCGGCCGCGGGACTGAACGTCGTCCTCGCTCGGGATCTGACCGACACGATGTACAACTCCCGCGCGCGGCCCCGCGTCAGCCACTTCACCGGCACGGATCTGGTGATCGAATACATCGAGCGGTATATCTGCCCCACCATCGACTCGAGCGCGCTCCTGGGCGACGCTCCTTTCAAGTTCGCGGCGGACACCCGGCCCCGCGTCGTCTTCATCTCCGCCGAGAACGAGTACGGCGCGGCGGAGTCCTTCGCGTCCTTCGCGCACGGCCTTGCCCTCACGGGCGGAACCGCCGTCGAGATTCTGCAGGCGGCGACGGATCTTGCCGCGCCCGACGCGCACCACATTCCCGGCATGCAGGCGCTCGACGCCGCCGACTGCGTCGTCCTCTTCGCGCGCCGGCGCGCCCTGCCGCCCGCCCAGATGCAGCGCCTGCGCGGCTACCTCGGCCGCGGCAAGCCGCTCATCGCCCTCCGGACTTCGAGCCATGCCTTCGCCGCGCACGGCCGCGTGCCTCAGGACCTCGCGCAGTGGCCCGAGTTCGACCGCGAGGTCCTGGGCTGCCGCTACGCCGGCCACGAGGGCGGCGCGCAGATCGTCAGCATCGCGCCCGCGGCAGGGGCCCACCCCATTCTCAAAGGCTTGCAAGGACCGTACACCGAGGGGGAAACGCTCTACCGCTCGACGGAACTGGCGCCCTCTTGCACGGTGCTGCTCGTGGGGAGCCATGTCGGCGCGGACGGCGCCAAGCCCGCGGCGCCGCCGCCGGACCAGCCCGTGGCCTGGACCACGACCTACCGCGGCGCCAAGGTCTTCTACACCTCCCTCGGGAGCGGCCGGGCATCCTTTGCGAAACCGTGGTTCCGGCGCATGCTCGCCAACGCCGTTTTCTGGGCCCTCGAAAAGCCGCCGCCGGAATAGGAAGAGGAAAGAACATGTCCGCATTTTCTCAAGCAGGGCGGCTCGTGGTCGGAACGCTTCTCGCCGGCGCCGTCCTCGGCGACGCGCGGGCCGCGACGTTCTTCGAGGAGACTTTCGAGGATGGCAACCTCGCGGCGCGGGGCTGGTACGACAACACCGCGCTCGTCCTCTCTTCCGCGGAGCACATCCCGGGGAGCGGCCATTCGGCGGAGTTTCACTTCCCCCGGGGCGCCGCTCAACCCGCCACGGGAGGCGCCATCCGCCGGCGGTTTCCCGAATCGGACTCCGTCTATCTCGCCTACTGGGTCAAGTACAGCGCCGGCTACACCGGGTCGAACCAGCCCTACCACCCCCACGAATTCCTCTTCATGACCAACAAGAACGGCGCCTGGGACGGACCGGCGTTCACCCATTTGACGGCCTACGTGGAGCAGAACGAAGGCGTTCCGCTCCTCGCGATTCAGGACGCCCGGAACATCGATCAAAGCCGCATCAACCAGGATCTGACCGGCGTCACCGAAAACCGCGCCGTCGCGGGCTGCAACGGGACCGCGGCCGACGGCTACAGCTCCCTGTCCTGCTATGACGCCGGCGGCGCGCACTGCAACGGGAAGATCTGGTCCGCGGGACGGAACTGCTTCCAGGATGCGCCGGGGCCCTTTTACAAAAACGATTGGCACCGCATCGAGGCCTACTTCCGGATGAACACGATCCGGGACGGAAAGGGCGCGGCCGACGGGGTGATCCGCTACTGGTACGACGGGACCCTCTTGATCGAGCATACGAACGTCGTGCTGCGGACGGGGGCCAACCCGGACATGCGGTTCAATCAGTTCCTCATCGCCCCCTGGATCGGGGACGGCTCCCCCGTCGATCAGACCATGTGGGTGGACGACCTGATCGTCGCGGACGCCCGCCCCGGCGGCACGGGAGACGAGCCTTCCTATTTCCGCTACGATGCCGAAGACCGGCCTGATGGCGCCTGGGTGCCGCAGCCGCCTTTCTTCCCGCAGCCCTGGCAGGATCCGGACACGCCCCATCCGGCCCGGGGGAGGATCGCCGCCGATGGGACGGCCCCCCAGGGAACCCGCGTCATGCGATGGGACGTGACGGAGGCGAGAAGCCGCGATCTGTACACCGAAATCCGCTTCTCGAAGACGCCGCCCGCGGAGCCGCGCACCTTCTACTACGCTTTCTTCGTGCGCTTCGATCGGCTCGACGGCCGGGATATATGGCACCCGGGCGGCCCTGAAAGCGAGAGCTTCGACAAGGCCTTCGAGGTCATCGGCGACGGGATCCGGTGGACGGTGAACTTCGGCGAGCGGGGCATGAACAACCGCCCGGGCCGTTTCTCCCTGTTCCTGAGCAACCCGACCTACCACCTGAACCCCGACCTCGAGGTCTGGGACAGCTTTTACCAGAACCACGGCGGCCGCAGCCGCTCCAACTCCATCCAACTGGAGTACGAGCAATGGCATGCCGTCGTGTTCGCCATGAAATGGGCCGCGGACAAGAGCGGCGAGGTGGCGCTTTGGGCCGACGGCGAAAAGGTTCTGGAATACAAGAACATCGCCACGGCGCGGGCGCCGGGCACCTTCGAGCGCCTTCAGATCTGGGGAACTATCGCGCAGCCGGCCTACGACGCGCCGCCGCACACGCGGAAGGTGGACGCGCTCTTGTTCACCGACGCCTGGCAGGATGTCCTCGACGGCGGGTACCTGCGGGGAAAATCCGGGCCGGTGATCTCTTCCGTCTCCGGCCCGGTGCGCACCGGCGGAATTCTGACCATAACGGGCGCGCGCCTCAACGACGAGGCCAAGGCCGACTGGGACGGGTTCTTCCGGCGCCACGCGGAGGCTTGGTCCTTCGAGGGCGCGAACCCGGCCGCGGACGGCTACAGCGCCGTGGGGCCCACCGCCGGCGTCTACGATACGGAGGTCTTCATTCTCGGCTCCAAGAGCATGCGCTTCGACGCGCGGGGCCGCTCTTGGGATTTGCTCCACCAGACGAGCGCTTTCAACGCCTTCGCCTTCGACGGCTACACCGACTTCTACGCCCGGGCATATGTCCGCTGGAATCTAGCCGGCGGCCGCTGGCCCGACGGCCACTGCAAGATGCTGCTCTCCAGCTACTACCTGCAGCCGGCGATGACCGGCGACGGAACCGTTCCGACGCGGATGGCGGGCGCCTATACCCGGGACGGCGCGGGTTTCTGGGCCGCCATTCCCTCGGGCCCTTTGGAGAACGGCCGCTGGTACGCCGTGGAAGCCCACTTCGCGCCGACCACCGGCCGCTACGAGGCCTGGTTGGACGGCGTCAAGCTTTTCGACCGCGACGACATGGAAAGCTCCGGCGGGTCGGAGTACTTGCAGTTCGGCGTCATCAACGCCTGCTGCACCGCCGAGGATTTTCACTTGGAGCATTGGTGGGATGGGTTGGCGCTGGCCTCCTCCCGGATCTATCCTTCGGCCATGGTGGCGGTGGGAGACGGTCCGGACTTCGCCGCGGCGACCCGGGTGGCACAGGAGCTGCGGAAGATCGACGACGCGCAGCTCGAGATCAAGCTCGATCTGGCGGGCTTGGGCGCCGGCCCCTACTACCTCTGGGTCACCAACAACCGCCGGGAGCGAAGCGCGCCTTATCTCCTGGGCGCGACGCCGTCCGCCGCCTTTCTCCGCGGCGACGCCAACGCGAACGGCGGCATCGACATTGCCGATGCCGTTTTCATCCTGCGCGGCCTGTTCGCCGACGGGACGCGTCCGGCCTGCCTTGACGCGGCCGATGCCAACGACGACGGCGCGATCGACATCGCCGACGCCGTCGCGACGCTCGGTTATCTCTTCGCCCAGGCCGGCCCCCTGCCCGCGCCCTTCGGCGCGTGCGGGATCGATCCGACGCCGGACGAACTGGACTGCCTCAGCCACCCGCCCTGCGAGGAGTAGGTGTCGTGTCCCTCAAGATCTTGCCGCTTTTTGTGATCGAAATTCCGCAAGTGACGGGGTAGTCGCGAGGACCTC
>MWEK01000032.1 GCA_002070955.1 Planctomycetes bacterium ADurb.Bin069
CGATTCTCTGGGCGTGAACCGCCACGACCACGGCATCCGCTTTCACGCCCAGCGCCTTGCAGCTCGCCGGCAGCGTGGGGATGTCCTTCACGCGGATCATGTCGCCCACGACCATCTCCCCCACTTGAATTTCGATCTTCTCGGGGATTTCGCCGGCCGGGCCTTCTACATCGATCTCTTTCATGATGTGATCGAAGGTGCCCCCCACCAGGCCCTTCGGAATGCCGATCGTAATGATCGGGATGCGCATGTGAATGCGCTCCGTGAGGGAGATGCGCGCGAAGTCGGCGTGGATCACCTTGTCGCCGAGCGCATCCCACTGCACTTCCCTTACCAGGCCGGTCACGCGCCGGTCCCCGATCACCAAGTGGACGATGCGCTGCCCGCTCCGGAGCCAGCGCATGAACTCCTCGCGCCCGACGGAGATCGCCTCGTTGGGTTCCTTGTGACCGTAGACGTTGGCCGGGATCGTATCGCTGCTGCGCAGGTGTTTGCACGCGCGGCTGCCCCGCGCCGCCCGCCCGCTGGCCGCAAGTTCCGAAACCCGTAGGCCGCCGGCCTTCTCTTCCGCCGCTGTCGCCATACCGTTCAACCTCCTTCCGGGGAGTCTTCAGCCGCCGCCGGAGGGATCGCCTTGTCCCGGCCGGGGCACCGCTTCGCATCTCCGGCGCCTGCGCGCCTCCGTTTCCGCAGGGGCCGTGCCGGCACGCCCGCCACGACTCCTCCGGGCGGCACATCGCTGCCTTTCGTCACCACCGCGCCCGCCGCCGTGAGCGCGCCTGCGCCCACGGTCACCGGCGCGATGAGAATCGAGCCGCTGCCCACGAAGGCCCCGGCCTCGACCGTCGTCGTGTGCTTCTCCTTGCCGTCATAGTTAGCAAATATCGTGCCGGCGCCTATATTGACGTCCGCGCCGATGTTGCCGTCTCCGAGGTAGCTCAGGTGCTTGGCCTTCGACCCCTTCCCGAGCGTCGTCTTCTTGAGCTCGACGAAGTTGCCGACCTCCGCTTCGTCCGCCAGCGCCGTTCCCGGGCGCAGATGCGCGAAGGGACCGACTTCGCAGCCGCACCCGATCTTGACGCCCCGCCTGATGACGCAGAAGGGCAGGATCACGGTGTCCGCGCCGATCTCGACATCCTGCTCGATGAAGGTCGTCTCGGGGCTCACGATGGTGACCCCCCGCGCCATCCACTTCGCGCAGGCCGCCTCGAACAGTCGGCGGGACGAGCGCGCAAGGTCGGCGCGGCCGGTGATCTGCTCGATTTCGCGCGGCTCCGTGAGCAGGAACGTGCCGGCCGTCCCGCCGCGCCGCACCAGCAGCGGAAAGGCGTCCGTGAGGTAATACTCCCCCTGCACGTTGTGGGGCTTCACCTCGCTCAGAATGGAGCGCAACAGGCGCGCATCGTATATATACAGCCCCACGTTGATCTCGCGCAGCGCGCGGATCTCCGCCGAGGCATCCCTTTCCTCGATCACATCGTAGGCGCGGCCGTCCCGATCCCGGATAATACGCCCGTACCCCGTGGGGTCCTCCTTCACGCAGACCATGACGGTGCCGCCGGCGCCGCTCCGCGCGTGCGCCGCCACGAAGTCGGCCACCGTCGCCGCCTCGAGGTGCGGCAGGTCCCCGTTGATGATCAGGACATCGCCGTCGAAGTCCGGGACGGCCTCGAGCGCCGTCAGGGCGGCATGCCCCGTGCCGCGCTGTTCCTCCTGAACGGCCCAGACGATATCCTCGTCCCGGAAGGCCTCCATGACCGCCTCGCGCCGGAATCCGACGACGACGACGATCTTGTCCGGTCCCAGCGCCCGCGCCACGCGCAGCGGATAGGCCAGCAAAGGCAGGCCGCACAGCTCCTGGAGGACCTTCGGAACCCGCTCGGAGCGCATCCGCACGCCCTTGCCCGCCGCCAGGAGCACGACCGCGAGGGGCCTTCTGCCGTTGCTCGCCATCAGTCTTCCGATTCTCTTCCAGCCGGACGCCCTGTCCCCGGACGCGGCCGCCGCGCCGGGATCTGGAATGGCTACCCGGCGAGGATTCGAACCTCGAAATGCAGGACCAAAACCTGCTGTGTTACCGTTACACCACCGGGTACTGCGTTCCCGCCGTTCACAACGTACGTCGACGGCCGTCGGCCCTCTCGCTCGCCGGAAGCGGCCTCGCCGCGTATGCGCCGCCGCCGGGAGCCGGCCAAAGCCGCGCTTCACGCCCTGCGGTGCGCATTTCGCCTGTTTCCGGAGCCTGCTTGCGCAACGTCCCGGACGCAAGACGAAAAGGAGATTATAGGACCTCTCCGGGAAACTGTCAAAAGGTATTTCGCGGTGGGCGCGCCGCGTTTCCCTCTGGCCGCCTCCGCCGGCGCGAAGCGCCCTTGACGACGTTACGGCGGTTGTCTATAATTCCGCGGGTCAGGAGCTCTTGCGAGAGGCTCCCGACTGGACGGATAGCTCAGTTGGTAGAGCACCAGACTGAAAATCTGGTTGTCCCCAGTTCAACTCTGGGTCCGTCCACCATGCATCTTCAGCGCCGCCCGTGCGGCGCTTTTTTCTATGGGCGTCCGGGCGGCGCCTCCGTCAGCGGGGACCGAGCTTTATGAAGCCAAGCTCCTCCTTTTCCTCGATTGCCGCCTGCGCCGGCGGCGCCGTCCTCGCGGCGTGCGTCCTCTTCCCATGGCCTGGGTCCAGGCCGTACGTGCCCGCCGCCGCCGTAACGGAAGTCCTGCGCCGGATCGAAACCTCCTACGTGCGGAAAATCGATGAGCAGGATCTGACCGAGAGGGCCTTGGCCGCCCTCGCCGGCAGCCTGGACCGCTGGTCGACCTATATCCCCCCCAAGGAGTACCGTTCCTTCGACGAGGACACCGAGGGGCGCTTCGGGGGCATCGGCATCTTCTACGCGCCCTGCCCCGACGGCCTCCTCCTGCGCGAAGTCCTAGCCGGGAGTCCGGCATGGCGCGCCGGCATCCGCAAGGGCGAAGTGCTCACCCACGCCGGCGAGCTGAACCTCGCGGGCGTCGATGAAGAGACCGTCCGCCGCATGATCAGGGGCAAGGCCGGCACCGTGCTGCACCTAACGATCCGGAACGTCGACGGCGCCATCAGGACGATCACCGTGGTGCGCGAGATCATTCGCGACCCGAGCGTTCACCGCGTGCGCCTCTTCCGCGCCGCGCCGGCCATCGGGATGCTGCGCATCGAGCGTTTTCAACGGCGCACCGCCGAGGAGCTCGACACGGCCATGGCGGCCCTGATCGAGGCCGGTATCGAGGGCCTGGTCATCGATCTGAGAGGCAATCCCGGCGGCCTGTACGACGAGGCCGTGGCCGTGGCCGGCCGCTTCTTGTCGGACGCCGTCATCGTCAGCACTATCGGACGCGACCCGGGGAGCGCGGATGTGCGCGCAGCCCAGGGGCCCGCGCGCTATCCGTCGCTGCGTATCGCCTGTCTCGTTGACGCCCAGACCGCGAGCGCCGCCGAACTAGTCTCGGGCGCCCTCCGCGACCATCGCAAGGCCGTGCTGGTCGGCGAGCCCACCTTCGGGAAATGTTTGGTGCAATCGGTCTATGAGCTCTTCGAGGACGGCGACACTTACGGCGCCCTGAAAATCACCACCAAGCACTATCTGACTCCGTCGGGCTCTTCCTTGGCCGAAGGCGGCCTGCCGGTGGACGTCCCGGCGGCTTTGGACGAAAAGACCCGGACGGAACTGCGCAAGGCTTGGCAGGAGGAACTGCTTTCGCACTGGAACGAGCCCGCGGCGCTGCAGCCCGACCCCGTGAATCTCGGCGAAGACGCCGGCCTCGCGGCGGCGGTAGCGATCCTCGCCTCGCCGGCGCGGTACGAAGAGCTCCTGGCACGCCCGGAGGAGCAACGGTGATCTGCCTGGGCATCGAGACTTCCTGCGACGAGACCGCTTGCGGCGTCGTTCGCGACGGGCGCGAGGTGCTCTCCAATGTGGTCCGATCCCAGGCCGCCCTCCACGCCCCTTACGGCGGCATCGTTCCTGAGATCGCGAGCCGCGCTCATGTTGAGGACATCCTCCGCGTTCTGAGGACCGCCCTCGCCGAGGCCGGCGTAACGCCCGCCGCGATCGATGTCCTGGCGGTCACCAATCGCCCGGGGCTGATCGGCTCCTTGATCGTGGGGCTCATGGCCGCCAAGGCCCTGGCTTTCGCATGGCGCAAGCCGCTCCACGCCGTCGATCACCTCCACGCGCACATCGTCGCCGCGGCGTTGGGCACCGGACAGTTGCGCGTTCCCTCCGTGGGTCTCGTGGTCTCGGGGGGCCACACCTCGCTCCTGGCGGTCCACGACGCGCTGACCGTGCGGCCGCTCGGCGGAACCACGGACGACGCCGCGGGCGAGGCCTTCGACAAAGTCGCCCAGATCCTGGGCCTAGGCTACCCAGGCGGGCCGGCGATCGCCGCGGCCGCGCGGGACGGCAACCCGGCGGCGGTGCCCTTCGCCCGTTCCCTGCTCGGGAGCCGCTCCCTGGACTTCAGCTTCTCCGGCCTCAAAACCGCCGCGCGCTACGCCGTGCTCGGCCAACAGGGCCGGCCGCCCGCCGCGCCCGTCGCCGCGGCGGATGTGGCGGCGAGCTTCCAGATGGCCGTCGTCGATACCCTCGTCGAGAAATGCGCCCGCGCCCTGGATGCGACGGGTTGGACCTCGCTCATCGTCGGCGGCGGGGTGGCCGCGAACCGGGTCCTTCGCGAACGCCTGGAGGCGCTTGCCGCCGCCCGCGGGATCGCGCTGGCGGTGGCGCGGCCGGAGTTCTGCACGGATAATGCAGCCATGGTGGCCGCGCTCGGCTGCATGCTGGCTGCCGCGGGGCGGCCTTGCGCGGATCTGACCGTCGATGCCGCCCCCGACTCCCGTATGCCGTGAAGGAGACCGCCGCATGGACAAAATGCGCCTGAAGACTCTGCTTGAGGGCGTGGCGGCCGGACGCGTCACACCCGACGAGGCCGCGGCGGCGCTCTCCTCGCTGGCTTTCGTGGCCGCCGGGGAATGGGCGCAAGTCGATCGCCATCGCGAGCTCCGGTGCGGCTTTCCCGAGGTGATCTTCTGCCAGGGCAAGTCACCGGAGCAGGTAGCGGCCATCGCGCGGCGCATTCTCGAAGCCAGCGACCGCCTGCTCGCGACACGCGCTACCCCGGAAACCTATGAAGCCGTGCGCGCCGTGGCCGCCGACGCGGTCTATCACGACACCGCTCGCACGATAACGGTGAATCGATCCGGCGCCGTATCCACGGGGCTGGTCGGCGTCATCTGCGCGGGGACGTCCGACATCCCCGTCGCCGAGGAGGCCCGCGTCACCTGCGAGATCCTCGGCAGCGCCGTTCAGACCTTCTACGATGTCGGCGTCGCCGGCCTCCACCGCCTCCTGGCCCACGTCGAGCAGTTCCGGAAGGCGCGCGCCCTCGTCGTCGTCGCGGGCATGGAGGGCGCCCTTGCCAGCGTCGTGGCCGGCGTCGCCGCGGCGCCGATAATCGCCGTGCCCACCAGCGTGGGTTACGGCGCGAACTTCGGAGGGCTCGGGGCGCTCCTTACCATGCTCAACAGTTGCGCGGCCGGCGTCGCCGTCGTCAACATCGACAACGGCTTCGGGGCGGGGTACATCGCCGCGCTCATCAACAAGTCCGCCTGCGGCGAGGCCGGCCGATGATCGCAATCACCGCCGTTCCCGCGATTCCTCCCCGCGAACGCGACTCGCACAAAGGCACGTACGGCCACGTTTTGGTCATCGGCGGCTCGCTCGGAATGACGGGCGCCCCGGTCATGGCGTGCGAAGCGGCTCTCAGGGCGGGCGCCGGGCTCGTCACCTGCGCCTGCCCCGTCCATGTGGCCGCGATCGTCGCCGCGAAGCTCACCGAGGCCATGACCTTTCCGCTGCCGGCCGACGCCCGCGGGTGCTTCAACGCCGAGGCCCTGCGGATCATGCTGGCGGCGGCGGAACGTTTCGATGCCTTCGTCATCGGCCCCGGTCTCGATCCGCAGGCGGCGGCTCGGGATTTCGTGCGCGCCCTGGTGGACGGCGTGCGCCGCCCCTTCGTCGTCGACGCCGGCGCGCTGCGCGCCTTCGACCGGGAACGCCCCCTGCCGGCACACTGCGTGGCGACACCGCATCCGGGCGAGTTCGCCCTGCTGACCGGCGCGCCGGCCGCCGCCGTCCAGCGCGACCGCCGGGCCGCGGCTGAGCGGTTTATGCAGAGCAACGACGGCGTCCTCGTTCTCAAGGGCTCCGGCACCATCGTTTGCGCCAAGGATCGCTTCTACGTGAACACGACCGGCAACCCGGGCATGGCCACCGGCGGCGCCGGGGACGTCCTGGCCGGCGTCCTCGGCGCGCTGCTGGCGCAAGGTTGGGATCCCTTCCAGGCCGCGGTGCTCGGCGTGTGGCTCCACGGCCGCGCCGGGGACCTGGCTTGCGAGGAGCTCGGCGAGGAGAGCCTCATTGCCGGCGATATCACCCGACACCTGGCCGCCGCCATCAGGGAACGGAAGACGAGTTCGGGAGGGCGGACGTGAAGGAAGCGCATGCCGAGGTCTGCGGCCGGCGCGAGAGCGGCGAAGGCATCTTCGTCTTAGCGCTGCGCACCGAGCTCGCCCGCGAGATCGCCGCCGGGCAGTTCGTCAACGTGAAAGTGGCGGAGGTCGAGCCCTTTCTCAGGCGGCCCTTCAGCGTGGCCTGGTGCGAAGGCGACGTCATGGAGCTTCTGATCCAGGAGCGCGGCCGCGGGACGAAAATCCTCGGGCAGACCGCGCCGGGCGCCGCGCTGTCGCTCCTCGGCCCGCTGGGCACGCCGTTCGATCTCGAGGCGCTTGCGAAGGCCCCCGGCGTGGATCTCCTGGCGGGCGGCGTGGGATCAGCCCCGTTGATCCTCCTGGCCGCGCAGCTTCGGGCCCGCGCGCCGACGCTCCCGGTGCGGCTCTTTCTCGGCGCCCGCACCCGCGCGCTCCTGCCGGAGCCCGACGTCGCGGCGGCCCGCGTCCCGGAGATCAAGCTCGCGACGGACGACGGCACGGCCGGCGGCCGCGGCACCGTCCTGGATCTCTACGCGGCGCACATCCGGCCGGAACGGGTTCTGTGCGCCTGCGGCCCCACCGGCATGCTCGAGGCGGTCAGGAAGCTCGCCGCGGAACGGACCCTGCGGTGTTTTCTCTCCCTGGAGGTGGAGATGGCCTGCGGGTTCGGCGTGTGTCAGGGTTGTGTCGTGCGCCTCGCGAACGGCGCCTACGCGAAGGTCTGCGAGGACGGCCCGGTCTTCGATGCCGCGGCCCTGGCGCCCCTGCGGCCCCTTACAGGATAATGTCGAAACCGCTCTCGGCGCCCGAGGGCGCGAGTTCGCGCACCTCGACGCGGTCGACGCGGGCGTGCGGCGGCCCGCGCCGGCACCAGGCGAGCAGACGTTCGACGCTCTCGTGCGGCCCCTCGGCGAAGATCTCGACGCTACGGTCCGGCAGGTTGCGCACGCTGCCCGCAAGGCCCAAGCGGCGCGCCTCCCTCCGCGTTTCCGCGCGGAAAAAGACGCCCTGGACGAGGCCGAAGACGCGCGCATGGATTCGACGGGCGGCGGTTGCCATGGGAAACTGCAGCTCACATTCTACAACCTTTCGCCCGCCGGCGTGGAGGATTCCGCCGTGGATCTGAGGCTTTCGGCGGATCTCGATGCCTTGGCCCCCCGCCACGGCTTCTTCGCGTGGGGCGCGGCCGATGCCGGCGAAGTCGCCGACCGCGGGCGGTACCTGGACTTCCTCGCACGCGGATACCACGGCGGCATGGCGTACCTGGCGCGCAACCAGGAACTGAGAATCGACCCCCGCCGCCTCCTTCCGGGCGCGCGTTCCGTGTTGGTCTTCCTGCGCTCCTACGCGTGGCCCGCCTGGCCCGTGCCGCGCGGCCACGGGCGGGTCGCGGCCTACGCCCGCGGGAAGGACTATCACAGGTCAATGCGCAACGATCTGCGGGCCATCGCCGCGCGCTTGGGCGCCGACCGCGCGCGCGCCTTCGTGGACACCGGCCCGGTTCTGGAGCGTTACTGGGCTCGGGCGAGCGGCGCGGCGGCCGTTGGAAAGAACGGTCTGTGCCTCAGGCCCGATGCGGGAAGCAGGTTCTTCATCGGCATCATCGTGACGACCCTCCACTGCCCTCCCTCCGAGCCGGCGCCGGGGGATCCGTGCGCCGGCTGCGACCTCTGCCTGCGAAGCTGTCCCACGGGCGCGTTGGTGGCGCCGCGCGTCCTCGATGCGACGCGCTGCCTGTCCTATCTCACCATCGAGCACCGCGGCGCCATCCCGCCGGAGTTCCGCGCCGCCATGGGCGTCGCGGTGTTCGGCTGCGACCGGTGCCAGGATGTCTGTCCCTACAACCGCGCTCCCCTGATTGCAGGCCACGAGGATGCGCGGCCGCGTCCGCCGCTCGCCGCCCCCCCCCTCGCCGACCTTCTCTTTTGGAACGAGCCGACGTTTCACGCCATCGCGGCGCAGGGCGCCGTCGCGCGCGCCTCCTGGCGGGGCATCCAACGCAACGCCTTGATCGCCGCCGCCAACAGCGGCGACCGCGCGCTCGTCGAAGCCTACGCGCGTCGTCCGTCGGATCCGACCCTGGCCGCCCTGGCGGCCGAGCTGCTGGCATCCTAGCCGCCGCGCGCTCGGAGCGTCCCGGCCCCGATTTTTCACCGAGCGCAATTCGTTGCGTCGCTTCTGGTTGGAACGGAATTCCCCCGCTCCAGGCGCCGGCGCTGGACAGTCTCCGCCGGGAAAGGCATACTGTTATGGGAAGTTCCTGTAATGTGGATGCGCCACCGGGCGCCGGCCGAGAGGGAAAGCCGTGAATTGGGTCGATCTCGTCCTGATTGGAGTTCTGTGTTTCTCGCTGAGCCTCGGCTTTCAGCGGGGACTCCTCAAGCAAGTCATCACGATCGGGAGCGTGGTGCTCGGCATCGTGTTGGCCGGAAAGTACCACGCGCCCCTCGCCGGACGCATCGAACTCGCGGCCTTCGTGGAGAGCATGGGCGCGCGGGCCGTCTCCGTCTGCGCCTACCTCGGCATCTTCGTGATGACGCTGCTCGGCGGGCAGGCGTTCGGCCATGCCGTGCGGCGCGCGATCCGGGCAGAGCCGCTCGGCCAGATCGACAGCCTCTTCGGCGCGCTCCTCGGCGGCGCCAAAGCTTGTCTCCTGTGCGGCGCGGTCGCCTTCGGCGTGCTAGAGTTCGTGCCCGCCAAGGACTTGCGCCTGGAGGTGAACCGGTCTTACCTTGCGCCGCGGCTCGCGTGCACGGTCAGGGAGGTCTTCGATCGGCTGCCGGCCGAGTACCGGCGCGGCATCGACACGTTCGTACGGTCCCAGACGTCGGTCGCGGTCGCCCCGGCGCCGGCGGCCGAAAGGAAAAGCTGCGCCCAGGCCCCCGCGTCCGACGCCCGCGCGCGACGGGCGTGACCCCCGCGCGCCGCTCAGGCCGTGACGCCCTCTTCCGGCTGCTTGGAGTGGCCGGCGATGCCCAGCTTCTTCACCTTGTACCTGATCGAGCGGTAGGTCAGCCCCAGGATCTTCGCGGCCTGCGCCATGTTGCCCCTCGTGCGAGCCAGCGCGGCCTCGATGTACCGGCGCTCGTGAGAGCTGACGACCGCCTCCAAATCGATGCCGCCCTCGGGAATGGCGACACCCTCCGGCGGCGACGGCCGGTCATGCGCGCGCGTGCCGCGAATCTCGATGTCGCCGATGGTCGGCCCTTGGGCCAGGGCCACGTACCGCTGGATCACGTTTTCCAGCTCGCGCACGTTGCCCGGCCACTCGTGCCGCAGAAGCGTGTCCTGCGCCTGCGGCGAAATCGCGCGGACATCCTTGCCCATCCGCGCCGAGTACTTCGCGAGGAAGTATCCGGCGAGAAGCGGGATGTCCTCCTTGCGGTCCCGCAGCGGCGGCACTTCCAGCGGGATGACGTTGAGCCGGTAGTACAGATCCTCCCGCAAGGCGCCGCTGGCGATGTCGCGCTCCATGTTCCGGTTCGTCGCCGCAATGATGCGCGCGTCGAAGGGCACCGTCTCGGTGGCGCCCAGGGGAAGCACCTTGCGCTCCTCGATCACCCTGAGAAGCTTGACCTGGGTCTTGGGGCTCATCTCGGCGATTTCGTCCAAGAACAGCGTCCCCTTGTCGGCGACGATCATCAGCCCCTTCTTGTCCTCCGCCGCGCCGGTGAACGCGCCGCGCCGGTACCCGAACAGCTCGCTCTCCAGCAGCGTCTCCGGAAAAGCGCTGCAGTTGACCGAGAGGAAAGGGAAGGCCGCGCGCGGCGACCGGCAGTGGATGCTGCGGGCGACCAGTTCCTTCCCCGTGCCGCTCTCGCCCCGGACCAGAACCGTCGAATCGGTGGCCGCCACCCGTTTGACAAGGGCGAAAAGATCCCGCATGGACTGGTTGGTGCCGACGATGAGCGGCCCCTTCTCGTCCAGGAGCTTCCCCAGACCGCTCCGGCGCAGGCGCTGGTGTTCGATCGCCCGGCCGATGAGTTTCACGAACTCCTCGGTCACGAAGGGCTTGCGCACGTAATCAAAGGCGCCCAGGCGCATGGCTTCGGTCGCGCTGTCCCACGTCGAGTAAGCCGTCATGATCACGACGGGCGTCTCGGGACACAACCCGCGGAGCTTCTCCAGGAGCCGCAGCCCCCCCATGCCCGGCATGCGCACATCCTGGATGATCAGGTCGAAGCGCTCGCGCTCGCACCGCGCCAAGGCTTCCTCGCCGGTCCCCGCCGTCGCCACCGCGAACCCGCGCTTGGCCAGCACGATCTCCAGCATCTCCCGCAGGCCGCGCTCGTCATCGACGACTAGCAGCCTGGCTCCGGTCAAGTCCATACCGGCTCCTTCGCGCCGATCCGGACCGGCTCGGGCGCCGCGGCCTCCGCCGGCAGCCAGACCCGGAAAGCGGTCCCCTGTCCGGGAACGCTGTCCACGCCGATTTCGCCGCCGTGGAGCAGCGTGATCCTGTGCGCCATCGCCAGCCCTATGCCCAAGCCCCTTGCCTTCTGCGAGAAGAAAGGCGTGAAGATCCGCTCTTGGTGCTCCTTCGCTATGCCGCAGCCGTTGTCCTCCACCAGGAACTCGATTCCCGGGTCCCCGCCGCCGCCCGGGACGGGTGCCGCCCGCAACCGCACCATGCCCGCGGCCGGCCCGATGGCTTCCAGCGCGTTGATGCCCAGGTTCAGGAGAAGCTGCGTCATGAGGTCGCGGTCCGCCGTGATTTCGACCCGGGCGCACGGCCGCTCCGCGCGGATCTCGGTGCGCCCCGCGCGCGCCCGGAGCAGCTCGCCCACATGCGCGATCAAGTCGCCGGCATCGAAGCGGCTCACCGACAGAGAACGGAGCCGCGCGAAGTGCAGAAACTCATCGATAATGCCGTCGACCCGCCGCGCCTCGCGCCGCATGATCTCGCACAGCCGCAGGGTCTCGGGCGCGAGGTTCGGCTCCTGCGCGATCTCCTCGGCGCAGCCGCAGATCGAAGCCAGGGGGTTGCGCACCTCGTGGGCGATGCCCCGGGCGACCTCCGTCAGCTCCTCCAGCCTGGCGATCCTCCGCGAAGCGGCCTCCACCTCGCGCCGCAAGGTGAGGTCTTGAACCAGCGCCACCGCGCCCCGCGGGCGCCCTTTGCCATCGCGCAGCGCGCTGGCGGAGACGAGGGCGGGAAAGGCGCTGCCGGCGGGTCCGTCGCACACCGTCTCCCAGCGTCCCTCCGCGGAGGAGCGCAGCTTGTCGGCGACGAATTCCCGCACCTTCTTCCCCGCGAGGACATCGATGGGAGCGCCCACGAACCGCCGGCCCGTCTCCAGTCCGAGAAGATGCCGCGCGCGCTCGTTGAGGACCGCGATGTGTCCGGCGCGGTCGGTGGCGATGAGCCCTTCGGCCATGTTCTCGATGATCTCCTCGGTGAGCCGCTCGGCTTCCGCCGCGCCCCTGGCGATGCGCAAGCACAGAACCGACGCGCCGTGGAACGCGAGCCCGTAGGTGAAGAGGTACGCCGCCAGACGCCAGGAGTACTCCGAGCCCGCCGTGCCCGCGCGCATGAGCGGAAGCATGCAGGCGACCGCCAGGATGATCGTCGCGGTGCTCGAGCACACGAACGCGCCTTCGGTGCTCAGAACCGTGCTCGCCGCGAAGATGCTGGCGAAGAACAAGGGGCAGAAGACGCTGCCGGCGCCCCCCGTGCAGGCCACGAGGAGGCCCTCCATGACCAGGTCCACCGCGACCTGAATCATGATGAAGAGCCGCAGGCGCCGGACCCGCCCCAGGAGGGCGAAGGCCGCAAGCGCCTCCAGCGAATACGCCGCGATGACGCCATGCGGGAGGGCGCCGGCGGCGGCCTGCGCGGCGGACTCTCGGCTCGCGCCCCAGAGCTGAATCAGCACGAACCCCGAGACCGCGATTACGAGCCTCAGGATGAGGAAGTCCCGTACCTGCGTCGCGCTCCTCATGGCCCTCGCACCCGCGGCTTGCGCCCGCGCCGGCGCCTCACTTGTTAATGCTGCCGATCATCTTGAAGATAGGCATGAAGACCGCGAGCACCATGCCGCCGACGAGCACGCCCATGGTCGCGATCATGAGGGGCTCGATGAGGCTCGTGAGGCTTTCGACGGTGGTCTTGACCTCCTGGTCGTAGAACTCCGCGATCTTCTCCAGCAGGGACTCCAGGGCGCCGGTGCGCTCGCCCACCGAAATCATGCGCGTCACCATCAGCGGGAACACCTTCGCGCGCGCGAGGGGTTCGCCGAGCGTCTCGCCCTGGCGCACGCTCTCGCTGGCCTTGGCAATGGCGTTGGAGACGATGAGGTTTCCGCTCGTTTCGCAGACGATCTCCAGGGCGCCGAGAATCGGGACGCCGCTCTGGATCAGAGTGGCGAAGGTGCGGCTGAAACGCGACAGCGCCACCTTGGAGAAGAGCGGACCGAACACCGGCAGGTGCAGCATCACCCAGTCCTTCTGCGCCTTGCCGCGCTCGGTCTTGGTGTACAGCACCACGCAGACGATGGCGGCGACGGCGCCCGCCGCGCAGATGAGGAAGTTCTCCCGCATGATCAGCGATGTGGCCAGCAGCGCCTTCGTGATAGCGGGAAGCTCCACGTTCATCGCCATGAACATGCTCTTGAATTTGGGGATGATGAACACCAACAGGAAGATGGTGATGCCGAGGATGAGGACCAAGGACACCACCGGGTAGGTCATTGCCGAGCGGATCTCCTGGCGCAGCGCCGCGGCCGCCTCCTGGTAGCCCGCCAGGCGGTTCAGCACCGTGTCGAGCTGGCCGCTCGCCTCGCCGGCCTTGAGCATATTGACGTAGATCTTCGGGAAGATGCGGGGGTGCCGGCCGAAGGCCTGGGAGATGTCCCGGCCGGTCCGGAGATCCGAGACGATTTCTCCCAGGACCAGCTTGAATCCGACGTTGGTCGCCTGCTCCTGCAGGATCTCGACGGCCTCGACCACCGGAATGCCGGCGGAGATCATCGTCGAGAGTTGGCGCGTGAAGACCACCATGTCCTGGGTGCTCACCCGCGCATTCTTGACGCTGGCGCCCCCCATGCTGAGGTTGAAAAGCCCTTTGCTCGTCGCGCCGCCCTTGGACGACGCGGCCGCCTTGCCGCCCGTCACGCCCAGCACCGTGAACCCCTGGCGCCGCAGGATACCCACCGCATCCGTCTCGTTCTTGGCGGTCACGGTGCCGCTCAGCGTTTTGCCGGCGGCGTTCTTGGCGCGATACTGAAAGCGCATGCCCTACCTCCTTCGCTAGTCCCCCGTTGTGGAACGGAGAACCTCCTCGATGCTCGTCTTCCCCCGGAGCACGTTCAGCAGTCCACAGCGGCGCAGACTGATCATCTGTTCCTTCATGGCTTGGTCTTTGATGTCGATGGCCGACCCGCCGGCGATGATGATGCGCCTCACCGCCTCGCTGATCGGCATGCTCTCCAGAATCGCGAATCTCCCGGCGTAGCCGCCTTTGCAGCGACTGCATCCCACGGCCTCGTAAATCTGCGCATCCTTGAGGTCCTCTTCGACGAACCCGACCTCCAGGAGCCGCTCCTTGGGCGGCGGCGGATCCATGAGGCGCTTGCACTCGTTGCATAAGCGCCGCCCGAGCCGCTGGGCGACGACGCACACGACGCTGGACGCCACCAGGAAGCGGTCGATCCCCATATCCACGAGGCGGGTGATCGTCGAGGGCGCGTCGTTGGTGTGCAGCGTCGAGAACACCAGGTGGCCGGTAAGCGCGGCCTTGACCGCGATTTCGGCCGTCTCCAGGTCGCGAATTTCGCCGATCATGATCGTGTCGGGGTCCTGGCGCAGAATCGAGCGCAAAGCCGCCGCGAAGGTCAGACCCCGCTTGACGTTGACCGGCACCTGAACCACGCCCTGAAGTTGGTATTCCACCGGGTCCTCGACGGTGACGATGTTGTCCTCGGGGCAGAGCACTTCGTTGATGGAGGAATACAGCGTCGTCGACTTGCCGCTGCCCGTGGGTCCGGTGACCAGAAACATCCCGTACGGCGTCGAGATGGCCTTGCGCACGTCCTTGAGCGCCTTCTCCTCGAAGCCGAGCGTGTCGAGACTCAGGCTCAGGTTCGAGGAATCCAAGATGCGCAGCACGGCCTTCTCCCCGTGCACCGTGGGCAGAATTGAGACGCGGAAGTCGACTTGCCGGCCTTCGGGCTTCATCTTGAACTTGCCGTCTTGCGGAACCCGCCGCTCGGCGATATCCAGGCCGGACATGATCTTAATGCGGCTGATGACGGCGTTGTGCATCTTCCTGGGGGGCGTCATCACCTCCCTGAGCACGCCGTCGACCCGGTACCTGACCTTGACTTCGCGCTCGTAGGGCTCGATGTGAATGTCGCTGACGCGGTCGCGAATGGCCTGCGTGATGAGCAACCTCACCAGCTTGATGACGGGCGATTTCTCCGCATCCTTGTGCTCGCCGCCCGCCGCGTCGTCCTCGTCCTGGTCCCCTTTGACCTCGATCTCGGAGTCATCCATGTTCTCGATGAGGTCCTGGACCAGCTTCTCACTCTGGCGGTACACGCGCTCGATCGCATCGGCGATCATGCCCTCGGTGCTCACCACGGGACGGATCGCGCACCCCGTCACGATCTTCAGGTCATCGAGCTTCAGGATGTCGAAGGGGTTGGCCACCGCGAGGGTCAGGACATCGCCGATCTTCGAGACCGGGACCACCGTGTAGTACTTGGCCACGTTCTCGTTGAGGATCTCCTTGACGGCGTCGTCCGGCGCGATCTTGCGCACATCGATGGGGGGCAGCCGCGTCTCCCGCGCCAGCAACGCGAGCAGCTCGGGCTCCTTGATGTGATCGCAGGCGACGACCGCCTGGCTCAAGGGCATGTTCTTCTGGATGCTGTACTCGGTGGCGGCGGACAGGTCCTCCTCGGTGAGGATGTTGGTGCGGAGGAGGATGCTGCGCAGCCGCTTGTCGAAGGTGGTGATGGCGCGCGCCATTGCGTTGCCGTCCCTCTTAGAGCTGCTTCTGGAACAACCGCTTCAGATCCTCGACGTCGGCGCTGTGGCTGAGCGCTTCGTCGTAGGAGATCTGGTGGCTCCGGTACAGCTCGAAAAGCGCCTGGTTCATGGTGCGCATGCCGAACCGGCCGCCGGTCTGAATGATCGAGCCGATCTGGTGGATCTTGTCCTCCCGGATGAGCGCTCGGACGGCCTGATTGCACACCATGACTTCCGCGGCCAGCGCCCGCCCGCGGCCGTCGGCCCGCGGGAGGAGCTGCTGGCAGAACACCGCCTCGAGCGTGAAGGATAACTGCGTGCGCACCTGCTGCTGCTGGTGCGACGGGAACACGTCGATCACGCGGTTGATCGTCTGCACCACATCGCTGGTGTGCAGCGTCGCGAAGGTCAGGTGACCGGTCTCGGCGATGGTCAGGGCGGCCTCGATGGTCTCCATGTCGCGCATCTCGCCCACCATGATCACGTCGGGATCCTGCCTGAGCACGGTGCGCAGGGCGCGCCCGAAGCTGTGGGTGTCCCCGCCCACATCGCGCTGGTTGACGAGGGATGATTTGTTCCGGTGCACGAACTCGATGGGATCCTCGATCGTGATGATGTGGTGGTTGAACGAGCGGTTGATGAAGTCGATCATCGCCGCCAACGTGGTGGATTTGCCGCTGCCCGTGGCGCCGGTCACGAGAATGAGGCCCTTGGGTTTGGCGCACAGGGCCTCGCAGATATCCTGCGGGAGCCCGAGCCCGCTCATGGGCTTGATCTCGAAGGGGATGACGCGGAGCACGGCTCCCACCGTGCCGCGCTGCAGGAAGACGTTGGTGCGGAACCGCCCCAAGCCGGCGATGCCGAAGGCCATGTCCAGTTCGCGCTCCTTCTCGAACCTGAGGATCTGATCGTTGTCGAGAATGGAGTAGACCAGGCGCTGGGTGGCTTCGCCGTCCAGGGCTTCGAACTCTGTCTTCACCAACCGGCCGTTGATGCGGATGAGCGGGCCGGAGCCGGCGGAGATGTGCAGGTCGGAGCCGCCGCGCTCCACCAGTTGCTGGACCAGTTCCTCCATCGTGACCATCGGAGCTACCCCCTGTCGCGCGAGAACATTCCCCCCTCGCGATGGAATACTACCATCCCCGCGCGCGGCGCCGCTGGAGGATCGCCGCTCCGGCGGCGGCGGCGGCGGGAGGGCGGGGGCGCGGCGCGATTACCGGAAGGCGCCGGAACTACCGGAGGATCACAATCTCCACGCGCCGATTCTTCTGGCGGCCCGCGGTGGTCTCGTTCGCCGCGACGGGCTTGTGGAAGGCCCACCCCTCGACATGCATCTGGCGCGGGTCGACGCCCTTGCTCTCCAGGAACCTGAGGACCGCGGAGGCCCGGTCGCAGGAAAGCTCCCAATTCGAGGGATACTTGGCGCGCGTCGCCTTGATGGGCTCGTTATCGGTATGGCCCTCGATGCGGATTTCCAGGCCGCGGTACTTCGCCTTCAGGATGTCGGCCACCTGCACGAGGGTTTTCTTGCCGCGCTCGGTGAGCTCGCTGCTGCCCGAGCTGAAGAACACCTGGTCGCTCAGAACGACGCGCGTGCCCGTCTTGTCCTCGATGACTTCGACGTCGGGCACCACGTCGAAGGCGCCGCGCGGAACGACCTGCGCCGCCGCCGGCGCCGGCCGCCCCCGCTCGTAGGCGGCGAGCTGCTCCTTCAACCGCTGGATCTCCATGTCCCGGTCGACGACGTCCTTGTGCGCCGCCTCCGCCTTGGCCTGGAGCGAGCGGTTCTCCTGAAGCAGCCGCGAATTGTCTTCCTTCAGGCGCTGATTCATCCGCTGCACGTCGGAAATCGCGCACCCCACGCTGCACAGCAACACCAACGCCGCCAAACCGCCGCGCGCCATATCGACCTCCTTGTGACTGCTCGCCGGCGCGGGCGCCCCGCGGATCCCCTCGGGAGGAACCCCGCCGCAAGCCCACACCGCGGCGCGCTGCATTCTCTCCGCGGCGCGAGGCGCCGTCCCGGCCGCGGGTATAGCTTACGAAAAACGAACCGCGGATGCAATGGCGCCTGGTCGCGGCTCACCCCATCGCAAGCAGGTTCTTGTACCATTCGAGAAACAGGCCCAGCTCGCGCCGGCCCAGCACCGCCGCCGCCGCGCCCGCGATCAGGAAGGGGCCGAAGGGCAATTGCCGCTCCCGGGTGAAGACGTATTTCGCCGCTCCGATCGCCGCGCCCAGCAACGAGGCCAACGCCAACGTCCAGAGGATTCCGCCCGGGCCCGCGAGGGCGCCCAAGAGCGCCATCAGCTTCACGTCTCCGAACCCCATCGCCTCTTGCGCGAACGCCCGGCGGCCCAGCACCCGGATCAGCCCCGTGATTCCCGCGCCGGCGCCGGCCCCGACGAGGGCCGCGAATCCGGCCGGCCCCGGAAACCGCGCCGCGCTATGCGGGGCCGCGGCCAGGGCGGCGCACGCCGCTCCGGCGGCGGCGGCGAACATGTAGACGGACACCCCGGACCAAAGAAAATGCCCGCGGCTCTCCCACGCCGTGCGGCGGCGCCCCCATTCGCCGCACAGGAGGCCCGCCGCCGCGCCCCCCAGCACCGTCGCCGCCGCGGCGGCCTTGGGGCCAAGGCCGAGCCCGCCGCCCAGCGCCGCCGCCGCGGCTTCCAGAAGCGCGCCGCCCAGCGTGTCCTGCCCCGGTCCGAAGGGGCTGTCCGACAGCATGAAAAACCAGGGCGCGACCGCGAGCAGAGGCAGCACGATCTCGTCGGGCAGCAGCATCAGCTCCAGATCGATGCAGGCGGCGACCAGAAGCCCCCACGCCACCGCCAGCCAGAAAAGAAACGCGGCCCAGGCCGGGTTCCACTCCCCTCCCGCGGGCAGCACGAACTCGGCGGCGATCGCCGCCGCCAGCGCCGCCGTCAGGACCTCCACCAGGGTGTACCGGAACGCGATCCGCCCCCCGCAGCGCCGGCACACGCCGCCCAGCAGGCACCAACTCGCCACCGGCACGTTGTCGAACCACGCCAGCCGCGCGCCGCAACGCGGGCAGCGCGAGCGCGCCGGCGCGGCCGGACTGAGCCCCGGGCGCGGAAGGCGCCAGATGCACACGTTGGCGAAACTTCCCAGGCACGCTCCCAGGAGCACCGCGCTCACGATCACAAAAACTTCCATCGCCGCGGCACGCCTCCCTGTCGCGCGCGCGCACGCGCACGCAGCATGGTAGCGCAAGCCGATGGCGCATCGCAAGGGCGGTACCGCCTCCGGCGCCCGTGGGTTACCATTGCCCCATGCTCAACCGACGCTATCTCTGTTCCTTCGACTCGCGCCGCATCCTTCACCGCTTCACCGATGTCGCCGTGATCGGCGCGGGCGCCGCCGGGCTGCGCGCCGCTTGCGAAATCGCGGCGCGCGACTCGGCGGCGGTCACGGTCATCGCCAAGGGGCCGCTTCAGGATGCCAACACGAGCCGCGCCCAAGGCGGCGTCGCCGCCGTCCTCATGCCCGAGCGCACCGGCGACAGCACCGAGCTGCACATCCAGGACACCCTCGCCAGCGGGTGCGGCTTGGCCGACAAGCCGATCGCCGAGATCACGATCCGAGAGGGCGTCGACCGCGTGCGCGAGCTGATCGACTGGGGCGCCGAGTTCGATCGGAAGGACGGCGCCATCCACTTCACCCAGGAAGGCGGGCACCGCAAGCCGCGCATCGCCCATGCCAGGGGCGATGCCACCGGCCGCGAGGTTCTGAACGTCCTCGCCCGGCGGGTCGCGGCCCAGCCGTCCATTCAGGTCTGCGAGGGTGCGTACGTTCTGGACCTGATCACCGAGAACGGACGCTGCACGGGCCTGCTCACCTGGCGGAACCACGCCGGGCTCGTCGCGATCTGGGCCCGCGCCGTCATCCTCGCCTCCGGGGGCTACGGCCGCCTGTACCGGGAGAACACCAACGGCCCGCACTCCACGGGAGACGGGGCGGCCGTCGCGTACCGCGCCGGCGCCGAGCTCAAGGACCTGGAGTTCGTGCAGTTCCACCCCACGGCCCTCTATATCGCCGGCGCCGAGCGCTTTCTCATCACCGAAGCCGCCCGCGGGGAGGGCGGCGTGCTCAAGGACGCCGCCGGCGTCCGCTTCATGCCGTCCTACCACCCCATGGCCGAACTCGCCCCGCGCGATGTCGTCGCGCGCGCGATTCTCGACCGCATGAACAAGACGTCCCAGCCCATGGTCTTCCTCGACCTGACGGGCATCGGCCGGGAAAAGCTCGCGACCTCGTTCCCCGGCATCCTGGCGATCTGCAGGCGCTTCGACATCGATCCGGTCAGGGAGCCGATCCCCGTCAGGCCCGGCGCCCACTACACCATCGGAGGCGTGGCGGTGGACTCCTGGGGCCGTTCGACCCTGCCCGGCCTGTACGCCTGCGGCGAGGTCGCCGTGACGGGCCTGCACGGCGCCAACCGCCTGGGCAGCAATTCGCTGCTGGAGGCCCTCGTGTTCGGCCGCCGCGCCGCGCTCCGAGCCATCGAGGACATCGCGGACGCGCCCGAAGCCTCGCGCCCGCCGGCGCTGCGGGTCGCGACCGGATTCAAACATCGCGATCTCGATGTCCTCGACATGCGCCGCAGCCTGGAGAGCCTCATGGCCCGCGAGGTCGGCATCATCCGCACGGGCAGACAACTCGCGGACGCGCGGCGGCTGCTGGCGCGCTGGAGCGACTGCGTCGCCGAGGTCGAGTTCGGCGACCCGCAGGGCTGGGAACTCCAGAACATGCTCCTTGTGGCCCAGCTCATCGCCGAGAGCGCGCTCTGGCGCCGCGAGTCCCGCGGCGCGCACTACCGGAACGATTTCCCCTCTCAGGATCCCGCGTTCGCCGCGTCGCTCAGGCTGTCGCGCGCCGACGGCCTCTCGCCGCCGGGAGCCTCCGCATGACCATCCGCGAGTTCCAGCAGCTCATCGAGCGCACCTATTACGAGCGCGATGCCCGCCGGGGCCTCGCGCTGACCTTCGCCTGGTTCGTGGAGGAAGTCGGGGAGCTGGCCCGCGGCATCGTCCGGCCCGGGCACGCCGCCCTGGAAGGCGAATTCGCCGACGTGCTCGCGTGGCTCGCCACCCTGGCGTCCCTGCACGGCATCGATCTGGAGCGGGCGGCCGCGGCCAAGTACGGCGCGGGCTGCCCGCGCTGCGGCGGCGCCCCGTGCCGCTGCGCGCCCGCGTAGCTCCCCATTGACTTGGACGGACCCGGCGGTACCATGTGATTTCCACGGGGGCCTCCCTGGAGAAAGCCGCGAATGCTCAGGCGACCGCCGCTCGTCCTCTGGCGCTACATCGGGCTGGAGATCATCGCGATCTTCGCGCTCGCCCTCATCGTCCAGTCCGTCATGAACATCGCCGTCGTCTCTTTCCAACTCGTCCAGAACGACGGCCTGACTCTGAGCTACATCTGGCCCTTTCTCTCCAAGATCTCGATCCTCTCGACCTACTACACCCTCCCGATTTCGCTGCTCTTCGCCGTGACCCTCGGGTTCGGGCGCATGGTCGCCGATCGCGAGGTGACGGCCCTCAAGGCCTGCGGCCTTTCGTATCTCCAGCTCATGGCGCCGGCGCTCATCCTGGGCCTGGTCTGCGCCGTCGCCACGGACTACCTCAATGGGTCCGTGCTCCCCGAGATCGGCTACCAGAAGCGCAACCTAGGCCGGCGCCTTCTCACGCAGCTCACCGAGCTGGGCGAGGGGACGGACTTCAGGCTGCCGCTCCCCCGCAACATGGGCCGGATCTATTGCGGCCGATACCGGGGCAACATCCTCGACGACGTCTTCATCTCCGTGCAGGACATCGGGCGCCTGACGGGCGAATCCGCCGTGGCCTCGGGCCAGGAGTTTCCGATCCAGATCTCGGCGCGGCGCGCCGAGGTCAGGCGCGTCAACGACAGGCTGCTGGAGGTCGACTTCGACGAAGCCCGCATCGAGGTGCCCGACGATGTCCTCCGGGGCGATAAGGGCGACTCGCACTTCTTCCAGAAAATCGGCGTCGGCAGGTATCGCCTGCCCATCGCCCTCGCGGGCGCGCAGGAACGCGAGTGCGACCGCGACACGGCGGTTCTCCGCCGGGAGCTGGCGGAAAACCGCGGCCTGCTGGACGCCGCGCGCGCGCGGATGGAGGCGGAGCGGGACATCGAGGCCCGCCGGCAGCTCGCCCAGAAGGCCGAGACGCTGCGCCGCGACATCGCCCGAGCGCGCATCGAGATCTCCTCCCGCCGCGCGTTCTCCCTTTCATGCCTGTCGTTCCTGTGGGCGGCGGCGCCCCTCACGTTCCTCTTGAACAACCGGAACCGACTGGTGCCGTTCTTCGCCGGGAACCTCCTGGCGATTTGCGTGTTCTACCCCTGCATGATGATCGGAACGCAGGCCGCCCGCCACGGCGCGTTCGCCCCCCTCGTGATTCACGCGGGCAACGCGATCCTCTTCGCGGTGGGCTGCGTTCTTCTCCTCCGGCTGCGCAGGACATGAGGACCGGTGCCATGCGCGCGTGGAAGTTGCTCACCTCGTTCATGCCCGTCCGCGACCGGTACGTGCTGGAGAATTACCTCTACGCCTACCTTATCTGCGCGCTCTCCTTCACGGGCCTGTACATCGCCACCGACTCGCTGAGCCGCATCGGCAAGTTCCTGGACGCGCCCGACCCCCTCGTGAAGACCCTGATCGACTACTACGGCGTCATGCTCCCGGTGGCCTATACGTATTACCTCGGCCCCCTGCTCACCCTCTCGGCGGGCATGTTCGCCCTGACGCTGCTCAACCGGAACAACGAACTCGTGCCGCTGAAGTGCTCGGGCATGAGCCTGTATCGCATCGTTGCGCCGATCTTCGCGATGGGACTCCTTTTCGCGGTGCTGACCTTCGTCCTCCAGGAGTTCGTCATTCCCGCCATGAAGGATGAGATCCGCAGAGTCTACGCCTTCGCCCACAGGAGGCTCGCCAGGGAGGCGCTCGTCCTGGAGGATGCCGCGGGCGCCCGTTTCTCGGTGCGCAGCTACTGGCCGAAGGACAAGCGCGGCCAGTCGGCCAGAATCGTCATGCGCCCGACCGAGTCCGCCGACGGCGCCCCCCCCGCCGGCAAGGAGTACGTCGCGGACTGGATCGAGTGGGAGCCCGCCGAGGCCCTGCCCGGCGGCGGGCTGTGGGTCCTCAAACGCGGCCGCGAGGCGGTCCGGGAGTATCGCTACGATGCGCGCGGCCTCCCCCTGCGCGCGCCGGACAACAAGCTCTGGATCGAGTACGAACGCCTCGCCCTCGACACCGATCTCCTTCCCGAGGACTTCGAAACCGAGGGCGAAGGCTCACAGTATCTCTCCCTCGCGGAACTCTCGCGCCAGCTCGAGCGGCGCCGCTACGCAGCGCCGCTCCTCGTCAAGGTGCACCAGCACTGGGCCTATCCCCTGACCCACGTGGTCCTGCTGCTCCTCGGGCTGCCCTTCGTGCTCAACCACAACAACCGCAACGTTTTCCTGGGCATTCTGGTGAGCTGCGTCATCTGCGTGGCTTTCTACATCGTCAACGCCATGTGCATCGAGCTCGCCGGCAAGGGCACGCTGCAGCCCCTCGTGTCGGCCTGGCTCCCCGTCTTGGTCTTCACGGGCCTGGGGGCGGTGCTGTTCGACAACTTGAAAACCTGAGCGGGGGCGGCGCGCCCCTATTCGAATTTCCCCCCCATCTCGCCCATGATCTCCTCGACCAGGTCCGCCACGGTCACGATGCCCACGTGCCGCCCGGAGGCATCCCGCACGAACGCCATGCGGTGCGGCGTGCCCTGGAACCGCAGGAGCGCGCTCCACCCGAGCTCGCTCGTGGCGACCTCGGGGGCGCTCCGCAAAAGCTCGCCCACCGCGGCCGGCGGCTCTGGGCGGTGCAGGATGTCGAACACGTTGACGAGCCCCGTGAAGTTCTCGCCCGGGACGGCGTACAACGGGACGCGCGTGAACCCCGAGCGCCGCACCGCCGCCAGAAGCTCCTCCGGCCCCGCGTGCTCCGCCACGCTCACCACGAACTCCCGCGGCGTCATGATGTCGCGCACGATCACCCGGCTGAAGGACAGAAACCGGCTCACCATCTCGCTTTCCGGCCCGAGGATCGCCGCGCGGGAGTCCGGGTTCAGAAAGAGCTTCTCCAGATCCTGGCGCGTCATGCGCTCGCCCAGCGTCGTGCGCCCCATGAGCAGGTTGGAGGCCGCGTCGATCAGAAAGACGAGGGGGCTGAAAAGGGCCCGGGAGCCCCGCACGAATCCGGCCAACCGCACCAGGAACAGGGTGGGCTGGAGCTGGATGATCGCCTTCGGGAGGAGCTCGATCCAGAAGACGAACAAGATGTTTCCCAGGAAAAACGCCACATACGCCGCCGCGCCGGAGGCGATCCACGGCACCTGCCGCGCCAGGTACGTCGCCACGAAGGCGGCCAGCGCCGTCGCGGCGTTCATGCCGACGATTCCGCTCGCCACGAAGGTCTCACGGCGCCGGGCGATGTCCAGCGCCTGCGCGCTGCCCCGCACGCCTCGGCTCGCGAGGTACCGGAGCCGCAGGCCGCTCGCCGACACGATGGCGATCTCGGCGCCGTTGTACAGGGCCGCCAGCACGCAGCCCGCGAAGAGGAGGGCGCAGAGCAAGCCGGTCACGGCGCCTCCTTGCGCAGGCCCACGACGGCGATGCGCTTGCGCCGGACGACTTGGATCTCGAACTCCCAGCCCTTCCACGCGAACCGCTCCCCGCGCTCCGGCAGGTGGCCGAGGAGTTGAAAGAGCAAACCCGCCAGGGTTCGCCCGCGGTCCTCGGGCAACCCCAGGCCGAGGTGCTGGTTGATCGTCGCCACCGGAGTGGCCGCGTTGATGACCCATCCGCCCGGCGCCCTGCGGGTCACCCAGGGCGTTTCGGGCGTGAACTCGTCAGGGTACTCCGATCCCAGCAGCTCCTCCAGTAGATCGTGCATCGACACCAGGCCGGCCACCTGTCCGTACTCGTCCACCACAATGGCCAGGGACAGCCCCCGGGTCCGCATGACCTCGAAGAGGTTGCCGGCGGTCATGCATTCGGGCGCGAAGTAGACCGGTTTGAGGGCGGGGGCGATGGCCGGCTCGGGCATCATCAGGACTTGCTTCACGTGCACGCACCCAATGACGGAGTCGATATCCCTGCCCCGCGTCACGGGAAGGCGCGCGAAGCGCCACGTGCGCGCCAGGCGGCGCACCTCCTCGGGCGGCGTCTGCGCTTGAACGAACATGATGTCGGTGCGCGGCGTCATGAATTCCCTGAGCGGACGCTGCCTGAAGGCCATGATGCTGCGGAGCACCAACCCCTCGTTCGCGCTGATGGCCTTGCGCTCCAGGGCTTCGTCGACGGCGAAACGCAGCTCGTCGGCGGTGATCACCGGCACCGGCTTGAAGGGCATGCGCCGCTGGACGGCCCGGCAGCCCCACACGAGCACCGTGACGAGGGGCCGCGCCGCCGTCATGAGGGCCAGCAGCGGCAGGGCGACGACGGGCGCCAGCGCCTTGGCGCGGCGCACGGCCACGGTTTTGGGCAGCAGCTCGCCGAAGGCGATGGTCGCGACGGTGACGATGGCGCCCACCAGGGGCAGGTACGCCGTGCCGAGGTGTTCGTCGGTGAACACCGCGGCGAGCACGTTGATGCCCATGTTGACCACGAGGTTCAGGCAGATGACGGTGGGAAGGAAGATGTGGAGGTTCCGGTACAGATGCGGCAGCGGCCCCTTCCCGTGGCGGGCCAGTTCGCGGGCTTCGGTGCGGTCGTAGGCGAAGACCGCCATTTCCGCGCCCGAGAAGAAGGCGGAGCACAGCAAAAGAACGACGATAGCGAGTGCGTAAACCGTCACCATGGCGCGTGCGTCTTGTGGGCCAGCATAGCGGAAGCGCGCCCGTTCCGAAACACCCCGCGGCGCCGGCCGCCCTTCCGCCCCGCGGCGCCGCCGCCTACAATTGCCCCCCTGGGACCCGCGCGGAAAGGAGCCATCATGGCCGGTAGCGGCGATCCGGGCGGCATTGCCGCCCTTTCCTGTTTGACCGTGGGCCTTTTAGAGACAAACTGCTACGTCATAACCAGCGCCGACGGCGCCGCGTGCGTCGTCGATCCGGGCGGCGACGCGGCCCTTATCGCCGCGCGGGTCGCGGCGCAGGGCGGGAAGCTCGTCTGGATTCTGTGCACCCACGGACACTTCGATCACGTGGAGGCCGCGGGCGAGCTCAAGGCGGCGTGCGGCGGGGACATCGCGCTCCACCGCGGCGATCTGCCCCTCTGGCGGAACATCGGCGCCCAGACCCGGACGTTCGGGCTGCCGGAGCCGCCGCCGCTGCCGGAGCCCGATCGCCTCCTCGACGGAGACGGCGACCTGCCCTTCGGCGGCGGCCGGATCGGCGTTTTGCACGTCCCCGGCCACTCGCCCGGCAGCGTGGCCTTCGTCTTTCCCTCGGCGCGCGTCGCCTTCAACGGCGACACGGTGTTCGCCATGGGGGTCGGCCGCACGGATCTGTGGGGCGGCGACGCGGACGCGCTGCGCCGCTCGATCGCGGAGAAGCTCTTCACCCTGGGCGACGACTTCGTGCTGCGCTCGGGCCACGGCCCATCCGTCACGGTGGCCGGCGCGCGCCCCAATCTCGCCTGGCTGGGGTGACCCTCGGCGGGAGCCCCGCGCGCTCACCTGATCGACGCGAACCCCAGCGCCCCCCGCGCCACCAAATCCACGCGGTAAATCCGCGTTCCCGGGATCTCCTCGCCGGCGAGGTGGGCGATGATCGTCGCAATCCGGATTTCAGGCTTGGCCCGCAGAAAGAGGAACGGCCCTTCGGCGGGGCCGGCGCCCTCCACGCCGTCGCACACCCGCGCCTCCTCGACCCACGCGCGAATATCGACGCGCTTGTCGTAGCCGTGCTTGGTCGGTACGACCAACTCGACCTTGTCGGCGTCCATGAAGCGCGCCACCGCCTCCTCGATGGCCGCCCGCGGGCGGCCGGGGCCCAGCGCCGCCGCGCTGTCCACCGCGTCGATCCGGCGCGAGAGCTTCTTCTCCCACTCCCTGAGCTCGCGGGCTTGCAGGAACTCGAGGCCCTCGGGCGCCACCGCCGTGAGCCGCGCCGCGAGTTCCGGGCCCGTCAGCCCGCCGGCGCGCAGCCTCACATCGGCCAGGTCCCGCAGCGCGACGGCGCCCAGGGGCAGCGCGGGCGAGAAGCTCACCAGGGGCTTCGGCCTGAAGCCCCGGCTGTAGCCCAGCGCGATTCCCGCCCGGCGGAACACGCGCGGAAAGGTCCGCACGAGATCGAGCTGCGAAACGTACCGCATGCGGCCGCCGCGCCGGAAGGTGACGCGCCACGGCGCAAACTCCTTCTCGGGGACGGGCGCCGCGGCTTTCGCGGCGATCTCGTCCGTGACGACCGCCGCCGCCTCGAAGTCGCACTCCGCGCCGCAGGCGTGGCACACCCGCTCGAAGTAGCAGGGGGCCGACGCCTCGCCCGCTCGGGCCCGCCCGTGCTCCCTGATCAGGAACTCGGCGTCGACGCCGGTCCCGATGTGATCCCAGGGCAGCCGGCAGCCCACCGGCAGCGCCGCAAGATACCGCTCCACGTCGATGCCCGCCGCGGCGAAGGCGGCCTCCCACTTGGCGAAATCAAACCGGTCGGCCCAGCCGTCGAAGCGGCAGCCGCCCTCGTAGGCCTTGAGGACGGCCTCGGCGACCCGGCGGTCGCCCCGCGCCATGACGCCCTCGACCAGGCTCATCTCGGCGCCGTGCCACTTCAGGCTGATGCGGTGGCGCTTGGCCAGATCGTAGAGCAGCCGCTGCCGCCGCTTGATCTCGTCGCGGCCGATCATCGGCTCCCATTGGAAGGGCGTGTGCGCCTTGGGCACGAAGGTGGACACCGACGCGGTCACCCCCGCGGCGGCGTTCTTCCCGAAGCGGGCGACGGCGTCGCGGATCGTCCGGGTCGCGTCGATGATGGCACGCACGTCGGCGTCCGTCTCGGTGGGAAGGCCGATCATGAAGTACAGCTTGATGCGGCGCCAGCCGCTCCTTGCCGCGCGCTCGACGCTGGTCAGGATGTCTTCCTGGCGGATGTTCTTGTTGATCGCGTCGCGCAACCGTTGCGTGCCCGCCTCCAGGGCGAAGGTCAGGGTGCTCTGCCGGATTCTCCCCAGCGCCTCGAACAGCGCATCGGGCAGGGCGTAGGCCCGAAGCGACGAGATCGAGAGCTCGGTCCAGTTCGCCGCCAGCTCCTCGGCCAGCGTGCCCGCCAGCCGTTCGATGCCGGGATAGTCGGCCGTCGAGAGCGCCGTGAGCGACGCGGCCTCGAACCCGCTGGCGGCCAGCCCTTTGCGCACGGCCCGGGCCACCTCGCCGTGGGAGCGCATCCGCAAGGGCCGATAAATGAAGCCTCCTTGGCAGAAGCGGCAACCTCCGTTGCAGCCGCGGGCGATCTCGATGGCGTAGCGGTCGAACACGATCTCCGTGTCCGGGATGGGCAGCGCGGTGGGAAAGGGGTGCGCGGCCAGGTCGACCGGTGGCGCGCGCCGGACCAGGCCGGCGTGCCGGGGGACCAGAAAGCCCGTTGCGGGGTCCTCGGCGACCGTCGTCGCGGCCGGCACGTAGACGCCGGGAAGGGCGCCGAGCGCATCGAGCAGCGCGCGCCGCGAGGCGCCCTCGGCCCGGAGTTCCTTGACGGTCCGGAGCAGGGCGGGCAGCGCCTCCTCGCCGTCGCCCAGGACGATGGCGTCCAGAAACGGCGCGAGCGGCTCGGGCTGGAACGCGACCGGCCCGCCGGCGATCACGATGGGGTCGTCCGGCCCGCGATCGGCGCTCCTGAGGGGAATGCGCCCCAGCTCCAGCATGGCGAGCACGTTGGTGAAGGACAGCTCGTACTGCAGCGAGAACCCCACGACGGCGAAGTCGCGGAGGGGCCGCCAGGACTCCAGGCTGACGAGGGGCAGCTTCCGGGCGCGCAGCTCGGCTTCCAGGTCCGGCCAAGCGGCGAACACGCGTTCGACGCGGATGCCCGGCTCGCGCCGCAGGACGTCGTAGAGGATGTGGAAGCCCAGGAAGCACATCCCGATCTCGTAGGTGTCGGGAAAAGCCAGCGCGACGGGCATGCCGTCCGTGTCGGGCGCGCTGCCGTACTCCCCGCCGACGTAGCGCGACGGCTTCTCGACCGAAAGCAGGAAATCGGCGTAGGGATGCTCCATGGTCTCGGGGCGTTTCCGGCCGAAATGAGCGGTAAGGAGCCTGGTGCGCCGGGCTCGAAATGTCCGATATTAACCCGTGGTGGGAAGTCTGTCAAAACGGGCCGCCGGCGTGTTTCGGCCGCCTCGGGCGGCGCGCGGCCCTAGTGTCCGGTAATCTCCGCCGATGGCGCCACAATCCATGAACCGATTCGCTTCAGGCTCCGCCGGCCGGCCGCCGGCCCGCTCCCGGCTCGGCCGCGCCGCCGCGGTGCTTGCGGTCCTTCTAGCCGCGGCGGGCTGCCGCACCATCGAGAACCGCATCGGGCTTCCCCCCCTGATCGAATACGACGGCTCGACGGGCGAGTTCTTTCTCCGTCCCCTCTTTTCCACCGCGCCCGACGAGGTGCGCGTCGTCTGGCCGATCTTCCGCCATCGCGCCGACGAGAGGGGCGTGTCCTGCTGGCTCCTGCCCGTGATGGTCTACCGCTCGCGCCTCCAGGAGGGCGGCTACGACCGCGATTTCTATCTCGTGCCCCTGATCGCCTGGGGCGACAGCCCCGACGTGGGGGCGCACTTCGCCCTCTTTCCCTTCGGCGGCACGATCAAGAGCTTCTTCGGGCAGGACGAGTTCACGTTTTGGCTCTTTCCCCTCTATGCGCGTCTGCGGGAGAAGGAACGGCTTTCGCAGCACGTGCTCTGGCCCTTCGTCAACTGGGTGCGCGGGCCGGGGCAGGGCGGCGGCCGGGTGCTGCCTTTCTGGGGCCACTACTGGGCGGACACCGCCAAGGGCGCGCCCAAGTACCGGCGCACCTTCGTCGGCTGGCCCTTCTTCACGCACCAGCGCAACCAGCTCGACTCGCCGACGCCGGCCGAGAGCTGGGCCCTGTTTCCCTTCTACGCCCGATCGGCCAGCGCGAACGTCACGCGCACCCACATCATGTGGCCCTTCTACGCCCATTACGACGACCGCGCCCGGAAGACGCGTTCCTGGGGCGCGTCGCTCGTGCCAATCCGCTTCACGACCGGCCCGGAGGAGAGTCAGTTCGATCTGTGGCCCTTCTTCGGCACTTGGCGGCAGAAGGAGCGCTCGCGCTGGTTCGCGCTCTGGCCGCTCGTGCGCCGCGAGACGCAGGACGACGGCGCCATCGCGGCGCGGCGCTTCTGGGCGGCGCCCTTCTGGTGGACCGCCGACGTCGAGCGCGGGGAAGACAAGGCCACGCTCCACCGGCGCAAGTTCTGGCCCTTCTTCAGCTACGAGGAGAAGGACGACGTCGCCCATTGGGAGGCGCTCAGCCTGCTGCCGTGGTACGATGCGACGACGGATGCCTTCTGGGGCCGATGGCTCCACCTGGCGCGCTATTCGCGGCGCGGAGCGGCGCGCGGCTTCGAGCTTCTGTGGGGCCTCTACTCCTGGGAGGACGGCCCCGAGGCCGAGGCCTGGCGGATCGCGGGCGGGATGTTCGCGCGCGAGCGCGACGGCGCGCGCGTGACCTACAGGATTCTCTTCATTCCATTCACTGCCGGAGGATAGCGTGCTGAGATGGGTGCGGGCCCTGGGCGCCTGGGTGAATGCCTCGGCCGACACGGCGGGCTACGGGGTGCTCCTGTGCCTGGAAGCGACGGCCTACGTGCGCCTTCTCTTCCGGCGCACGTCCTGGCGCGCGTTCCTCAACCAGTTGGGCATCACCTGCGTCGAGGCCGTGCCCGTCACCATGGTGGTGAGCGTTTTCGTCGGCATGATCGTGGCCTTGAACGGAGGCCTGTCGCTGAGCCAATTCGGCCAGAACGCGCTCATCGGCCGGGTCGTCACCGTGGGCATGATCCGGGAGATGGGCCCCTTCATGACGGGCCTGATCCTGGCGGCGAGCATCGGGTCCGCCATGGCGGCCGAGCTCGGCACGATGTCCGTCTCCGAGGAAATCGACGCCCTGCACGTCATGGGCGTCGATCCGGCCAAGTTCCTCGTCATGCCGCGGCTGCTCGCCATGGCCCTGGTCTGTCCGGTGATGACGGTGTACGCCTCGCTCATGGGCATTGCCGGCGGCGCGGTTCTCGCCAACACGCAGTTGGGCGTCAGCTACGCGCTCTTCCGGAACGACGCCCTCGAGGCCTTGACCGGGAAGGATCTCTACACGGGGCTATTCAAAGCCCTCGTTTTCGGCATCATCATCGCCGTGGTCGGCTGCACGCAGGGCCTGCGGGCCCGCGGCGGCGCCATCGGCGTGGGCTACGCGACGCGCCGCGCGGTCGTCGTGTCGTACGTCCTCATCATCATTTTCGGGTACTACATTACGTGGTTCTTCTACCGCTGAAGACTCCCGCGCCGCGACGCCGTGACGGGCGCCGCGGCGCTGGGCCTAGGCCTCGTGCTGCTAGCCGTCCTCGTCGTCGTGAAGGTCCTGCCCGGCCTGAACGGCGGCGCGCCGCGGCGGCTCACGGTCCTGTTCCCCACGGCGGAGGGGCTGCGCGAGGGCGACGACGTTCGCGCCTCGGGCATCTTCGTCGGCCGCGTGGCGAAGCTCGCCCTGGAGCCGGACGGAGCCGCGGCGACGCTCGCCTTCCACCGCGCCCTCGACCTCCGGGAGGATGCCGAGTTCCGCATTTCGGACCGCAGCGTCCTGGGCGGTTACGTGGTCGATGTCCGGCCCGGTAAGGGCGCCCCCGCCCGCGGCGACGTCTTCCGCGGCGCCATGCCCGCGACGCTTTCCGGCATCATCACGGAGTTCATGAACTCCATGGCGCCGAAGGACGGCGCGCCGGGTTTCGTCGAGAACCTGCGGGAACTTGCCAAGGCCCTCGAGCAGCGAGTGGGAATCCTGGGAGAACTGGCTCACGGCACGCTCCGGAGCGACCTCGAGGCGCTGGCCGCGGCGCCGGCGGCCGACGGCGAAAGCCTGGCCCGCATGCTCGGCACGGACAGCGCGGTGAAAGACGGGCTCGACGCCATCGCGCGGGAAGTGCGCGCACTGCGGGACAAGGACAGCTTGGCTTCGGCGCTCCTGGCGCTGGCCGGTTCCGGCGACGACCCGATCGTCCGGGATGTGGCCGAGATCGAGGCCGCGGTCGCCGCGGCGCGGGAGGCCATGGCGGAGGGCCGCGGCAGCGCCGCCCTCTTGAACGAGGAGGATGCCTTTTGGCGGCAGGTCGGGGAGCTGCGCGACATGTTCGCGGCGCTGGGCGAGGAGGGCGAGGGCGCCGTGGGCTGGCTGATCGGCCCCGAGGGCCGGGCCGCCCTCGACTCCATCTCCGCCTCGATCCGCGACCTGAAATACCTTCTGTCTCGCGGTGCGGGCGCCGGCCTCGGCGGTTCCGGAATCGGCGGCGTGTTCTTCGACATGATCGCCTTTCTGGCCGGCGACGACCGCGACCGCCAGGAGCAGTCGCTGTTCACGTCGGCCCTCAGGCTGTCCTCCTACTTCTTCTTCCCGAACACGGGCCTCTCGATCTGGTAAGCCCTCCGCGGCGCCCACCAGCAAACCTCCCCGCGCCGGCTCGCGCCATCGATGACCAGCTTCGCTGCGCGTACCCCGCGTGACGCGCTGCTCGATGACGAGGTGTCTTGCGCGCGCAAGGAGCTTGGTGCCTCAACGGGAAAGGACTTGGTTCGGATGCTCGGCTGCGAATCGGATCTCCCGAATCAGGTGAGCCGTAGAGGACTGCCCAGTCGCCGGCGACTCGCGCCTGAACTTACGGTAGGTCGAGAAGAAGCCGCGGCCGATTACTCCGCCGAACGCGTGGGTGAGCATACCCCGAAGAAACGCCGTTCGTTCGTGCCTCTTGTGTCCAGGCTGGCCGCCGGGGCGCCGCATCTCCCGCACCCCAGAAATGCCGCTTGACGCGGCTTTGGCGGTGTCCGACGACGGCGGCTTCTATCTGGTGCGGGCATCCCGTGTAAGTTGCGCGATCTTCGCTTCCAGCGCGCTGAACGTAGTTTCCGCGGCGAGGAGCTTCGCTGTCAGGTCGGCGATGGTCCTCTTCAGGGTCGCGTTCTCGTTCTCCAGTTGTTGTAGGCGAAAGTCCTTGTCGTCCATGCCGCCTGGTATACCACTGGGCGAGGCGGATGTCTAGGCATTTCTCGAAATTCATAAAAAACCGTGAACGGTTACAGATTTCCCTTGACCGCTCACCCCCTTCCAGTATAAAATCAGCGGCGTCATAAGGGACGTTGAGGGTTTATTTGTGGGTTCCGCTCTGCGACACGCATGTCTCGGCGGGCCTCATCCCGCCGCACCGCGGTCGACGCAAACACGCGGCTCCGCCTGTGAGACGGCCGGCGTCGTCGATTTCACGCCGGCCGCGACGGGACCGCCCGCGACTTAACGCAGGTAGCCTTCCGAAGCAGGAGGTGCCGCATGAACCGCCGTGCTCACGCGCTCATCTCCGGTGCACAGGCCCTGATCGCCCAGGGGCACTTCGAGGCCGCCCTCGAGGCCCTCAAACCGATGGTCGGGTCCGCCGACGGTTGCCGCGAGGCTAAGTTGGAGGCTCTCGCACTCTCGGCCGCCGCGTGCAACCACCTTTCCTGGTATCACGAGGAGATCGAGCTGCGGCGCGCGCGCCTGGCGCTGATTCGAGAAGGCGGCGCCGCCGAGGCGAACGAGCGCGCGCTGCTCGCCTCCGCGTTCACGGTGCTGGGCGATTTCGGAGCGGCCCAGGAGACGATCGCGCCGCTGACGCCCGGCTGCGGACGCCGAGAGTGGGCCCAGGCGCTGCGCGTCAAAGCGTTGATCGTCTTACGCCGGGACCGCGATTACGAGCATGCGGGGGAGCTTGTCCGGGAGGCCGTCACGCTGCTTGCGCGGGACGGCGACAACTTCGGCCGCGGCCGCCTCCGAGTGCTCGAGGGCATCATTCTCTGTCTGCGGGCTCGGCCCAAGGCCGCGGTCGCCGCGCTGCGGGGCGGGCAGCGCATCCTCGTCAAGCTGATCCACGAGCATCCTCCGGCGCTCTTTGAGTACGCCAAGGCCGAGTTCTTCCTGGGCGACGTGAACTTCATGGGCGGCAACAACAGAGGGGCACTCGCTTGCTACGAGAAGGCGCGCCAACTGCTCGGCCGGCGCGCCACCGCGCATTTCGTCAAGCGGTACTTTCTCAGACTCGGGCAGGTTTACTACGCCCTCGGCGACCTTGCCCGCGCGCGCGGCCACTTCCTGCACCCGGAACTCCTGGCGGCGGTGGAGAAGCTGGGGAATCTCGAGGGGTACTTCTGGTGCTACATGGGAGCGGCCGTTTCGTCGCTCACGGCAGGCGCCTTCGAGCAGGCGGCGCAGTCGCTGGCGGAGGCGGAGAAATGTGTCCGGCCGCACCCGACCCCTTTCATTCAGGCCTACATCCGCTTGGCGCAAGGCCACCTGGCCTTGGCGCAAAAGATGCTGCCTGAGGCCGAGGCGGCCTACCGGGAGGCTCAGCATCTGTTCGCCCGTGTGGGCGCATCAGGCTTTCTGCAGGGCATGAGCACCTGTCTTGCGTGTCGCGGGGACGTCGAGGTCAAACGGGGGAACACGAAGGGCCTCTTGGCGGTTCTCAAGGAATGCGCCAAGCTTGCCGCCGCGTCCGGGCATGCCGACCTCCGCGTGAATGCGCTGCTCCTGGAAAGCGCGGCGCTGGCCGAGGGCGCCAAGAACGAAGACAAGCGCTTCCGCGATATTTTCGACCAACTCGACCTAATCGCCTCGCCGGTGACGATGTTCAGGGTTGTGTCGAACCTGTACCACTACGCGCGGAAGTTCGCCAATTACACCCTCGACGTGGAGATCGAGAAACGCATTCAGGCGCTCAAGAACGCGCTTGCCGGCGGGACTTACCTGGCGCTCTACCGCGAATGCGTGGACCGGAGGTACACGGCGCGGATCATGGCCGCCGTGCGGGTCGAGGAGGAGGGCCCTTTCTCCGTTGGAATTTGGGACAGCTCCATGACTTTCATGTCGCGCGCGCTGCTCCCCGAGTGCTGAGGAGTTTTCGGGCGCCGGAAGCGGCGATTCCCGGCAACCCGCTGCGTTGAGGTGTGGCTTTTCGACGACCGATTGGAGATCCACAGCCCCGGGGACCTGCTGCCTGAAGTTTCGATTGACGACCTACGCGCACGGCGGCGCGTCCACGCCAGCCGCAACCCGCGTCTCGCGCGCTTTCTGACCGAACTGGGGATCATGCGGCAACAGGGCGAAGGGATACCGCAAATGACCGAGGAGATGGAGCTCTCCTCGGCTGCCACTCCCTGAATTCAACGAAACGCCGGACCGCTTCCAGGTGGTTTTACGAAACGAGCCCATCTTCGAGGGTGCTGACGAGGGCTGGACGGCGGCGGTGCGCAGATTGCCGATCGAGGTCAGGCAGAAGCGGGCGCTCGTCGCGTTCCATAATCGCCCCTTTCAAAGTGGGGACTACCAAAAGCTCAACCGAGTGGATCGTGATCAAGCCTACCGCGAGCTGCTCGATCTGGAAAACCGAGGGCTTCTGGCCACGGACGGACGACGCGCGCCTGCTGGTATCGCGTTTGCTCGGAAGCAGTCCCGCAGGCGGTTTTGACGTCGGCGCCGTTAGATGCGCTCCGGCTTCGGATGGAAGGCAAAGGTCGGATCAGCAACGCCGACTATCGGGAGATCTTCGGCGTTGATCGGCCCCAGGCGACGCGACGCCTTGCGCTCCTTGTGAAGGAGGGCGTGCTTGTGTTGGCCGGCGAGAAGCGCGGTGCTCACTATGTGCCCGGCCCCGCCTGGCCACCCCGCGAGAAATGACTGGAGTTATGACAGAAATGAGCGAGCTCGCGGCTAACCTCTTTGTTTACAGCCACATACACAGCATGGCGCGCGCGCAATCGAGACCCCGTTATGAATGGACATGCTTTGGGATTGCTGCTGTCCGAATTCTTTCGGAAGTCCGCCGGGCTGCAGGGCGCCTGTCGCTAGAGGTGCGGCCGGCTCCGCGGATAACGAAGACTCCCGTGGCGCCGCCTCTCGGCTCCTTCTGAAAACCTCGTTACGGAGAGATAACGTTGACGCTCAACCCGATTACGGTGGTCGATCACGTCCTCGGCGAGTACAGAAGCTACCTGTCGACGGAGTTCCAGGCGCGGGACCCGCAACTTCGCCCGAACGCGCACCCGGGCGGACCGTACTGCTTCTGCAAGGACCTCCACCAGACCTTCGTTCTCGACGGCATCACCGAACGCCGAGCCCAAGCGCACGCTGGAACAATTCGTCTGGTACCTCAACGCTCCCGATGAAGAGAACGCCATCGGCTTCGAAAGTCGCGTCTTCGTCACCGAAAAGCTGAGCAGCCTCCCGGAAGGGACCTACGTCCTCTACTTAATGGTCTCCGACAGCGCGGGGGACACCGATCTGGACAGCACGCAATTCACCCTGGCCAGCGGCGCGGACTGCGCCTGCAAAGGCTCCGTCCGCGTCAATTACCAGGTCCCGGGGGATGCCAATCAGGACGGGACCGTCAACATCGGCGATGCGATCTGGCTCCTGAATCACCTCTTCGGCAGCGGGCTTGGCTACGCGAACCTCCCCTGCGAGGGGGGGACCTACAAGAACCCGGGTTCGGGAGACCTCGCACTCCTCGACTGGAACGGCGACGGCACCTTGTACGACATCGCCGACGCTATCGCCATGCTCTCATGGCTCTTCGGCCGCGGCCCGGCGCACAGGCTCGGAACGAAGTGTCTTCCCATAGCAGGCTGTCCCAACAAGGTGGGCGGCTGCCCCGAGTTTCCGCCCTGCGGCACGCCATGATTGGTCGGCGGCAACGATCCGCCCCGCGCCGTGCCCTCGCCCAGGCGAGGGCACGGCGCCTCGGCCCGCGGCGTTCATTCCGCGCCGACTTCGCCAAAGCCGCGGCGCATCCTTGACGCCGCGCGGTTCGCGGTATATGGTTATCCCAGAGTACTTCGTCGGGGCGTAGCGCAGTTTGGCTAGCGCACCAGAATGGGGTTCTGGGGGTCGCTGGTTCGAGTCCAGTCGCCCCGACCAAACCTAAAGGGCCGTTGTTGCGGAAATCGCGACAGCGGCCTTTTTTTCACTACCGTCGCGACCTACGCGCTCAAGCGGGTGGATTCCGACTACTTCGCGGAAGAGTAGAATCCCCTATTCCCCGCCCTCACTTCTCCGACAGCACGTGGCGCTCGACCAGGACGTCGTAGGGGCTTAGCGTCAACTCGCCCCGGCCGTAGGCTTTCAGCTCCCCGTTTCTGAAGAGAACGTATTCACGGTGGTCGGGCTTGGGCTTCGGGATGCGCAGGGGGTCGCTGTGGTCGTAGACTTCATAAATCAGGACCTCCCAGACATCGATGCCCGGGTACGTCGTGTAGACCACCGGCTCGGCGCCGATTACCCCCGACCGCGCCCCCTGCCACTCCTTGATGAAGGCCTCCTTCGTCATGTCGTAAGGAAGCTGGTAGAAATCCGTCGTCGTCAGATAGGTCGGCTCGGAAAAAGGCGGCGTACCCACGCAACCCGCCGCGTAGACGACCGCCAGCGCCGCCGCTCCCCGCAACACCGCCGCCGCGATGCGTGCCTTAGCCACGAATGACCTCCCTGCGCCCCAGGCGCAACGGCAGGATTGTATCCCCACCCCCACCCGTCGTGTCAACAGGGATTCCACGGGGCGCGGCCCTGTACGCCCGCCGAGGAACCAGGTACCATCCCGGCCGATGTCCGGGAAACGCACACACGCGCTCCACACGGCGCTGGGACTGGCGGCGGGCGGCGCGCTCCTCTTCCTCGCGGTCCGCTCCGCCGATCCGGGCAAGCTGTGGGAACGCCTGACAGGCGTCGATCCGCGCTTCTTTGTGCCCTTCTTCTTCCTTATCATGGCGCTCCTGGCCGCCTTCTTTTGGCTCAAGGCCGTGCGCTGGAGCCGGCTCCTCCGCCCGCTCGCGCCGCTCCGCGCCAACGACGTCCTACCGTCTCTCATGATCGGCTTCATGGCCAACAACCTTCTGCCCGCCCACCTCGGGGAGTTCGTGCGCATGTACGTTCTGGCGGCGCAGCGCGGCCTGAGCAACGCGGCCGTCCTCTCAACCATCGTCCTGGAACGGCTCATGGACTTCCTCGCCATCGTGGCGGTCTTCGCCGTCACCCTCCAGTTCGTCCCCCTGTCGCCGGAATTGGCCGGACTGCGCGCCGTCGGAGCCGTCGTCGGCGCGGCGACCCTCGTCCTTTTCGCCTGCTTCGCCGCCTTCGTGTGGCGCACCGCCTGGGCGCTCCGCGCCGCCGACCGCTTCCTCGCGGCGGCCCTCCGCCCCGCCGTCGGCGCCCTGATCTTCCTTCCGCGGGAACGCCGCCGCGGGCTGCGCGCGCGACTCCACGCAAGGCTCTATGGCCTGCTTCAGGCCGGCGTCCCCGGGCTCTTCTCGCTGCGCGATCCGCGGCAGTTCGCGGCCATGCTGGGCATGACGCTGCTTATCTGGAGCCTCAACGGCCTCATGCTCTACCTGGCCGCGGTCTCCTTCACGCCGGCCGAATTCCCGTCCCTCCTCGCGGCCTTTTTCCTCTTCAGCGTCTGCGCCCTCGGCATCACCCTGCCGTCGGCGCCGGGTTACATCGGCACGACGCAGTTCTGTTTCGTGATCGCGCTCCAGCCCTTCGGGGTCGATCGCGAGGTCGCCCTGGCGGGCTCGTTCTACGCCCTCTTCCTGGGCATCGTCCCGGTGACCTTGGCGGGCTTGTTCTTCACCGCCCGCTTGGGTCTGAAGCTCCGCACTCTCAAGGAAGAAGCGACCAAAGCCGCCGAGTCCGGCCGGGCCTCCCCTTGAAGCCGCCGCTCGGCGCGACAGTTTACCCACCGTCACCCCCGGCCAAGACGCCTTCCGCCGACACGACCACCGTGGCGCCGTCGATTCGGGCGTCGGCCCACCGGAACTGGCGATCGGCGCCCGCGATCGCAAACGGCGCCAATCACAGATCATCTCGGGAAAGAGCTGTCGATATTGGTGGGCGCGGTCGGGCGTGACGACAGGGGCGGGGGCGGCGGGACGCCTACCTCACCACTTCGATGGTGTGCTCCGCCATCGTCCAGGGGATCGGGCCCAGCCGGTGCAGCTCTTTCCCCAAAGCCGCGATCAGCTCGCCCTCCGGCATGCGGTCGCAGAGGATGTCGTCCAGGACCATCGGCTTCTCGCTGGCGAAGACGCGGAACGTCTCCTTCCCCGCCGGGCCGAGCACCTTGAGATCGAAGGGCAGGCCGGCTTCGTTGGGCACCGGGTACGTGCGCCCGGGCTGGGCGAAATCGAAGCGGGCCTGCAAGACCGGGATGAAGGCCTGGGCGATTCCGTCGGCATGCACGCTGACGATCACCATGTAACACTTCCGGTTGGACCGGACGTACAGGTTCACGCCGCTGCCGATGCGGTAGGAATCCCGATCCGTCCACACCTCGACGCGGAACTTCCGATCGTGGGGCACGAAGACGTCCCAGGCCGAGCCGGCGGGCTCGCCGTCCGGCACATCCGCGACGCCCAGATTCGCCGCCAACATGACCGGGTGGGTGCGCCCATCGTCGACATTGTAGACGAACGTGGCGATCTCCCGCCCGATCGTGCCCACCAGCAAGGCATCGTCGCCGGTTTTCGAGATCGTGCGGGCGAGGTCCGCATCCGCCGCGTAGGCGACGCCGCGCACGATGCGCCCGCCCCCGGCATCGATGGCCGGGCGGAACGACGGCACCACGTCTCCCTCGCGCGCCAGCGCGTGCGCAATTTGAAGCGGCACGTTCTTGCTGGGCTTCTCGCCGCCCGCCTCGGGCTCGAAGGACGCCACGCCGATGCGCTTCCAGCCCCACATGCCGGCCAGCTCGCGCACGCGCGCCGCCGCCTCCTCGGCATAGGACTCGATGAAACGCTCCCGCATGGGCGCCTTCAGCTCGAGAGGCAGGGTCGGCGAGTAACCCCGCCTGAGAAGCTGCATCGCCCCCTCGTGGTCGCCGTTCTTGGCCTTCGTCGCGGCAAGCTCCAGGCTGGCCCGCGCCATGCGCTCCGCTACCTGCGCCCGGGCGTAGGGATACTTCCCGATGGCGCGCTGGTACGACCGCACCGCCTCCTCGTGCCTGCCCGTGTCGTAGGCATCATCGCCGGCCTTGAGCAGCGGTTCGAGCTCGTCGGCGTAGGCTTCCTTGACCTGGCGCTCGCATTCCTCGATGGCCTTCTTCGGAAAGGACACGAGCACCCAGTACTTGTAGCGCTTGAAGTCATGCGAGATGCCGTCGTCCCGATTCTCCCTGATGCGCCACAGCTCCCAGTACGTGTCGACCTGCCGCATGCCGCACACGATCGTGTCCACCATGACGGACTTCTCGGTCTCCCACCTGAGCCGGTCGCGGTTGAAGTGGTTGCCGCGGGCCTCGTCGGCATCCTCGCTGTCGTAGGTCGTGGAGATGCTCCGCATCCTGACCTCGACGCTGCGGGCGATCTGCTCGATGGCATCGTCCATGGCCTTGTTCATCGCCCGGCGCTCGTCCAAGGCGTTCACGGCCACCGCCCTTCCCACGTAGAACTTCAAATCGTCGGTGTCGGTCGGCGTCCTCAAGACCCACTCGGGAGCCAACGGCCGGCTCTGGCCGATGCGCTGCTCGGCCTGCTTGCATCCCACGCACAGAAACACCGCGGCCGCAGCCGCCAGGCCCGCGGGGCCGCCCGCCGCCCTCATGGCACGCGTCATAGATCCTCCTCCGCCGGAAAACGGTTTGCGGAATCCGACATATTCAGATTATCGGCCTGTGGCCGCGGCGACTTGAGGCTGAACCCGGATTTTCTTCCCCCTTCGCGCGAGGGGCGACGGCGCCCAAAGCTCCTCACGGCCACTTCCGCGCCTTCGCGGCCACAACCTTCGGATCGTCCAGGTATGCCCCCCGGCCCGCCCCCGAAAACGCCTCGAGCGCCGCCACCGCCGCGCACGCCAGCCCCTCGACGGTCGGGTGAAGGCGGTCCCCCTGGAGCAGCTTGCGCGCCTCGGCCCCCGAGTAAACCCGACTGCCCGCCCGAACCTCCTCCCCCGCGCGCATCTTCGCGATCATCTCGGAAAGCGGCACCACGACGGCGGCCCGCCCCCGCGCCCAGGCGCGAATCCGGCCGTTCAGTTCCGCCAGGACGGCGGGCGCCGGGACCTGCCGCGGCGAGAGCACCCGGCCCACCGCCTCCGACATGTCCGGGAGGTCGCCGACGATCACCGGGCACGCGAACCCTTCCAGGAGCCGCAGGCCCGCCTCCAAGCGCGCCGGACGCTCCGCATCGGCGGCGGCGGCCGCGAACCAGAACAGGAAGTCCAGAGCCACCACGAGGGTCGGATTTGTCTCGGCGGCTTTCCGCGCCAGCCGGGCGCCCGTCTCCCCGGGCTGCAGGAAGAAGAAGATATCCGCGGCGCTCGCCACCGGGGCGTGCGGCGCCGTGAGGGCGCATTCCAGCACGCCCGCAAGATCGAGCGCCCCGCCGGCTTCCGCCTCGAGCGCGAAGCCGGCCGACAGGCTGGCTCCGATGACGGCCACCCTCTCGAAGGCGCCGTCGCGCGGGGAGGCACAGGCGCACAAAACACACAAGAACGCCGCCGCCCCGCGGGGCGCGGCCCGCCTCGGCACCCCGATCCCCATGCAAGCCTCCCGCCCGCCTCAGCGCTCCTCAATGCGCGCCTTGGCCTTCTCCCCGTCGAGAAAATCATCGAGCGCATTCTGCCGGGCCTCGTTGGCCAGGAACACGGCGATGGGGACTCGAGCATCCTCGAGTGTCGCCGGGCAGGGCGGCCGCCGCTCGAGCAGCTTCGCGATGTGGAGGCCCAGCTCGGTCTCGAACACCGGGCTCACGGCGCCCGTTTCCAGGGGGAAGACCGCCGCGTCGAAGGCCGGGGACATCCGCCCGCGAAAAAAGAAACCGAGGTCGCCCCCGTTTTCGGGACTGTCGGAGTGCTCTCGCGCGAGGGCACCGAAATCCTCGCCCGCCACGGCGCGCCCCCGCAGGGCCTCGAGCTCCGTCCTCCGCGCGGCGCGGTCGGCGTCGTTCTCCACGTGTTTCACGATGTGTGCCGCGCGCACGATCTCCGGCACCGTATACTCCTTGACGCACGCCTCGTAGTTCGCGCGGATCTCGTCCTCGGTGGGAAAGGGCGCCGCGTTCTGGATGCGCTCGACCAGCCGCTCCACCTTCAACTCCAGCGCGATGGACCGCTTGATATCCCCTTCCGCCGAGGGTGCCAGGCAGAAATGCGCGAAATACGCCCGCCGGCCGCCGTACTCCTTCACCAAGTCGCGAAAGCGCCGGTCGACGCCTTCGGGCGGCACTCGCTCCGGATCGCGCCGCGCCGCCTGGCGGAGCAGCACCTGCTCGATCACGTTCTCGCGGGACCACTCCCTGAGCTCCGCCTCTCGTTCCGCTCGGGGCTTGGACGCGAACGTCCGCTCGTACTGCGGCCGCAGCCTGGCGATCTCCCGGTCGATCTCCTCGTTCGGCACGCGCTCGCCGTTGATGTACAACACCCCCGCCTCCCCCCTCACGCCTTGCCGCGATACCGCGCCCCAATGCGAGCGAACCCGGGCAGGGATCCCGCGATGGTCGCGTCACTCACGCAATAGGCCAGCCTGAAATGCCCCGGCCCGCCAAAGCCGCTGCCCGGCACGGCCAGGATGTTCGCTTCCAACAGCTCCCCCACGAAGGCCGCGTCGTCGGGGATCGGGCTCTCCGGAAAGAGATAAAAGGCGCCCCGGGGCTTCGCGACCTTGAATCCGGCGCGAACCAGGCCGGCGTGGAGCGCATCGCGCTTGGCCCGGTAGGCGTCCACATCCACCGCCGCGCCCGGCAGCCGCGCCACCAGCCGCTGCATGAGCCCCGGCGCGTTCACGTAGCCGAGCACGCGGTTGCAGAAGACCAGGCCCGCCGCGATGGTCTCGAACTCCGCGGCGCGCGGGTTCACCGCGCAGTACCCGATGCGCTCCCCCGCCAGGGACAGCTCCTTCGACCAGGAGTTCGCGAGCAGGCTGTGCTCGTAGTGCGGAAAGATCGGCGGCACCCGGACGCCGTCGTACACGATCTTCCGGTACGGCTCGTCGGCCACTAGGTAGACCGTGCGGCCGCCTTCCCTCGACTTCGCCCTGAGGAGCGCCCCCAGCGCCGCGATGGCTTCCTCGGGATAGACGGCGCCCGTCGGGTTGTTGGGCGAGTTGATAATCACCGCCCGGGTTTCCGGGGTGATCGCCCGGGCCAGCGCCTCGACATCGAGGGCGAAGCCCGGCCCGGTGGGGACCGTCACGAGCCTCCCTCCGTGGTTGTCCGCGTAGAACTCGTACTCGACGAAGCAGGGGCGCGGGACGAGCACCGTGTCGCCGGGGTCGAGGATCGTCTTCAAGATCACGTTGAGGGCTCCGCCCGCGCCGCAGGTCATGACGACGGCCTCGGGCGGCACCTCGAGCCCCTGGTCGGCGCCGATGGCCGCCGCCGTCGCCCGCCTGGTCTCGGGATAGCCGGCGTTGGGCATGTAGCCGTGCTTGAGCGCGATGTCCTCCCCCGCGATGGCCGCCAAGGCCGCGTCGACTTCGGGCGGCGGCGGCACGACGGGATTGCCGAGGGTGAAGTCGAAGACGTTCTCGGAGCCCAGGCGCTCCTTGAGAAGCGCCCCCGTCTCGAACATCTTCCGGATCCACGAGGCGCGCCCGAGCGCCCCCTTCACCTTCTCCGCAATGCACATCGAGGCCGGCTCCTTTCCGCGACGCGCCGCGCGTTGCGCGCCCGCGCCCGGATATCGTACCATGTCCCCCGCGAGCCAAGGAGTGCGACGCCCATGGGCAACGACGAACAAACGATCATGGTGGTGCCCCGGGAGGCGCTGTTCGCGCCCGGGTACTTCACGGGCTTCGCGCCCGCCTCGGCCGCGGACTACGAAGGGGTCGCGCTCCGCCATGGGACCTACATGCGCCGCAGCGATGCCGAGCACGACCCCCGCGTCAAGCAGCCCATCGCCTACACGATCGTCTGCCACCGCCCCTCGGCCCGCGTCTTCGCCTACCGCCGCGCGTCCGAGGCCGGCAAGTACGACGAGGCCCGGCTGCGCGGCAAGTGGTCCTGGGGCGTCGGCGGCCACATCGAGCGGTCCGACGGCGCGGCGGCCAACCCCATCCGCGCCAGCCTGGAGCGGGAGCTGGCCGAGGAAATCAGCATCGACGGCCCCTTCTCCCTTCGAGTGCTGGGCTACATCAACGACGACGCGACCGATGTCGGCCGGGTCCATTTCGGCATCCTCTACCTGGCCGAGATCGCGGTCCGCGCCGTCGTTCCCCGGGCCCCGGAGATCGCCCACGGAAGCCTGCGGGAACTCGCCGAACTCGAGGCGATCGCGCGCGCGCCCGACGCGGCGGTGGAGGACTGGTCGCGCATCGCCTGGGAACCCCTCAAGGCGGCCCTGGGCGCGCCGGCGGGCGCCTAGTCGATCGCGCCGACCCCGAAGTACCTGACCGCGTTGCGGTAGGCGATGTCGCGCACCACGCCGCCCAGAAGCTCCATGTCGTCGGGCAGTTCCCCCCGGGCGACCTGGCCCCCGAGGAAGTTGCAGAGAATCCGGCGGTAATACTCGTGCCGCGAGTAGGAAAGAAAGCTGCGCGAGTCGGTCACCATGCCCGTCGACCGGCTCAGGAGGCCCATGACCGCCAAGGCGCCAAGCTGGCGCTCGATGCCGTCCTTCTGGTCGTTGAACCACCAGGCCGGCCCGAACTGGATCTTCCCGGGCGTCGCGCCGTCCTGGAAGTTGCCGCACATGGCGGCCGCCGCCTCGTTGTCCCGCGGGTTCAGGACGTAGAGGATGGTCTTGGGAAGCTTCTCCTCGCGGTCGAGCCGGTCAAGCAGGCGCGCCAGCGCCCCCGCGAAGGGCTCGTCGGCAATCGAATCGAATCCCGTGTCAGGACCCAGGGCGGCGGCGGCGCGGGAGTTCGTGTTCCTGAGCGCGCCGATGTGGAGTTGCATCGCCCACCCCTTTTCGGTATGCATGCGCCCGAATTCGACCATGAGCGCCGCGCGCCACTTGGCGGCTTCCTTTTCGTCGGCGGGCTTGCCGATTCTCACCTTGTTGAAGATGGTCCGGAGCTCGTGCTCCGTCGCCTCCTCGGCATGCACCGCGCTCAAGCCGTGATCGGCGATGCGGCAGCCCGCGGCATCGAAAAAAGCGTGGCGGGCCCTGAGGGCCTCGAGAAACGAGGGATAGTCCCGCACCGCGACATCGGAGCGCTCCTCGAGCGCCGCGGTCCAGGCGTTGAAAGCCTCGGGCGCTTCCACCGCCATGGCCTTGTCCGGTCGGAAGGTGGGCAGCACCTTGATCCCGAACCCGGCCTCCGCCGCGATCGCGCGGTGATGCTCCAGCGTGTCCGCGGGGTCGTCGGTGGTGCACAGGACGCGCACGCCCGCCCGCCCCAACACGGCGCGCGCCCTGAACTCGGGCGTCGCCAGCATGGCGCCGCACTCGGCGTAGATCGCGCGGGCCGTGTCGGGCCCCAGCAGCCGCCCCACGATCCCGAAGGGCCGCTTGAGCTCCATGTGCGTCCAGTGGTAGAGCGGGTTGCCCACCGTCGCCGGCACCGTCGCCGCCCAAGCCAGGAACTTCTCCTCGTCGGAGGCATCGCCGGTGATCAGCCGCTCGGGGACGCCGTTGGCGCGCATCGCCCGCCACTTGTAGTGGTCGCCCGCAAGCCAGATCGCCGCCAGGTTCTCGAAGGCCCGGTCCAGCGCGATGTCGGCGGGCGGCAGGTGGCAGTGATAGTCGAAGATCGGCATGCCGGCCGCGTGCTCGTGAAAGAGCACCCGCGCCGGCTTCGATCCGAGCAGGAAATCCTCCGACATGAAGGCCATGACCCCTCCCGAGCTCACCGGCAAATGGCGAAGGATTCGCACCCCAGCGCGTCGGGCGTGGGATCGACGCCGCAGACCCCGTGCGGCGCCCGCGGCGGCGTCCCCCCGGCGAAAACGTAGCCCAGGAGCGCGATCACGTCGCCGATGTTGAGCGCCCCGTCGTCGTTCACATCAGCGGCTTCCTTGCAGTCGAGCGCGCCCGAGCCGAACAGAAACTGCAGCATGGCGATTCCATCCGCCACATCGGTGCGGCCGTCGGCGTTGGCATCGCCCCGCACGAAGCGCGGGGCCCCGCCCACGTAGCTGAAGCCCATCGGCGCCACGGCGGCCAGCCCGTCCGGGTTCTCGACCTCGACGGCCACCGTGCCGAGGCCGGGCGGCGTCACGGCCTCGGCGACGGCCGGGGCGAGCACCGTCACCGCCGGGGATTCCGCTTCGCCGAACCGCACGCGCATGCCCGGCCGGAAGGCCTCGCCGTAGATCTGCACCGTCGTTCCCCCCGTCTCCGGCCCTTCCTGCGGCGAGAACATGAACACTTCCGGCGGGTACCACGCGAGGGTCGACGTCACCGTGATGGCCGCGGTCGCCATAGGCGCCCCCCGCCCGTCGAGGGCGGCGAAGACCAATGGGTTCGGCCCGGGCTCCAAGGGCACATCCAAGATCCAGCGCGTGGTCGTGCGCCAGCGCGGCGCGACCGGAGCGCCGTTGAGCGTCAAGCGGTGCATCTCGATGGGACCCTTGCCCTCGATCGGGGCGGACGCCGCCTCCACGGAGAAGTCGAGGCCGCCGTTGGTCACCAGCTCGAAGGCGACCCCCGCGGGCAGCCGGCTCGAGACGAACGCCGCCCGTTCGCCGATGTAACTGGCGATCGGGCGGAAATCCTGGTTGCAGAGGGCCCCGTAGTGGGTGGTCCAACGTTCCATGTACGCACGGTTGTACGTCGTCGCGATAATGTCCTGGAGGTGGCGGTAAAACAGCCGGGTGTACGCCGGCAGGGCGATGATCCGCGAGAGGTTCCCATCGCCCCACAGCGCCGCGCTCGTGCTCCGGACGAAGGCGAAGTCCATGTCCCAGGGAAAGACGAGCACCCGGCCGTCCTCGGGGCGGACGTAGTACATGTTGTTGTGGAAGAGACCCTGGGTGTACGTGTCGCCGATGCCGCAGAGCGAGTACATGGCGAAGGTGCGCATCCACTGGTCGACGTCCATGACTTCCGCCGCTCGATCCTCGAGCACGTTGGCCGGCGCGGCGAAGTTCTTGCAGAAGCGCATCAGGTCGGAGTAGTCATCCCGCGCGCGGTTGTTCTCGATCAGGAAGAACCAGCGATAGAGTTCCTTGTCGTCCCCGAGGTCCTGGATGTCGACGCCCGTGACCTCGTCGGGCTGCGGCAGCTTCAGGCCCTCCTGGGTGCCGTCCGCGGTGGTCGTGGGATAGTAGATCAGCTCGTAGGTGTACAGCGTGCCGTCGCCGCCCCGCGGCCATTGGGATTCGAGAAACACGTCGTTGAACCGCGCCATGAGGAGGAGCGCCGTGCCGGTGTGCTCCGCGCGGGGCGCGATCACCCATACCAGGTCGTCGTACATGCCGGCGATGCCGCCCGCGTGGTTGACGATATGCTTCACGCAGATTTCGTCCTGGCCGAAGGAGCGCCCGAACATGATGCCGCCGGACCGGTCGATGCCCAGCGTGCGGTGGACGCCGCGGAAGAGCCGGTCGGCGTTGAACCGGATCGAGAAGCCGACCCGCGTCGACGCCAGGCGCCCGCGCTGGCTGCTCTTCAGGCGCACGCCCACGTCGTAGAAAACCTCGGACTCGTCGTAGATGACCGTGGCCCCCAGGAGCTCGTTGCTCATTACGTTGGTGGGCGTGTGAAGCAGCGCCGCGTCGGCGGGCGCCATCACGATCCGCAGGTTGTGGAGCGTCCCCAGGCGCGCCTGGCCGTCCTTGACCTTGTAAAGGGCGCGCGAGGCCGGGCCGCGCGCCGGAAACGTGCTCAAGGCGCCGCGCCCATCCTCGGCCTCGACGTAGAACTGCACCACCGCGGAGGCGGACTGCCCCGGGATCGTTCCCCGGTACGCCCCGTCGGCCTCCTCGGTCATGGCCGCGCGGCGCCACGCCCCGCCGTTGACGGACCACGCCAGGGTGCAGGCGGCCACCCCGTCGGGATCCTCGGGCCGCGCCGTCACGACCACCTCCCTGGACGCCTCCGGCACCGCCGGGGCATGCTCGAAGGCCGCGAAGGTCGGGCCGAGGTTCGCGACCCAGGCGCTGTTGCGCGCCCCGGGCGTGCCGCGCGCCGCCGGGACATCCAGGGCCGTCGTCCGCGCCAGACGGTTGAAGTAAAGCCGCGTGTTGAGCAGATTACAGCCGGCCTGCCATTTCGCGCGGAAGGAGATGCCGTACTCCGTCCCGTTGACCACGGCCTCCGTGCCCTTGAGCGTCGTCTCGGCGTGATTGTGCATGTGTTCGGTGGGGCCGGTGGCGACCAGTCTGAGGACTTTCTCCCCGGGGCTGACCGGGTCGTCCTGCGCGCCGCTCAGCCGGTGGGTTCCCAGAAGGCGCCACTTGGCCGTCCCGCCGGCGAAGGTCACGTTCTGGAGGAGTTCCACGGGCGCGGTGCTCGGCCGCCTCAGGACGCTCACGTCGTCGATCAGAATTTCGCCGGCGTACAGGAGCCCCATCACGAACTCCCGCCACAGCGTCGGGCCGCGGTCGGCTCGCGCCACTCCCGTATACGAATATGTCCGCCACGCGGACTTCCCGGACTCGTCGCTCGCCGCCCAGGCCTCGGCGACCGTGTTGTCCGCCGCCGGGTCCCGCAGTTCGAGGCTCGAGCCGCCCCCGTCGGCGTAGGCCGGCCAGCGATCGCCTTCGAAATAACGCACCTCGCCGGCGGGATTCCCCCGGGCATCGGCCAGCGCGATCCGCTCGCCGTCGTTGGCCAGCGCGCCGCTGAAGGGCCCGACCACGTTGTCGATGCCGTGGGTCGCGCGGATGTAGGCCGGGTCGCGCGCCACCGCCAGGTACGCGCCCGGCCCCAGCATGATCCCCTCGGGGAACTGGAAGGCGATGCCGTCGGTGAACCGAAACCCGCTCAGGTCCAACACCGCGGCGCCGCGGTTGTACAGCTCGACGTACTCCCCGCGCTCGTTCTCATCTAACATGGGATGGTACATGATCTCGTTGATCACGAGATCCTCGCAGAGCGTGACGGCGTTCGCGGCGCCCGGCGTCGGCGCGTCGGGGATGCACCAGGGGCCGGTTCCCTCGGGGAACCGGCCTTGCAGTCCCGGCGCGAGGCGCACGGCGTCCCAGATGCTCTCGCCGTCGGGCGCCCGGAGAAAAAGTTTGTCCCCGGCGGACGGCTCGAACCCGAGATCGGCGGCCGAGAACACCAGGCGGCCCCCCGCGGCCAGCGTCCCCGTGGAGAGGACAAGCCGGCCGCCGGAGCTGCATTCGAGCATGGTTCCGAGCTTCTCGCACGGCGCCACCGCCAAGAGTTCGACCCAGGTCCCCTCTTGGCCGCCGACCGCGGTCTCGTTGAAACGCAGGGGCGCGGGAGCCGGCATGGTGCCCGCGGTGAAATTGACCTTCCCGGGCGTGCCTCCCGAAACCGCGCTCGGCGCCCAGTTCCCGGGCTCCCGGCTCGCGCTCGCCGGCCGCAGCTTCGCCAGCGACGCCCCCGAGCCATCCGCCGCCACCGGCCACGGCTCCCGGTCGCGATAGGTGACGCAATCCATGAGACGGCCGTTGTTGTTCAGGAGATCGAGGCGCTCGCCGGCGTTTTCCAGTCGTCCTTCGAAAGGCCCCGCGGGCATCGGAATCTGCGCCGCGGCCGCCAGCGCCGCCGGGTTGCCGGCCACCACCACAAAACCGCCGCCCCGCACGACGGAGCCCTCGGGGAACGTGTAAGAGATGCCCCCGGCGAGGGACCAGCCCGAGATGTCCATGTCCACGGCCATGGTGTTGTGAAGCTCCACCCATTCCAACGCCGTCTCGTCGCCGGCCGGGTGGTACATGATTTCGTTGAACATCACCGTGCTGTCCGCGCGGGACAGGCAAGCGGCGGCCATGCACGCGGCGTAAGCGGCGACGACCCTGGAAAGACCAAATGCACGCTTCACGGCCTCAATTTTACCCGGGGAGCAGCAGGGGAACAACACGGCGGGCGGAGGGCGCAAGGGCGGCGGAACGCGGCAACACGCGTCTGCCTCGGGCGCGCGCCAATAAAAAAAGGCGTCCCGCGACGCAGGACGCCTTCCCGTTGAAAGCCGCTTCATTTCTCGAAACGGCCTCGGCTGGGGACCAACCAGCCCCAACCCTTCGATCCTCCGCGGATGACGGAGGTCACAAGCCCCCCCCTCATCTCGACCCGAAGCCGTCGAAACATTAAGCATAATTTTTTGATTTTTGTCCTCTTTTCCACTTGAAAGGCGACGGCGGACTTGGCATAATGGAGGTCCATTTTTCCCCGGGAAGGCCCGCGAAGCGTACGCGGAAACAAGTGAGGCGCTTTTAATTATCCAAACATAAACGCGGGGCCGTCCCGCGGCGTCTAAGCTGCAGAACGATCCAACTTTTGAGGAACGATCTTCGTTGTATTAGCAGTGGAAATGCCCGCCCCTCCCTCCGCGGACGGGACGGGTTTCCTGCGAAACGGCGCGGGAGCGTGGGGCCCTTGAGGAGGCGACATGGAACTGTCCAAAGCCACGGAAGAGCGGCTGCTTGAGTTCATCGGGGACCGCAAGTCCGTCTCCTATGACGAGCTCACGGCGTTCTCGGAGGAAACTCCGGATGCCCAGGAGTTCGAGCACATGCTGCGCTTTCTCGACGGGCAGGGCGTGGTCATCACCGAGGATCCCGCCGGGGCCGATCAACCCGAGGATGACGGCGAGGCCTTCGATGAGGAGGAGCGCTATGAGCTCGACAAGGACGCCGAGGAGGAGCTGAACCGGCGCAAGCTCAACGACCCCATCCGCATGTACTTCTCCCAGATGGCCACCATTCCGCTTCTGACGCGGGAGGAGGAGATCCATCTCGCCGACGAGATGGAGCAGTCCGAGCGCAAGCTCAGGAAGGCGGTCCTCGGGATGCGTCTCGGCCAGGTCGGCGCCCTGGAGATCTTCGAGCTCATTCAGAGCCGCGAACTGCACGTCGAGCAGGCTCTCGAGATCACCACGGCCCAGAAGGGCGACCGCGACCGCGTCCGGCAGGAGCTTGACCGCACCATCGTCCGGCTCCACCGCTTGCTCGAGGCCAACGACCGCGATTATCCCGCCGCCGACCGGGGCGAGCGCCGCAAACGGATGCTGGCGGCGCGGCGCATGCAGAATCGCATCGCGGAAGGCATCCGTCTCATCGAAAAGCACCAGATCAAGACGACTTATCTGACCCGTTGGGCCGACGAGGCCGTCGCCCTCGCCGAGACCCTGCCCCGCGATCACAGCCGCAACCGCGGAATCGCCCACGATCAGCGCTTCCGCCGCGCGGCTTGGGAGTCCCCCGCGGACTTCATGGCGCGGGCCCGCACGATTCGCGAGCAGCGCATCCGCTACCAGGACGCGCGCAACCGGCTTTCGTCGGGCAACCTGCGCCTCGTGGTCAGCATCGCCAAGAGCTACCGCAAGTGCGGCCTGCCCTTCCTCGACCTCATTCAGGAGGGCAACACGGGCCTCATGCGCGCCTGCGACAAGTTCGACCACCGCAAGGGCTACAAGTTCAGCACCTACGCCACCTGGTGGATCCGCCAGGCGATCGCCCGAGCCATCGTCGAGAAGGGCCGTATGATCCGTTTCCCGGGGTATGTCGCCGAGACGATGGGCAAGCTCGAGGCCTGGGCGCGCCAATTCACCACCCAGAACGGGGCGCCCCCCAGCCTCTCCAGCCTGTCGGAAAACTCCGGCATCCCCGAGATGGAGATCAGCCGGCTGCTGAAGCTCTCCAAGATGCCGATCTCGCTGAACAGCCCGCTGGGCGACGGCGAGGATTCCAGCTTCGGCGACATCGTCGAGGACGACAGCTCCGAGTCCCCCCTCACCTCGGTCAACCGCGAGATGCTCAGGGAGCGCGTCCGCGGGGTGCTCGACCGGCTGAGCCTGCGGGAGCAGGAGGTGATCAAACGCCGCTTCGGCATCGATCACGAGTCGGGCTGCAGTCTCGAGGAACTAGGCCGGCGGTTCAAGGTCTCCCGCGAGCGGATCCGCCAGATCGAGGTGCGCGCGATCCGGAAGCTCCAGCACCCGCTGGGCAGCCGGCTCCTGGGCGGCTTCGTCGAGGCTTAGACCTCGCCTCCGCCCCGCGGGGCCGTTCACTGAACGGCCACCTTGCGGTCGATCTCTTTCTCCGCCTCGAGCCAGCACCAGGCCGGATCGGCATGGAACTTCTCGCGCTCGGCAATGAAGTACGCCGCCTCGGCGATCATGCGCCGCCGTTCCTCGGCGGACACCGTCCGCCGGGCCGTAGCCTTCGCCGACTGGCCCGCGGGCTTTGCAGCGCCGGTCCCGCCCGTCGCCATCGCGCCCGCCGTCTTCGGGCTCACCGCCTTCGTCGCCCTCTTGCGGCCGGTTTTGGGAACGATTTTGACATCGCTACTCATGGCCAATATCTCCGGAAACACGTGGACTTCCTATCCCTCTCGCCCATCTATACTCGCTTATCGCCACCAATGCAATGAAACTTTAGGCCCGGCGGCCCCCGGCCGATCGCCTGGGCGTCTTGAGCCGTTACCACCTCGAAACCGCCTGGAACAATGTCCGCGGGAAGCCGAGGAATCCCCTTCAATTCCTGCTAAGTCCCGGATTATTTGACACGGGGATTCCCAGATTATTTGGAACGGGACAGTAAGGGGAACGCCGTACGGGAGAGCCGTATGGCGTTCGGGGAA
>MWEK01000033.1 GCA_002070955.1 Planctomycetes bacterium ADurb.Bin069
CCTTCGATCCTCTCGCCACCCGTCCCTGTCGCCGCCTACCTGGGTGGGTCAATTCCACTGAGCAGCGCCGGGTGAGTTCCGCTGAGCGCTATAGGGAAGCGCTCAATCGCCTCGGGATCAGTGATCCACGCGATTATGCGCCTCCGCCCCCCGCACAGCTCGCACCTGAGCGCGTCCACAGCGGACACCCGCGCGAGCAGTTGCGCCCACGTCTTCCGCCGGGCTTTCACGTACCCGCTCTCTTCCGCGTCGCTGCACGCAAGCATGTGCCCGCCGGGCACTGCGAGTACCAGGCGATGCGCTCCTCGTCGATCATCACGCCGTAGTCGTGAAATCCCGAGGTCAGGCCGCACGCCGTGAAGCAGTCGCCCTGCCCCGGTGCCGGCCGTCGCGGTACCAGAGGTGCAGGTTCCCGGACACCGTGTTCGGCTGAAGATGCCGCAAGAGTACTCGACGCGGCCCGACCAGATCGATGTGGACAAAACCGGTCCGATCGCCGCGCATTTCGGCGTCAAGTATCTCCCGACTTCGATTATCTTCGAGCACGGCAAGGAAACGAGTCGCTTCGTCGGCTCCAAGGATTCTGCCGAACTCGCGCTGCTGCTTGGAGGACCCCATGAACGTTGAACAAATGCTTGGGTTGATCGCCGGTTTCTTCGTTCTCTTGAGCGTCGCGCCCGCCCACTTCGCGAGGGCGTACTGGCTTCTCTTCACGGCCTGCGTCGGCCTGAAGCTGCTCCAGTCGGGCTTCAACAACTGGCGTCCGATGACGTGGATTCTCAAGAAGGCGGGGGTGTCGCGCGAGGGGGCGGGGAGCTGCTGCAGGAAATGAGCGCACAGAGCGCTCACTTACCCCCGCCCTCGAATCGATACCCCAGCGTCGGCACCGTCAAGAAATGGCGCGGCGCTGCCGGGTCGTCTTCCAGTTTGCGCCGAAGACCCATCAGATGGAAGTCGATGGTACGCGGCGCGACGGAGGCATCGTAGCCCCACACCCCGTCGAGGATGCTGTCGCGCGAAAGCACGCGGCCCTTGTTGCGGATGAAGAAGCACAGGAGATCGTACTCCGTCTTCGACAGCTCGACGCGCGTCTTGCCGCGCACAACCTCGCCCGTGTCGAGATTCACGGCGATCTTCCCGAAACGGAATTCTCCCGCCCCGCTCGTCCGCCTGAGGAGCGCATCGATGCGCGCAAGCAGCTCCTTGAGGCCGAAGGGCTTCGTCATGTAATCGTCCGCGCCGAGCTTGAGGCCCCTGACCTTGTCTTCCTCCTGACTCCTCGCGCTCAAGATCAGGACGGGGATCTGCGGGTACCGTTTCCTGAACGCGCGGCAGATCTCGAACCCGTCGATCTTGGGAAGCATGAGGTCGAGGACAAGCAGGTCCGGCACCTCCCGCCCGAGAAGCTCCAAGGCGGCCTCGCCGTCGCGCGCGCTCACGATCCTGAAACCTTCCATGCCGAGTTTTTCGGTGAGGCCCAGGAGCAGCGCGGGATCGTCTTCGACAATGGCAACGGTTCTCATGCCTTTTCCCCTGCAGGCAAAACGAGCGCGAAGGCGCTCCCCTCGTTCGACGAGTGTTGCAGCCGGACATCGCCGCCCAATCTCCGCGCGAGCGCACGCGAGAGCGCAAGGCCGATGCCGGCGCCGCGCACGGCGGCATTCTCAGGGTGCGCCCGGTAGAACTTCTCGAAAAGGTGTTTCTGCGCGTCCCTGGGAATCCCCAGGCCGCTGTCGCGCACCTCGATCGTGATGCCGCGCTCGTCGCGCGCGAGCTGCAACGAGACCTTGTGTCCGTCGGCGCGCCGGTACTTGAAGGCGTTGTCCAGCAAATTCTGCAGAATGCACGCGATTGCATCGCCGTTGGACTGAAGCCCGCCCGCCGCCCCCACTTCCGCCGAGAAACGCACGCCCTCGCGCGCCGCGCGGGCGTTGAAGCTCTCGACCAGCCGGCCGAGCACCGCGCCGAGATCCGTCGGCGCCATGGGAAGCACGACCTGCCCGCGTTCGATCCGCGCGAAGTCGAGCACGTTCTCTACTATGGCGGACAAGCGCTGGCTTTCGGCGTGGAGAATGTGCGAGAAGGCGCGTACCTTGTCCTCGGTGAGGTTGCCGTCGGCGAGCATCTCCGCGAAGATTCGCACCGTGCTCACGGGCGTCTTCATCTCGTGGGAGATGTTGGCAATGAACTCGCTCTTGAGGCGCGCAAGGCGCATCTCGGTTCTCATCGCGCGCAGAACGAAGAATCCGCCCGCGGCCGCGATCAGAACCAGCGCGGTGATGGCGCCGTACATCCAGCCGGTCTGCCGGCGTGCGGCGGCGGCGATCTCGGCAACGAGCGCGCTGCGCGCGACCGCCGTGCCGACCGGAACGCCGTGGGCGCTCAAGAGACGCTCGGCACACAGCTCGTCCCCGGCCGGCCGGCGCGGCGGCGCCTCTTGTCCGGAGTAGAGAAAGCCCGCGGTCGGCTCGAACGCAATGCTGATGCCGTCGCCGGCCTCCTCGGCCGGAAGCGCCATGGCGACCCACGTCGCCGCGAAGATCGGTCCGCCCTCGACGGCGCGGCAGAGAAAGAGCTTGCTCTCGAGCGCGAACGCCTCGGGCACGCGGCCGAGTGTGCGGACAGAAGCGCAGGCCGATTCGACCGTAGGATCGGCGGGCGGCTCGGCTGCGTCGATGCGGCGATAGAGCGCCGTTCGCCACTCAGGCGCGAGCGCGTACCTCAGGCGGCCGAGGCGTTCCGCCGCCGCGGACTTGTCGATCGCGCCAAGCTCGTAAAGGCCGAGCAGCGCCAGCGCAACGAACGGCTCGCCGTCGGGCCCGACGACGCTGGGATCTGCGCGCGCCACCTCCTCGTAGAGCCGCGCGGCCAGAGCGGTCTCCCCGCCGCGCCCAAGGCTTCGCGCCGCATGGTAGATGACTTGCGCGCGATAGGACGGCGTGTGAAGGGCGCTCAGGAAGAACGCGTAGGCATCGGCGGCCGCCAGGAAATCGCCCTCGCCAAGCTCCTCTGCGAAGCCTCCCGCGAGCGAATAGCGCAGCAAGCGCTTCTCTTCCTCTGTGGGCATCTCGCGCGGCGCCGGCGCGGCCGACGCTCCTCCGGCGGACAGAAAGAAGAACGGCTGCTCGGCATCGGCCAGCACGCGGGTGTCGCCCGTGCCGAGCAGTCGTTCGGCCGCCTGAATTCGCTCGGTAAGCGTACGGCGCATCCTCGCGCTCGTCCGCTCCAGCGCCGTCCGGGCGCGCTTTCTGAGCAGTTCGACCTGCCGCCGCTCCAGGTCATCCCCGCCGCGCAGTCCGAAATAGGCGAGGACCAGCGTGGGCAGGATCACACACGCGATGAAGGCGGCAACGGTCTTGCGCATCGATACCATCCGGCACGTTCGCCGACTTCCATTATGGCTGCTTGGGCAACGCGCTTCCAGCTTCCGCCGGCTGATTCTGCCTATCTTGGAGCCATTTCTTCCAGAGCTCCCGCTCCACCTCCTGTTCTTTCAGATTGCGCAGCGTGTCGAGCGCGGCTTTTCTGACATCGACAACGGGATCGTCGAGCATCGCGGCGAGGGATTCCATCGTCGCCAGGCCGCCCACGCCGCCCAGGAGCCTGATTGCGAGTTCCCGGATTTCCGCGTTGTCGTCCTTGAGCCGCGCGGTCAGAAGCGCCGTCACGCGGGGAATCTTGATCTGGCGCAACGACTCGCACGCTTTCTTGCGGATCTTCGGATCCTCGTCAGTGAGGAGCGTCTCGACGATCTTCACCCGCTCCTCGCCATCGAAGAGGTTATTGGCGAGCGTTATAGCGTGTTCCTTGTGGGGTCCGCGCGCAAGGTGACCGATGAGCGCCGCCTCTTCATCGTGCGGCCGACCTTTGAGCCACTCGGTAGCCCCCATCCTGCCGATGACCCGCAGTACACAGCCCTGCACCTCCTTGTCATCGCTCGTCAAGAATTCCCCAAATGTCGCGACCGGCGTCGCTTCGACGCGCAGAGGCAGCGCCACGGCACGCTCGGCAAGCGGAAGCGACCGGTCAGCCACGATCCGATCCAGGAATGCGCTCACGGTCGGGGATCCGAGGACGTAGTCCTTATCCCGCCAGTCGCAGAAAATGCGGGCGAGCAGCATGCGCTTGGGGCCGGAAGTGTGTTTTTCAATCGCCCGCGCGCACAGGGAAGTGAGCCGCTCCCTGAGCTCCGCCTCCTGCTCCGGCGTCTCCTCTGTCCACCGTACCGGCCAGCCCCGCGGCTGCATTGTTATTCCCTGTACCGTTCGCACGGAGACCCTTTTCGGTCCGGAAACAGCCCACCTGAGTGCCAGCTTGTAGAAGGCCGCATCCACGTCGCCCTCCAGACGTTCAAGGAGTGCCTCGGCAAGCGCCAGGCCGCTTCGCCGGTTGACCCAGTGCTTCTCCACCACTTCTCGCGCCGATGCGTAATCCTTGACGAGAATAGCGGCGATCTCCCCGGCGTGCGCGGGAACCACGTCGAGCGCCTTGACGAGCACTTCGTACACGAGGCTCCTTTTTTCCGGCAACGCTACCGCCGGATCGTCGAGGTAGCGGCCAAGCACCTGGATCAAGGCCGGATCCAGCACGACGAGCAACCCGACGTAGTTGCGCAGGACGAACGTGCGCACCTTGGCGTCGGGGTCGACCGCGAGTGTTCGTATGAGCGCAAGAAAGGCATCGCTCGGTCGCGGCGCGGCGTCCTCCGCCATGATCCTGCCGAGGTCCAGGGTCAGGTCGTTCGCGGCCTCATAGCGAATGATCTTTTCAAGCTCAGGCAGTGCCGCGTCATGGTGCAGGAAGAAACTAATGATATGTTTGTACACCCTGGAATATAAGAACGAGTTCGGCTCGCGGAGCATGGATCTGATCACGCCGCCGAGGCTCGAGTCCGCCTGGGGCAGGCTTATCTCCTGAACCCGCAATCCGAGGCAGAAGCAGGTGTGATCGTACAGGCCCTCGGTCTTCCCTGCCTGATCGCTGGCCCAGGCGCGTTCAAGCAAGACGACGAGGTTGCCGTAGTCCTTTCGTTCCAAAAGAAGCAGGGCGGAGTCTTTGCCGAACCTGTCAACCGTGGAGAGCAGCACTTCCGGCGTGAGCGCCGCGGGCGCGCTATCCAGAAGCGCATAAAAGCACGCGCTGGCAAGCGTTGAAGTCGGATCTCGCACGCGAGCGACCATCACGGCGGCCGTCTGCGGCTCCCTGAGAAGCATGCTCTCGAGGAACCCTTTGAACCGCGCGAAGTCCTCACCGGCAGAGGGGCCCTCACAGCTCTTCTCCACGCGCGTCAAGCTCGCGTCTAGCGACGCGCCGTCGCAGGCAAAGACCGCGCACAGCGCACGCACTTCCTCAGTCTCCGACGTGGCCGGCAGCTTGTCGAGGGCCGCGCGAAACTCGCGCTTCTTCTCGGCATCGAACGACGCGACGGCGTCAAGGAAACTCCCGATGCCCGAACGCCATCGGAGCGGATCGCACACAGTGTCGAGCGCCTCGAAATCTCCCATCTTCGCAAGGATCAGCGCCAGCTGGCGCCGGTACTGCGGATCGCGCGTCGTCTGCATCACCGTCCTGAGCACCGGCTGGGCGAGCGGCCCCATGGCAAGGAGCTTGCCCGCCGCGAGCTTGCCTTCGTCACTCTCGGGCGAAAAGAGCGTCATCGTCATCTGAAAGAGCTGCGCTTGGATGCTCTCGTTTTCCTTGAGCCCTTGGAGCCACTCGCCGGCGCCGCTCCGGCCGGCGTCGCGGATCTCCGTGAGCATCTTGGCAGCGCGTTCCTTGAAGGGCGCGCAGTCGGAGTGCTTCGCGGTGACTTCCTGGAGCAGGTCCTCGGCGCTCTTCAGGTTCCCGAGCTTGCGCTCGCAACGCGCAAGCAAGTACAGCGCGCGCGCCCGCACGGGACCTTGGGCGTTGGGATCGGCGAGCACCTCGCGGTAGAGCGCCGCCGCCTTGAGCACCTCCCCCGCCGCCATCTCGATCACCTCCCCCTCGGAGAGCTTGACATCGAGGGCGGGCGCTTCGCCCGCCTGCACACAAGGGACGCAGGCAAAGCACAGCACGAACACACACCACATTCCACCGGCCAACCGCACGTCACGCATGCGAGCCTCCTTTCTGGGACTCATGTGCCACGCCCGCGATGCTATGCGGCCGCTGTTAGAAAACGGTTAGGGTCCGAGCGGCGGCGGATTCGATTCGAGAACGGAGAAAAAGAGCTCGACGCGTGGCGTGCGCGTCGTGGCGAAGTGGAATCGCGCGCATCATGCCCGCGTTGAAGGCCTCTCTGCGCCTCAGGCGCCGGGACGACGCCTCCCGAAAAGAGGACGGCACGAGGCAGGGAGAGGACTGGAAGCCGTATGGCGTTCCCTCCCTTTCCGCACCGTCCCGGGCGGATAGCCATGCGCATCGCCGGCAAAGCAACCACTCTTAAGTCCTGCCTTGTAGATCTAGTGCGCATCCGGCAAGGCGACCGCGTGTTTTCGTGAACGACTTCTAAGCGATAAATTTGCACCTGCCGGATTTCCCCGCGGCAGAGAAGGCCGGCGTCCACTGCCTGCCGCGATTCGCCGGCGGCGCCCCGGCCGGTCTCACGGCTTCCCGCTCTTCCACAGGTCTATCGTCGTGTCGTTTCGCTGAGGTGCGCCTGGTGTGCTGCGGCCGTCGCGCACGTACTTCTCAAGGACCCTGGTCAGCCGATCGACGATCTCCGGCCGCTCGGCCGCGACGTTCGTCTGCTCGCCGCGATCGGCCGCCATGTCGTAGAGTTGAACGGCCGGCAGGCCGAGCTTGGCGGCCTCCGCATCACCGGGCCGGCTCCAACCGCCGCTCCCGGGACAGAGCGCGAGTTTCCACTGGCCTTGCCGGAGCGCGAAATTCCCGTGGATCGAGTGATGGACGAGCGCTTCCCGCAGCGGCGTGTCTGCCTTGCCACGCAGGATCGAGAGCATGCTCACGCTGTCTTCGCCCGCCTCGTCGGGAAGCGTCGCGCCGACGATGTCGGCGCAGGTGGCCATGAGATCGACCAAGCTCACGACCTGATCGCACGTCGTCCCGGGCCTGACAACGCCGGGCCACCGCACGATAAACGGGACGCGATGGCCGCCGTCCCAGATGTCCGCCTTGTGGCCGCGCAGCGGGCCAGAGACGTCGTGCCCGGATGCGCGGAGAGACGCGATGTCCGCCTCGGGCGAACACCCGTTATCGCTCGTGAAGACGACAAGCGTGGTCGCGGCAAGCTCGTGCCCAGCGAGCGCCTCGAGGATCTGGCCGAGCACCGCATCAGTTTGCATGACGAAATCGGCATACGGGTTGAGGCCGCTCTTGCCGCGCCACTCAGAGGACGGCGCGATGGGAGTGTGCGGTGCATTGAGCGGGAAGTACAGGAAGAAGGGCGTTCCCGCGCGCGCCTCGGCCGCGCGCTTCCCGATGTAGTCGACGGCGGCCCGAGCGAGCGACGGCAGCACCGCTTCCGCCTCGAACTCAGGCGCCGCCGGCCCGCACCGCGTCGTGCGGCTCGGTTTGCCCGCCACCATCGGGAACGCCTTTTCCACGGTCGGTATGGCCACGACGCGATCGTTCTCTATGAACGTGTACGGCACCATGTCCAGCGACGCGCTGATGCCGAAGAAGTAGTCGAACCCGAGGTTCGCGGGGCCGTTCGCGATGGGCCGCGCAAAATCGACGCTCCAGTGCTGCTCCGCCGTCTCGATCGCGTTGCGCTCGGGCTCGGGCTTGCCCTCGACCTTCGCCCAGTCCATGCCGAGGTGCCACTTCCCGATGCACGCCGTGTGGTAGCCGTAGCGCTTGAGCAGCGCGGCGACCGTCAGCCGCCCCGGTTCGATGAGATGCGGCGACAACCCGCCCAGAACACCCTTCTGCAGGCGCGAGCGCCAATTGTAGCGTCCGGTCATGAGGCTGTACCGCGTCGGGGTGCACACGGACGAGGTCGTATGCGCATCAGTGAAGCGCATGCCCTGGGCCGCGAGCGAGTCGGCGTGGGGCGTCGCGATCTTGCCCCGCGGGTTGTTGCACTTGATGTCGCCGTAGCCGAGATCATCGCACAGGACGACGACGATGTTCGGCCGTGGATTCGGGGCCGAGCGCAGCTCAGGGGCTGAGACGACGCCCAGGACAAGAAGCAACGCGAGACGCACGTCTGCGGGAAGTCTGCTCATGGCCGCCTCCTCGCCCACATCGTATATCATCTGCCGGCGAGGGGGCCACCTGTTGGCCTCGCTGTTCCGGAGAGAGAGCCACCGACTCGTGGCGCGGCCTGCGAGCATTCGGCGAATAGCGAGTAAAGGTCCCCGGCTAGCGGCCTGCCCAGCCTCAGTTGGCTCGATCCGGCAAGATTCCGGTCAACGAATGACCGGCTTTAACAAGACGTTTGACGGGAGGTGCCCATCTTGCTTGCGCGCCCACGCGGTGGTAATGTGGAGGAGGGCGGTGAGTCAGGGCAGGTGGTCTGCTCCGGCACCGCCGATCAACTCTTTCGTTAGCCGTGATAGGAAAGTCTGAACGCGCCATGGGGACTTTGGTCACCGTGTCCACCTTTTACACCCCCAGCGAGGCCCATCTCGCAAAGATGCGCCTCGAATCGTCCGGGATCCCAACGTTCGTCGAAGACGAGAACATCTTTACCATGCAACCTCTGCTCGTGGCCGCCGTGGCTGGCATCAAACTGCGTGTACGTGAATCCGACGCGGAACGTGCGCGAGCTACTCTCGGCGAGCACCCTGGTCAGGTCGCTTCGGACGATACCGAAAGCGAGGTCTGTCCGTGCTGCGGCTCGCGGAACTGCGAGGTGTCGCAATTGGGTCGACGTCTGGCTTTTCTCTCCGTGCTCCTATTGCAATTTCCTATCGGATCCTCCCGGCAATGGCTGAAGTGCCTGCAGTGTGGGCACAAGTGGCGATACCAGGGGCCATGCTAACGGCTAACCACTCGGTGCACTTGACGCGGCCGGACGGGACGGCGGATCACTTCGAGGAAAAGGAGGGGTGGCTTACAGGTTCGAATGGGACGAAGAAAAGGCCACCTCGAATGTGCGGAGACACGACGTCGGGTTCGACGAAGCCAGCACGGTGTTTGCCGACCCACTGGGTGTCGTCTTCGATGATGAGGAGCATTCCCTGGGAGAGGTCCGGGAGATCTTGATCGGACGCATAGGAAATGCCGTTCGCGTTTTCATTATTCACTAGCGCAATCGCGACCCTCGCCGCGGTCAATCAACGGTCGCGCGAACTCTTGAGGCGCTCCGCGCGAGCCCGCGCAGAGATCCGGGCTGCCTAAACGCCTTCGAAACGGCCTCTGGCCGGTGTTTTCGCCCCGGCGCCGCCCCTCTCTGCCGCCGGCCCCGCGCTCCCGCACGGGCGGTGTCGCGGGCGCCTGGGATGAGTCGCCCTCCTCGAAGGCGTCGAGCGTGAAGTGGCGCGTGAGGCACTGCCATTCGTCGCGGCGGGCGGCGGCGCTGGAGCGGTCGGGGGCTGCCGCTCCGCCTTCTGGAGCCGCTACGGGCGCGGCGGGAGAAGCTTCGGCAGCAGGCGCGGCTCTGGGCTCCGTGCCAAGGCCCAGGACAGCGACCGTCGCGAAGGCCAAGACCGACGCAAGGGGTGGACCGGCTTACGACGAACGGAGCGCGTGGCTCGCTGCCTCCTTTCGGGTCGAACGTGCAGGGCTCCGGAGCATTTTCCCGCCTCGCGCCGCCGACGTCTCGGGTTTTCCGGGCGGGGGCTGGGCCTGCGCCTCAGCGGTCGAAGGTAACGATCAGGCCGGGCGGCGCATCTTTCAGCTCCCGTTCCTCGGCCTCCGAGAGCTTACCTCCCAGAGCCTGGATCGCCGCAAGCGTATCGAGGCTGAGCCCGTCTGGGTCCTGTCCTTCCCTCAGCTTCTGGACGGCATAGGAACGAAACTCCGCAGTGGTTGAACGAACAAGCTCTCCGAGCAGGTGCTCGCTTACCCGGCCAATCGCCTCTCCCTTGCGGACCAAGCGCACCCAAGCGTCAACGTAAGCCTCCGCCTTCCTCTCCGGCGACAGCTTCAACGCCACGGCTTCGCGGACGAGGCTCAAGAGATCGCGTTCGCTCGCATCGAGCCCGTCCGATGGATAGAGATCAAGCTCCCTCCGGATCTCCTCGGTAGCCGCCTTCACCGCAAACGGAAAGCAAAGAGTAGTGTCGCGCTCCCGCAGGACGGCGAGCACCACTCTGGAGAGGAGCGGATCGCCTTGGGGCACGGCCTTTGCGAGGCCCTCCAGGGATTCCTGCCGACACCAGCCACCCTTGTCCTTCAGGATCCTGTCGGCGACCGCGGCCAGTGACTCTGGGCTCCTCTCCTCGAGCAGGTAGGAGTTGAAGATCGGAACCGCCTCTTCGGGGCACCTCACGTACATCTCGATGAACTTCGCGCGCGCTCGCGCCGAGGGGTATTTCAGGAAGTGTCTGGCAAGGGCGTGAAAGACCCCTTCCGTGAGCCCCTCTTCCTGGATCAGCCCGAGCAGCGCTTCGTGGGCCTCCTTCGCCGCGCCCAACTCCGTGAGCGCGTGGACCATGGTCTCTCGCCCCGATGCGTATGTGTTGCGGAGAGGGCTCATGATGCGCTCCCGGCCGTCTTCGAAGCTCTCGGAAGTCGGGAGCGCGGCGACGAGGACCGGCACGGCCTCGCCGGCCGGGTACCCCAGAGCGAGGAGGCTCTTTGCGGCCTCCGCCTGCACGAAGGAATGCTCCACCTTGAGGAGGGCCGCTATGCGGTCGAGGACACCCCTGGACCTGCCGAGGGAGCGCAGCGCACGCGCCCCGCATATCTTCACCAGATCGATGTCCTTCGCCGTGGCGGCGAGCACGGCGGGCGCGGCCGCCTCCTCGCCGTAGACCGCCTGCGCGCAAAGGAGCCATTCCACCGCTTTCATGCGTGCCACGTTCTCGGCGTCTTCCGCATCCGTGACGGCGCCCACAGCATCGGAGGTCAGCCTCTCCGCGATGATCTTCCGGGCCGCCGTCGGAGGCTTACCTTCGAGGTGGAGAAGGTAACCTCGGATGAGCGCCAGGACCATCTCAACATCAGTCCCGCCCTGTGCGTCGGGATAGGTCGTCCGGTACCACCCGCCGTGGATCCTGCCGTCGATGATGGGCAGGTCGCCGCTGGTAGGCGTCGGCACCCTCCAGACCGTACGCGTCCTGGCCTTGGAGGCCTTGGCTTGGGTTTCCCTTTGGTCCTTGTCGCTTCCCGAGGCCTTGTCCTTGCTCGTAGCGTCACCCTTGCCCTTGACCTTGCCGCTGCCATCGGGCGAGGCCTCGCCGAGACCATCTCCGCAGGCGTGCGACCCGGCGCTGGCATCCGCCTCGGGGTTGAGGGTCTCCTTGCTCAGGAAAGCCAGGAGGCGGGCCCCTTTCCGCATCGATTCCTCCTCGATCCCCTCTTTCGGCCAGTTCGGGTTGTTGAACCCGCAAAGGACGAAGGGGGTGCCCGGGTCCCTCCCCTTGAGGACGTCGATGGCCTTGGCGCTGCACTCGAACTGGCCGCCTTCCACGATCTCGACGACGGCGATCAGGTCGGCGCCGGTCACCATGTCCTCGAAGGAAGGGTCGGTCCAGTGGGTGGCGCGCGCGAAGCCGGAAAGTAAAACGAACGCGGAGGCGAGGTAGAGAGAACGAGGCATGGTTGGCCTACGCATAGGAAATGCCGTTCGCGTTTTCATTATCCACGAGCGTAATCGCGACCCTCGTCGCGGTCAATCAACGGTCGCGCGAACTCTTGAGGCGCTCCGCGCGAGCCCGCGCAGGCTCCGCGCGGGCTGTGTGCGCCCTCGCGCGGAGAGCCGGGCTGCCTGAACGCCTCCGAAACGGCCACTCGCCGGTGTTTTCGCCCCGGCGCCGCCCCTCTCTGCCGCCGGCCCCGCGCTCCCACACGAGCGGCGTCGGCGCTCGTTCGCGCCCCCGCCTCGAACGCCCCGTGGCGTCCCAACGGTTTCATCCCGCCCGACAACTATCCTGACACGGGGGGCAGCCGAACCGTCCCGACCGCAACGGGACTCTCGGCGGGTTTCCAGAGAAGCCGGCAATCGCCGTCGAGATCCCGCACAGAGAAAGCCTCCCCTTCTCCGCCCGCCGCCGGCGCGGACGGTTCCCCGTGATCCATGGAGAAAGGGAGGTCCGTGACGGGCGTGACGGCCTGCGTTAACTCTGGTGGGCGATGACGGGCTCGAACCGCCGACCTCCTGCTTGTAAGGCAGGCGCTCTAACCAACTGAGCTAATCGCCCCCTTTGCGGTTTCGCGCGCGGCCGGCAGTCATGGTAGGCCATGGCGCCGGAACGATCAAGGTGCCGCGGACGCGTCCCACTGGAGAGACAAATCCTCGCAGGCGTCCGCGGGATCATCGAGATCCGCCAGGCCGCCGCGCCGCGCCTCCGGCTCCAAGATTCTCAGGCGCGGACGGATCGGGTCGATCGGATTCGGGCCCACCACGCGCGCGATCTCGCCCCCCGGCAGCCTCACGATGCTGCCCACGGGGAATTTCGAGAAATGCAGGGCGAAGGCGCGCAGGACGCCCGGATCGAAAAGATCCTCGGCGAGCGTCATCGCCTCGATGCAGCGGTAGGCCTCCCGCGGCGTGCGCCCCTCGCCCGTCCACGGGTTGACGAGGAGCGCGAAGCTGTCCAGGAAAGCCGCTATCCGCGTGGGAAGATCGACCTCCTCGCCGCGCTTGCCGCGCGGCTCGCCCCGGCCGTTCCAACGCTCGTGGTGATCCAGACACACCGACTGCACCTGATACCCCCACGTGCGCGCCTCCCGGATGAGCCGCGCGCCCGCCTCCGTGTGGTCGATCGGCTCGACCACGGTCAAGCCCTCCGTCGGCCCCGGCTTCCACCCCAGCGCCACGAGCCCGACATTGTGAAGCAGCCCCGCCACCCCCATGCGCAGCACCTGAAGCGGCGTCCATTTCAGGCCCAGCGCCATGTGAATGCACATCTTGCAGACCAGCAGCGCGTTGCGCGCCACGGGATCGAGCGGCAGGGTGTTGCGCCACTCGATGAACGTCTCCGGCTCGACCTGGCGGCGCCTCACGAGAAACTGCACGAAGCGCTCGACCTGGGCGCCGTTGATGCGCCCCCGCACCGCGATCCTCGCGAACATGTCCTCGAGCCCTTCGACCGCCTGCCGACAGCCGCCGCGCCCCGCCTGCGGCGCCGCCGTCCCCTCTCGGCGGCCGGCGCTCGGCTCGGCGCCGGGGGAAGGGGGCTCCGCGGCGCGGGCCTGCCTCGCGCGCCAGACCTCGGCGATCGACGCAATGACTTCGTCCTCGGCCTGCGCCCGCAGCCGGATTACATCCTCGCCGTCGATGATCCCTCGCCGCCGCGCTTCTTCCAGCAGCGCCAGGACTCGCAGCGACCCCGCATCCTCGCAGGTTTGCAGCTCCGGGTGCCACCTGCGCAGCACCACCGCCTCCTCGGGCGACAGCCTGACGACAACCACCGGCACCCGCTCGATCCCCGCGCGCCGCGCCGCGTGATAACGCCGCCGGCCGTCAAGCACGATATAGCCCTGCCCTTGGGGCGCGACGACAAGCGGACGCAGGAGACCGTGCGCGGCGACCGACGCGCACAACTCCTCCGAGGGCTCGCCCGGCCAGGCGCAGAGGCGCTCCAGGGGGAGATTGCGCACCCGGCTCTCGGCGCCCCGCTTCCTGCCTCTTCCGAGCCACATGCGCCCAGCCCTCTCACGCGGGCACGAGCTGCTTCGTCCGCCCGCCGCCGCGGCCGTAGTACCCGTATTCCTTCGCCTTTCCGAAGGAGTACCGGTTCAGGAAGACGCCCAGGACGTTCGCCTGGACGTTCGCCAGCAGGTGTTTCGCCCAAAGGATGTCGTGCCGGTCGCACTGGCCCGCCCCGACCACGAACACGCACCCGTCCACCATCGAAGCCACGGTCAGACCGTCGCCGACCCGATCGATGGGCGGCGTGTCAAAAATCACGAACTCCGCCTGCGCGCTCAATTCGGCGACGGTTTTTGCGAAGAGCTCCGATTCGAGCAGCTTGGCGGGAGCGGATGCGCTCGGCCCGCTCGTCAAGACGGACAGGCCGGGGACCGCCGAGCGCTGGAGGGCGTCCGTCGCCTTGACACCGCCCCTGAAGCGGACGTCCTCGCTCATGATGCCGTCGAGCACCTGCTGCGGCGAAATCCAGCCGCTCAGCACCGTCGACAAGCCGTAGATGTTGTTAAGGCCGAGCAGCGTGTGGACTCGGGGGCTGCGCATGTCGGCGTCCACCAGCACCACCCGCGCGCCCTTGCGCGCCAGCGCCGCCGCCAGGTTGACGCTCACCGTCGTCTTGCCCTCTTGCGCCACGGCGCTGCACACCGCGAAGGACCGCAGATCGAGCTCCCGCGCCGCGGCGCGCACCAGGGTGGCCGCGACGCTGAACCGCTCCGCGATTTCCGAGTCCTCCGCCGCCAGGCGTCCGACCTGCGTCCTGGAGGCGGGAGGAATCGCGCCGAGGAGCGGCGCATCGAGCCACTTTCGCACGTCGCCCTCGTTCATGACGCGCACATCCAGGTACTCGCGGAGGAACGCGGCGGCCGCCGCCGCGATGAGCCCCAGCAGCACCGCCAGAGACAAGGGTCCCGATCCCGATCCGGGGACGGGCAGCGTGATCGCCATGCGCCCGGGATCGGCGATCCTGACTCCGCCGAGCAGGTGGGCCGCGCCCAGGAACCGCACGTTGTTCTCCATGGCCAGCACGGTGCGATAGCGCTCGCCCACGTCGTCGCACGCCTTCTTCACCGGCTGGTAGACAATGGCCTGGCTGGAAAGCTCCTGAGCGCGCCGGTTCAGGGCGGCCAACTGCTCCTGCCTGACTTCCAGGGACAGGGCCGTCTTGCGGATCTGGATGAGGACGTCTTGCAGCTCGCGGTCGTTGGAATCCAGCGCCGACCTGGCAAGCTCCTCCTTCATGATGTCCGGCAGGCGCTGCTCGATCTCTCCGATGCGCTTCTCCAGCTCCACGACCTCGGGATGCTGCCGCGTCCTGCGCTCCAGCATCTCGTCGAGCTTCAACTTGAGGTCGATGAGGCGCTTCCGCGCGCCCGCGACGCGCTCGTTGTCCACGAGAGCCGTCTCCACCTCGAGGGGCGACGGCGGCGCGCCCTCGGCGAGCGGACGCTTCTCCACCAGTTCGCGGTAACGGCGCGTGTTCTCCCGGTGCGTGGCCGCAAGGCGGTCGCACTCGCTCTGCAAGTTCTCAATGTCGCGCTCGAGGTGTTTCTGTCTGACCACGGGATCGAAGCCCACCGCGGCCACGATCTGCCCCCACTTGCCCTCGGCCTCCTTGAGGGAGCGCCGCAGCGCCTCGGCCTCGTCGTGCAGCATGTGCCGCACGTGTTCCAGGTCCTCGTCCAGCCGATCGTCGTAGTAGCGCACGACGGCCTCGGCCGCCGCCCACGAGATCAGCAGCGCAGAGGCATGGCTCTTGGCCCGCACGACCAGAAACACCGATCCCTGATCGTCGCTCACGGCCCGCAGGGCATCGGCCAGGATGCTCGGGAAAACCTCCCGGTTCCCGTAATCCCGCGCGAACTCCCCGCGATAGACCTCGATCTCGTCCTTGAACGGCGGCAGCACGAACCCGCGGCTCGTGAAGGGTTCGTCCCCGTAGACGAGCCTGACGATGCGCTCCTGGATCCAACGGTTCTCCAGGGAGGCTTTCACGGTATGAGACGACGGCGTCTTGATCCACGCGACCGGCGAGAGCGGCGCGCCCGCCGACGACCCCGCGCCGTTCGCGACGATTATCTGAGCGCTCGCCTGGCTCTGCTGCCGGCCGCAACTGACCCAGGCGACATGCGCCCCCACGACGAGGATCAGCACCGCCAGAAAGATCCGGTAACGGCGCCGGACTACGGACAGATAATCTCGAAGCTCCATGAGCGCGCCCTTCCGGGACACCCCTCAAGCGCGGCCGTCGCCGCCCGCCGGCGGCGGGAACGACGGGAGGTTTCCCACTTTACCAGTAGTACTATCGTCCCCGCCCCAAAGCTTCCTTTAGGGAACCGCCGCCTTTTCGCCCGGAGGGCGGGAGGCGCCGGCCGCCGCCTTTCCCCGGAACGTAAGCGCGCCCCCCCGCGCGGCTTTCACCGCCCGCGGCGGGTCCCTCCGGCCGCCCACCCCGCGCTTGCGCCTCCGCGGCCGGCGTTATACACTGCCTCTCTGTGAAGAGGAGACCCCGCGCGCGCACCCAAGACATGCTGTTCGCCGCCGCCGCGCTCGCGGCCGCCGTGTGGAGCCGGCCGGCGCTCGCCGGCGAAGCCGCGCCGCCGCCGTCGCTCCAGGACGCCATCGCGGCGCTTCTGGCCCGCGACGGCTGCGACGTCGAGCGGACGGGCATCTGCGTCATCGCCGACGACGGCGCGACCCGCGCGGAAATCTCCGCCGACACGCCGCTCGCCCCCGCCTCCAACCTCAAGCTTCTCACCACCGCCGCGGCGCTCCACAACCTCGGCGAGGAGTACATCTTCCAGACCACCTTGACCGCCACGGCGGCGCCCCGCGGCGGCACCATCGCGGGCGATCTCATCGTGCGCGGCGGCGGCGACCCGAATATTTCCGGGCGTTTCTACAGCGACCCGGAGGCCGTCTTGCGCGCCTGGGCCAAGGCTCTGCGCGCCGCCGGCATCCACACGATCACGGGCGACTTGGTCGCGGACGACACCTTCTTCGACGACGAGCGCTTCTGCCCCTCCTGGGACCGGGCGCAAGAGGCCCGTTGGTACTCGGCCCAGGTCTCGGCGCTGAGCCTCAACGACAACTGCGTGGACATCACCGTGACGCCCGGCGCGGCCGACGGACCCGCCCTCGTCTCCGTGGCGCCCGACAGCCCGGCGGTCGTCCTGCGCGGCGCGCCCGTCACCGCCGCCAAGGCGAAGACCAAAATCATCGTCACGCGCCGGTCGGGCACCAACGAGATCACCCTCTCGGGCACGATCGACAAGAACGCGGGTCCGTGGAGGGACTACGTGGCCATCGACGATCCCGCGATGTTCTTCGCGCACACCTTCGCGGCCGTGCTGCGCCGCGAGGGAATCGCCGTGCGGGGCGCCGTGCGCCGCGCCGCCCGGCCCGCCCCGGCGCCGCCCCCCGGCGCGCAGCTCCTCATCCGCCACGATTCGCCCCTGGCCCGCGCGCTGCCCGTCATCAACAAGAACAGCCAGAACCTGCACGCCGAGCTCCTGCTCCGCGCCATGGGCGCCGTCAAGTTCGGGGAAGGCAGCGCCGCGGCCGGCGCCCGCGCCATCCGCGCCTGCCTCGACACGCTGCTTGTCCCCTGCGAGGGCCTCGTCATCGAGGACGGCTCGGGGCTTTCCGCCGGCAACCGCGTCACCGCCCGCACGCTGGCGCGGCTTCTGCACGCCGCCCGGGGACGGGAATGGTTCCCCCCCTACCTCGACTCGCTCCCCTTGGCGGGCATCGATGGCACCCTGAAGAGCCAGCGCCGCTTCCGAACGGCGCCGCAGCTCCACGGCTGCGTCCACGCCAAGACGGGCAACATCGCCCGCGTCTCGGCCCTTTCGGGCTACGTGCGCCACGGCGAGCGTCTGTGGTCCTTCGCGTTGCTCTTCAACGAACCGCTCCGGCGCAAGGGCGCCCGCCCTTTGCATCCCGCGCCGTCATCCTCTACGATGAAACCCATCGCAGCGCGCCTGGGCCGTTGCAGAAAGGAGACGCATGCGCACCGCCGGATCTCTCGCCGTCGCTTCGCTGACAGGGCTGCTTGCCGCCGCGGCGCCCGCCAAGGACTACAGCTACGCCGATCTCCTCCGGAAGATGACCGACCTGGCGGACCTCGCCGTCCTTCCGGAGCCCGGCGAGAAGTGCTACCAGTTCTCCAGCTACGACCGCGCGTCCAAGACGCCGGAGGACCCCAAGGGCTGGAACGCGAACGCCGATTTCGGCAAGTACCTCCGCAAGGACGGCGACGAGCACGTCATGGCGGATGCCGAAGGCCCCGGCTGCCTGGTGCGCATCTGGTCCGCGAACCCCGCCGGCGTTCTCAAGATCTACATCGACGGCGCGGCCGAGCCCGCCGTCGCGGCGCCCGTGCGGCCGATCACGGTCAAGTCGTGGCAGAACGCCGACCGGACGCCCGTCCCAGGCGGCACGCAGGACGCCTGGGTCTTTCCCGAGCCCATCGGCACCGCCGGCGTGTCGTCGGCCTTCTGCGGCCGCCGCGGCTCCGGGTGGAACCTCTACTTCCCGATCCCCTTCCAAAAGCGCCTCAAGGTCACGGTGTCCGGCGCGGAGAAACCCGAGCGCCTCTACTATCACGTCAATATCCAGAGCTACCCCGCGGGCACGAAGCTGCCCAGTTGGTCCCTGGACGTCGTCAAGCAGAACGCGCCGCTCGTCAATGAAATTTTTGAGGCTCTTTCCAAGCCGGCCGAGAGCGTCGCCCTGGCCGGGGGCGAGGCGCAGTCCCTGACGCTGCTCCCCCAAGAGCGCTTCGAGCACACCTTGTACGGCCCCGCCGCCGTCACCCTGGCCACGGCCAAAGTCACGGCGCCGGATCTGGCCAAGGCCCTGCGCCAGATCGTCCTCAGGGTCACCTTCGACGGCGCCGCCGCGCCGCAGGTTTGGACGCCGCTCGGCGATTTCTTCGGCAGCATGCCGGGCTGCAACCTCTATCGCTCGCTGCCCCTCGGCATCACCAAGGACGGCATGTACAGCCGCTGGTACATGCCCTTCAAGGAATCGGCGCGGATCGAGCTCGTCAACGAGGGGCCGCAGCAGGTCTCCATCCTCGGGTCGCTGCGGGCCGAGCCCATCGGGTGGTCGGACGGCTTGGGCCACTTCCACGCCAAGTGGCGCCGCACGGCGAAGACCGAGGAGTTCGACTGGCCCTTCATCGAGGCCAAGGGCCGCGGCCGCGTGGTCGGCGTGGCCATGGGCATCTTCAACCCCCAACGCGGCTGGTGGGGCGAGGGCGATGAAAAGGTCTGGATCGACGGCGAGTCCTTTCCGAGCACCTTCGGAACGGGCAGCGAGGACTACTTCGGCTACGCGTGGGGCAGCACCGCGCTCTTCCAGCACGCCTACCACAACCAGACCCTGTGCGAGGGCCCGGAGAACGCCAACAACACCGCGCTCAACCGCTGGCACATCCTGGACAACCTGCCGTTCCTCCGCTCCATCCGCTTCACCATCGAGAACTGGCCGCTGGGCAACCGGATCGGCCGGGACTTCTGCGCCGTGACGTACTGGTACGCCGCGCCGGGCGGCGAGGATTTCTTCGCGCCCGTGCCTCTGGCGGACCGCGCACCGCGCGCGGCCTCGAGGCCCTTCCGGTTCCCCGGCGTCATCGAGGGCGAGGAGATGCCCATCGTCGCGGGCGGCGACGCCGGCATGCAGGACACCAGCGGCCACAAGGGACAGTGGAGCAACAACGCCCACCTCTGGTGGCGGCCGAAGGCCGTGGGCGCCAAACTCGTCCTCGGCTTCGATGCGCCCGAGGAAGGCGTTTACAAGGTCAGCGCGCTCATGACGAAATCCTGGGACTACGGCATCCTCCGGATTTCGATCAACGGCACGGCGGCGGCCGAGAACTTCGACGGCTTCAGCGGCGAGCCCGGGCGCTGCGTGCCCAGCGGCCCCATCGTTCTCGGCGTGTTCCCCCTCGTCAAGGGGCGCAACACGCTCGCCCTCGAAGTCGTGGGCAAGCACGCCGCTTCGCCCGGGTACTACGCCGGCCTGGACGGCATCTTCTTGGGGCGCTGAGCGCCCCGGGCTCAGGCTTCGAGCTCCTCGCGGGGGGGCAGGCCCGTGAGGCCGTACCCGCGCCGGATGGCGGCGCGGGCCCGCGCGTAGACAAGGTACAGCGCCGGCACCACGCCCAGGGTGAGCACCGTGGCGAACACCAGGCCGAAGATCACGGCGACGGCCATGGACTGCCACCACTGCGACGAGGTCGTGTTGTACTGAACGCTCAGCTCGCCGAAATCGATGTTGAGCTTGAGCGCCATGGGGAGGAGCCCCAGGATCGTCGTCACCGCCGTGAGCAGGACCGCCCTGAAACGCACCATGGCCGCGCTCACCACGGCCTGCCGCACCGTCTCGCCGCGGCGCTCGAACTGCTGGATCGCGTCGAGGAGCACGATGGCGTTGTTGACGACGATGCCCGCCAGCGAGATCACGCCGATGCCCGTCATGATGATGCCGAAGGGCATGCGCAGGATGAGGAGCCCCGCCATGACGCCCGCCAGCGACAGCACGACGGAGCACATGACGATGCCTGAGACGAGAAAGGAGTTGAACTCCAGCATCATCGTCAGGAAGATGAGGAGCAACGCCGCCACGAAGGCCTTGCGCAGGAAGTCGCCGGCCTTCTCCTCCTCCTCCGCGGCGCCGCCGAACCGGTACGTGATCCCCGGCGGGAAGCGGTGCTCCGCCACGCGCCGCTGGAACTCCGCGCGCACGTCCGCGTCGTTGCGGATGCCGGGCTGGACCTCGGCCGAGGCGTTGAGGATGCGCCGTTTGTTGAGGTGCTTGATGGCCACCGGCCCCGGGACGAGCTTGGCCGACGCCACCGAGGCGACGGGCACCGACCCGCCCGACGCCACGGGGATCATCACGTGGGCGAGCAGCTCGGTGTCGAGGCGGTAGCGCTCGGGCAGGCGCAGCATGATGTCCTTCTCGTCGTCGCCGTGTCCGATGCTGCCCGTTTTGAGGCCCCCCACCGCCACCTGGAGCAGGCTGGCCACCGTGGCCTGCTCCAGGCCGACGACGCCGGCCCGCGCGCGGTCCACGGCCCACTCCAGGGTGGGCTGCGCCGTGACGGCGTCGTCGGTGGGCTTGGCGGCGCCGGGCGTGCCCTCCATGATGCGCTTCACGGCATCGATGACGTCGCGCATCTGGTTGAGATCATCGCCGAAGATGTCGATGGAGACCGGCGCGCCGGTCGGCGGCCCCTCCTCCTGCTTGACGACGTCGAACTCGGCGCCGAAGAGCGGCGGCGCGACGCGCCGCCCGTCGGGCGCGAGCCCCTCGATGCGCCGCCGCATCTCGGCCAGCGTCAGCATGCTGCTCCGGACGCGGTCCTCGCTTTCCACGAACTCCACCTGCGTGGTCACGGGCCCCGTGTTCTCTCGAAAGAGCGCCCCGCCCTTGCCGTCCTCCAGCCCCACCACGACGCTGGCGTACTTGAGGTTCTCCACCGGCCGGTCGTAGCCGCTTTCCGGCGCCCCGAACATGCGCGCCTCCATGGCGAGGCTCAGGCGGTCCGAGGCCTCCACCGAGATGCCCTCAGGCGGCTTGATGCTGCAGATCACGTTGTCCGGATCGAGGGGCGGGAAGAACTCGACGCCCGCGCCCGCGGTGCCCTGGAGCACCGCCACGAAGAGGAGCAGCGCGCCCGCCGTCGCCAGGGTCCAACCCGGCCGATCGAGCATGAACTCCAGGACCGGCTTGTACTTCATGACGAGCCAGTAGGTCGGCCGGCGCGTCTCGGGGTCGATGGACGTCTCGGCCCCCGGCTTCAGCTTCATGAACATGGCGCAGAGCGTCGGGTTGATGACGAGCGCCACGAAGAGCGAGGCCGAGATGCTGACGATGACCGTCATGGGCAGGAAGCTCATGAACTTGCCGATGATGCCGGGCCACCACAGGAGGGGCAGGAACGCGGCCACGGTCGTCGCGGTGGAGGTGATCACCGGCCAGGCGACCTCCTTGGCTCCGGCCAGGGCCGCCCGCGCCCGCGACAGGCCCATGGAGTGGTGGCGGTAGATGCTCTCGATGATCACGATGGCGTTGTCGACGAGCATGCCGCTGGCCAGGACCAAGGAGAAGAGGGTCATCATGTTGAGGGTGTGCCCGGCCATGTGCAGCACGACGAACGTGATCAGCATGGACAGCGGGATCGCGACGGCCACCAGGAGGGCGTTCCGGGCGCCCATGCCGACGAACACCACGAGAAGGACGAGGATCACCGCGGTGCCGACCCCGTTCTCCAGGTCCCCGACCATGATGCGGACGTCCCGCGAGCGGTCCAGGCCCTTGACGATCTTGACGTCCGAGGGCACGGACCAGCCGTGCATGACCCGCGCCACCTCCTCGCAGAAGGCGAGGACGTTCTCGCCCATGCGCTTCTTGATATGCAGGCTCACGGCCTTGGTCGGCTCGAGGTACCGGTCGGGCGCCGCGGTGAAGTCGTACAGGCGCGCCCGCGACCGCTCCTCGTCGAAGTCGTAGCGCGCCATGGCCACATCGCTCAGGTAGATGGGCGTCCCGCGCGCCGTGAACCCCACGACCAGGCCGAGGATCTCGGCCGGATTCTGGAACTCCCCCGGCACGCGCATGAGGATGCGGTTGGTGACGCTGTCGGCGGTGCCGGCCGAGACGTTGCGGTTCGTGCCGCGCAGAATGGCCTGCACCTGCGCCAGCGAGAGGTTGAAGAAGTGCAACCGCTCGGGATCGACCTCGATGGCGATCTCGCGCTTCCGGCCCCCGAAGATGTCGACGTCCAGGACGCCCGGGATCTCCTTGAGATCGTCCTCGAGCTTCTCGGCCAGCTCGAAGAGCTCCGAGCGCGACACCGTCGGGCCCGCGACCAAGTGGTAGATCAGCACCGGCAGGCTCGACACGGCGAATTCCTTGACGACCGGATCCTCCGCGTCGGGCGAGATGTCGGACTTGGCCTGGGCGACCGCGTCGCGGGCACGGTTCAACGCCAGGTCGATCTGAACGCCCGGCACGAACTCCAAGCTGATCAGGGACATGCCGTCCGAGGAGACGCTCCGCATCTCCTTGAGCCCCTCGATGCCGTCCAGCTTGGTCTCCAGCGGGATCGTGACCGAGTCCTCGACATCGATCGGCGTCGCGCCGTCCAACGTCGTCGTGACCAGAATGAAGGGGATCTCGACGTCGGGGAAACTCTCGCGCGGCATGGCGAGATACGAGTACGCGCCCGCCAGGAAGAAGCACAGCGACAGGAAAATGATCGCCGCGTGGTGCTTGATGGCGTACTCGGTGATGCGCATGCCTCGGCGTCCTCCGCGCGGCCTAGGGCTCCGCCCGGTTTTCGGCCCCGCCGTTCCCGGAAGCCGCGCCGACGAGCACGCCGTCCTCCATGACCACGTTGATCTCCTCGCCGTGGATCACGCCCTTCATGCCCGCGACGATCAGGCGGTCGCCCGCCGCCACGCCGCGGCTCACGAGCACCGACTCGCCCTTGATCGCGACGGGCTCCACGTCGCGCACCGCGGCGAAGTCCTTGCCGTCGCGGCGTTCGGCCACGAACACCCGCGGGCCGACGTCGGCCACCCTGATGGCCTTCAGCGGAATGGTGATGGCGTCGGGATACCGGAGGTAGTCGACCCGCGCCTGGACGATCATGCCTTCCTTGAGGGCCTCGCCGGGATTCTCGAAGCGGAGCTCGACGTGGAAGGTGTTGCTGGCGGCGTCGGACGCGTGGGCGACGTTCTCGATGACGGCGTCCAGTTTGAGCCCCTCGTAGGCGCCGCCGGTGAGCTTCGGCAGGCCGGGCAGGATGACCGCCGCCTTGATGCGCCGCTCCGCGCCCGGCATGGCGCGGGCCAGGTAGGTGTCGAGCCCGGGGCTGCCCTGATCGAGGAAGGCCACGTACCGGTCGGCCACATCGACGCGAGCCCGCAGACGCGTCAGGTCGTAGATGCGGCCCAGGGGCTGGCCGACGGCCACGACCTCGCCGGGCTTGACCAGGTGCTTTTCGAACCGCCCCGCGAAGGGCGCCTTGAGCTCGCACTTGGCCAGCGCCACGGCGATGCCCTTGATGCCCTCGTCGGCCTCGTCCACCTGCGCCCTGGCGAGGTCGAGGGCGGCCTCGGATTGGGCGATGTTCAGGCGCGCGGACTGAACGCTCACGCCGGCCCTGTCCATGGCCTCCATGACTTTCTTGACGGCGAGCTGCCGCTGCGTGAGCGTGTTGGCGGCGATGTCGAGGTCCGCCGCGGTCAGGACCTCGGACTCGGCCAGGGGCTTGATCCGCGCATACTCCTTCTCGGCGACGGTGAGATCGGAGCGCGCCGCCGAGAGATCGAGCTCCAAGGCGGTTGCCTCCTTGCGGGCATGCTCGAAGGCCGCGTGCGCCAGGGCGAGCTGCTGCTCGTAAACGGCGACGCTTTTCTCCGCCGAGAGCCGCTTGGCCCGCATCTGCCCCTGCTGCGCCTTGAGCTGGTCGGCGTTGAGGACGGCCACCGTCCGGCCGGCCTCGACGGCCTCGCCTTCCTCGACGAACCACTCCTGGAGCCGCCCCGCCGACTCCGCGCTGATGGCGGCGCTGCGGTCGGCCTCGATCCTGGCGGGCAGGACCAGGGTGGCCTCGAAGGGCTCGGCGACGATGCGTTGGACCTCGACGTTGGCGATCCGCGGCGGGGCCTGGACCAGCGCCGGCGGCGTCTTGGTCGCCGCGACCACGATGCATGCGATCGTGAGGATCAGCACGATCCCCGTGCTCCCCCACGTTATGAACCGCAAGCGCCGCCCCCCGGCCGAGGGCGCCGTCCCGGTGTTATCGGAATTCCGTTCGCCTGTTTCCGCGCTCATCGTTTCCTGACGCCGTCCCCGCGGGCGCGCCCGGCGCCCTCCCGCGCCTGCGCGGCGCGCAACCCTCCCGCCGCGAAGCGGATCATGCGGTCCGCCACGGCGTCCATGTCATCCAAAAGGCACATCCGCTCCGTGAACTCGGCCAGGCGCGGCCCCGCCAGCAGCGGATGCAGGAACGTGCCGATGACGAGTTGGAGCTGCCACCACAGTTCTTTTCGGGACAAACCCGGCAGAGCTTCGCTCAATGCGTCCAAAAAAAGCCCCGTGACCTCCCCGAAGAGCCGCGCGTGGAGCTTCGGGAGCTGCGGGAGCGGCTCGGAGTACATCCGCCCCGCGAGGCGCACGAAGGAGTTGACGCCCCCGCCGGCGCGCAACGCGAAGACGGGCGTCACGAAGGCGCGCAGGACCGCCTCGACGTCCGGCGGCCCGCCGTCGGCGGCGCGGCGGCATTCCGCCAGGAGCCGCAGGCGCTCGCGGTTGACGGGGCTCACGCGCCGGCTGATCACCGCCCAGAGGAGGCCTTCCTTGGAGCCGAAATGGTAGTTGACGGCGCCCAAGTTGGCCGCGGCGGCCTCCGTGATGGCCCGGAGCGACGCGCCGGCATAGCCGCGCTCGGCGAAGAGCTGCTCGGCCGCATCGAGCAGGGCGGTGCGCGTGGCGCGGCCGCGTGTCTCCGCCGCGCCGCCCGGGAGCCTCGTTCTTGCAGTCATACGTTCGTATGATTCTACCCGCCCGCAGGGCGCCGCCGCAAGCACGGGACACGCCCCATTGCGCGCCGGGGGCGATTCCGGTAGAAATGGATTCTCGGCCCGCGGGCCGGCGGACAGCTCGGGAGGCGGTTTCCATGCAGAAGACAATGAAGGCGCTCGTCAAGAAGGAACGCGGCGTCGGGCTCTGGCTCGAGGAAGTTCCCGTGCCGAGCTACGGGATCAACGACGTCCTCATCAAGATCGACAAGACCTCGATCTGCGGGACGGACGTCCATATCTGGAACTGGGACGCCTGGGCTCAGAAAACCATCCCCGTCCCCATGGTCATCGGGCACGAGTTCGTCGGGAAGGTGGCGGCCTTCGGGAGCAACGTCACGGACCTGGCGGTCGGCGACGTCGTCAGCGGCGAGGGGCACATCGTCTGCGGCCGCTGCCGGAATTGCCTGGCCGGGCGGCGGCACCTCTGCGCGCGCACCAGCGGCGTCGGCGTGAATCGGCCGGGCGCCTTCGCCGAGTACCTCTCGATTCCGGTCACGAACGTCTGGCACGCTGACCCGTCGATCCCCTCCGAGATCCTGAGCTGCTTCGATCCTTTCGGGAACGCCACGCACACGGCGCTCTCCTTCAGGGTCCTCGGCGAGGACGTCCTAATCACCGGCGCGGGCCCCATCGGCATCATGGCCGCGGCCATTGTGCGCCACGCGGGCGCCCGCTACGTCGTCATCACCGACAAGAACCGGTATCGCCTCGAGCTGGCCCGGTCCATGGGCGTCGACGTGGCGCTGGACGTCGGCGCGGGATCCATCGCCGATGTCCAGCGGCAGCTCGGCATGAAGGAGGGGTTCGACGTGGGGCTGGAGATGTCGGGGAACGGCACCGCGTTCCGCGACATGATCGACAACATGTGCCACGGCGGGAAGATCGCGCTTCTGGGCATTCCCGGCGGCGACCTGGCCATCGACTGGAACAAGGTCATCTTCAACATGCTCACGATCAAGGGCATCTACGGCCGCGAAATGTACGAGACCTGGTACATGATGACGTCGATGCTGAAAAGCGGCCTGAACATCGCCCCCGTCATCACGCATCGCTTCCACTACACCCAGTTCCGGGAAGGCTTCGAGATCATGTGCTCGGGCCAGTGCGGAAAGGTTGTCCTCGACTGGACCGCGTAGCCTCGTGGACCGCGGCCGAATCGCAGCAAGGAGAATGCCATGACGTCACGTATCGCCGTTGTGTGCGCCGCCGCGCTGTTCGCCCTGCAGGGCTTCCTGCAGGCCGACATCTTCACCGAGCTGGCCAAGCCCAAGGACGGCCGCAGCATGCGCGCCTCCTCCGCGCACCGGATCGGCCCCGACGGGAAATACGATCCCGCCGGAGAGCCCGACCCGAACAGCAACTGGGACAACAAGAACGTTCCGCCCGGGGAGACGAAGGTCCTCATGGACGTGGCGGGCCCCGGCGTCATCACCCATATCTGGATCACCTTTCTCGGGCCCGACCCTCAAGCCTGGGCGCCGAAGGGCTCGGCCAACCACCAGGAGATGCTGCTGCGCGTCTTCTACGACGGCGACGCGACGCCGGGCGTCGAGGCGCCGCTGGGAGATTTCTTCGCCAACTGCTTCGGCCTGCGGCGCGAGGTCATCAGCCTGCCCGTGGTCGTCGAGGATGCCGACTCGTACAACTGCTTCTGGCACATGCCCTTCAGGAAGTCGGCGCGCGTCGAGGTCGTCAACGAGAGCGAGAAGCCCATCAGCCTCCTGTATTACAACATCGACTGGATCAAGAAGGACTCGCTGCCGGCGGACACCCCCTACTTCTACGCGCGCTACCGCCAGGAGTATCCCGTCGAGAAGGGCAAGGACTACCTGATCCTCGAGACCGAGGGCAAGGGCCACTACGTGGGGACGGTGCTCGCCGTGAGGACGCGGAGCCCCGCGTGGTTCGGGGAGGGGGACGAGAAGATCTACATCGACGGGGAGGCGAAGGCCTCGATCTGGGGCACGGGCACCGAGGACTATTTCCTGTCGGCCTGGGGCCTCAAGACCACCAGCACCCCCTTCTTCGGCACGCCGTGCTTCGACCAGTGGGGCATCGTGGGCGGACATACAAGCGCCTACCGCTGGCACATCGGCGACCCGATCGTGTTCCAGAAAGGCATCAAGGTCACCATCGAGCACTACGGCTGGATATCCTCCGACGAGAATCCCACCCAGAAGGTCGACAGTTGGAACGAGCGCGAGGATGACTACGCGAGCGTCGCCTTCTGGTACCAGACGGGGAAGCCGACCTTCGAGGCCCGCGCCCCGCACGCGCGGGAGCGCACGCTGCCCTGCCTGGACAAGATCTTCTACGCCGCCGACGGCCTCAAGCACGGAAACGGCGGCACGGTGGCGCAGAAGATCCTGGGCTATGAGAAGGGACAGATTCTCTACAAGCCGCCAACGGCCGAGGATGCCTGGATCGAGCTCGCTTTCGAGGTGCGGGAGAAGGAACCCCGGCGCCTGCTTCTCGTCATGACGCGCTCCTACGACTTCGGAAGCTACCGGGCGACGCTCAACGGCGTCAAGCTCGGCGAAGTCATGGACTTCTACAACGCCGACACGGATCGCTGGGAATACCACCTCCTGGATTTCTGGCCCGACCCGGGCGTCTACACCCTGCGCCTGGAATGCGCGGGCAAGAATCAGCTCTCGACGGCCCACTGGCTCGGCATCGAATCCGTGCGCCTCAGGGAGCGCCGCCCGCGGGTCAAGGAATGGGCGCACGAGAAAGACAAGGACTGGAAGACAAACCCGATTCTGCACGAATAGGCTCGCGCCCTTGCGGGCATCGGCGTGGCACGGCGCCCCCGCGCCGGTGGAGTCCGCCGACGCGGCTGCGCCGTGACCACGCCGCTACGCGCACTCCGGGATGTGGCGGAGGCTGACGCGGCTTCGGACGAGCGGGTCAGACGGGCCCTCGCTGCGCTGACCTGGGCCCCCGACATGTGCGACGGGCGCTTCGAGCGACATTCGCTCGTTGCGGCAGGCCGCCGCGGCCCTCAGGAGCGGCTCGAGCGCCCGAGCCGTGCCTTCGCGGCCCTGAGCGCGAAGGAGTTCCAAAACGTCCGAAAGTCAGGTACACTGAATCTGGCCAGTCGTGCAAGAATCCTCAGGAAGTAACCGAAAAACCGACCATGACCCGCCCTTTCAGCCCATCTCCGCGAAGCCGAAACGTGCGAAATTGCCTCGCGACCTTATCGCCCCACGTGTGCCCTCCCGCGGGTGACCACCCATGGGCCGGCCCCCGCGCTGGTGCGGGCAGGCGCCACCGGGCATTCCAAGGGCTTTCACAAAAGCGACGGCACACCGCGCGGAAAGGCTGCGCCGCGCTGGCGCTCTTGAGCCTGTTCTCATTGAACGGGGCGGACGCGCAAACCACCCCGGCCGCGCCCCGCTCGGAGCGGTTGTTGGTCGTGGCCCCCGGTGCTTTCAAACCCGCGCTCCAGGAGTTTCTCCTTCATAAGCAACGCTTGCGTCCCACCGAATTTCAGCCGCTCGAAGCCGTTCTGCAGGAGGCCGAGGGCCGGGACGACCCCGAGAAATTGAAGCGCTTCCTCCACCGAGAATGGAGCGCGCGCGGCCTGGGCTATGTGCTCTTGGTGGGCGATGTGGATGTCCTGCCGGTCCGATACATGGTGCTTGACCGCATCACGCCCGCCGCCTTCGATTACGCCTTTTATCCCAGCGATTTGTATTACGCCGATCTGGCCAAACCCGACGGCCGGTTCGAGGATTGGAATGCCCGAACCGAAGGCTTCCACGGCGGGTATTTCGGTGAAGTGCGCGGCGAGAAGAACAAGACGGACCCCATCAATTACGACGAGGTGGATTATTTGCCGGAGGCGGCGGTGGGCCGGTGGCCGGTCAGCAGCCCCGCTGAGGTTCAAGTGGTGGCCGCCAAGACGGTGGCGTTCGAGACGAGCCACTTGTCCTCCCAAGCCCCGACCCCGCCGCGCGCCGGGTTCATTGCCGTGGGCGGCTGGGTGGACAGCCGCCGTCGGATGGACGCTTGGGCAGCCCGGTTGGGCGCGGCCTGGCAGGTGGAAAAACGCTATTACGCGGACTCCCGCCGCAAGGCGGCCACCGCCCCGCCCAATCTCGAGCAGGTGCGCGGGCTGTTGAATGCCGGAGTGGATTTGCTGGTTCACACGGGGCACGGTCAATCGGATGAATGGGAACAGTGTTTCCATGTGCGGGATTTGAAAACCGTCACCAACGCGGCGCGGCTGCCGGTCGTCATTTCGGCGGGCTGCAGCACGGCCTATTTCGCGCCCCTGCCCCCCTACGAACCTTATGTGGATGTGACGGGCCGGGAGCACGCGGGCTCGGATCACAAGGAAATCTTCACGGCCCCGCCGCCGCCGCCGGCGCCGTACCAGCGCGGGCGCTTCAATCCAACGGGTCTGGGGGAGCAAATGTTGAAAGGCGGCGCCTCGGGCGGCGTGGCGTACATCGGCTGCAATACCGGCAGTCAGCCGTGCGGTTTGACTCTGCTGGAAGGGTTCGTCACCGCTTGGGCACAGGCGCCGGCGCCGCGCCTGGGAGATTGTTGGACCCAAGCCCTCCGGCACTATCACAGGAAGGAGCGGCTGGCTTACTTGAAACCCAACGCCGATTGGTATCCGCCCAGCGTCTTCTTTCAAGGCATGAAATTCATGCTGTTCGGCGACCCCAGCCTCATGCTGCCCGCCGCTCCAACCTCGGGGTGAGATCGCCCGGCTTCGATGGGAGCGCGGCGGCGCTTCCGACACGGGAGGATCGAGCGCGCTCCCCGGCGCTCGCCTGCCGGCAAGATTGCCGGTCTCCCGCCAAAACAGGCGGCCTGCTCAGGCGTAGCAGCGGATTTCGTACACGCGCGCGGTGTCCGCTCCGTTGGTGGCGGTGACATGCAGGCGGAGCGATTTCGCTTCCACGGGCGCGAACCTGTGGCGGTTGATCCGCTGATAATTGCCCTTCACCGCTGCCAGCGCATGGCACGTTCCGGCGGCGTCCGTCCAGGACAGCTCGTAATCCCGCACGGTTTCGGGTTGGGGGCCGCGCACCATGCGCTCGTGATAACTGTCCTGCGCGGTCAACGTCAGCGACCGGTGCAAACCGGTATCGAAGGTGAGTTGAACCAGGCTGATCTTTTGCGGCCGCGGCCAGGTCAGCTCGATCCACGCGCCCTCCGCCCCCAGCGGGGCCGCCCACAGATTCCGGGTCTGCCCCGGCAGGTCGCGCACGTAACCGTTGATGGCGTGCGCGGCTTCCGCGCCGTTCAATTCGCCCGAAGCCGCCGCGTCCGCCCGGCGCGCGGCATCGCCGGGATCGGTGTTCCGCGCGCCGACAATGGTCTGGTCGTCGCGCAGGAGGATCTGTTGCAGCGCGGGCATCAACTCCGGATCGCGCGCGAGCTGCCGGGGCGTGAGACCGCGGCGGAGGCAGACGGCCGCGGCGGTGCCCGCCGCCTGGCCAACGACCGCGCAGGTGGCCATGACCCGCGTGGAAGTGAAGGCGACGTGGGAGGCGGAAATGTTGCGCCCCGCCATGAGCAGGTTGCGGATGTTCCGGCTGTACAAGGAACGGAGCGGAATGTTGTAGGGCGCCGCCGTCTGAATCTGCCGCGCGGGCCGTTCTTCCGGTTGATCGAATCCGCTGGGCGGATGGTCGTCCAGCGGCCACCCCCCCATGGCCACCGCATCGGCGAACGCGGGGGTTTTGCCCTCGAGATCGTGCTGGGTAAGAAGATGATCGCCCACGACGCGCCGCGACTCGCGTTTGCCAGGGATCATCCCGACCCAATCCATCCCCCAATGCGCGCTGTCCGGTTTGTCGCCGCTGTTCTTGATGTAATCCCACACCCCCAGGACGATGGCGAGCAGTTCAAACCGGATGCGCTCGTTGTCGCGGATCGTATCGAGCTGTCCGCCCCATTCAATCCACCAGTAACCGTATTCCCACGACCGGACGGAGCGGAACTGAAGCTGCGCCTTGGTGACTTTGCGCGCCCAGGGCGGCGGCGTGAACGGAACGGGCCGACCGTAATCGCGCGCCGTGAACAGAAGGCTCGACCCCAGCGTCTGGCGATCGGCGGCGGCGCGGGCGAGCGATTCGTTGAATTCGCTTTGGGCTTCGCGGCCCCAACGCTGTTCCGCTCCGGCCTCCAAGGCCAGGCGGCTGTCTCCGGTGCAATCAATGTAGAGCGGGGCGCGAATGCGGTAGAGGTGTTCGGTCTTGTCGCACCGGACCAGGACCCGCTGAATCGCGTCGTCCCGCGTCTCGGCGGCGAACAACGGGCTGTCCAGGAGCAGCGTAACGTTGGGTTCGCGCTTGAGCTTGTCGTAGAGCAACAGGTCCCACAGCTCCCAACTGCGCTGCGGATTATGCGCCGCGTCGTCCAGGCGCAGTTCCTCGATCAACCCGCCTTCACGCCAGCCGGGCCGTCCGCCGCTGCAATCGGCGCCGACGACGTGCATTTTCACCTCGCTGGAGGCGTTGCCGCCGAGGCGCGAGCGGTCTTGGGCCAGCACCACCTTGGCGCCGTGCCGCGCGGCGGCAAGCGCCGCACACACGCCCGCCATGCCGCCGCCGGCCACCAGGACATCGCAGTCCAAATCCACCAGGGTCAGATGCGGTTCACCGGCAAACCGCGCGTCCCCCGGCTGGGGCGGGGCAATGGCGTCAAAGGCCTGGGCAATCTCGGCGCGTGAGGGCGGGGCGCCGGAGGGCGGGTCATTGGCGCGCACCAGCACGGTGTATCCGGCGGCGCCGGTGAGGGCGAGGAAGTCGCGGCGATTCATGCAATCACGGCCGATAGGAGTTCTCGTTGGTCTTGCCGTCACTCGGGATCGTAATCATCTGGGATCATAATCGCCCCCCCCTCGGCAATCAAGCCGCGCGGCGGGAGCGTTTGAAGCGCCGCGGACGCGACGTGACGATCTCACACGTCCAAGGCCCGCTCCCGCTCAACCGGCGGCGCCGGGACTGGGTCCCTGAAGAGCGCGCGGGCTGCAGTCGAAGCCCGCCGGCAGGGCATGCCCCCCGTGCGCCACCGACCACTCCGGCAACAACCGCTAAAACTGAATCGTCAATTCACGCGGGCTTGGTAAATTGGCGAAGTGAATCCACAGCAAGCCTTCCTTGGCCCCGTGGGAAAAATCCACCGCCGCCCCACCGGCGAAGTGAACCGCCTTCGGCGCTTTGCCCGTGCTGAGCAGCATGATCGCCGGCGTGTTCCCCACACCCTCAACGGCAAACGTCACGGCATCGTCGCTCTGTCGCAGGAGCAGCGCTTTGCAGGCCGAAGCGAGAAGCTTCGGTTGCGCACCGCGTTCGGCGTCCAGATCGCGCAGGAAAAAGCGCCTGCCGGGCTGAATCGTGATAACGGTCTGGACTTGCAGCTCGGGATCGAACAAATTCACAAACCGCCCGCGCAGTTGTTTGGGCTCGGCCGCAATGGATTCGTCCAAGCCGGCGACGATGACGTAGGGACCGCGGCGCAATTGCAGGTAATTGGTCTCGCGCCACTTCAAGCCCGCCGCCTTTGCCGCGCGTTGCGTGAGCTCAACCACCGGTTCGTCGCCCTTCGCGTCTTTAGCAAGACGCACCGGATTTTCCTTCAACCAGTAGACTTCGCCCTGTCCGCAGGACCATTTCAGCGGCGTCGTCTTGGCGGGCCCGTTTGGCGGTTTGAAACCCAGTTGCTCGAACAAGTGGTCCCGCGGCGTGGCGAAATGAAGGCCATCGCTGTTCCACCAATCGCGCACGACGTGGTAGGGATCGGAGCCATCGTCGCAGACAATCAGCCGCCCGCCCCGTTTGACCCAATCGGCCAGCGCGGGGTGAACGTCGGCAGACAGCGGTTTCATGCCGTGATAAGTGAGCCAAAGCACGCGGAAATCCTTTAGATAACGCGGCATGGTGACGTTTTCCAGTTGCACCGGCGCCACGGGAATCCCTCGTTTCAATAACGGCAGCGCCAGCCCGTAGACCTCGCTGAGATGCGGATCGCCCGGTTGCGGATCGCCGCGCTGGAACATCAGCGAATCGCTCACCATCACGCCGATGCCGGTGGTGCCGCAATCCCACGCGGTGTGGGCCTGCTTCATGTCGTTCAGGGCATTGAACACCACCTGCAATTCGGCGGCGTAAGGCGGTGGGATGGGTTGGCGCCGATCCGCGGGCGCGGAGTGGGGATAGCGACCCCGAAAGATGCGCTCCGGCCAGGGCGCGACCTCATACTGCCAGACGTCGGGTTGCAGCAGTGAGGCCACCAGAGTGGATTCCCAATTCCGCTGGTAATCGTCCCAATCGTGATTGGGGTCGTCCTCGATGGGATCGTTGAGATACCACACGGTGCGGCCGGTGGCGCGAACGAGATTTTGCATCGCGCCGTATTCGAGGAAGGCGGTTTCAAAGGTGCGTTCCCGCGACTGCCCGCGAAAGAGATTCGGCGTGCGCGCCGTGCCGGTCCAGACTTGGGCGATGTAACCGTCGCAGCCCTTCAAGCGGATCAGCGAAGATTCCGGACTGACGATGCGCCAGTGCGCGTAGCTGAGCAGACTGTGGGTTGGCACGTAACAGCGCACGCGGCGGCCGGTGCGGCGATTGAAGTCCTGCACGTAATCGAACACCTGCTGCAACGCGCGGCGATAGAGAAAGTATTTCAGCTTGGAAGCGCGCCACTGCGCGTCCACCGAACCGTGCGGCGGCTGCCAGTCCTCGCCGTAGTAAGCGCGCCATTCGCGCCGGAAGCCTTCCGAATAACCTCCGCGCACCCAGAATTCCGGCTCCTCCAGGTGAAGGGCTTCCGCACCGGCATCCAAGGCGCGCTGCACGCCGACGCACAGGAATTTGCCGAAGTTCGTTCCGGGCGACATGTAATACACATCGCCGCCGTGACTGATCTTTTTGCCGTTGCGCTCCGTTTGGGCTTCGTCCTCGTGATTGACGCCGTCGAAGCGGCCGTAGAGATAATCCTGATAACTGCCCCAGGAAACGCCGGTCATCACGTGAATGCGGTACCCGCGATCGCGCCAAGTTTGGATGCGATCGGGCAATTGCGGATCGATGCCGTAGACAATGGCCACGTCCGAGCGCAGATTGCCGAACTGGCTCCACGCCCCAGCGGTTTGAAAACAAGTGCGCTCCAACGCCTGATTTGGATCGGGCGGGAAACCGGGCGGATTAGGCGCGGCCGAGCCGAGTTCCAGGGCTGCCAGAGAAAGGATCAAAAGGAGCCGCAGTGTCCGCATAGTCGTTCCCTTCTACCCGCTGAAGGTGTTAAAACACAACGGTGGACTTTAGCGCTGATTTCCCAGCTTGGACCGCCGAGAGGCACGCTCGTTGCCGCCAGCCAGGAGCATAATCGAATCCTCCCCGGCTATCAAGCAGCAGGGCGGGAGCGGGCGAGCCCGGGCGTGCGCTCCACGCGGGGTGCGTGCCCGCCCGCGGCTCCAAGCCGCCTGGCCCTCCCACCCCGCCGAGATCGGGGTCGCAGGGGAACTCCTGGGTGCACTCCTCGACGTCCAGCCGCCGCGGCGCCGTTTCCCCGCGGCAGACTCAGCTCGCGGCGGAGCTTGGCGTGCGCCCCCTCCCGGTACCAGACGGGAAAGCCCGCCTCCGCGGCCCGCGGGCCTCGCCGCCGCCACGATTGAGCCTCGTTCCCGCGCCCGCTACAATTGATAGTTGGCGGTTTGACCCCGGAAATCTTCGGAAGGTCTCAGGAGCTGTTTTTCATGGGTGGATTGACCCGGTTCGCGCTTCTTTGGGCGAGTTGCCTCGCAACCGCTCTCGGCGCGGGCACCGTGGTCATCAACGAGATTCACTACGCCCCGGTGGATAAAACCGTGCCCGAGGAGTTTATCGAGCTTCACAACTGGGGCGCTGAAACCGTCGATTGCTCCGGCTGGTTCTTCTCGGCCGGCGTCAAGTACGTGTTCCCCGAGGGCGCGCTGATCCTCCCGGGAGGCTACCTCGTCATCGCCCAGGATCCGGGGACGCTGGCCCAAACCATGGGCTGCGCCGATGCCTTCGGTCCCTACGAGGGCCGGCTCGCCAACGAAGGCGAGACGCTCTGCCTGCGGGACCCCTCCGGCGCCATCCAGGACACGGTCGACTACCGCAGCGAGTTTCCCTGGCCCATCGCCGCGAACGGCCGCGGCAGTTCGCTCGAACTCCAGAATCCCACGTCGGAAAACGATGTGGGCGGCGCCTGGCGCGCCTCCGGGTACGGCGAAGTTCCCCCGTTCCCCCGCCGCATGTTCGTCGAGAAGGCGGACGCCCAGTGGAGTTATCGCAAGGGCACCTCGGAAGCCTCCACCCCCCCCGGCGCCTGGCGCGCCCTCGACTTCCACGAGGACTTCAGGTGGGCCTCCGGCCGGACGCCCATCGGCTTCGGCGGCGCCGGCAACAACACCGTCCTGACCGACATGCTCAACGGCTACACCTGCGTGTTCCTGCGCCGCGAATTCCTCCTGCCCGTGGCGGCGCCGGTGCCCGACGCCCTCAAGCTGGCGCTCTACGTCGACGACGGAGCCATTGTCTGGATCAACGGCATGGAGGTTCTGCGCGTCAACATGCAGGCCGGAGACATCCCGTACGACGGCCGCGCCGCCGCGAACCGCGACGCCCTCTGGCAAGAGTTCTTCCTGCGGGACCCCGCGGCGTTCCTCCGTCCGGGCCGCAACGTCATCGCCGTGCAGGCCTTCAACTACCGGATCGGGAATTCGGATTTCACCATCGACGCCGCGCTCTTCGCGCCGGGTTCGGAGGACTACAACACCGGCGCGCCCCTCCCCCCCACGCCGGGCGCCCGCAACACCGTCTTCACGGCCAATTCGGCGCCCTTCGTCCGCAAGGTCGAGACTTACCCGGCGCAACCCGCCGAGGGCGAGGACTTCCTCGTCACCGCCATGGTGACGGACTCCGACGGCGTGGCCTCCGTGACGCTCAGGTACCAGATTGTGCTGCCCGGGCAGTACGTGCCGGCGCGCCTGCCGCTTCCCTTCAACACCCTGCTGGCCACTCCGACCAAGGCGCGCGATCCGAACCCCGCCTTCGAGGATCCGGCCAACTGGACCGAGATTCCCATGGTGGACGATGGCACCCGGGGCGATGCGGTACCCGGGGACGGCATCTTCACGGCGACGGTGCCCGGTCAGATCAACCGCACGCTCTTTCGCTACCGCATCACGGCGACGGACGCCAAGGGCGCCGCCGTCACCGTGCCCTACCAGGACGACAAGTCGCTCAACTTCGCGTGCTTCGTCTACAACGGCGTGCCGGCGTACACGGCGGCGACGCGGTCGGTCCACCCCGACGGCAAGGGCCACGTGTACGGCGAGGACGTGATGCGCTCGCTGCCCGTCTACTTCCTCATCACGCGCTCCGAGGATTACAGTTACTGTCTCGGGTACGCCACCAACCAGATCCCCAAAAGCAACGAGGCCGCCCGGGACGCCTTCAACTGGGAAGGAGCCTTCGTCTACGACGGCAAGGTCTACGACCACATCAAGTACCGCCTCAGGCAGGCCAACGACCGCTACGGCCTGGCGGGCAAGCGCTCCTTCCGCTTCCGCTTCAACCGGGGCAACTTCATCCGCTGCCACGACAACTACGGCCGCCCGTATCCCGTCGCTTGGCGCACGCTCAACACGGGGAAGATGTTCGACAACCTGCGGGTCGGGAACTTCGGCCTGACGGAGACCATCAACTTCGCGCTCTGGAACCTGGTGGGCGTGCCCGCGCCCTGGGTCTACACCTTTCACTACCGCGTGATCCAGCGCGCCGACGAGGCGCCGGCCGGCGCCAATGGCCAGTACTACGGCGACTTCCACGGGATGGCCAACGTCTACGAGGATTACGACGCGCGCTTTATCGACACCCACGGCCTGGCCGACGGAAACCTCTACAAGCTCAAGGATGGGATTTTCGACCCCTCCCAGCTCATGCGCAACCAGGGCCGCTACGCCGTCAAGAACGGCGCCGATTTCCAGAACATCCGCGCCAACCTCCGCCCCACGCAGACGCCCAACTGGCTCAACGCGCATGTCAATTACGAAGTCTGGTACCGCTACCACGCCGTCGTCGAGGGCATCCGCCACTACGACTTCGTGCCCGCGGACTCGCACTCCAAGAACCGCGCGTGGTACTTCGAGCCCGATTATTCGCAAACGCCCTACGGCCGGCTGTGGACCTTGCCGTGGGACACCGACGCGAGCTGGGGGCCCAACTGGAACAACGGCATCGACTACTCCAAGGCCGCGATCTGGTCCGGCGTGGGCAGGGAGCCCTTCAGGGTCGCCTACCGCAACAACATGCGCGAGTTCCGGGATCTGGTCTGGACCGAGGAGGTCATCGAGCGCATGATCGACGACCTGGCCGAGCGGATTCGGGTTTTCGCCATGGCGGACCGCGACCGCTGGCGGGCCGCGCCGGCGGCGGTCGGCACGCAGGACTTCGGCGCCATGGAGACGAAGGTCGCGGACATGAAGCGCTTCGCCTTCGTCTCCTGGTCCGGAAGCACGGGGCCGGCCGTGCCCCAGGGCGGCCGCGCCTTGTACCTCGATCAGCTCGCCGCGGCCGAGGGCGACGCCGGGAAAATCCCCGCCACGCCGGCCGCCTTTTATACGGGCCCGGAGGGCTTTCCCATGGATGCCCTCACCTTCGCGGCCGGCGATTACAGCGATCCCCAGAACGATCCCTTCGGCGCCATGCGCTGGCGGCTGGGAGCGATCACGCCGCCCGGCGCGCCTTTCGACCCCGCCGTCCCCCGGGTCTACGAGGTCCCCGCGGTGTGGGAAGCCGAATCGACCGCCTACGCGCGCGACGTCACGATTCCCATGACCGTCGTGGTGCCGGGCACGCTTTACCGCGTCCGCGTGAAGATGATGGATGCGACGGGGCGCTGGAGCCACTGGTCGCAGCCGGTGGAGTTCACGGCGGGGCCGCCGCTGCGACCGCCCCCCCAGGTGCGCTGGCTGCGCGTGACTGAAATCATGTACCACCCCCTGGGGGACTCGGCCTACGAGTTCATCGAAATCCAGAACATCGGCCCTGAGGCCGTCGATCTGCACGGCGTGCGCTTTGACGGCGGCATCAGGTTCAAGTTCGCCGACAGTCCCGACTCCCTGCTCGGGCCCGGCGAGCACGTGGTTGTCGTCAAGGATCGCGCGGTGTTCGCCACGCGTTACCGCACCGCGGCGGCGCGCATCGCCGGCCAGTACAAAGGCCGCCTGAACAACGCGGGGGAGCGCATCGTGCTGGCCTACGGCGCCGGCCTCACGATTCTCGATTTCCGGTTCTCCGACGCCTGGTATCCGTCCACCGACGGCGGCGGCTACTCCCTCGTCCTCCGAGACCCGAGCGACGCCTATGCGGACCTCGACAGCGCCGAGGCCTGGCGGCCAAGCCACCGCCTCCACGGCTCGCCCGGGGAATCCGACGACGCCCCCGAGGGCGGCCTCCAACTCCCCGGCGACATCAACCAGGACGGCCGTCTAACGGTGGCCGACCCCGTCGCGCTGCTCCGAATCCTATTCGGCTACGCGGGAGCGCCGTTGCCGTGCGGCGACGGGACCTTCGAGGATCCGGGAAACCGCGCCATCCTGGACATCAACGGCAACGGCCGGGCGGGGATCGAGGACGCCGTGGCGCTCCTTGGCTATCTCTTCGCGGGCGGGCCGCCGCCCGCGCTCGGAACCACTTTTGTACCCATTCCGGGTTGTCCGGATGTGTTGAACGCCGATTCGGGGCGGCCTGAGGGCATCACGCCGCCCGCGGCCCCGGCGCGCGCGAAAACGACTAAAGCCCCCCTCTTTGCTCACGAAGAGCACGATGAAAGGAAGGTGCAACGATGAGGATTTTCGCAATTCTGTTGGTGGCGGGACTCACGGGCTGCGGCTGGGGCCAGCCGGCCCTGAAAGTCGAGATGAACGGACGGACGGTCCTGTTCAAGGAGTTCGTGGAGGGCAAGGTCCCCAAGGGGGTCGAGGTCACGCGCTTCGACGGCAATTCGATCACCGTCACCGGCCGAGAGCCCATTGTGGTGAACGGGATTCCGGTGCTCGTGACCGGCGACGAGGTCCAGGTCGGCGAGCGGCAGTTCATCGTGGACGCCGACGCGAAGGTTCTCGTGCTGGAAGACGGCCAGATCGAGATCAACGTGCCTTCCGGGCCGGTGCCCGACGCGACGAAGCCTTAGCCGTCCGACCGGGTAAGCAGCAGAGCGAGGGCGCCCGCCGGAAGGTCGCTGGAGGCCACGGCGGGCGTCCTCGCCGCGTTCAGGCGGCGCGCACGGAGAGTTTGCTCGCCGCCGCGCCCGCCACAACAAGGCCCACGCCCACCCACTGCAGGGGTGCAATGGGGACATCGAGGTAATACCACGTGACGCCCACCGACAAAAGCGGCGTGAGGTAGCTTGCCGCCGCGATCAACGCCAGGTTGCCGCGCCGGGCGGCGATGTCCCACCACACGTAGGCAAGCAGCGTCGGGAAGACGGTCATGTAACCGGCTTCCAGGAGCGTGCGGCCCGTCAACTGCGATTGCTCGCCCCGCAGGAAGCGCACCACCAGGAGCACGAAGCCCGCCGCGAGGAGAAACACGGCCATGGCTCCGTCGCCGCCGCCCGCGCCCCAGCGCCGGCCGGCCACCGAGTACAGGGCCCAGCACACCGCGCCGGCCGCGGCAAGGAGCGCCGTGGTCGCGTTCGATCCGGTGAAGAGATCCCACCGGAAGCCGGCGGCATCAGAGCAAACGGCGAGAACGACGCCGCTCACGCCGGCGATGGTTCCGACGGCGAGTCCGGGCAGTGCGGCCTTGAACCCGAGCAGCGCCACGGAAAAGATCAGCGTCAACGCCGGCCAGAGGTAGTTGGCGACGGCGGCGACGACGACTTGCGCCCGCGTCTCGGCGAAACCGACGGCGGCGAAGAGAAGCAAGGTGTAAGCCGTCATGAGAAAGCCGCAGGCCGCGAGGTAGCGCGGATTCGCCTCCCGCAGAAGCGGCTGGAGCCGCCCCCGCGCGGCGAGCACGCCGCAGCCGATGAAGCCCGCCGCCAGGTACGCCAGGGCCCCCGCCGAGAACACGCCGAGCTGCTCGGCGAGGCTGCGGAAGACGGCCACGGTCGTGCTCCAGAGCACGACGGCCGCAAGCCCGAGCGCGGTGGCGCGGACCGAGGACAAGCTTCTTCCCAACGTCATGGTCCCAGGGTATGTCTTCCAAGCCGCGACCGCCTTGCCGGGGCTCGGCCCAGAGGCGGCTTCCCGCATTATCGGCGCACAGGCTCAATTCGCCGGATACTATCCGCCGGAGCGGCGCCGTCAAGCGGCGCTCCGCCGGCCGGCGGGGAGGATTACGACGGACCGCGCATTGAAAATCCGCGCGCTCTGAGTTTCGATGGAGGAACGGCGCGCGGCTCGGCGCGCGAGCCCGAGCTCTGAGGGCGAAGGCGAGCAAGGAGCGCATCATGGCGAACGCGGGCGGCGACACTCGGCGGCGGTTCTTGAAAGCCGTGGGCGCGGTCGCGGCGGGGCTGGCCTTGCCGCGGGGCGGGCAGGCGGCTGACGCGGCGGCACCCGCGCCGGCGGCGCAGACGGCGCTGCCGCGCTGGCGCGGCTTCAATCTCGTCGACTTCTTCCAGGCGTTTTCCAGGGGCGAGGAAGGCGCGGGGATGGTGGCCGAGGACGACCTGCGGTGGATCAGGGACTGGGGCTTCGACTACATCCGCCTGCCCATGGACTACTGGCTGTGGATCGATGCCGACTGGAGGCAGACTCGCAAGCTCTCGCCCGACGACATGAACAAGATCAACGAAGGCGCCCTCGCCAAGGTCGACCGCGCCGTCGAGCTCTGCCGGAAGCACGGGCTGCACGTGACCCTCAACTTCCACCGGGCGCCGGGCTACTGCATCAACGATCCGGGGCGGGAGCCCTTCGTCCTCTGGCGCGACCAGGCCGCCGAGGATGCCTTCCTCTTCCACTGGGAGCTCTTCGCCAAGAGGTACAAGGGGGAGTCGCGGAAGGACGTGAGCTTCAACCTGGTCAACGAGGCGCCGTCGCCCCGCGCGGGCTACATGACCCGCGAGGATTACGCGCGCGTGATGACTCGGGCCACCGAGCGCATCCGCGCCATCAGTCCGGACCGCGTCATCATCGTCGACGGTCTGGAGGTGGGCAACAAGGTGGTGGAAGAACTGGCGCCCCTCGGCGTCGCTCAGAGCGTGCATGCCTACCACCCCGGTCGCCTGACGCATTATCGCGCGGGCTGGGTCGACCGCAACAGCTCCTTCCCCATGCCGTCGTGGCCGCTTCTGAAGGCGGACGGCTCGGTCGAGCTGGACCGCAAGGGGCTGGAGCGGCACTATGCGCCGTGGGCCGAGTTGGCGCGCCGGGGGATCGGCGTTCACTGCGGCGAGTGCGGTTGTTACAACAAGACTCCGTACTCGGTGTTCACGGCGTGGATGCGCGATGTCTTGGAGATCCTCAAGGGCCACGGCATCGGCTGGGCGCTGTGGAACTTCCGCGGCACCTTCGGCATCCTGAACTCCGGCCGCACGGACATCGCCTACGAAGCCTGGAAGGGCCACAAGCTCGACCGAGAGTTGCTGCGGCTGCTGCAGGGGCATTGACTCCTGAAGTCGGGAAGGACCCCGCGGGAGTCCCCTCGCGGGAGGCGCAAGCGCCTTGCCTCCGCGAGGCCCCTCGTCAAAGCGATCCGCGCGGGAAACCGGCACGTCCGACAGGAAGTTCACCGAGCGGAACTTTCGGGAACTCGGCACTGTACTCCAGAACGAAGCGGTCATAGACACGCGGAGTGGCAGCTTTGCTCGAAGTCAGCCATATATCGCGGATCCGTTTCTTGTCTTGCGTCTGCACACATTTCGGCAGCCTGTCCGTAACCACGCCACGCTTCCATGTGCCACATTCTCAAAGGGCGCGCCGCTACAGAGACTGTCAGACGATACTGGAGGCCCTCGTTGACCGCAGCGCGTGGCCGCCTGTATCGGTTCGTCCCGGATGGCTCGTTGGCCTGCGGAAGGTGTGTGGTCGTGTTTCGGTAACGCCGCGCTCGTGCCGCGCTGCCGGGTACACAAGAAGCGGAGCGCGACGCCCAGTGTCTCCCACCGGGGTCCGCTCGGTTTCTTGCCCTTGTGGGCGCGGCATTCGCGTCGTGTGGCGGCGAAAGCCAGCTCCTGGGGTTATCTACCAGAGTCCGGGAAGGAAGCTCGCTGGATGGGTTGTTCATTGCTTGACACGCGCACGCGAAACCCATAATTGCAGAGGGGTTTCGCGTGATGCTGTCAAGAAGCCTAGGCTTTGCACTTGACATCTTGACGCGAAACACATAATGCTACTATGGGTAACGCGAAACCAAGTCAAGGATACCAGAGATGAAACATGATGAGTTTTTCCGAAAGCACCCGGTTTTCACCGGAGAGGAGTTGGCCAAACATCTGTCATCCCATGGTGAAGTCGGCCGGCGGGCGCAGGAGGCACTCCTGGCGTACCACCAGAAGGCCGGACGCCTCGTTCGGGTGCGCCGCGGGTTGTATGCCGTCATCCCATCGGGAGCCGATACGGATTCGTATGCGGTCGATCCGTTCCTCGTCGCCGCGAAGCTGACGCCGGATTCCGTGTTGTCGCACCATACGGCGCTGGAATTTCACGGAAAGGCGCACTCAGTTTATACACGCATTACGTACTCGGCATCCCGCCCACTTGGCCCCCTGACGTTCCGTTCCCATGTTTTCCGGGGAACAAGGTTTCCACACAGCCTGCTGCGCGCGGGAAAAATCCAGGTCGGCGTTTCGACCTCAGAGCGCGCCGGAATGGAGCTACGGGTCGCGAGCCTGGAGCGGACCTTGGTGGACGTCCTCGATCGTCCGGACCTTTCGGGAAGCTGGGAGGAAATTTGGCGGTCGCTTGAGTCGGTCGAGTTCTTCGATCTCGACAAGGTCGTGGAGTACGCGCTCCTGCTCGGAAACGCGACGACCGGGGCGAAGGTGGGGTTCTTTCTTGAACAGCACCGCGAACCGTTGATGGTGGAAGACCGCCACCTCAAGGCGCTTCACGATCTGCGGCCCCGACAACCGCACTATCTGGACCGCGCCAAGCGGACGTCCGGTCGCCTCGTGTCGGAATGGAACTTGGTGGTTCCAAGGGAAGTGCTCGAACGGGCGTGGGGAGAGGTACTATGAGAATCTCCCCAGAGAAGCTCGCCGCCGAAGCGCAGGCAACGGGCTTCAGGCCGGATGTGCTCGAAAAGGCCGCTCACCTGCTCGGACTGCTCGATGCCATGCGAAGCCACCCTTTCCTCCAAGGGAAGTTGGTCCTCAAGGGTGGAACGGCCTTGAATCTTTTCGTCTTCGATGTTCCCCGGCTCTCCGTCGACATCGATCTAAACTACGTGGGAGCCGAAGATCGCGATGGTATGCTTGCCGAACGCCCCAAGGTCGAGCAGGCGATTCAAGCGGTCTTCGCTCGGGAGGGCTTCGCCGTCAGGCGGATGCCTGAAGAACACGCCGGAGGCAAGTGGTCGTTGCGGTATGAAAGCGCCCTCGGCCGGAGCGGGAACCTCGAAGTGGACATCAATTTCATGTTCCGTGTTCCGTTATGGCCGGTGGTGACCAGCGACTCTCATTCCGTCGGGACTTGGCGGGCCACGGGGATTCCCGTGCTGGATCGCCATGAACTGGCGGCGGGGAAGCTCGCGGCGTTGTTGGCGCGCAGACAGGCGCGGGACCTGTTCGACAGCCATCGGATCCTCCGAATGGAGAACCTCGATTCCCACCGCCTTCGTATCGGATTCGTGGTCTACGGCGCGATGAACACCAAGGATTGGAGGACGGTCTCCTTGAGCGATGTGGACTTCGACGCCATGGATTTGGCCAGGCAGTTGGTCCCCACGCTGCGCGTCAATGCGGCCGAGGTTCAAGCGGAATCCGCCGAATACGGGGCGCGCCTTGTAAGGGAATGCCGTGAAGGTCTTTCCGCGGTGCTGCCCTTCACGAACTCCGAGCGGGAGTTCTTGGACCTGCTGCTGGACCGAGGGGTGATCGACCCCACGCTCTTGACCGCCGACAAATCTTTTCAGCGGTGCATACAAGCCCAGCCGCTGCTCAAATGGAAGGCCCTCAACGTGCGGCAGCATAAGGGCTTGTCTTGACGAACCCCGCACGCAGCAAGCCGTCGCATCCCGTTCAAAAAAACACCGGCTCGGTCGTGAGCGGTACCCGAGAGGCCGTCTCCTCGCTCACTTGGTTGAGGGCGGGCTACTCCCGAGCCAGCATGGCGTGGCGCCGTGACGGGTGAGTTTAGCTGAGCCACGCTCCTGCCACGCTCGCAACGGGGAACGCTTTTTCATGGGCTCACAGCAGGCGGTGAACCTGTATTGGAGACTGCCTCCATGGAGCGGCGCCGTCAGTGTGCAGCGCGAGGGGCGCGTTCCGAACATGACATGGCGTTCGGCACCGACGACAATTCAGGCGAATCGTACGGCACAAGGGGTGCTGCTTCTGCTGGCGGCTCCCGCAAAAAGCAGTTGCAATTAAAAGACAGACTGTGTAACATGACTATCATTAGGTTGCCCCGAATTCCAACGACGAACAGAACGTCCTCGACATGACGACGCCGAGGAGACAACGGTGACGAGACCGGAGAAGCCGGGCCTGTTAGGTATTGGCAGGGTGGAAGCTGAGGAGTTGACCCTAACTGATGGGCTGGAGTGGCTCCGCCTTCGTCTAGGGAGATTCGTCAGAGGCGGCATCTACCTTCTTGCAGGGCAACCCGGTATAGGGAAATCCACCCTCGCGATCCAGCTTGCCCTTGATCTCGGGCGGCAAGGACAGAAGACCCTATACATCCTCACGGAACAATCTCGTGAGGAACTCGCTCAGCGAGCCCGTCTGATTATGACCGGGTGGCCTAGCGGAGATACCGATGCTGCTTTGTCACGCGTCGAACCCGAGGAAGGCGTCTACGACATCGAAACCCTCCCCAGCTTCCTCATGCACCAGATCATGAACCCGTCCGGCAAGCACCATGGGACCACGTGCATCATTATCGACTCGATCCAAGGACACGGCCTGCCCTCCACTGCGTCAAAGAAATACCGACAGCTTTACGAATTCGCACGGCAGTGCAAATCTGCGGGAATCACGGTCATCCTTGTCGCACACGTGACCAAGCGAGGGGACATCGCAGGCCCGAAAGACCTGGAGCATAACGTTGACTGCGTTCTCGTGATGCGGAAAGCAATGGCCTACCGCCCATTGTTCGTCCCCAAGAATCGCTTCGGTCCCGCCGTACTTAAGCCCGTACCCCTTCAAATGGACCGAAGTACCACGGCCCTCGCCGTGGCACCACACAGCGATGCGGTCAGCACTGTCGCTCGATCCTATCTTGGAAGGGACCCCATCCTGCCAGAGGTTCAAGCCGCTGTCTCGCTGCCAACCTATGGAACACGGGGCCGCATCACAGCCCCCGGATTACCCCGGAAGGAAATCGAGCAACTTGCCAACTGCATAAGCCAGATTCCTGACATGGACATCGGTGATTTGGACTACTCTATCCACTGCCGATTACCTGGCGAGCGTAGGTACCGCGGCATCCTCGGTCTTCCCCTGACGATTGCTCTTATCGCTTCGTACCTGCAGAAGGATGTTCCGGCTCACCACATCTACCTCGGCGAGATCGATTTGCTTCGCAAGGTCCGCGAGGTGCCCGAGGATCTCATTACCCACCTTTGGGAGGCAATCGAGGCCGACGAGATCCGGAAACCGCTTCGCCTTTTCCTCCCACCAGAGAGCGCCAGCCTCATCCGCGAGACGACGGCCGACGTGACGGTGATGACCTGCAAACGCCTGGAGGACGCAGTATATGGTACTTGGCCGGAACTTGCTGCCGGAGGAGCGCGGTGAATCTTATAGATATCGTTCGAGACCAGACGCGTCAGATTCAAGACATTCTCAAGGAAACTGAGAAGGAACTAGAGGAGCACATTAGGAATCACGTTGCGGCCGTGGAACACGATCGCAAGTTCACGCAAGAGGCAGCAGAGTGGCAGCCAGTCGTCTCGGAGCGAGAGAGAACTTTACGAGACTCTCAACTCAAGGTTCAGGAGATTCAAAGGCAGATAGCAGAACTGCAGGCCCGCCTGAGGGAACGCCAGAAAGAAAGTGAGCGCGCCGACGCAGACTACACTAAGGCCAAAGACTCTGCAGACGATCGGTTGCGAGAGGCGACGCGAGCGCGAAAAGAGGCCGAGCATTGGTACCAAAAAGCAACACAGGCACGTGAACGTACAGAGAACTACCAGAGGCGTCTCCAGGAGGAGCGTCGCCAAGCCGTACCCAAGCACCTTACTGCAATGTGGACGCAGCTGCTCCACGCCGCCCTAAAGGCAGCCAGCAGCGCAGACGCGCATGCTGCGTTAGAGAGGCTGAACCGTGCGAGACATGACGACCCTCAAGTAGCCGAGTTGTGGGAGGAGCGTCTTGAGTGGCTCCGCATTGCGCAATCCACTAGTCCGCCGCGGGTTCGCGCGACTGCAAAGGATGAGTTGAAGCGGATTGAAGACGACCTCGAAAAGCGATACCCGGGAGCGCTGAAAGCAGCGAGCACAGGCCCGCTGGAGGAGATAGAGGAGGTGTACTTCTATCATCGGGCCACGGAGGATAGCTGTAAGCTCTTGCTGTGCATTCCTGCTGATGTTTGCGCAAATCTTGACGCTGGGATTTCAACCCAGTCTGAGGATCTTGCCGCAAGGATTGTCTGGGCCTTCGCTCGCGGCATCCAGAAGAAGTCAGAGCATCGCGAAGCCGCGCGCTCCCGGTTCCACGTTAAGGATGGGCATCTCGTGATGACTGTCGACGGTGCGCCGGAGGACATGAAGAACCATGAAACCATAACGGTTCATTTTGCCGACGGGGGGCGTGCGGTCTTTATGCTTTGTGAGCTTCCTCCAGAGATTAGAGGAGCAATGCACGATGAAGGTACGAACAGCTGAGGCTGCGAAAAAGCTAGGATTAAGCGTGCCCGCGTTCCTTGATGCCGCCGCTGGTCTAATGGAAGATCTGCAGGAGGCATGGCCGAAGGTAGATAATGATTACGTCGAAACCATACAGAAGCTCTACCGCCTGGACGTTAAGGAGCAGGAGAGCGAGAAGACTCAAACAACACCAATCCACCGGGCTGGCCCACCGTCTCTCTCGCAAGTTGACCGCGCGAAGTTGAGGATTCTTGATAAACTGGAGCGCGCCGACAAGTGGGGCGGGAACGTAGTGAGTTTCGTTGTGCTACGCAATCATTACTGTAAAGGACTCGAGGGGTTCGATGAGGCCCTCCGAATACTACTTGATGATGATCTAGTCACGGTCCGAGAGAAGAGCAACAAGCGCAGAGGACCATTCAGTCTTAATCCAGCAAAGAAGCGCGTGATCAAGGAGGCGCTGGCACAGATGCAAGGTTGAGCAGGAGTCAATTGAAGCGTAACCGTCCGGCGAAGTCCATCTGGCCGGAGGGGCTAGAGCGCGCATAATGGGAGACCGGAGCGGGGGTAAATCGTGGTCGTCGTGAGCGCGGTCGCGGCAGGAGATATCGTCGCCTTACGTGGGTTAATGTCGTCAATGTTCGGTCAACAAAACTAAAGGAGATGAGATGAAAAAGTATAGGCTCTTGGTCGTGGGATGTGGACTATTGGTGACCGGGTTAATGGTTGGCGGATGTACTACGGCAGGTCCGTTTGTAACGAACATCTCCAGCGATGGCAAGGGCAACCTGATCGTTGAAAAAAACACAGTGCACCTAAATGCTTTTATGGGAACGGTCTCCTCCGGTGACCACCCTACGACGCAGACAATTCAGGTTGTTCCAGAAGACAGAAAATAGCACGCCCAAACTGGGGACTGAATTGGTACCCGAAGAACCAAGCGATGAAGTCCGCGCGTATTTCGGGGGGCGAAGACGACGACAACTTCCGGACCCCAGGCAAGCTGACCAGCGAGCACATCGCATTACTCGACACCGACCGACTGTACTTCGATCTGGAGCGTTTCAAAGCCGAGCGCGGCTGGCACAACCTGAACATCACACGTTCAGGCATCGCTGCGTTGCTCGTGGACGCGACCTGGTACCGCCTCTTGATCCCGGAATCCGAACTGACGTTCGACTCCTATAAAAAGGTGGTGAGTTTCCGGCAAGCATGCGTGGGTCGGAGAATTCTCCGTAATCTTGGGCAGAGATGAGCGCGCGGGCGTCGGACTGCGGCGAGTCGCTGGTCGCGCGGCCGGTCGTTATCTGGTCGATGGCCATCCCGGCACATGGGCGGTACCGGGAAGACACCTTACGTTGCAGAGCCCCTCGCGCGGCCAGTTATCCGACGCTTCGCCGGAGCGTCTTCCCCCCCGTGTCAAGATAGTTGTCGGGCGGGGTGAAACCGCTGGGACGCCATGGGGCGTTCGAGGCGGGGACCGCCCGCCCCTCCCCCGGGGGAGGGGCGACACTTTAGAATTTGGTAAACAAGGCAACTGAGGGGCGGAGAAAGGGCCGGAGACAATGCCCTATCCGCAATCGTTCAAGGAAGCCATGGTCCAGAAGATGTTAGGACCCACCGGGGCCTCTGCCAACGCCTTGGCAGAAAAGGTCGGGGTGCCGCAGAGTTCGCTCTCGCGGTGGCTCAGAGAAGCGCGTACCCTGGACCCCATGAAAAAGAGCAAGAAGCAAGCTCAAGAACCACGGAGTCCTCGAGAGTGGACCATGGAGGAGAAACTCAAGGCGGTCATCTCGGCCGCCGAGTTGTCCGGCCAGGAGTTTGGCGCCTTCCTGCGGCGCGAAGGACTGCACGAGGCTCAACTGCAGCAGTGGCGTGACGCCTTACAGGCAGCCTTGGGCGCTGCGAACCCGAAGAAACGTACACGAGCTAGCGCGGAGGCCAAGCGCATCAAGCAGCTCGAGAGGGAGCTCAGGCGGAAGGATAAGGCCCTTGCCGAAGTGACGGCCCTCCTGGTGCTCAAAAAAAAACTGGAAGCGTTCTGGGAGGCAAAGGAAGGCGGCACCCAAGCAACGAGCGACGAATGATCCTCGAGGGCATCAAGGAGGCTGTCCGCGACGGCGCACGTGTTGCGCGTGCGTGTGAGATCGTAGGGCTCAGCGAGCGGGCCTACCAGCGCTGGAACAAGGACCCCGATGGAGGCGAGGATCGCCGCAAGGGCCCCACGTCCCCCCCTGTAAACCAACTCACGGAGGAAGAGCGGGTTGCGGTCGTGGAAACGCTGAACTCCTGGGAATTTCGCAACCAGTCTCCCAAGCAGGTCGTGCCAATTCTTGCCGAGCGAGGTACCTATATCGCCAGTGAGTCGAGCATGTACCGTATTCTCAAGGAGGAAGGCCTCAATGCCCACCGGGCGGCGTCCCGACCTCCGCGGCATACGAAACCGCGCGAGTTTGTCGCTCAGGGTCCCGGTGAGGTACTCACGTGGGATATCACCTACCTCCACAGCCCTGTCCGCGGAGCATTCTTCTACTTGTACCTGGTCGTCGACGTCTGGAGTCGCAAAATCCTGGGTGGGGCGGTGCACGACGCCGAGTCGAGTGCGTACGCGAGCGCACTGATTTCTACGGTGATCGAAGAGAACGGATTGTCCCCAGAGACGGTGGTGGTCCACATGGATAACGGTTCGCCGATGAAGGGAGCTACACTGCGAGCGACCTTGGAGGCGTTGGGGGTACAGGCTTCCTACAGTCGCCCGCACGTGAGCAACGACAATCCGTACTCCGAATCACTGTTCCGGACGCTGAAGTACCGCCCGGAGTACCCCTCGAAGCCCTTCCAGTCCCTGGAAGCCGCCCAGCAGCAGTGGGTGGCAGGCTTCGAGGTGTGGTACAACACGCAGCACCGCCACAGCGCGATCGGGTACGTGACGCCGGAACAGCGTCATTCAGGAGTTGCTCACGCTGTCCTTGCAAGGCGGCGCCAGGTGTACGAGGCCGCACGGCGCAGAAATCCCGCGCGCTGGACTGGAGACATTCGGCGCTGGGAAGCCCCCGACGTCGTCTACCTCAACCCGGAGGATCCGCTCAACACGGTGACGGCACGTTCGGCGTCACGGCCGGCGGAGGCTGTGGCATGAAATAGGTTTAACCGACAACTCTCTTGACGCGCGCCGGGTTAGCTCGGCGCTACCGGTACGTCCGCACTTCCTGCGCAAGAGCGCAGCCATGACGAACGCTCATCATCCGCGCTCTGGTTTTCCATTATGCGGGCTCATGACACTCGCGACAGATGGACCTCGACGGACGGATACGATTGCCCGGGTGGGACTAGCACCCAGTGGATCCTTACAGCATCGTGACGCACTGCCAAGAGCTCACACTATGTGTGGGTCGCCGCGTTGGAGGTCTCCGTCACTATTCAGACTCTGCCTCTGTGCCCACTTCGATCAAGGGCCTCGCCGCCGGCGGTCCGATAGTCGGTCGATAAGCATACGATATATCACTTCGATCTTGCCAAATGCGGCGCAGCCAGCCTCGTAGTCATCAAATTCCCCGACTTGGTAGAGACAGACGCCATCAGCATCACAGACGGTGTCAAGGACCACCGCTGGCGGACCGAACGGCGCTCGATCCCAGCCGCTCCTTACCAGTGCCGCAATTGCTTCCATATTAGTCTGTTGGAGAGCCACAAGTTGTGAGGCCGACTCGGCCTCGAGAATCGCGGCAACAGATTCAATGTAGTCTATCTCAAACTGGAGAGCACCGAAGAACCGCAATCCGTTCTCCCCCTCAACGAGACCTTCTTCTATAACGCGACCAGGTGGAATCGCCAAACCACTAGCTTTCAGGGATCCCCAGATCGTGCGGTTGCGGTAACGGTACACTCTGGAATCGGGCTGCCAAGCCGTATGCGCGGCGAGGAGCCAGAACGAGTAACCAGGAAGGCGCTGGACTATCGTGGAAGTTGCAGCCCGAAACGCATGAAGATGCGCAACGACGGGCCGCTCACCCGCTAGTACCCAGACCGCTGCTGCGATCTGTGTGCGACTTGCCCGCCTTCTAGGTTTCAAGCAAATCACGTCGTTTGGCAAGAAAACGTCATCGGTCCTCTCCACCCAGAGATCAATAGTCATAGTGTCTCCTAGCACCGTCGTTGAAATGCGGCCCTCGGTTCTGAGGATTGCCGGGACCAAAGTTGTGCCCTCCCGCATCTTCACGGATCTTCACCGTTCGTGTTCCGCCACGCATAGGAAATGCCGTTCGCGTTTTCATTATCCACTATCGTAATCGCGTCTCTCGCGGCGATCAATCAACGGTCGCGCGAACTCTTGAGGCGCTCCGCGCTAGCCCGCACAGGCTCCGCGCGGGGTGTGTGCGGGCTCGCGCGGAAATCCGGGCTGCCTGAACGCCTCCGAAACGGCCTCTGGCCGGTGTTTTCGCCCAGCCCCTCTCTGGCGCCGGCCCTGCGCTCCCGCACGGCCGGTCTGCGCGCTCGTTCGCGCCCCCGCCTCGTCGCCCTCACGCGCCCCAGTCCCACTCCCGCTCGACGCGCTCGATCCCGCCCCAATCGTCTCTCGCGCCGGCGGGATCGCCGTCGCAGGGGAACTCCTGGGCATACTCGTCCACCACC
>MWEK01000034.1 GCA_002070955.1 Planctomycetes bacterium ADurb.Bin069
GCCGCACCGTAGTACCGAAGCCGGATCTCCCGAGGTTCGGGCAGATGCGCCAGCACCAGCGCCAGGAACTCGAGCAGGTCATAGACGACCGTCCCGCGCCCGGGCGACTGCACCGGCTTAGAGAGATAGCTCAGCTCAAGCCCTTCCCGGTCACCCTGCGCCGCGCCGGTCGAGGCGTTCGCCGAGAAACCCGAGTGCCGCCAGTCGAGCAGCATCTCCCGCGTCGCCTCCGTGAGCCGCTCCCGCTCGACCAGCATCGCCAGCACCGCATGCCTGAAGAGCTCCCCGAGCGGGCTCCAGTCGAACCCCACCGGCAAGGCGGGGAACTTCCCTGTCCACGACGCCCTCAGAGCACAGCGCGTGAGCATGCGGATGAAGATTGACGACCGCCCCCCAGGTCTCCACCGCCCCCACGAAGTACGGCACGGCGCGCTTCACGCCCGAGAACTGCGCCGTCAGGAACCGCCGCGTCACGTCGTAGGCCGTGCGTATGAGTTCCCCCAGCAGTCGCCGCTCCCTCATGAACCCGCCCCTGAGCACCCGCGGCACCGTGAACACCAACTGCCGGAACGTAAGATCCGGCAGCACCTCCTCGACCACGTGCGCCGACCACTCGGCCCTCCGCCTCGCCTCGCACGACGGGCACAGCTTCCGTTTGCACGAAAACGGGACCAGGTGCTCCACCCGGCAGTCTGGACATCTGACTCGCGCGAACCCGCACGCGAGGTCTCCGCAGGCAAGGAACCCCGCAAGCACCCGCCGCCAGTGCGGCCGCCACGGCCCGTACTTCCCCTCGAAGCGCTCCTCCCACACGCGCTCGACGGCTTCCCCCCAGTCAAATCCCTCGTCGGCGCCAACGGCCCCTTCTCGCCCCGCAAGGCTCTCAGGATCGCGCGCGGGATCGCGGAGGTCCTGGCTTATGCTCACGACAAGGGCTTGATCCACCGCGATGTGAAGCCCGCCAATATCCTTATCACCTCGAAGAACGAGATCAAGCTGGCCGACTTCGGGCTGGCGCGTCTATGCCGGGATGACCACCAGGTCACCATGACGGGCGCGATTCTCGGCACACCCGCCTTCATGCCCCCCGAGCAGTGCCGCGGCGATGCGCTGGACGGACGGGCCGACCTGTACAGCCTGGGCGCGACGCTGTACTTCCTCCTGAGCGGCAAACTTCCCTTCGCCGGCGACAATCCATCGGTGCTCATTCACCGCGTGGTCAACGAGCCGCCGCCGCCGCTCCGGGCGGCGGTCAAGGACATCCCGGACGACGTGGTCTGGCTTGTTCAGCGTCTCATGGCGAAGCACCCCTGCGCGCGCTTCGCCGACGGTTACGAGGTCATGGCCGCGATCGACGACATCCTGTCGGGCCGGAGCGCTTCCCCGCCGGGCGCAACCGCAGGCGCCGGGCGGCCCCGGGTTCCTTGGGTCGTGATCGGGCTCCTGGCAGCCACCGCCGCGGTCCTCGCCTTGAGTCTGTTCGTCACCCTCGAGGCCGACGGCGAGGCCGCCGCCGCGGCCGCGCATTTCCACCCGGTTCTCCCTCCGAGCGGCGTCGCGCAGAAACCTCCCGCCGCGAAAACGAAGGCGGCGCTCCCGGCGCATTCGGACGAACCGCCTTCCTTCGACGCCGAGTTCAAGGAACTCCACAAGGACGCGGCCGAATTCATCAAACTCCTTGGGACCGGCGCGTGGAACCAAATCGACGGATACCTCGACACCGACTTCGACGTCGCCGTCGATTGCCGGCGCGAGGCCAAGGAGGTTGTCCGCGCTATCGCCGCGCAAGGCCTGACAGCGGTCAAGTGGCATACGCAGCCGACAACTGACGCCAGGGCCTGGACCGTCGTGGTGTTCAGCCGCCCCGGGGCCGCCGAATCCCTCACGTACACCCTCAACTGGACCCGCGCACGAGGGGTCTGGTACGTGGCTCGCATCGACAAAGGCGGGCCGCGATAGCCTTCGCTCCATGCCCGGCGACCCGCGGGAACGGGGCGGCGCGGCCCCACCCGGGCTGCGACGCCCGCGTGCCCGCGCTGCAGACACCGGACGCACCGCGGGGTATCCTGGTCGGCATCGGGAACCACCGAGACCGGCCGGACGCGAAACCGCAGGAGAACCCGCATGACGCTCCTTGGCACCGAAGTCGCGAACCGCATCGAAGGCAACATCAAGCAGGTCATTGTGGGCAAGGACGAGATCGTGCGCCTCGCCGTCGTCGCCCTCCTCGCCCGCGGTCACCTCCTGCTCGAAGACGTGCCCGGCGTCGGAAAAACCGTGCTCGCCAAGGCGCTGGCGCGCAGCGTCAGCGCGATCTTCACGCGCATTCAGTTCACGCCCGACCTCCTGCCGGCGGACATCACGGGCGTCGCGATCTACAACCAGAAGACGGGAGAGTTCGTGTTCCGCCCGGGGCCGGTGTTCGGCGAGATCGTGCTCGGCGACGAGATCAACCGCGCGACCCCGCGCACCCAGGCGGCGCTGCTGGAGTGCATGGAAGAACGGCAGGTCACCGCCGAGGGCGAGACCCGCCGGCTGCCCGATCTTTTCTTCGTCGTCGCCACCGAGAATCCCATCGAACAGCACGGGACCTACCCTCTCCCCGAGGCCCAGCTCGATCGCTTCCTCATGCGCCTCTCTATCGGCTACCCGCAACCCGCCGAGGAGGTCAAGATCCTCGACGACCAGAAGGATCGCCACCCGCTGGAGACCTTGGCGCCGGTGGCCACCGTGGCGGACGTTCTCGGCGCCCAGGAGGACGTGAAAAAAGTTTTCGTGTCTCAGGACGTGGCCGCCTATATGGTGAAGCTCGTCGCACACACGCGCACGTCGGACGACTGCCTGCTGGGCGCCAGTCCGCGCGCCTCGCTCGCGGTCAGACGCGCGGCGCAGGCGCTCGCCCTCATGGAAAGCCGACAACAGGTGACGCCGCACCACGTGAAGCGCGTCTTCAGCACCGTCGTCGCCCACCGGCTCCTCATGCGCCCCGAGGCCGCCCTGAGCGGCATCGGCCCCGACAAGGTCGTCGCGGCGGCTCTGCGCGCCGTCGAGATCCCGCTCGGGTAACGGGGCGGCCCGTGACCTCGCCGGCCTTCGCGCTGCTCGCCGCCCTGCCGTTCTTCATCCTCGCGGGGCTGCACTTCCGCAACGGCCCCCTGCTCTTCGTCGCCGGCGTCCTGCTCTTCCTCCTGGGCGCCTCGTGGGCCTTCGGCGGCGAGGCAAAGCGGCGCATCGCCTGCCGGCGGAGCGCGCATCCGCGCGCCTTCGAGGGCGCGCCGGCCGACGTGCGCCTGGCCCTCGCCAATCACAGCGGCTTCCCGCTCCTTGGCGCCGAGGTCATCGACCGCTTCGACGCCCAGGATCTGCTCCCCAAGGAGCTCGCGGTGCCCGTCGATGTCCGCCCGCGCCATACCGTCGAGATCTCTTATACAGGGCTGTGCCTGCGCCACCGCGGGGAGTACGCGCTCGGGCCCGTGGCGGTGCGCTTCTACGACCCCCTGGGACTGTTCCTCAGGACGCGCCGCTTTTCGGAACAGAGCCGCTTCGCCGTGCTTCCCAAGCCGTTGCCGCTGGCACGCCTGGGACTGGAGGGCCGCAGCGCGCTGCTTTCAGCCGCCAATCCCGACCGCCAGACCCGCGGCGAGAGTATCAAGTTCTACGGCGTCAGAGAGTACCGCTCCGGCGATTCCCTCCGGCACGTCCACTGGAAAGCTAGCGCGCGGCTCGCGCGCCTGGTCGTCCGGCAGTTCGAGGCCAGCGTCTCGTCGCAGATCACCATCTTCCTCGACCTGGCGCGCGCGAACCTGGCCGGCACCGGCGCTGAGGCCACGGTCGAGTACGCCATCCGCGCCGCCGCGGCCATCGCCGCCGCGGCCGTCGCGCAGGGCCATGAAATCCAGCTCTTCGCCGAGGGCGAATCGCCCTTCGTGACGAAGCTTGGAAGCGGCGCCGAGCACCTCGGCTACCTCCTGCGCCGGCTCGCCGTCGCGAAGCCGAAAGGCGCGCGCCCGCTTCCGGACATCGTCGCCCGCCACGCCGAGCGCGTGCCGCAGGGCTCCCACGTGTTTCTCATCCTCGCGGGCGGCGGCGGCGGCAATGAGAAGGCCTTCGCGCGCGCCTGCGCCTACCTGCGCGGCCGGCACGCCTCCATTGCCGCCCTGGTGGTCGACGACCGCACGTTCGTACAGCTCGACCGGTGGCGGGAGGAGCTCTCGGCCGATCCCTGGCCGCCCTGCGCCCACACCCTCGTCCGACTGGGCGTCCAGGTGCGGATCATCAAACGCGGCGACGACCTGCTCGGGCGGCTCCAGGAGCGATGACATGGCCGGCCGCCTCGTCTACCTCGTCGGGGTCGGGCTCATGAGTCTAGGCGCCGCCGCGCCGATGGAGCGGGAGTGGGGCCCCTTGGCTTTCGTCGCCATCGCCTGCGCGTGGACTGTGGGCGCCTTCATACCGCCGGTGCACCTCGCCGAACTCCTCTCCGACCATTACCGGACCATGCTCGCCTTCTACGGCTTTGCCATGGCCATGACGCTGTTCGTTCCTCCCTTGGCGCTGCTGGTTCTAACGGCGCTGTTGTTCCTGGTGCGCAATCCCGATTTCTTCGGCCTCCTCGCCTTAACGAGCCTCATCGTCCTCGGGTTCGGGCTCGCCGAGGCGCCTTCGTATGCGCCGCCCGCCGTGACGCTCGCCGGCCTGCTCGCGGCGGCGCACGCCCGAGCGGCGCGCACCTTCGGTCTCTACTCCGCCGGAATCGTCCTGCTCATGCTGAGCGCGGCCTTCTGCGCCGGAGGACTTCTGGCCCTCAGCACGCCGCCGGCGAGGCCTGGGCCCAAGGCGGTCCCCAGCGGCGATTCGGCGGCGCGCTCCGACTCCTCGGGGTCGGCCGGCAAGTCCGAGGGCGCCAGTGATTGGACCAAAACGCTGATTTTCGAGATGATCGCCCTTCCCGCGCTGGGGTTCTTTCTCGTCAGGCATCTCCACCGCCTTACCCACAGACACCGGGATCAAGCGGCCGGCGGCGCCGCCGCCGCGGCCCGCCTCGAAAAGGACGAGGCCATGAGCGCGAAACTCGGAACGCGCTTCACGGGATCCGGCGCCAACGCGGCCGTCGTGAAGACGTATCTAAAATGGCGCGCGCAGCTCGCCGCGTGCGGCTGCAAGCTCGCGCCCGCCGACACGGCCGAGGAGGGCGCGGCCGCGCTCGCGCTTTTCCTAAACCGGCCCGAGGAGGCGCGCGTCGGCCGCATCACCGCGATCTTCAACCGGGCCCGCTACGGCGCGGAGCAAGTGACCGCCGCCGACGCGGAGGAGTTCGCGGCGCTTACCCGCGCCATCGCCCGCGAATGTCAGAAGCGGCGCGCGTCCATGCGTTGAGCCCCGAGCGGGGCAGCCTACGGTTTCTTCTTGACTTCCTCTCGGATCTGCCGGAGCAGCATCACCACGACGAAAAGAAGCCCCACGCCGGCGAACTCAAGCAGCCGGCCCGGAGTGTAAAAATCTTTGAGCAGGGCGTAGCCGCACAAGTTGAGGACTTTCTCCAGGACCGCCAACACTAGCAGCACGAAGGCGCCGGCGACGAACACACGGCACAGCAGACTGTTGAGAGTATTCATGTATGCGCTCCTTGCGGTTTTTCGGCAAAGTACGACCGACCTTCAATCCCGGCGCTCACTTCCGCGGAATGGTCATCACGGTCGGGCGCATCGTCCCGCGAATGTAGCTGACGCACACGACGACGATGGATTTGTCCGGCTTCTCGAACCAAAGCTGCGCCCAACCGCTGTACGCCGAGTCGGTCGTCACCGCGATCGGGCTGCCGTACTCGGCCGGAATCGCATCCTGGAACTTGACCGGCTCCAGGCTGAAGACCGCGGGCGTGGTTTCGGTTTCGGACTCGATTTTTCGACAGGACGAGACCGCGAGACCGAGCCCGAGCACGCAGACAAAGAACACCCACCTTGCACACATAACCGCTCCTTTCGTGTACCACGCGGGTTTCACAAGCAAAACTACATCTCTAACCCGCGATTCTTCCATTATAGGCCGGTGCGGCTTCGTAAATCAAAGGATTTCGGGGATTTCCGCTTTTCCGCGGCAATCTATCCGTTCTCGTTGTCGTAGACGAACGCCGCCTCCCCGATCACGATGGCGCCGGCGTGGCTCTCGCGCGTCGCGGAATCGATGAGCAGCACCGCGTTCCACCTGATCGGATAGTGAATGACGCCGTCCGCCGCCCCGCCCCAGAAGCCTAGATTGCCACGCAGGGGGAACTCGACCAGCTTCCACCCCTTGAAATCGATCCGGCCGCCGTCGGGCTGAAACGTCTGGCCGGTCGCATCGACGAACCTGCAGCGCAGCCAGTCGCCGCCGCCGTCGCCGTGCACCCACACGTACATGCGGTCGGGACGGCCCTCGATCGCCGTGTTCCCCACGGGCGCGATGGGCAGGAAGCGCCACCCTTGGCCGAACTCGTAGTTGAGCCGCGCGCCCGGCGCGCCATCCCTGCCGGCGCAGCCGGCGAGCGTCGCCGCCAGCGGCACGTTGCGATCGCCGTCGTCCATGATGAGCCGCAGGTCTGCGATGGGCTTCCCAGGCTCGGCGGTGAACGCGAAGGCGCGCCTGAAGGAGGCTGCGGCGGCGAACGCCGTCGCGCCCCGCTCATCCGACACCCGCACCTGCCACCGCTGCCGCTCGCCCGAGAGGGCGCGCCCGCCCTCCGCGCCGCGGGCCGGCAGGCGCACGATGGTCGTTTCGTGACCCTCGGGAAGCGCGATGGAAACGCGCCGTTCGATCTGCCCGCCGGGACTCTCCGCCTTGCCTCCGGCCGTCCGCCGCCCCTCCTCCCAGGCGAGAATCTCGCCCTTGAACGGCGAGCGGTCCGTCACCGCGATTTCAACGGCCGGCGCGCCGCGTTCCGGAGGGAGAATCCGCACCCGCAGGGCATCGCGAAGGACGACGCGGGCCGTATCCGCCGCCGACAGCCCATTGTCTTCGTCCCACGCCTCAACCCGGATGTCATGCACCTCTCGGGTTCGGTCGCGAAACACGCAGGGGACCTCGAACTTCTCCTTCGCGCCCGCGGGCAGCACGACGGCGCGCGGCGCCGCGCCTTCGATCCCCGCGCGCAGCCGCAGCCGGAGCGTCCGCCCGAGGGAGTTCTCGAGCCTGAAAACCGCCGTCAGCGGCTCGCCCGCCCGCGCCGCGAGCCAACGCTCGCGCGGCACGAGCACGCGCTCAAACGCGAGCGCCTCGCATCGCCGGCGGGGAATCACGTAGATCGGCGCCGACGACACGGCGAGGGCCTGGCAGTCCGCGGCCTCGGTCCGCGCGCCGCCGCGCGAGACGATTGTCGCGGGGCCGACGGGCAAGGAGAGCGTGCCTTCGTTCCCGGTGCTCCAAGCGGCCACGCGCTCCTCCGCTCCGCGGGCGAAGAGCAGCGCCACGACCTCGCCCCGGTCGGGGGGGAGCCGTTTCACGAAGACGAAACCCGCCAGCGCCTCGGCCAGGGTTTGCATGGCGATCGACGCCGGTTTCGGCTTAAAGTCGCGGTACACGCTTCCGAAGTGATGCTCGGGATCCTTGGGATCGAGGCCGTCATCGCGCCAGTCGTACCAAATGTTGAACACAAAGCCCATCGCGAGGCCGAAAAGCGCCTGGCGGGCGAGGTAGTCGGCCTGGGTCTGGAGCGGCACCCTCACGGCCGAGTAGCCCCACTCCCCGTTGGCGATGGGGAGCAGGCGTCCGCCGCAACGGGCCATCGCGGCGCGAAGCTCCCCGAGCTCCCGTTCCATGGTTTCCGGGCCCGTGGAGCGGTACGGGTGAACCGTGACGACATCGACGGCGTCCAAAAGCCCGCGGCGAAAACATCCCTCCAGGAAACGGAGGTCGATGGTCGAGGTCGCGGGCGCGAGAACGAGCGCCTCGGGATCCTCCTCCCTAATGGCGCGCGCCGTCGCGACGGCGAGTTTCGCGTAGGCTTCGACATCCGGCGCCGGCTTCCAAAACTGGGGAATGTTGGGCTCGTTCCACACCTCCCAGAGGATCCGCCTGCCCTTGAAGTGCCGCGCCCCCGCGCGCGCGAAGGCGACGAAAGCCGCGCGCTCCGCGTCGGTGGCGGGGCCGTTGCCCTTGGTGTGCACCGGGTGCCCGTAGTCGAGGATGAAGAGAATCCGCACGCCCCGCGCATCCATGTCGGCGACAAGGCGGTCGTAGGCGGAAAAATCGTACACGCCGACCCGCCGCTCGACGGCGCCCCAGGTGAAGTCCATGCGGACAAGCCTGAAGCCGGTCGCGGCGAGCAGATCCACCTCGTCCGGCGCTCCGCGGGTGAAGTGGATGTTGACCCCGAGCGGCGCGGGAAGCGGGTCCTTCGCGAACAGGGCAAGCGGCGCGACGCATGCCAAACGGGAAGCGATACGGAACATGGCTGCGATCCTCCTTGCGCGCCATCGTACCGCGCCCCCCGAGGGCCGCGCCACTGGGCCTCACGACGCGTCCTGGCCATAACACCGACGACTCCATGAAGGAAGGAGATCCCCTGTCGGCCAGAGGACGCCGTTTTTGGCGCGCCGTCCCGGAGAAAGCGCTTATTGGGAAGAGGCCGTGACGTTCGCTCAGCATCGTTCCTCCTCCCAGATTCCCCATGGGAATTCGGGCTGTCGATCCGTGGATCGATACCGGTTGCGGCTCGACAAACGGCCTGGCATCATGACGTACCGAAAGAAGAACCAGAGCGACGAAGATGAGCGTGCCGGGCAAGCGCGCCGCAAAGAGACAGGATGGTTGAGCTCATGAAAAAATTGCCGATCGGAAAAGCGTTCACGCTGATAGAGCCCGGCCCCGTCGTGTTAGTCACCACGCACGACGGCGAAAGGGACAATGTCATGACCGTCTCGTGGACCATGGTGTTGGATTTCACGCCGCGTTTCGCCATCGCCACCGGGGCCTGGAATCACTCTTTCGCCGCGCTGCGCAAAACCCGGGAATGCGTCATTGCGATTCCCGCCGTCGATTTGTTGGACACAGTCGTGGGTGTGGGCACATGCTCGGGCGCGGATACCGACAAATTTGAGAAATTCGGTCTCACCGCCGTGCCCGGGAAATACGTCAGCGCGCCCCTGATCGAGGAATGCGTGGCAAATATCGAATGCGAGGTCGTCGATATCGTCAAAAAACACAATATCGTGGTGCTCGCCGGCCTCGCGGCGTATGTCGATCGCGCGCGCAAGGGACAACGCACGCTGCATGCCGTGGGCGACGGCACGTTTGTCCTTGACGGGCGCAAGTTGAACCGGCGCAGAAAGATGGCTTCCAAATTGCCCGCGGGTGTCTAGATTTCGCGAAGGCGCGACGAACGTAATGCCCGCCGCGCAAGAAGCACCCGCCGCGTTCATGATCGGGGAGACGCAGCGAAACCGCTGTCGGTCGACACGGTTCGCACCCGCATGGTCTCAATGGCGATGTGAGCAATTTCTGGCGCTGTTCACCTCGGAGCGACGGCCGAAGGGGTGTCCCTCGTTGTTTCTTGCGAGGGCGGGATGAGCGCCGCCCCGCCTGGGATGGCGGTCTTGCCGTGAAGAAGCGGGCCGAGAGCGCTGGGGATATCGGTCTCGAAGAGGTCCACGCCGGCGGCGAGCAAGGCGCGATACCGGGGCTCCATCAGCTTCAGATCGGTGATTTCGCCGGTGATGAGGGGGAGGTCCAGGTTGCGCGAGGTGCCGGCCATCGTGGCGGCGCCCCGCTCGTGGACGGCCTTGCAGATCGTGGCATCTTCGGGCGGTGTATGGCCGACGAAAGCGATGACATGGCTCCAGGGAACGCCGAGCTTGTCGAATGCCTCGATCTGCGCGTGCTTCGTGGTGAAGACCTCCAGCATGATGTTGGGGTTCAGCTCGTGGCATTCCTTGATCTCTTTCGGGTTGTAGGCCATCACCATGGCGGCGGTCTCGGCGTTGTTTCGGACGATGGCCTTGATGCGTTCGGCGACGGGGACGTCCTTATTGTCGAGCACGAGGATGGTCTTGCCGCGCGCCCACTGGAGGGCCTCATCGAGGGTGGGGATGGCGTAGGGCGTTTCGCGGCCGTCGCGGTCCTTCAGGCGCAGGGCTTTGAGCTCGGCGAGGGTGTGGTCGCTGACGCGGCCGCGGCCGGTGCTGGTGCGCTCGAGGGTGTCGTCGTGCATGAGGACGAGGGCGCCATCGCGGGTGTACCGCGGGTCGACTTCCAGGATGGCGAAGGTATGGCGCAGGGTGTTCTCGAAGGTCTCGATGCAGTTCTCGGGGTAGCCGGGGAGCGACCCGCCGCGGTGGCCGCTGACGAAGGGCAGCGGCCGGCCGGTGGGCCGGAAGAGCGCCCGCATCTCCGCGGGGGTTTTCGGGGCGATCCGGTGCAGGGTTTCGGGCGCGGCGCGAAGGCTATCCTGCGCGGGCAGGGTCGCGGGGATCAAACACGCGACAAGGAGGGAGCAGGAGAAGGTGCGCATGGGTTCCTCCGGGGAGGTCGTGCCGGGTGTTTTCGGGCATTCTGGCGGGTTGCTCGCGGCGCCGCGAGGGGCGGCCGCGCCTTGAGCGCTGAGGGAACCGGCCGTATTCGATCGGAGTCCTCGTCGGCGTTGCCATCATCCGGGATCATAATGAGATACTCCTCGACAGTCAAACGCCGACGCGGGGCCGCGCGAAAGGCCGCGGGCGAGCCCGGCGCGGATCCCGCCAGGCGCAGATCCTCGGAGGGGCGCGGCCCGAAGGGCGGACTCTCCCGGCGCCGCCGGTCCTCGGCCGAGCGTCGCTCGAGGCCGGGGCCGACAACGGCCGGAGGGCGGCGGCGCGGCCCGGAAGTCCGCTTCCCCGCGGCCGCCTATTCGCGCTCCAGCTCGTAAGGCCACATGGCGATGCCGCCGTCGAGGACCTTCACATCCTTGAACCCCGCGGCCTTGAGCACGAGCGCCGCCTCGTAACCTCGCAGCGACACCTGGCAGAAAGCCACGATCTCCTTGTCCCTGGGAAGCTCCGCGAGGCGTCCGCGCAGGGCGCCGAGAGGGATGTGCACGCTCCGCGGCAGCCGCACCTCGGCGTACTCCTTGGGTGAGCGAACGTCCAGGAAGACGAAGTCCTCGTTCCGGTCGAGCCGCGCCTTCACGTCCTGGGCGCTCACGCCGACCATGAGGCCCGCGCACTTGTTGCGCGCCACGTTGGCGGCGGTGATCAGGTTGTCCATCGCCGGCGCGTACGGCGGCGCATAGGCGAGGTCGAGATTCGCCACATCCTGCACGGTCAGGCCGGCCGTAATGGCCGTCGCGGCCGCATCGATGCGCTTGGAGCCGTCGCCGGGACCCGTCGCCTGGGCCCCGAGCAGCCGGCCCGTCTTCGCATCGACGACGATTTTCATGAGGAGCGGCCTGGCCTGCGGCATGTAGTGCGCCTTGTCCGGCCCCGGCGCCATGGCCGTGACGACGTCCATGCCCAGGGATCGCGCGACGCGCTCGGTCAGCCCGGTGCGCGCGACGCAGAAATCGAACACCTTGCAAACGGCCGTCCCCAAAACGCCGGGAAACGCCTCATCGCCTCCGCAGAGATTGACGGCGACCGTACGCCCCTGCTTGTTGGCGGTCGAGCCCAGCGGGACGAAGCACGGCCGACCGGTCACGCGGTCGCAGCTCTCGACACAGTCCCCCGCCGCGTAGATCGCGGGGTCGGAGGTGCGCATGCGGTCGTCGACTTTGATCGCCCCGGTGGTCGCGCCGATCGCCAGACCGGCGTCGCGCGCCAGGGCGACGTTCGGACGCACGCCGATGGCCAGGATGACCATGCTCGCCGGCAGTTCGCCCTTGTCGGTCCGAACGTGCGTCACCGCCCCGCCGGCGCCCGCGCGGCTCTCGATCGCCAGCGCTTTCGTCCCGGTCATGACCCTGACGCCCTTGGATTCCATGTGCAGTTCCACCAGGCGCGCAATCTCCCAGTCCAGGAGATTGAGGATCTGAGGCAGCATCTCCACCACCGTCACCCGGCACCCGCGGGTTACGAGCGCTTCGGTGGTCTCCACGCCGATGAGTCCGCCCCCGACGATGACCACGTCCTCGGCCCGGGGCTCGGCCAGCATTGCCTTGATTCCCTCGGCGTCATGGACGCCGTGGAGCGTGAACACGTTCTTCCGGTCGACGCCGGGAAGGGGCGGAATCACGGGCGCGGCGCCCGTCGCCAGCACCAGGTTGTCATAGGGGAGCCAGGACTCCTCCCCCGAGGCGAGCGTTTTGACGCGCACGCGCTTCCCGGCGCGATCGATTTGCAGAGCCTCGGTGCCGTTCAGGACTTTCAGATTCTTGGTTTTCTGGAAGAAGACGGCATCCCTGACGACGCCCGCCGGCGTCTCCATGAGGTGGTTCCGCTCCCGCACGTCGCCTGAGATGTAATAAGGCAGGCCGCAGCCGGCATAGGAGAGGAAAATACCCTTCTCGACGATGGTGACCTGCGCATCAGGCCGTAGGCGGATGATTTTAGAAGCGGCTTTCGGACCTGCCGCGACGCCGCCGATGATTACAACTCGCATGCGCTCGCCTTTCTACCGGGAATTCGCCTCGTGCCGCCCGCGCGCCCACGCCGCGCTCCGGGAATTCGAGCGATAATATCCAAGCACCCGGACGAATTCAACCGCGCCCGAACGGCCGCGCATAGTCCCTGCAAATGGGCGCGAACTCCGGAAACATCTCCGCTACGGGCTTGGCCTGTTTCAGAGGCGCGGCGTCCAGCGGTGCGGAGATGGGCGCGTGGCGCCCCGGCGTCGAGACGGCGCCGGGCCTTGAGAACGTGGTTCTCCCTCAGCAAGGCCCGATCGCCGGCGCCCAGGCCCTTCCACCGCGGGCAACGGCCCCGGGACCGGCCGTCGGCGGGCTAGTAAGAGCAGCGGTCGCTAGTCGGCGCGAAACCGCCGGCGGCCGCACGCCCGGCGGCGAATCGCCGTTGCGGAACGAGAAGGCACCGCTATCGAAGGACGTGGCGTCGACCGCACCCGGCCCGCCGCCGGCGCCGTCACTTCGTTTCGCCCTTCTCCCGCGCGTAGTTCTCCCACGCCTTCCGCGCCGAAGCGTCCAGCGGGATGCGTTCGCCCGTCAGGAAGCACAGCATTCCGTGCAGGCGCTGCCTGCGCTCGGATGGCGCGTTGGCGAAGGCGCGCACCAAGTCCGGCACGAGCTCGCGCGCGCGGACGCTTTCGATCGCCCGAGCGAGGCGCTCGAAAAGCTTCCCGTTCAGGTCCTCGGCCATGAGGGCGCGCAACGCCTCGATATCGCGCGCCTTCTCGGCGCATTGGATCTTCTCGAAGCTCGCGCGCCACGCGGCGATGCTCCGCGCGTTCGGGTTGGCGATCCCCGTGAGCGCCGCGAGCTTTTCGGCGGCGAACCGCGCGACGGCGGCGGAACGGCACGCGAGCAGCTCGCTCAGCGGCGCCACCAGATCCTCCCGGCGATCGACGGCGTAGCCCTCGATGACTTCCCGGGCAAGCGGAAGGAGCCGCGGGTCGCCGCTGGCGCCAAGCGTTTCCAACAGCGCTTTGGCCGACAGGTAGCCGCCCAGCCTGCGGACCAGTACGCGGTCGTGATCCGTGGCCGAGCCCGGTCCCGTGAAGAGCGTGGGAGCCGAGGTGGGTATCGGCGTCGCGGCCGTCGCGCGAGCCAAAAAAAGCAGCGCGAAGGAGGTCGCGACGGGCGCGAGCGGCTCTTCGGCGAAGCTTCCGTCCTCCTTCTGGCTCTTGACCAGGAACGCCGCCTCCTCCTGATACCAGTCGCGCTCCCCGATGCGGGCGATCTCGCCCAAATCGAAGGCTTTTTCAGCGCTCCACACGGTGTAATAGTAATTGCGCGTGAGACTCCGCCAGCGGTACCGGCGTTGCGCGGCCAGAGTGCTCCAGTTGCGGTCGAGCCACAGCAGCCCCTCGTCGATGGCGGCGGCCAGCGGCGCCCCGCCCGACCGGAGCATCTTCCCGGCCGCGAAGAAGTTGCCCACCGTCGCCGCGGTCATGGCAAAATAGGGAAGGCGCGAGTCGGGCGCATAGACCCAGCCGGCGGGGATGCCCTCCAGCACGCGGCGCGGCCGCGTTTTCTCGATGGCCGCCAGATCCGCCTGGTAGACCACCTCGGTGCGGTGGGCGGTCGTTTCGGGCACCCGGAGCGCCAAGCTTGCCTTCACGAAACGCTCCACCGCCTGGGGCGGGATCGGGATGCCGTGGCGATGCCCGATGGCGAGGGCGAGCACCGCGAACTGGGTGTTGGAGAGGTCGTAGAATTTGAAGCCCGGCCGCCTTTCGTACGACCAGCCTCCGGTCTTCTGAACCTGCGCCGAGAGGAGCCAGTCGACGGCCCGCTTCAGCAAGGCGTGCGCCTCGCCGGCCATGCGTTTGGGCGCACGCTCCGGATCGAGCCTCCGCACGATCTCCTTGTGGCGCACGTCGAGGGCGATGGCGATGAGCGCCGCCGAGTAGACATGCGTCATCGGCAGCGACTCGATCTTCCGGAAGAGACGCACGACGATGGGATCGTCGGGCGGCCGCCCGGCGCTCAAGAGCGCCGCCGCGTACAACGCCCGCGCGCCCTGGGGATACGCGAAGTCGGGCGTCGCCTCGTCGTCGGCGACCACGCGCGCGAGGTACGCGCCGCCCTTCTCGAGCGCCGCCCGGATCATGGCCGGAGTCGCCGGCTCGATTGAGGCGGCCGGCGCTCCAGGCGCCGCTTTTCTCTTCTCCTTCGGGACGTCGGCGGCCGCAGCCGCGGCCGCGGTCAGAACCGCAAGGGCTGTCCAACGGATGGCGGCCATGAGCTCCTCCTCGCGCCGACCAGAGAAAAAAGCGTGCCAAAGGAGGCGCCTGCCATTCCCGCGGGAAAAGCCCGGGCCGCCGTCCGGATCCGGACGATTCCAGCGGACGGGGCGGACGGCCGGGTCCGACCTCCCCAGGCCCCCATCGCGCAGGTATAATGGCTCTGCGCGGGATTTCGGCGGGCGTCGGACCGACGAGGCATCCGCCATAGAGAGGAGACACATGCTCACCGAGACGGACCGAAAGACGGCCGCCTACAAGGTCAAGGACATCGGACTGGCCGACTGGGGCCGCCGGGAAATCGAGATCGCGGAAAAGGAGATGCCCGGCCTCATGGCCACGCGGGAAAAGTACGGGCCCCGCAAGCCGCTAGCCGGCGCGCGCATCTCCGGCAGCCTCCACATGACGATCCAGACCGCCGTCCTGATCGAGACCCTCCGCGAGCTCGGCGCCGACGTGCGTTGGGCCTCGTGCAACATCTTCTCGACCCAGGACCACGCCGCCGCGGCCGTCGCCGCCCGCGGCGTCCCGGTCTTCGCCTGGAAGGGCGAGACGCTGGAGGAGTACTGGGACTGCACCCTCGCCGCGCTCACCTTCCCGGGGGGCAAAGGCCCGAACCTCGTCGTCGACGACGGCGGCGACGCGACTCTGCTGATTCACCGCGGGTACTACGCCGAGGAGGATCCGCGGATTCTGAAGGAGCCCACGGACAACAAGGAGCTCAAGATCATCAACGCGCTCCTGGAGCGCACGCTCCGCGAACGTCCGGGCTTCTGGCACGGCGTCGTCGCCGACTGGCGCGGCGTTTCCGAGGAGACGACGACAGGCGTTCACCGCCTCTACCAGATGGCGGAGCGCAACGAACTGCTGGCCCCGGCGATCAACGTCAACGACTCCGTCACCAAGAGCAAGTTCGACAACATCTACGGCTGCCGGGAGTCGCTGGTCGACGGCATCAAGCGCGCGACCGGGGTCATGATCGCCGGCAAGGTCGCCCTCGTCTGCGGCTACGGCGATGTGGGCAAGGGCTCGGCCGAGGCCCTCGCCTCGAACCGCGCCCAGGTTCTGGTCACGGAAATCGACCCGATTTGCGCCCTCCAAGCCTGCATGGCCGGCTACAAGGTCGTGACGATCGAGGATGCGCTCCCCTGCGCGGACATCTTCGTGACGGCGACCGGCAATTGCGACGTCATCACCATCGATCACATGCGCCGTATGAAAGACCAGGCGATCGTCTGCAACATCGGCCACTTCGACAACGAGATCCAGGTGGACGCCCTGAACGCCTTCCCCGGGATCCGGAGAATCACCATCAAGCCGCAGTTGGACAAATACATCTTTCCCGACGGGCGCGCGATCTACATGCTGGCCGAGGGGCGGCTTGTCAACCTCGGCTGCGCGCAGGGCCATCCGAGCTTCGTCATGTCGAACAGCTTCACCAACCAGACGCTCGCCCAGATCGACCTCTGGACGACGAAGAAGGCCATCGGCGTTTACCGGCTTTCCAAGCAGCTCGATGAAGAAGTCGCGCGGCTCCACCTGGCGAAGCTCGGCGCCAAGCTCACCACCATGACGCCGAAGCAGGCAAGCTACATCGGCGTCCCCGTCGAGGGGCCGTTCAAGCCCGAGCACTATAGGTACTGAGCCCCCGCGCCGACGCCGCCGTCGCGAGGCTCTCCGCGCGCGGAGACTGATGCTTATGACGCTCAACCGCTCCTTGCGGCTCGCGGCGGCGGTTCTGGCGCAGGCCCTGCCGAAGCGGAGGCATCGCGCCCCGCGGCGGGAGCGTCCGCTCGGAAGCGCGTCGACGAACCGGCGGCATCCCCGCCCGCCGCCGAACCGTCTCCGGGGGAGCCGGTTCTCTCCTTCGCCTGGGTCAGCGATCTGCACCTCGACGCCGCCACGCTGGATGCCGCCGCGGCGGCCTTCCGCTGGATCGACGCCACCCTCGCGCCCGACTTCGTCCTCTTCACGGGGGACAACAACAGCCTGCCGGACCCCCAGCAACCCGGGGTCAAGGAGGAATCTCCGGGCCTGCGGCGGCATCGCTTTTTCAAGAATTTCCTCGCGGCGCATCTGCGCGCCCCCGCCGTGGTGATTCCGGGCGACAACTGGCCCGGCGGTTTCGAGGAAGTCTTCGGCGCGGCTCAGCGCAGCTTCGACTGCGCGGGCCTCCACTTCATCCTCCTGGCCCCCGATCGCGCCTGCACCCGGGCCGGCATGGAAGGGCTCTCGGTGTTCGACCCCGAGACGCTCGCCTGGATCCGCGGAGATTTGGAGGCGAACCGCGACAAGCCCACCGTGGCGGCGATTCACGAGCCGATTCACCCGCCGTCCTTTCTGGATGCAATCGTTCTCAGGCGCCTGCTCGCATCCCACCCCCAGGTGATCGCGGTCTTCCAGGGCCATCTCCACGTCGAGCTGAACTTGACGGCGGACGGAAAGACGTACCTGACGGCGCCCGCGCTGAAGCCCTCCGCCGCCCCGGCCCTGAAGCAGGTGCGCGTCTTTCCCGACCGGCTTGCCGTCAGGACCTTCCCCCGCGATCCGGCGTCCGGCGCCTTCGGGCCGCCGGGGCGCGACCGGAACGTCGCCGTGCCGCCCGATCTCGGAGCGCGCCTTCGCCGCCCCCCGGGCGGATTCCGCATGGAAAACATCGGCGAGGTGCCGGCGCACCCCCGCATCGATGATCCGAGCTTGGCCGCCCGGAGGTGGGAATTATTCCGCAACCTCTCCGAGTTCCTGAAAGGCGACCTGCGGCCCGCGGCGCAAGACCCGTCCGAGAAGGACGCGCCGCCCGCGGAATCCAATCCGGGCTCGAAGGACGCTGCGCCGGCGCGGAACTAGCGATACAGCGTGGGGTTTTTCCGCCAGTCCTTGTCCCGGTCGTGGCCGAAGGCGGCCACGCGCGGGCGCCGCTCCCGCAGGCGGACCGATTCCAGCCCCAGTTCGAACCCGCCGCTCAGGGGGTTCTTCCCGACGCATTCGAGCCGCACCGTGTAAACCCCAGGATCCGGCCAGAAGTCGAGGAGATGGAACTCCTTCAACGCGCGCTCGGCATCGTACAGATCGATCGGCTTCTGGAGCTTCACTCCGTCCAGAGACACCTGGTAGCGGCCGCCGTCCGGGGATACGCTGCCGACCAGCACGAGATGAAGCGGTTCCTTGGCCTTCACCTCGATGGGAATCTCCAGCCAGGCTTCCGCCTGCCGCCCCGGCCGGTAGAGAAGCTCCTCGCCCTGGCGCTTGGGGCCCGGCTGCTTGACGACCGTGCCCGTCCCGCGGCGCTCGGTGTCGGCGAAGTCGCCGCCGCGGGCGATTACGCGATCCAGGTCGGGAAGACGCCGTTCGGCCCCGCCGGGCGCGCGGGCGGAGAAGGTGGGCGTGCCCGCCTGATACCAGAACGCCACGCTGGCGTAGTCGTCCTCCCGCTCGTTCCAACTCGTCGTTTTGTAGTCGGGGTTCTCATCGGCCGACATCCACCCCATGTGTTCGATGGTCACCTTGATGCCCGTGTTGAACACGATGGGATCGCTGAGATGCCAGCGATAGGCGCTGGTGTGGCCGCCGATCCCCCGCTGGTCGAAATACGGGACGCCGAAGGTGGGCGTGCCGCACGTCTTCAACCCCCAGGCCGAAAGGAAATAGTCTTCGGTCCCCGTTCCCCAAATCGACGCCGTCCTTTCGCCATCGATGTAGATCTTCTCGTCCCCCTCGCCGAACCAGGCGGGGCTCCGCATGCGGACGGCCAGAACCGTGCCGACATAATGCCCCTTGCCGGTAGTCTCGAGCAGAAGGTAGTCCTTGCCGTTCTGGACCGGATACTCCTGGCGGTACTGAGCGTAGAAGTACGGAGTGTCCTCGGGCAAGGCATCGAGCTTCACCCAATCGATGGTGTAGTAGAGCAGGCTCAGCGGCTTCTCGCTCTGGTTCTCGATCTCGATGCGGGCCGACTTGCGGAAAGGCATGTGCCAGTACGAGTTGTAGGAATCGGCGTCCTCGACGACGACCGGAATGCTGATGACCTCGCGCCGCTCCCCGAAACAGTTGGCGAAGAAATCGCCGACGGGGGCCTCGACCGCCGGCCGGGGGTTGCCGTCCCAGTACATCCTGAGCATCAATTCCTGGTGGTTGGCCGAGCCGTTCGGAGCCCAGTTGTGAGGCTCGGGGCCCAGGAAGGTAATCCAGATGTGGGTGATGACGCCGGGCCCCTCGGCATCCATCAACACATGCGTCTCTCCCGGCGGGACGTTGAAGTTGTCCCAGTTGCTCTGGACATTGGAATCTCCGCGCGGCTCGGCCTTCGGGTCGTAGCGGCGCTCCCCGCTGTCGCGCCTGCCGCCCTCACCCCGGCGGATCTCCCCCACGCGCATCGTCGACGTCGCGCGCATCGACCGGCCGGCGTGCGGCCTAGTCAGATTGCCGAGCGCGCCCCAGCCGGCGGTGCCCGCGCCGCAGTCATTCGCGACGCGGCTGCTCGCACAGCCGCCGCCCCAGACTAACGCAACAAGCACCGCTGACAGCAACAGTGTCAAGGCACGGTTCTGCGTGGGAAAGAAGAGGTCCGTGTTCATAGCTTGGTCCTCCGAAAGCTCCTCGGAACGGCTCACCAGCCGGGCAAGTGCCGCGAAGACGCGTCCTTCGACGGCCACTTCGCCACTATACGCCGGCCGCTCTCGGCGGTCAAGCCTTCCATGCGCTCAGGCTTGCCAAGCCGCCGGCGGCGCCCATAATCATGGGGGTCATCCGCGGTCGGCGCACCGGCCGCGGGACGCGTAAGGGAGCCTCCATCATGCAAAACCAGAGCCCCGAGGAATCGCAGGTCGACCGCGCCGTGGCCCAGCGCCTGGCCGTGTTGAGAAGGAAAATCGACTCGGTCGACGGCCGCCTCATCGACCTTCTCGGAGAACGTCAGGCGGCGGTCGCCGAGGTCGTCGCCCTCAAGCGCGAGCACAACCTGCCCGTGTATCATCCGGCGCGGGAGGAGAACCTGATCTCCGAACGCCGCGCGCGGGCCGCGGCGGCGAACGTCGACCCGCAGTTCGTCGAGGACATCTACCGCGCCGTCCTGCGCCAGTCGCGAATCGCGCAGACGGCGCAGATCGCCAAGCGGGCGGTCCGCCCCGGCGCGACCGTGCTGCTCGTCGGCGGCCGCGGCGCCATGGGCCGCTATTTGGAGCGTTGGTTCGCGGGGGCGGGCTACAACGTGCGTCTGCTGGACCGCGAGGATTGGCCCGAGGCGGGCGCGCTGTGCGCCGGCGTCGATCTCGCCCTCGTCGGGGTGCCGATCGCGTTCACCGAGCAGGTCGTGGCGCGGCTCGCCCCGTTTCTGGGCCCGGACTGCGTTTTGGCCGATATCACGAGCGTCAAGCAGGGCCCCGTGCAAGCCATGCGCGCCGCGCACCCCGGGCCGGTCCTGGGCCTCCACCCTCTCTTCGGCCCCGCCACAACTTCCATGGACAAGCAGCTCGTCGTGGTCGTCCAGGGCCGCGACCTTCCGGCCTGCCAGTGGGTGATCGACCAGTTCGCGGCCTGGGGCTGCGTCATCGTGCCCGCCGACCCGGTCGCGCACGACGAGAGCATGGCCGTGATTCAAGCTCTGCGGCACTTCGCGACCTTCGCGTTCGGGCAGTTCCTGTACCGCAAGCGAATCGACCTTCACGGCACGCTGGAGTATTCAAGTCCCATCTACCGCCTCGAACTGGGCATGGTGGGCCGCCTCTTCGCGCAGAACGCCGCGCTGTACGCCTCGATCATCCTGTCGATTCCCGAGCGCCGCGGGCTGCTCAAGGAATTCGTCAGATCGCTGCAGGACAACCTCCCCATGCTGGAAAAGGGCGATGAAGCGGCCTTCTGCGAGGAATTCGCGAAGATCGCGGACTGGTTCGGCTCCTTCGGCGACCAGGCGCTGCGCGAGAGCACGTACTTGATCGAGAAGCTCATCGAGCGCTTCTGAGGCGCGCGGCGGAGGCGCGCCTCTGTTTTCCGTCCCCGCCTTCGGTTATAGTTGCGCCGTGCGAATCCGCCGTGAAAGGAGTCCCGCCATGCATCCTTCCCGCAGGTCCTTCATCGCCCGCTCGGCGGGCTTCCTGGCCGCGGCGAGCGCCGGCTGCGCCGCTCCGGCCGCGAAGGCCGATCCCGCGCCCGCGCCGTCCGCGGCGCGGCGGCAGCGAATCGCGGTCTCGACCTATTCCTTCTGGCGCTTCCTCGACGGCTTGAAACTGCCCGTGGAGCAATGCATCGACCTCGCCGCCGAGATGGGCTTCGACGGCGTCGAGATTCTGCACATGCAGATGGAGAAGGACGACCGCGCCTTCTGCCAGACGCTCAAGCGCCGCGCCCTCGTGAACGGCCTGGACCTCTGCGGACTCTCGATCCACCAGGGCTTCGTCTCGCCGGACCCGGCCGAGCGCGACAAGAACATCGCCCATACGCTCCGCTGCATCGAGCTCGCCTACGCGCTGGGCATTCCCATCGTGCGGCTCAACACCGGCAGGTGGCGCACCGTCAAGAGCTTCGACGACTTCATGGCCCAGCGCGGCATCGAGCCCCCGCTGCCCGGCTACACCGACGAGGACGCCTTCGGCTGGGTGATCGCCTCCATCGAGCGGTGCCTCGCGAAGGCCGAGGAGTGCGGCGTCGTCCTCGGCCTGGAGAATCACTGGGGGCTGGGCCGGACTCCCGAGGGCCTGCTCAGGATCATCGACGCCATCGGATCGCCGTGGCTCATGGCGCTAATGGACACGGGCAACTTCCTGGAGGATCCCTACGACAAGCTGCGCATGATCGCGCCCAAAACCGTCTATGTCCAGGCCAAGACCTATTACGGCGGCGGGATCTGGTACACCCTGGACCTGGACTATCCCCGCATCGCGCGAATTCTCCAAGAGCACAAGTTCGGCGGGTATATCGCCCTCGAGTACGAGGGCCGCGAGGACTATCGGACCGCGATCCCGAAAAGCCTAGCCGCCCTGCGCGCCGCCTTCTGACCCCCCGCATGCGCCGTTTCTTCTACTCCGGCCTGCTCCTGGGGGCGGTCTGCGTCTGGGGCTGGACGTTCGTCGTCATCAAGGACGCCGTGGCCTGTTACGGCGTCACGGCCTTTCTCGCGTTGCGCTTCGTCTTGGGAACACTGGCCCTCGCGCCCTTCGCCGCCCGCCGCATCGACCGCGGGACGTTCAGGGCGGGCGTTATCATCGGCCTCACGCTGGTCTGCGCGTACCTGCTTCAGACCTACGGCATTCGGGCGACGACCGCCACGAACGCGGGTCTCATCTCGGGGCTCTTCATCGTCTTCGCGCCGCTTTTCAACCGGCTGCTCTTCGGCGTCAAGACTAGATTCTTCGACTGGCTGGCTATCGGCCTGAGCATCGCCGGGCTCCTCCTGCTGGCCGGCGGCGGGGCGTCCGGGCGGTTCGGCGACGCCCTCGCCTTGGTCGGGGCATCGCTGTTCGGCCTTCACATCGCGCTGCTGGACCGCTACGCCGTCCGCCACCGCGTGGTCGGGTTGGCGTTCGTCCAGGTGGCGACGGCGGCGGCCGGGTTCCTCGCGCTGTGGCCCTTCGTGGACGGCTTCGTGTGGCCGACGCCCAAGGTCTGGTTCGCGCTGGGCGTGACGGGTCTGCTGGGGACGGCCGCGGGGTTCTACATCCAGACGCTCGCCCAGCGGCATCTCTCGGCCGTCAACGCCGCGGCGATCTTCTTCCTCGAGCCCCTTTTCGCCGCGCTGTTCGGCTACCTGCTTGCGGGCGACCGCCTGACGCCGATCCAGCTCGCGGGCGGCGCAATCATGCTGGCCGCCATCGCCGCGCTGCTCCGGCCGGACAAGGAGGCTCTGACGCGGCCTTGACGCGTTGGATCGGCGAGGGTGGGGGGATATAATCAAGGCTTGTCTGGCAAGAAGAGGTGCCGCGATGCCGAGACGCGCGCCGCGTCGATCCGTCCTGTGGCTGCTGCTCTGCGCGGCGGCGTCCGCCTGGGCGCTCGAAGTGCCGCTCAAGTACGTGAGGCATTCGGACGAGGAAGGACCCCGCCAAGGCGGCGGTTTCCAGGAACTCGTGCTCACGACCTCACCGCCGGGAAGCGATTACAAACTGCCCGCCGTCTCCGGACCCCGTTACTTCGCGCTCGCCTCCCTCGGCGGGGAAAAGCGCTGCTTCCTCTTCACGGCCAAAAAGGCCGGCGCTGCGCCGTACAGCCGCATCTTCTTCGATGCCGACGGCAACCACGATTTCACCGACAACCCGCCCATCGACGAATCCCCGCCGCCCGAGGAGTTCGCGCCGGGCGGGTTTGCGCCTATCGACATCACCGTCGGCGCGGGCGGCGCGGCCGTGCCGTACAGCTTCGTCGTTCATGCCTTCAAGTTCGAGCGCGACCCCGATGAACCGGCGAAGAAAGACGCGCCGCCTTTCGAGGCCTTCCTCGTTCCGAATTGCTCCTACACCGGCACGCTGAAACTCGGCGGCAAGGAGTATGCGCTCACCCTCAGCGACGGCAACGCGAACGGTCTCTTCGGCGACAAGATCGGCCCGGCGCCGGCGGCCGGCGCGGGGGGCAACGTCGCGCCGGCCGATTTCCTCCACCTCGACGATGGGACGGAAAACACGTTTTGGGACGACCCTTTCCTGTGCGACCTGCTGCTCCTTGGCGACAAGCTTTTCCGCGTGACGCCCGATGTGGCCGCCGGAAAACTCACGCTCGATCCCGTCACGGCGGGCCTGGCCGGCGTCGCCCTGCCCGCCGGCCTCGAACGCCTCACGCTGCGCCCCGCGGCCGAGGGCGTCTCGGTGTCCATGCTCGCGCCCGCGGCCGCGGTGAAGCTCCCGCCCGGGACCTATCGTTTCATGCAGTACGATCTCACGCGCAAGGACGCCGAGGGCGACACTTGGCAGCTCCACGCCGTCGCCACGCCGGACTCCCCGCCGATCGTTGTCGGGTCCCAGGGCCCCGCGGCGGTTTCATTCGGCGAGCCTTTCACCGCGGGCGTCGTCGTGGAGACGGTCAAGGTGCGACCGCGCCGATTCTTCGGGCTCCTTGCCGGAGCGGAGCGGAATATCGTGCGCGTGAACCTCAACCTGCAGGGCGCCGCCAAGGAGCAAGTGGTCGTCATCGCGCACACGGCCGGGCAGAGCACCAAGTTCGCCCTGGACCGCAGCGGGTTCCGGCCCAAGGAGCCCGGCTACCGCATCGCCAGCGCGGCGGACGAGACGCTGGTCACGGGCGCGCTCAGTTACGGCTGAGGCTTCACCTGCTCCGCCACATGGGATGGCGCCAAGGACGGAACGACGTACAAGATCTCCTGCACCTACCACATGGGCCCCTTCAAGTGCCAGGGAAGCACCATCGAGACGACTCCGTTTCCCGCGCAGAAGGACGCGAAGCAGGCGCGTTGACGCCGCCCGTGCCGATCCATGTCAAGGCCGTGACGGGCATCGCGGTCTGGCAGAACTTCAAGGACACGTTCCCTTCGCGTGTTGCCCCGGTGAGGGTGAGAAAATACAATTAAGGCCTGTCTGGCAAGAAGAGGTGCCGCGATGCCGAGACGCGCGCTCCGTCGATCCGTCCTGTGGCCGCTCCTCTGCGCCGCCGCGTCCGCCTGGGCGCTCGAAGTGCCGCTCAGGTACGTGAGGATTTTGGATGTGGAAGGACCTGGCAAAGGCGACGGTTTCCAGAAACTCGTGCTCACGACCTCGCCGCCGGAGAGCGATTACGAGCTACCCGCCGTCTCCGGACCGTGTTACTTCGCCCTCGCCGCCCTCGGCGGGGAAAAGCGCTGCTTCCTCTTCACGGCCAAAAAGGCCGGCGACACGCCGCACAGCCGCCTCTTCTTCGATGCCGACGGCAACCACGATTTCACCGACAACCCGCCCATCGACAAATCCCCGTTACCCGAGGAGCTCGAGCCGGGCGATTTTGCGCCGATCGACATCACCGTCGGCACGGGCGGCGCGGCCGTGCCGTACAGCTTCCGCGTTTTTCTCTACAAGGACTGGCGCGACACCGATGAACCGGCGACGAAAGACGCGCCGCCTTTCGGAGCCTTCCTTGAGTCGAATTGCGCCTACACCGGCACCCTGAAACTCGACGGCAAGGAATATACGCTCACCCTCAGAGACGGCAACGCGAACGGTCTCTTCAGCGACAAGCTCGGCCCAGCGCCGGCGACCGGCGACTGGAGCGATATACCGCGTCCCGATTTGCTCTGCCTCGACGACGGGACGGATAGGACAGGGTCCGTCCCCCTCTGCGACCTGCTGCTCCTTGGCGACAAGCTCTTCCGCGTGACGCCCGATGTGGCCGCCGGGAAACTCACGCTGGATTTCGTCACGGCGGGCCTGGCCGGCGTCGCCCTGCCCGCCGGCCTCGGACGCCTCATACTGTGCCCCGCGGGCGAGGGCGTCTCGGTGTGCATGATCGCGCCCCCGGCCGCGGTGAAACTCCCGCCCGGGACCTATCGTTTCATGACGTACGATCTCACGCGCATGGACGCCGAGGGCGACACTTGGCAGCTCGAGGCCTACGGCACGCCGGACTCCCTGCCGCTTGTTGTCGGGTCCCAGGGCACCACGGCGGTTTCGTTCGGCGAGCCTTTCACCGCGAGCGTCGTCGTGGAGGCGGAGAAGTTACCAGCACCCCGGCTTTTCGGGTTTCCTTTGGGACCAGGGCAGAATATCGTGCGCTTGAATCTCACGCTGCAGGGTGCCGCCAAGGAGGAAGTGGCCACCATCGTGCACGCGGCCGGACATAGCACCAAGTTCGCCCTGAACCACACCGGGTTCCTGCCCAAGGAACCCGGCTACCGCATCGCCAGCGCGGCGGACGAGACGCTGGCCACGGGCATGCTCAGTTACGAGCGCAGTGACGCCAGAGGCTTCATCTGGTCCGCCTCATGGGATGGCGCCAAGGACGGAGCCACGTACAAGATCTCCTGCACCTACCACATGGGCCCCTTCAAGTGCCAGGGAAGCACCATCGAGACGACTCCGTTTCCCGCGCAGAAGGACGCGAAGCAGGCGCGTTGACGCCGCCCGGCTCCCGGTGCTACCATGGTGCCCATCGACGGCGTTCCGCGCCGGCAGGCACAGGCACAGGCGTATGAATTCAGCGCGCAACACACAGCCCGCCCGGCCCGCGCGCGCGCGCAGGGGCGAATGGATAGTCTACCACTCCGCCGCCTACGATCCCGATGCCGTTCTCGCCGCGGCGCTCGACGGCCGCGCGGCCCTGGCGCGCGCCGGCGGCGCGGCGCCCGTGCCGATCCATGTCAAGGCTCTGACGGGCATCTCGCTCTGGCAGAACTTCAAGGACATGTTCCAGGGCGCCCGCGGGCGGCGCGCTTTCTCCGCTCTGCGGGAATTCGAGGCGCGCGGGCTTCCGGCGCCCGAGGCCATCGGGCTCGTCGAGCGGCGGCCGCGCGGCATCCTCCGCGCGAGCTACCTTCTCACCCACAGGATCGAAGGCGCCGAGAACCTCGCCCAGTACCTTCACCGCAACTTCGTCGCGCCCGCGCTGCGGGGCGAGCCGGTGGACGGCGCGCGCCTGCGGAGCTTCACGCGGCAGTTCGCCGGCGCGGTCCGCGAACTCCACGAAGCCGGCGTCCGGCACCGCGATCTCAAGGGCGAAAACGTCCTCATCGCCGATGAGGATGGCAAACTCGCCATCCGTTTCATCGACTTCGACTCGCTGTACTTCGCCCGGGGCGTCAGCTTTCGGCGCGCCGCCAAGAATCTCGCCCAGCTCGCCGGATCCCTCCCCTACTGCTTTCCGATGGCGGCGCGCCTGCGCTTCTTCGCGTGCTACACCAACGGGTCGCTCCTGGCCGGACGCCGGAAGGAGCTGCTGCGGGCGGCCGCCGCCATTGCGCAGTTGCGAATCGAACGCTGGCTGCGGAAATGGAGCCGCGGCCGGAAGAGCGGCGCGGGGCGATGAAAGTCCTCCACCTCGTCTCGAACTGGAAGGTGACCGGGCCGGTCGAGCCCGTCATCCACCTGGTCAAGGCGCTCCGCGACCGTGGCATCGACGCGCGCCTTGCCGCCGGGCAGGGTCCATCCGGAGGGCCGAGCTTCCTTGCGCGCCGCGCCGCCGAAATCGGCGTCGATGTGATCGAGGCTTGGCGGCTGCCCAAGCACCTCACCAACTTAGTCGCCCACCGCCGGGATATCCTCGCCGTCCGCCGCTTCATCGACGCGGAGCGGATCGACGTCGTCCACTGCCATATGCTCAACGACCACCACATCGGCGGCAAGGCCGCCCGCGGCGCGCGCCGGCCGCCTCCCGTCCTGCGCAGCATCTACGAGGCGGGCAAGGTCAAGGCATCGATCCGGAACCGCTTCGTCCTGCCGCGGCTCACCGACGGCATCATCGCCTTCTCGGAGGCCTCCCTCGCCGCCAACCGCGCGGCGTTCAGGCTCGCTCCCGAACGCGCCTGGAAGCTCGACGGCCTCGTCGACCTGGCGCGCTTCGAAACGCGGCGCGCCCCCGCGCAGTGCCGGCGGCGCTTCGACCTCCCCCCGCAGGCCTTCGTCCTCGGCATCGTCACGCGCATCCAGGCGCGGCGCCGTTTCGACCTCATTCTCGAGGCGGTGCGGCAAGCCCGGCGCGGCACCGGCAATCTCATTTTTATGGTGGTCGGCCGCGGCACCCATGTCCGCGCGGTGCTCGAGCGGCCCGCGCGCGCCCTCGGGATCGCGGACATCGTCCGCCACGTCGGGTATCTGACCGGCGAGGACTACGTCGACGCGCTCGGCGCCATGGACGCCAAGATCTTTCTCGGCGGCGGCACCGACGAGACCGCCCGCGCCGTGCGCGAAGCCCTCGCCGCGGGCGTCCCCGTCATCGCCGGTGACGCCGGCATGCTGCCCGATCTGGTCCGCGACGGCGCGACGGGGCTCGTGACACCGCTGGAAGCCGGCGCCCTCGCCGGGGCGATTCTGCGCTTGGCGCACAACCCGCGCCTGCGCCACAGCCTCGCCGCGCAGGCCCGCGCCGATGCGCGCGCGCGCTTCGGTGCGGACGCGCAAGCCCGCGCCGTCACGGCGATCTACCGCACGCTGTGCCCGAGGCGCCCATGAGAATCGCCATCGATGTTTCCAGCGCCGCGACGCCCGAGGGAAGCGGCATCGCCGTGTACGTGTCGGAGCTTATTCGCCATTTGGACGCGGCGGCGGCGCCCGGCGATTCCTTCCTGGCATGCTGCCGCGCGAGCAGATGGCGGCATCGCGCGCGCGTGCCGCTGCCTCCCGGCGCCGCCTGGCGCCGCCGGCTCTTCGTCGAGCCGCTCGGTTTTCTCCTGGCCGGCCGGCTCGATGTCTTCCACGGCACCGACGCGCGCCTGCCTCATTGGCGCGGCCCGGCGCTCGTCGCGACGGTGCACGACCTCTTCTCGCTGATCTCGACGGAGTTCGCGGACGACCGCTTCCGCGCCAAAAAGATCCGCCGTTATCGCGATCTGGCCGCGCGCGCCCACGTATTCATCACCCCGAGCGCGCACACCAAGCGCGATATCGTCACACACCTCGGCGTCGATCCAGACCGCATCGTCGTGACACCGGAAGCGTGGAGTGCGCAGTTCGGCGTGCGCTCCGAGGCAGAGACGGCCGCCGCGCGCACGCGCCTGGGCCTCCCGCCGCGGTATATCTTGACGGTGGGTCTCGTCTCGACGCGCAAGCACACGGCCGGTCTTGTGCGCGCGTTCCGTTCGCTCCGGGCCCGCGGCGCCGCCGGCGACACGGCGCTCGTCATCGCCGGCAAGGACGGTTTCGGCGCCGAAGAAGCCTACCGGGAAGCGGCCAAGGCCCACAAGGGAACGGTGATCCTTCTGGGGCACGTGCCGCCCGAGAACCTGCCTCCGCTTTACGCCGGCGCGGCGGTCTACGCCTTCCCCTCCCTCTACGAGGGTTTCGGAATTCCCATCCTGGAAGCCATGGCTTCGGGCGTCCCCGTGGTGGCCTCCGACCGCGCCTCGATCCCGGAGATCGCCGGCGACGCGGCGCTGCTGGTCGATCCGGAGGACGAGGAGGCGCTCGCGCGCGCCCTGGAGCACGCCCTCGACGACGACGCCCTGCGCGCCGAACTGCGCGCAAGGGGCTTCGCGCGCGCGGCGCTCTTTTCGTGGGACCGAACGGCGCGGGAGACCTATGCGGCCTACCGGCGGGCAATCCAAATCGCGCGGGAACGCTGAGCCGCTCGCCCTCCTGCCGCGGACCTCACACCGAAGGGCGTCCGCCCGCTTGACTCCCGCCCCCGGGTCCCGGAAACTGAGGGCGGGTTCCCAGGCAAAGGAGGCTCTCATGACGCACGCACGCCTGCCCCGGCGTCGTTTTCTGCGTTCATCCGCGGCGGCCGCCCTGGCGGCCGGCGCCGTCAAAGCCCTCGGCGCCAACGACCGGCTCAGGATCGCCCTCATCGGCGCGGGCGACCGCGGCACGGCCCTCATGCGCGATGTCCACGCCTTCGCCAAGGCCAACAACGCCGCGGTGGCCGCCGTTTGCGACGTGTGGCGCGTCAACCGCGAGCGCGCCGCGGCGGAGGCGGAGAAACGCTTCGGCGGCCCGATCGCGACCACGAGCCGCTTCGAGGACTGCCTGGCCATGCCCGACATCGACGCGGCCATCATCGCGACCCCTGACTTCGGGCACGCGCCGATCCTCAAGGCCGCCGTCGAGGCCGGCAAGGATGCCTACGTCGAAAAACCGCTCACCTACGAACTCGCCGAGGCGCGCGCGGCGTGCGAGGCGGTGCGGCGCACCGGGCGGATCGTGCAGGTCGGAACGCAGCGCCGCAGCGACGGGCTCCACATCGCCGCGGCCGAGATCGTCCGCGGCGGCGTCTTGGGTCCCATCACCCGCGTATCGGTGGGGATGCACTTCAACCAAGGCCCGCGCTGGCTCAGGCCCTGCGACGACTGCAAACCGGAGGACGTCGACTGGGAGGCATATCTCTTCAACCGCCCGGCCCGCCCCTTCGACTCCAAGCTCCTGCGCCGCTGGCACCTCTACCGGGAGCTGACCAACGGCATCGCGGGCCTGTGGATGAGCCATTTCGTGGACGCCAACGTCATGCTCATGGACGATCCCTTCCCGTCCCACGCCGTCGCGGCAGGCGGCGTCTTTCACTGGAAGGAGGACCGCCAGACCTCGGACACCTTCCACGCCCTCCTCGCCTATCCCAAGGGTTTCATCTTCAGCTTTGCCATGGATCTGGCCAACGGCGCCGGGACCCACTTCCGCCTTCACGGCTATAACGGCGCCCTCGACATGGAGACCGGGACGCTGAGCGGAGCGGGCGGCGCGGGGGCCAAGGCGATCAAGGGCGAGACCAAGATCGAGCCGCGCGGCGGCACGCACCACATGAAAAACTTCCTTGAGTGCGTCTTCAGCCGCAGGAAGCCCAACGCCGACATCGAGGCCGGTTGGAGCCACGCGGTGGCGTGCGTCATGACGGCACGCGCGCTTTGGACGGGCCGGCGGCAGGTGTTCGATCAGGCGGCGGCGGAGATCCGGGAGGGCTGAACCGCGGGCGGCCCCCCGGCCCCCTCCGACGCTGCGGAGGCGGGCGCGGCGGTCCTCGCCTTCAAGAAGAGGCGGAAGGCGCTCCGCCCCGCGCTTCCGCGATGAGGGGCGGCACCGCCACCGGCGCGCCGGCGGCGGCCGCGCGGCGCACCGCCTCCATGAGGCAGAAGGTCTCGATGCCTTCCTCCAAATCCGGGGAGTGGGGGGTTCCTTCCAGGAGCGCGCCGGCGAAGTATTCGGCGTAGTTCGCGAACTCCCCGTAGTGCATGCCGTGGACCTCGCTGTTGAAGTAGTAGTGCCGGAGGGCGTAGAGCGGATCCTCGGTCACCTCCGTGCCGTCGGGCGTCGTGTGGACATAGCGCATGTCGTGGTATTGAGCGAGACTCGTCCCGGCCGAGCCGTAAAGGACCAATTCGATGCAGTTGCGCGCCGTGGGAAGCTCGTGCAAGCCGTAGTGCCCCATGGCGCGGCCGATCTTTCCGGACGCGGCGCGCGCGTTGACGATATAGATGTCGAAGCCCTGCAAGCCGTAGCGCGCGCCTAGCTCCGAGCGGCGCCCGAAGGCCTGCACCTCCGCGATGGGCCCCAGATACCACCTGAGCAGATCGAGCGGATGGCTCATGCCCAGGAAGACCCAGTCGGTGGCGCCGGCGGCCCAAGAGCTCTTCTCGTAGAACCAGTCCATGCGGTGGACGTAGTGGGCGTCCAGAAGCTCGACCTCCCCCACCTCGCCGGCCTCGAACGCCCGGCGTTGGCGGGCGAAGGGTTCGAAGAACCGCGTCGACTGGCCGACGAAGAGCTTGCGCCCGGTGCGGCGGCCGGCTTCCCAGATGCGCCGCGCATCCGCCATGGAATTGACGAGCGGCTTGGTGCAGATCACATCTTTCCCGGCCTCGAAGGCCTGCGCGATCTGGGCGCCGTGGAGAGGATCGGGCGTGTAGATGGCCACCACATCGACGTCGGGGCGCGCGAGGAGCTCGGCGTACTCGCGGGTGTAGAAAAGATCGGGACGCTCGCGCCGCGCGGCCTCGATCTTCTCGGCGCTCAGGTCGCACGCCGCCACGGCGCGCGCCTTGGTCGCGCGGTCCAGCCCGAGAACGAGGGTCCGCCCCTCGTGCAGACCCACGACGCCGATGCGCTTCTGGACCGGCGCCGGCCGCCGCGGCGGCTCGCGCCGAACGCCCGGTATGTGCCGGATGAATCCCATGCGACGCCTCGCTGCCTCCCCTGTGTCGCTCCCGTGCCCGAAGGCTCCGCCTCACCTCCCGGCGCCCTTCAGGTGATAGTCCAGCCAGCGGAACGCGAGCGCGCGGGCCTCGGGGGGCACCGCGTGGCCCGCGGCGTGCACGAAAAGCCCGCACCCGTCCCGCGCGCCGAGCAACCGCCAGACGGGCAACACCGCCTCCACGTAAGGCCGGCTCTGCTCGCCGTCGGCGCTCCCTCCCCCCACGAGAAGCCAGGCCCGCGGCGCGATCAGGGCCGCGACTTCCTCGGCGCGGCAATCGCAGTCGGGCGCGCGGATGGCGGGGCCGAGATACCACGGGTCGTGGTAGTTCGTGAACTCGAAGGCCGCGCCGCCCTCGCTGGCCACGCCGCAGGCGACGCGCCGGTCGAAGGCCATGAGATACGTCACCTCCTTGGCGCCCAGCGAATGGCCGATGGCGCCGATGGCGCCGCGCTTCACCACGGGCAGCGTCATTAGATAATCGACGCTCCGGGAGGCATCGTGGATCATCTTGGCCATGCCCTTGGAACCCGGGTGCCCGGCGAGAAACGCCTCCGCGGCGCGCTGATAGCGCGACCCGCCCGCGCCCTCCTCGACCGGGTAGCACCAGAGGAAATTCTCCGGGGCGATCGTCACGTAGTTGCGCCGCGCAAGGTCCAGCGCGAACGCCTTCTCGGGGTTAGCGCCGAGACCGGCCGGCTGCCGAATCGTCTCATCGGTCGTGGAATGCAGGCACACGCAGGCGGGAAACGGACCCGCCCCAGGCGGGACGAAGAGATAGCAGCGCATCCTGACGCCGGGCTCGACCTGCAGCGTGAGCAGCGTGCGCGCGATCCCGCCCGCCAGTTCGACCCGCTCGACGATCTCGGGCGCAAGCTCGCAGACGGGCACGCGGCCGAGAAACGCTTCCCACTTCCGAGCTAGTTGCGCCCGCCGCTCTTCCCAGCCCGCCGCCGTTGCGATCCGCGCCCCATCGGGCGCCCGCAGGAAATCCACCGCGGGCGGCGCCTCCGCGCGCTCCGTTCCCGGCGGCGGCTCTTGGAGCTTTCGGATCCACTCGGGAACGGGAGCTCCGGCCTCCTCCGCCCGGATTTCGCCCGCCCGCAGAGCGGCCGGGGCAAGCGCCGCCGCCACTATCAAGGCTCTCGCTAGACTCATGACCTGATAGTATCCGCGGACGGCGCCGCGATCAATCGGCGGAGGTCCGCGGCCGGCTTCTCTCGATCTCCACCGCCACGCTCTGCGCGAAACGCAGCGCCCCCGGCTTGTCGACGGTCACGGTGGCCCGCGCAACCCTTTCGTCCCGGAGGCAGATGGCGGCGATGCTCTCGGCGAGCGCCTCGACCAGGTGGAACGAGGACTGCTCGGCCGCGACCAGCACGGCCTTCTTGATGCCCTTGTAGTCCACCGTGTCCTCGATCCGATCGCTGGCGCCGCCCTTGGCCACATCGGTGTGCAGCGTGATATTGATGACCACTTCCTGCTTCTCGCGCCGTTCCTCGGGCAGGATGCCGAGGATGCACCTGACCTCCAAGTCGCGGATATGAATGCGGTCGCGCGCCTCAAGCTCCATACACCCTTCCTTTCATGTGAAACCCGCCGTCGACGAAGATCACCTGGCCGGTCACAAATGGGCTCCGGAGGAGGAAGAGCGCCGCGGCGGCCACGTCCGCGGTGGTCCCCCACCGTCCGAGCGGGTTCTGGGCCGCGTGCTTCTCGAGAAACGATTCGTTCTCTCCCGGCGGCGGCAGGATGAGGCCGGGCGCTACGGCGTTCACCCGGACGCGCGGCGCGAACTCCAGCGCCATCATGCGCGTGAGGGTGAAGAACGCCCGCTTGCTCACGTGGTACGCCGCATGCGCCGCGTCGTAGAGCAGCATGCGGGCGTCGAGCAGGTTCACAATCGCGCCCTCGCGCCCCTGGCGGACGAAGGCCCGGGAGAGCGCGAGAGGCGCGAGCGCGTTGACCCGGAAGTTCGCGACGAAGGCCTCGAGAGGGGCGTCGGCGAGGGTGTCCTTCGGGAAGATGGAGGCGCTGTTAATGAGGGCATCGAGCGGTCCGGCGGCCTCGATCGCGCGGCCGACGAGGGCCTCGGCCTCGGGTGTCCGCGCCAGGTCCGCGCACACCGTCCAGGCGCGCACGCCCTTCGCGCGGCATTCCTCCGCCGCCTGCGCCGCCTCCGCCAAGGATGACCGGCAGTGGATGACGACGTTGAACCCTTCGGTTGCGAGGGCGACGGCGAGGGCGCGCCCGATCCGCCGGGCGCCGCCCGTCACGAGCGCCGTCCGCGCACCCCGCGCCTGCTTGTCCGTTTCCGTCATGCCGCGCTCCCGGGATCACCTGATCCCGGGTTGCATCTTCGCAGGATCGATCCTGTCCTTCAAGTCCTCGGGCACTTCGGGAACGGCGGGCACATCCGCGGGCAACTCGCCGGGCGCCACGCGATCCGCCGGCGGCGGCAGCGTGATCACGACATCGGAGCAGTCTTCCGCGATCTCGACCGTCCGCGGCGGCAGCTCGCGGGACAGGTCGGGCGTCGGGCACCAGAGCCGATACTTGCCCGCCTTCAAGCCGTTGAAGCTGAAAGAGCCGTCCCGCCGGGACATGGCAACCTTCTGGATGTTGTCGGGCCCCTCGATGAGAATCGCCCGCTCGGCCTCCGGCGCGCCCTCGAAGCCGAGCACCGTGCCCGACAGGCTGAAGCCCGAGTGCATCACGATGGTGCACGTACCCTGCTCGCCGGCAGTCACGACAATCGCCGCCCTGCTGGGCCGATAGGCGTTGTGCGTGGCCTCGAGCTCCAGTTCGCCCGGAGGCAGGTTGTTCAGGGTGAAGTCGCCCTGGCCGTTCGTCGAGGTCGCGATCTCGTTCATGCGGCCCTCGATGTAACCGCCGAAGGCTTCCGCCGCGGTGGACGCGCCCTGCGACTTGGCCGCGACCAGCGCCACGCGCGCGCCCGCGACGGGTGTCTCGCCGTCCTCCAACATCACCTTCCCCGCGACGCTGCACGCGGCCTCCAGCAGCACCTCGACCACGGCCTGCCGGCCGCTCTCGACGGTCACGGGCACGGTGGCGGGCGCGGCACCGCGGGCGCGCACCTCGACGAGGTAGCTCCCCGCCTCGAGGCCTTCGTACCAGAACAGGCCGTCGGGGTCATCGATCCCGCGCGGCGACTTGAGCGGCGAGTTCCAGCCCTTCTCGGCCTTGTCGATGCGCACCTGGAACGCCGTCACGATTTCCCCCGTGCCCGCGCGGCGCACGCCGCCCGCGATCGAACCCTCCGCCTGCAGAACGACCCGCACGGGATCGTCGTCGACGCGGACGTCGCCGATCTCGCGGGGCGCATAACCCTGCTTCTCGGCGATGAGGCTGTACGTGCCGTGCCGCACCTGCGCGAACTCGAACACGCCCGCAACATCGGTGGACTGCCTGGCCACCGACCCGCCCATGGCCTTCTGAAGACTGGCCAGCGAAACGTTCCCGGCGTCGAGCAGGCGCACCGACGCAAAGGACACCGGCGCTCCGGCCGCATCGAGCACGACGCCGTTGATCGTTCCGCCCACTTCCAGCTCGATAGTCGCCTCAGCGGCTTCGTTCGGGCGCACCTCGACCTTCGCGCTTCTCGTGATGCCGGCGCCCGCCGAGGCCGTCACCACGTACGCGCCCGGCGTGACATCGTGATAGACGAACCGCCCCTCGATATTGGAATATGCGACTTCGCCCGCCTCGGGAATCCCGAACATGGAGAGAAAGACGCCCACGCGGGCGGCCTCGCTGCGCTCCTGCGCAGGATGCAGCCTGAGCTTGATGCGCGCAAGCGGCGTGCGGTCGCGGGCGTTGACGACGATGCCCGTGATGGCGCCGCCCGGCTCGAGCTGGAGTTCCACGAAGGGCGGCGGCGCGTCGCGGCCGATCCAGAAGGGCTCCGACTGCACCGTGGCATACCCCGGGAACGAGGCCGCGACCCTGAGCTGCGCCGGTCCGCGAAGTTGTCCGAAGCTGAAGAAGCCCTCCGCATTGCTCAAGGCCAAGCCGAGCGTGATCATGTCCATGCCGCCGACCGGCGGCAGTTGCCCCGGAACCAGCCGGACGAAGACGCCCGCCTTGGGCCGGCCTTCCGGCGACCGCACGATGCCCTCGACCCGGATCTCGTCGCGCAATTCCAGGACGATCTCGCGCTCCAGGTCCTTCTCGGTCAAGAAACGCTCGCGCGGGCTCAAGCCCTCCGCGCGGGCGAAAACACGGACGCTGGGCTCGCCGCGCGCCATCCGCGGCAGCTCGATCCGCGCCCGGTCGGCCGCCCGCTGGACCGCTTCCTGCCTCCGGCGGCCGCCCTCGACGCCCTGCTGCACCACACGGCTGAAGAGCATTGGATTGGCATCGGGGACCACCGGCGTCAGCACGAAAACGCCCTCTTCGTCGGTTCGCGTTTCCGCCCCGCCGCCGAAGACCTCGGCGCCCGCCACGGGTTGCTTGTCGGAGGCGCGCACGACGCGGCCGGCCAGCGTCCAGGGCTCGTCAAGCATGATCTCGACGGGCTCGCCGTCGGGCCTGACCCCCTCGGCCGTGCCCACTCCGAAACGCTGGTGCGAAGCCGCCACTTTGAACGTCGCGGCCGACTGCGCGAGCCCGGACAACGCAAACTCTCCGTTCGCATCGGTAACGGTGCGCGTGCGCCCCGTGGCGTAGCCGATGGCGCTCATGATGATCTGCATCTGGTTGCCGCTGTCCGGCAGGGCGGCGACGACCGCGCCGGCAACGGGCTCCTTGCGGCTCGTGACGACGCGGCCGCGCAGGACGTTGCCCCGGTCAAGGGCGATGTTGCCGAGATCCACGATCTGGCCGTCGCCGACGGCGACATCCCGCGTGCACCGCAGGTAGCCGGGCGCCTCGAGGCACACCTCGTAAGCGCCGGGCCGGAGGTGCTCCCAGACGAAGGTCCCCGTCGCATCCGTCAGGACCGAGCGGTCCTCCTCATCGAGGAGATGGCGCACGGACTCGAGGGCTTCGTTGGCGCCCGGCACCGGGATCGGGAGCTGGAACTTGTCCTCGTTGGCCACCAGGCGCACCGTCACGTTGACGACGGGCTTCTCTCCGTCGACGGCCGTGCCGCGAATCGTGCCTCCGTCCCCGAGTTGGATGATGAGCTCGCCGGTCCCGGTCGCGACATCGGGAATGCGGGCTTCGGCGTAGGACCGCGCCACGACATCCAGTTCGTACACGCCGGGGGGCAGGGTGTCGATGCGAAAGCGGCCGTCGGCGCCGGTCCTCCCCTCGAACGGCCCTTTCAGAAACTCGCCGTTGAGAAAGGCGAGCCCCTTGCGGATGAGTTTGCCGAGGCCCCCGAAGCCCTGGGTTTGGTAAAGGGCCAGAACCGAGGCGCCGGCCACGGCCTCGCCGCGCGGGTTGACGACCTTGCCCGCGATGGGCTCCCCGGCGCTCAAGGCGAAATCCTGCTCGCAGGGCACATCCTTGCGGATCAGCGCCGTGTCGCCCGCCTTGAAGATATGGCCGGGCCCCAGGACGAGGAAGGTGTATTCCCCGGGCGCGAGATACGCATAGGCATATCTCCCCTCGGCGTTCGTCGTCGCGGCGAAGCCGCGCGACTTGAGGCCGAGGATGTCCTGCCGGACCTGGGCCAGAAGCGCCGGGATGTCGCCCAAACCGCTCACGCTGAGGCTCTCGTACTTATGGATGAGGTCCTTCACCATCGCGAAGGGGTACGCGTTCACGGTGGCTCCGGGAAGCGGACCGCGTTCCCCGTACACCGTGCCCGCCAGGGCGGGCGGCGTGCCTTCTTCGGGTTCGTCCTCGGCTTCCTCCGGCGGCGCCGCCGCGGGGATCGCCGGGCCCTCGGCGCCGGGGACGGACCCGGGCTGCGCAACCGCGTCCGGGCGCGCGGCCGCGCGGTCGGCGGGAGCGGCCGGCCGCAGATCATCGAGGGAGGTTCCGAAGAGGAGCAACAGAACGAGCGCCGTCACGGCAACGGCCGCCACCGACGCCAGCGCGATGCGCGTGTTTCGGCTCATGCGCACTCCTTGGAAAGAAACCGATTCGGGACGGCGATCCGCGGGGAACGGCCGCCTACGTCCAGTGTACCTCTTTCATACCCGCGGCACCGTGAAATGTTTCGCGGCGGCGGAAAGGCCGGATTGCCGCCCCGCCGCGGCGCGATTATAATACCGCCGAACAGGAGGGCGAAATCATGCCGGCGGATGCACGACCCTTTGGGAGAATCCCCGGCGCGCGCTTCCTCCCGCTCCCCGCGCAGCCGCGCCCAAGCGCCTCCATGGAGTGACCATGCCCGCCGCCGAGTGTCTCATCCTCTTCACGCGCTATCCCGAGCCGGGCACGACGAAAACCCGGCTCGTTCCCGTGCTGGGCAAGGAGGGCGCCGCGCGGCTCCAGCGCCGCATGACGGAGCGCACGGCGGCGGCGGCCCGCGCCCTCGCGCGCGCCCGCGGCGCGGCGGTGCGCGTGGCCTTCTCGGGCGGCGATGCGGCGCGCATGCGGCGCTGGCTCGGGAATTCGGTCACCTTCGCGCCGCAGGCGGGCGCCGATCTCGGCGAGCGCATGCTCCATGCCCTGAAGGAGGCCTTCGCCGCCGGCCACCGCCGCGTCGTCCTGGCGGGCACCGACTGCCCGGAGCTGGGGACGACCGTGCTGGCCGACGCCTTCGACGCGCTGCCCGGCCACGACCTCGTCCTCGGGCCCGCCTGCGACGGGGGATACTACCTGATCGGCATGAAGCGCGCCATTCCCGCGCTCTTCACGGGCATCCCCTGGAGCACGAGCGCGGTGTTCGAGCGGACGCGCGCCGCGGCCGAGGGGCTGCGCGTCGCGTGCACTCCGGCGCTCAGCGATGTCGATTGCCCCGAGGATCTCGCCGTTTGGCAGCGCGTGAACCGCCGGCCGCTGCCGCCCCGCCCCGGGGCGCGAATTGCGGTGGTGATTCCGGCCTACAACGAAGCGGAACGTATCGAGGCCGCGATCGTCCGAGCCCGAACGGCGCCCGACGTGCAGGTCGTCGTCGCCGACGGCGGAAGCACCGATGCGACCGCCGCCATCGCCGCGCGAAGCGGGGCGCTGGTCGTCCGCAGCGCGCGCTGCCGCGCCGTCCAGAGCAACGCGGGCGCCGCCGCGGCGATCACCGCCGGCGCCGAGATTCTCCTCTTCCTTCACGCCGACACGCTGCTGCCCCAGGGCTACGACGGCACGTTGCGGGCCCTTCTCGCGCGGCCGGGCACCGCGGCGGGCGCCTTCAGGTTGAGTATCGAGGGGGACGCGCCGTCGTTGCGCTGCATCGCGGCCTGCGCCAATTGGAGAGCGCGCGCCTTGGCCCTCCCCTACGGCGACCAGGGGATTTTTCTCACGGCGGCCTTCTTCCGCGCCATGGGCGCCTTTCCGCCCATACCGATCATGGAGGACTTCGTCTTCGTCCGGCGCCTCGCGCGGCGCGGCCGCATCGCCATCGCCGACGCCGCCGTCACCACGTCCGCGCGCCGCTGGCGGGCGCTCGGCCCGCTCAGGACGACGCTGATAACCCAGGCCGTGATCCTCGGCTGGTTTCTCGGCATCGCGCCCGCGACGCTGGCCGCGTGGTACTGGCGGCGGCGGCGCCCCTGACGGCCGCCGCCGCTACCGCGCCGGCGGCTCGGCGGACTCCTTCGCGAGGGCCGCCGCCTCCTCGGGCGACAGCGCGCGCCGCCAGAGGCGGACGTCCGACAAGCAACCGCGGAAGAACCGGCCGGAATGGTAGCCCTGGCCGAGCTTGAAGTTCTGGGCGGGATTGGGCGCGATCGGGCCTTGGACGGCCGCTCGGCTTTTCTGAACCCCGTCCAGGTAGAAGACGGCCGCCCGGCCGTCGCAGACGATGCCGACGTGCTGCCATTTGTCGGCGGCCAGTTGAACCGGCCCGACCCCCTGCCAGCGCTTTCCGTCCCCGTAGCCGAAGCCGTAGCAATTCGTGCGGGTCCCGTCTTGCTGCAGGCTGATCCCGACGAAGGGCTCGCCGTGGTTGCCGAAGATGTCGGCGTATACGCCCTGCGTCGCGGCGGGGTTCACCCACAAGGTGATCGAGAAAGGCATGGCGAGCTCGGGGAAATGGGTGTCGGCCTCGATGTAGGCGCCGTTGCCGTCGAGGCCGACCACCGTGCCCCGCGCGCTCTCCGCCCACGCCGCGCCTCCGGCCGGACTCGTCAGCACCGCGTCGTGCCCGTTGCCCGAGGAGTCGAAGGCCGTGTCGCCCGCGCCTTCGTCCAGCTTCCACCACGCGTGAAGATCGAGGCGTTGGAACGTCGCCCGCGCGCCGGGCGCCGCCGCGTTCGGTTGGCGCGCGCGGTCTCTGACGCCCTCCACCGCCAGCGTGTACCGCACGCCCTCGGCAAGGGGCGACACGGCGAGGACGACGGACCGCGGATCGGCGGCCAGCGCCGCCGAGAACACGCGCACGCCGGGATCGATGCGGTAGTTCGCGGCTCTTTCGGCGCTCGCCTGCTCAACCGGCTCGTCGAAGCGCACCGTCACCTTTTCCGCCGTCCCCGCGCCGGCGCCCAGGATCCTCGGGCCGGCGGTGTCGGCGGGCCTGACCGTCACGGCGACGGCGGCGGCATCGTGCTTGCCCCGCGAATCCGTCACCTTCAACGTCGCCAGATACGTTCCGGGGGCTTCGTAGGCGTGCGCCGCCCTCCGCCCGGCTCCCTCGGCGCCATCGCCGAAGGTCCAAACAAAGTCGCGCGCCTCGCCCCGCGAGTCCTCCCCGGAAAACGCGACGACCTCGCCCGCCTCGCAACACGCCGGCGCCGCCGACGCCACCGCCGCCAGGCCGTCTATCCGCCGGTAGAAGATCAACGCGGCCTGGGGTCTGTCAGGCAGATTCACCGGCAGGCCCTCGTCCAGCAGGACGCGCCCCAGGCGGCGCGTCGCGAAATCGAGATCGGCGTCCTTGAATTCGTACACCGCCTCGGGTTCGAGACCTCGGGGCCGGAGAAGCTGAGTCTCGGTTCGGCTGCGCGGGCGCCGGAACGCCTCCACGATGCCGTCGCCTCGCTCCGGACGATTGAACTGCCAGGCGATCCAGGCATCCTCGGAGATGCAGTAGGGCGCGAGGGGGTAATAGTCGCCCCAGTAGTACGGCGTCGCCAGGCGCGTCTCGACGGCGAGCTTTCTGAGAAGATCGTAGTCCAAGTCGCCGCGCCGCAGGTCGTAGCCCAGGACGACGCTCAGGGCGCGGCCGCTGCGAATCGCGTAGGCGTCCACCGTGTCCACCGGCAGCGTGTTCGAGCCGAAGTACGGAATCCACTTGAAGAGACTGTGGTGAAAGGCCTGCTTGACCGCGAGGTGCGCATAGTTGTAGTCGGTGGGATGGAGGGGCACGGCGCGGCGCATCGTCTCGAGATCGTTGCGCCGGCCGCCGGAGGCGCAACTGTCGATGACTAGATTCGGGTGCCGCGCGCGCAGGGCGTCCCAGTAGGCCAGGTAGCCCTGAATATGCAGGTTCTCCGTCATGCCGCGGCGGTCGGGCGCATCGTTGCGCCGCCAGAACTCCAGGGGATCCATGTTGAAATCCTGCCGATAGAGATCGATCCCCTGCTCCCTGAGGACGCGATCCACATGGCCGGTGAGCCACGCGCGCGCCTCGGGGTTGCCCAGGTAGAGCAGCGTGCCGCCGAGCAGCCACTCCGGGTGGTTCTCCGCCAGCCAGGTCCCGCCGGCCACGCGCTCGGGCTCGAACCAGACGAGCGTCTTCACGCCTCGCGCGCGGGCGTGGTCGCTGATCGCCCGCAGGCCCCGCGGGAAACGCCGCAGGTCGGGTTCCCAAGTGCCCGTCTGCGGCCAACCGTTGCAGGGGTACCAGCCGGCATCCATCCACCAGTAGTCGATGGGGATGCGCTCCTCGAGGTAGCGGTCGATGAAGTACTTCTGGTTCTCCTCGTGCGCGTCGCACATCTCGTTGAACTCCCCCGACGTGTTGCCGGGCATGATCGGCGCGGGGAGGCGGCCGTCGGCGGTCCGCGGCAGATTGTGGTGGATCATCCAACGCCGCCAAAGGTTCTGGGCGCGATCGAGATCCTCGCCTTCCCAGAAGAGGAGCGCCGTGAGCGGCGTTCGAATGCGCTCTCCCGGCCGGAGCACGAGGCGCGTCAGCTCCTGCCCGGCGACGATGCGAAGACTCCGGCCGGCGTCCCGCGTGAACGTCGCGGCCCACTGCCCCGGCCAGCCCACGGCGATGAAGACGCCGCCGCCCGGCATCGTCAGGTTGTAGTAGGGGAAGACGCCGTTCGTGCCGCGCCCGCCCCAGGGGGCGAAACGCAGCGCGGCCCCGGGGCCGAGGGTCGACTCCAGCGGCTCGTAGAGGTCGGGCGCACAGGTGTCGCCCTTGTAGTGCTTCAGGGTGAACTCGCCCTGCGGGCCGCGCTCGAACACCGCGTCGAGCCCCTGGACGTTCTCGAGGATGGGCGCCGGCTCCCGGCCCTCGTTTTCGAAGTGGACGGTCCACTCGACGGCGGGGAAGTCGGCGTACACCACCGCCGCGCAGGTGATCTTGAGGCCTGTCTTGGCGTCCCTCCAGGTCAGCACGCGCTGCCGCCGACCCTCGCCGCGCGCGCCGTCTTCGACTTCGCGCGGCCACGCGGCAAGCAGCCTCTCCGACGAGGCGCCGTCCAGATTGAACGCAAAAAGCGCCCGAGCCTCCGCCGCGGGCGCCTGCGCTCCGAGGTCGAGAACGCTCCCTTCCAACCAGCCATCGCGGCGTTGGATCTCGCCGGGGTTCGCCGTCGCCCCATGCACCGCCAGAGCCGACGCGAGCGCGCACGCGCAGACACCCAAGCGCTTCATTCCCGTCCCTCCTTGTGATCCGAGCGCCGACAAGAAAAGGCGCGGCCCGAAGACCCCGCCGCTTACACTTTAGACGCGGCCTGATGCGGTGTCAATCGCCCGCGCGGGGCCCGATGGCGGCGTGGACGGCCGGAGCCTACAATAGCTAAACGCCGCCCTGGCGTGATTCGAGGAAGGACCATGCCCGGATACATCCGCGCCGCCGCAGCCGCCATGCTCTTCAGCGCCGCGGCTCCGGCCGATGACTGGCCTCAATGGCGCGGCCCGAAGCGCGATGGCATCTGGCGGGAGACGGGCATCGCGGAGCGGCTGCCGGCCGGCGCCCTCACGCCCCTCTGGCGGACGCCGATCGGCCCCGGCTACGCCGGCCCGGCGGTTGCGGGCGGCCGGGTGTTCGTCCTCGACCGGCAGAAAAGCGCGCAGACCGAGCGCGTCCTCTGCCTGGATGCGAGGACCGGCGCCGAGCTTTGGACGCACGCCTACCCCTGCCGCTACCGGGGTATCAGCTACGACAGCGGGCCGCGGTGCACGCCCACCGTCGCGGGCGGCAAGGTCTACACCGTCGGCACGATGGGCAACCTGCTCTGTTTAGAGGTGGAAACGGGCAAGGTCCTCTGGGCCAAGGACTACGTCGAGGACCTGGGAGCCAAGCCGCCGGTTTGGGGGGTCGCGGCGGCGCCGCTCGTCGACGGCGCGCGCGTGATCGCGGTGGCGGGAGGCGCCGGCGATGCCATGGTCGTCGCCTTCGACAAGGACACGGGCAAGGAGATCTGGCGCGCGTTGCCCCGACAGCATCCGGGCTACTCCACTCCGATCCTGATCGAGACGGGCGGCGCGCGGCAGCTCGTCGTCTGGCTGACGGCCGAGGCGGCGGGGCTCGATCCCGCCACCGGCGCGGTGCTTTGGCGGCGCGAGTTTCCCTGCAAGGACCCCATCGTCGCAACGCCGCTTTTCGCCGAGGACCGGCTGCTCCTCTCGGCGTTCTACAACGGATCGCGGATGTTCCGATTCGAAGGCGGCGCGCCGACGCTGCTCTGGGCCGGCAAGAGCTCCAGCGAACTTGAGCCCGAGACCGACGGCCTGCACGCCCTCATGTGCCCCCCCATGATGGCGCGGGGCCGGATCTACGGCGTGTGCAGCTACGGCGCGCTGCGCTGCCTCGATGCCGAAACCGGCGCGCGGGTATGGGAGACATACGCCGCCACGGGCCGGGGAAGGTGGTGGAACGCGTTTCTCGTAATGCACGGGGAGCGCACCTTCATCGCGAACGAGCAAGGCGAGCTGATCATCGCGAAGCTCACGGCGCGGGGGTACGAGGAAATCTCGCGGGCGCAGCTCCTTCCCCCGACGGGCAAGATTCTGAACCGCGCCATCGTGTGGTCGCACCCGGCCTTCGCCTACCGCCACATCTTCGCCCGCAACGACCGGGAAATTCTGTGTGTTTCGCTGGCCGAGGACGGCGGCCCGCTGCAGGCGCGGTGAACGCGGCCGCCGCTCAGCATGCCAAATTGTCGGCTTCCTTCTCCGCCGCGGTGAGCGCGACGTGAGCCGCGGGCGCGTCCTCCTCGGGGGCGAGGCGCGGCAGCGCCAACAGAAACGCGCCCAGGGCCGCCGCGCCCAGTCCCAGTCCGATCGCGGTGCCGAGGGTCGGATTCAGCCCTAGGCAGCCGTTCTGCCGCGATTCCACCAGGATGAAGGTCACCGACATGACCGTCATGAACGTGGCGGGAAGCGCCGCAAGCCACCACCACCCCTTCGCGCGCTTGCCCAGAAAGACCGCCGCCGCCCACAAGGTCACGGCGGCCAGGGTCTGGTTGGCCCACCCGAAGTAGCGCCAGATCACGTCGAAGGAGATGAAGTTGAGCGCGATCGAGACGGCGAAGAGGGGCAGCGCGATTTTGTAGCGGTTGGCGATCCTTCGCTGGGGCAGCTTCAGGTAATCGGCGGCGATCAGCCGCGCGACGCGAAAGGCCGTGTCGCCCGAGGTGATCGGCAGCACCACCACGCCCAAGATGGCGAGAATGCCGCCGAAGGCGCCCATGGTGCCGGTGCAGATCGTGTGCACCACCGTCGCCGCGCTTCCCCCCTCGGCGAGCGCCGCGCTCAAGCCGGCCACGCCGTTCTCGTAGTAGCCCTGGGCGGCCGCGGCCCAAACCAGCGCGATGAAAGCCTCGGCGATCATGGCGCCGTAGAAAACGAGGCGCATGTGTTTTTCGCTCTTCAGGCAGCGCGCCATGAGAGGGCTCTGGGTCGCATGAAACCCCGAGATGGCGCCGCAGGAAACCGTGATGAAGATGATCGGCCACGCCGGCACGCCCTTGGGATGCAGGTTCTCCAGGGTGAAGGCGGGCACGCGCAGCTTGCCCGTGAAAACGGAGAAGGCCAGGCCGGCCACCATCACGAACAGGGCGACGGCGAACGCCGGATAGAACCGGCCGATGATTTTGTCGATGGGCATCAACGTGGCCAGGATGTAATAGAAAAAGATGACGGCCATCACGATCCACAGCCACACCGTTTGGCCCTGCACCGTGGACGATAGAAAGGCGGACCCGTTCTCCCCGAGCACCCGGCCCATGGTTTCGGCGGGCAGGATCTTGACGATGAGCGTCGCCGGCCCCTTGATGAAGACCGTGCCCACCAGCACCATGAGAACGAGGATAAAGAACGTGGCCGCGTGGCGGGACGCGGCGCCGAGGTACCGGCCGATGAGATCAGGGAGGCCCGCGCCGTTGTTGCGCATGGACATGCCTCCCGACAGGAGGTCGTGGACCGCTCCGCCGAGCACCGCGCCGAAGACCACCCACAAGAAAACCTGCGGCCCCCAGAGCGCGCCCATGATCGGCCCGAACACGGGTCCGAGGCCCGCGATATTGAGAAGCTGCACCAAGTAGACCCGCCAGGTCGCCATGGGCACGTAGTCGACCCCGTCGGCCAGGCGCACGGCAGGCACCAAGCGGGCGGGGTCGGGCCGCAGCGGCCGCTCGGTCAGTCGGCCGTAAAACACGTAACCCAGCGCCAACAGCGCCATGCCGCCGAGAAAGGCCCACATGCGCCATGCTCCCTGCTCCGGCGGGCCGCCGCTAAAGGCCGCGCCGTCGCGCGCCGCGGCAGCCTCAGGCCGGCTCCGAGCGATCCTATTCATCCCGGCGCAAGAATGCAATGCTCGGGTCCCGTCCTCGAGGCGGTTGCGCTGTCTGGAAGTCTGCGCGTGTGTGGAGTTTCCATGGTGGCCTGCGGCGCGCATACCCCAAGT
>MWEK01000035.1 GCA_002070955.1 Planctomycetes bacterium ADurb.Bin069
CCCCCGCCCCGATGTGTCGGCGGGCCGCGGAGCATCCTATACTTGGAGAGCGCGGCCGGACCGCCGCGCCCGCGGCGGGCGGGTCCCGTGTTTCCGCCGCCGCGCTCGAATCCTTCGATCCGCCTGGAGAGGACTTTGCGCATGCAACGCCGCACGCACGCCGCTTTCGCCGCCGCGCTCGTCCTGTGCGCCGCCCGCGCCGATGACGGAACCGCGGGCCCCAAGCGCCGCGAAATCAGCATTCTCTACAACGTCAACAACGGGGGATACGTCGAGCCCTGCGGCTGACCGAAGAAGCAGATCAAACTGGGCAGTTTGTCCAGACGCACGACGGTGATCAAGCAGCTCAAGGCCTCGGGCGCCCAATTTCTCCTCGTTGACGGCGGCAACGCGCTCTTCGGCGCGACGCCCTGGAATCCCCGCGACCCGCGGGTCGGCCAGTTGATGGAGAAGGCCAAGGTCATTATCGCGAGCTACAACCGCATGGGATACCACGCCTTGGCCGTCGGGGTGGGCGAGATCGGCATGGGGGTGGAGCACCTGAAGGAGTTGGAGAAGCTCATGGAGTTTCCGCTCCTGTGCGCCAACCTCGTCGATTCCGCCTCCGGCGCCCCCGTTTTCAAGCCCTCCGCCGTGGTCACGGTCGGCGGGGTCAAGGTGGGGCTTTTCGGCGTCCTCATGTCCACGATCAACGCGACCTACCTGGAACGCGTGGCGCCGGGCGCGGTGCTGGAAAACAGCGTCGCCGCGGCGAAGAAGGCCGCCGCGGAACTCAGGCCGCGGGTCGATCTCGTGGTCGGGCTGTGCCACGCGAACGACGACGAGAACCGGACCCTGCTGGCGGAATGCGCCGCCATCGACGCGGTCGTCGATCCGTACTGCTTCAGCGGGGCGTCCCGGGTGTGGATTCCCGATGACGGCGATCTGGAGTGGGTGAACGGCAGGGCGCTGCTCCGCGGAGACGGCCAGGGGGCGCGGCTGGGGCGCTTCGACGTGTGCCTGGGCGCGGGCGCGCCTTTCGTGCCCTGGGACCGCTACCAAGCGGCGTACGAGAAGAAGGCGCAGGGCGGGACCCTCGCGCCGGACGAGGCGGCGACGCTCGCGGACGGCGAGCGCCGGCACCTGGGCGGCCTCACCACGATACCGATTTACCCGCACTTCGCCGAGGCGCCGGAGATCAAGGCGATGGTGGAGCGCTTCCGGGCCTCGACGCGGTTCGTGACGGGCGACGTCGAGAAGGAGCAGGCGCTGGCGCGCGAACGCTTCTTGACGGCGGAAGCGTGCAAGCCCTGCCACCAGGAGAACTACGCCGCCTGGCGGAAGACCGCCCACGGCCGGGCCTATGCGACGCTCCAGAAGACGGGCGACGAGTTCCGCTACGACTGCCTGCCGTGCCACAGCGTGGGTTACGGCGAGGCTTTCCTCGATGCCCACAAGGTCGGGCCCTACAAGGATGTCCAGTGCGAGAGCTGCCACGGCACGAACCCGGAGCACGGGCGCGAGCCGGAGAAGCACCGCTGGCCGGCGGTCACGGAAGGCAACTGCCTGGTGTGCCACAACCCGGAGCACCTCGGCATGCCCTTCGACTTCGGCGCCAAGGTGCACGAAGCGCCGTGCTGCCGGGTGCCGCCTGGGTTCGGAAAGATTGCGCCCTCCCCGGAGAAAGGCGCGGCGCCGGGCGGGCGGCCCTAGACCGACTCCACGCGCGTCACCTCGGGCACTTCCTGCCGCAGGCGGGCCTCGACCACGTTCTTGAGGGTGTGCGCCGCCATCGGGCAGCCGCCGCACGCGCCGCTCAGCTTGACGCGGACGACGTTGTCCGGTTCGAGCGCGACGAACTCCACGTTGCCGCCGTGGCCGCGGATAAGCGCGGCGATCCGTCCGAGCGCGTTCTTGATCTTGAGTTCGATTTCCATGCGGGTTCCTTTCATTCCGCCGCGCGCGCCGCCGGCGCTTTGCGTGCCTTTGCCTCGCGTTTGGCGCTCTTTCTGGCCAGCGCGGCCAGGGTCGTCCCGCGCAGCGTGGCGCGCATGGACGCCGTCATTTCGCGCCACAGGTCGCGCGCCACGCAGTCGCGCGCGCGGCCGCAGACTCCCGGGTTGTCCACGCAGTCAACCAGCATGAGGGGGCCGTCCAGCGCGGCCGCGATCATCTCCATGGTGATCTCCTCGGCGGGGCGCGCCAGGAGATACCCGCCCTTGGCTCCGCGCACGCTGCGCAGGAGTCCGGCGCTCTTCAGCGCCGCGAGCAGGCTCTCCAGGTACTTCTTGGAGAGATCCTCGCGCTCCGCGATGGACTTGACGAGCACGGGCCGTCCGCTCTGATAGAGGGCGAGATCGAGCATCGCCCGGACGCCGTACCTGACCTTGGTGGAGAGTTTCATACGCCGCCTCTACGGTCTCGCCCGCGTGCGGGACCAGGACTGCTCTCTTAGATCCGATTGTCTATAAGAATACTGTGCTTGAGCCCCGCCGTCAAGGGCGGATCCTCGGTTTCTTCCCGATCATGTAATCGAGGCTGCCGGTGCGGTAACCCGCCAGGTCCAGGGTGGTGTACAAGTACCCGAGGCGCGCCAGGCGCCGGGCGATGCGCGTGAAGCAGGCCGGGCGCACCGCGCCGGGCGGCGCCTCGATGCGCGCCAAGTACGTTTCGGGGCCGATGGCGTGGGTCCGCACCCTGACCTGCGTCAGGCCGAGGCGCGCGAGATAGCGCTCCGCCGCTTCGATCATGGCGAGCTTCGCCGGCGAAAGAGGCTCGCCGTAGGGGCAACGGGAGGCCAGGCACGCCGCCGCGGGGCGCGACCAGCCGGGCAGGCCGCGCCGGCGCGAAGCGGCCCGAATGTCGGCCTTGGCGAAGCCCGCCTCCTTGAGCGGCGAGCGGATGGCGAGCTCGGCGGCGGCGCGCAGGCCCGGCCGGAAGTCGTCCTCATCCTCCGCGTTGGTGCCGTCGCACACGTGCGCGAACCCCCGCGCCGCGGCGAGTTCCTTGATGGCGGCGAAGCGGATGCGCTTGCAGATATAGCAGCGCTCGGGCGGGTTGCGGCGGAACTCCGGGTCCTCGAACTCGGCGGTGCGGACGACCAGATGCGGCGCTCGGAGCCGCCGCGCCGCCCGCGCCGCGAAGGCCAGCTCCGCGCGGGTCGAGGTGGGGGACTGCGCCGTCACCGCGAGCACGTTCGCCCGGCCGAGGGTCGCGACGGCCGCCCCCAGAAGCAGCGTCGAGTCGACGCCGCCCGAGTAGGCGATGGCGACGCGCCCGAGCTTCGCGAGAATCGCCGCGAGGCGGGCCTCCTTGCCCCGTGTCGCCGGTTTCGTCACCGCCACCTTCCTTCCCCGGGCCCCGCGGGCAACTATAGGGTTTCGGCCGCGGCGCCGCAACGCGGGCGCTCACGGCGGCGGGCCGGAAGCGGCGCCGCCCCAGGACCAGCAGCCTCGGCCGCGGTCGTACCTGAGCAGGTGGACCGCGCCGTCCGCGGTCCGCACCTTGAAGCAATCGAGGACCGGCGCCGCGGGGTCCGAGCCGCCCTGGCGCCAGCGCTCGAGGATCGCTTCGATCCGGAAGACGGCGCCGCCCGCGAAGAAGCGCCGCGGCGTTTCCTCGCCGCGGTAGCCCGCGTAGGCCTCGACCCGGACGGGAACGAACTGCATGGCGTCACCACGCCGCGGCGCGCGGCCTCGCGGGCGGACCGTCAGCGGCGCGGGACGATGCCCATCGCCGCGCGCGTCTCGGCGATGGTGCCCGCCGCGATTTCCCGGCAGCGCCGCGCGCCCTGATCCAGCGCGTCGAGCACGTAGCCGCGCCGCCCCCTGATCGCGTCCGCCCGCTCGCGGATGGGATCCAGCGCCGCCCGCAGGTGCTTGAGTAGAATTTTCTTGCAGTCGATGCACCCGATGCCCGCCGTGCGGCAGCCCTCGTCGACGAACTCCAGGTCCGGCGAGGGTGTGAAGAAGCGGTGATAGCTCATGAAGACGTTGCACTTCTGCGGGTCGCCCTTGTCCGTGCGGCGCACCCGCGCGGGATCGGTCTTGGCGGGCCTGAGCTTCTCCCAGATCCGCTCGGGGGTCTCGGTCAGGCCGATATGGTTGCCCAGCGACTTGCTCATCTTGCGCTCGCCGTCCAGGCCCAAGACGCGCTTGGCCTCCGAGAGCAGCGTCTCGGGCTCGGGGAAGACGGCGCCGAAACGGCGGTTGAAGTTGCGGGCGATGGCGCGGGTGAGCTCCAGGTGCTGAGCTTGGTCCTCGCCCACGGGCACGCCGTGGGCCTTGTAGATCAGGATGTCGGCGGCCTGGAGGATGGGATAGCACAGCAGCCCGCTGGCCACCGACCGGCCCTGGGCGAAGTCCTTGGCCTTGTCCTTGTACTGCGTCATCCGGAAGAGATCGCCGATGGGCGTGACCGTCCCGAGGAGCCACTCCAGTTCCACGTGCTCCGGCACATCGGATTGGACGAACACCGTGCAGCGCTCGGGCACGAGGCCCGAGGCGATGTACGCCACCGCGGCCTCGTAGACCCGCCGCGGCAGCTCCTTTTCGTCGTAGGGCGCCGTGATCGCGTGGTAGTCCACGATGCAGAAAATGCAATCGTAGTCGTCGAGCAGCCGGAGCCAGTTCTGAATTGCGCCCAGGTAGTTGCCGATGTGCAACTCGCCGCTGGGCTGAATCCCGCTGAAGATGACCTTCTTCGCCATGGTTTGCGCTCCGGGTGAACCTACGATTATGGGAATCGCGCGGGACGGGGTCAAGACCGGCGCCGCGCCGCCCGGCGGTCCGCGGTCTCCGCGGCGTTCGTTGCTCGGCGCGGCGCGTTCTTGTTGCCGGGGGCGCCGCGCGCGGGGTAGGATGCGGGTTCCGCGGCGGCCGCGCGGGGCCGCCGGAAGAACCCACGGAGGGAAGGACGCATGCAGCCGGACAGGCAGGCGGTCGAGAAGTTGCAGGCGCTCGCGGCGGAGCGCGGCATGGACATTCGGGGCGGGCGCATCCGCAGGACGTCGTCGCGGTTCTGCCTCGGCGTGGAGCACGGCGATTACAACGGCACCGAGCTTTTCGGCGTCGGGACGGATCGCTTCATCTGGCTGGCCTACAAGCCGGCGGCCCGGCCGACGGCGCGCCTCGTGAGCGCGAACTTCCCGGTGGACGGCGTGATCGAATTCACGCCGGGCCGGGTTCCCGCGCCCGCCACGGTGCGCGATTCCTGGGCGCGGTTTCCCTACGGCGTCGACTATATCCTGCGGCGCGAGGGCTTCGCCTTCCGGAAGGGCTTCGACGCGGTCCTCTACGGCAACATTCCCGGCGGCGGGATGTCGCGCTCGGCCTCGCTGACCCTCAACCTCATCCTGACCATGCTCGAGGTGAACGGCATGCGGTGCGAAGACCGCATGAAGATCGTCGACATGGCCCAGGCGGTGGAGAACGACTACATCGGCTCGCCCTGCGGCAAGCTCGATCAGATCATGATCCTCTTCGCCAAGGAGGGCATGGGCACGCACTACGTTCCCGCCACGCGGGCGATCAATTACGTGCCGCTCGGGAAGGGCGCGGCGGACTTCCGCATCGTGGGGTTGGACACGGGCACGGAGCGGCCGGGTCTGGAGAAGTCGACCTACAAGGTCCGCCGGGCGGAGTGCGAACAGCTTGCCGCCATGGCGGTCGAGGCCGGCTTCGGGATCGCATGCCTGGCCGATGTGCGCGATCAAGAGCTGTACGACCGCATCGTCGCCAAGTTCCGAGGGACGCATCCCGATCTCTGCGACCGTCTGGCGTACATCTTCGGGGCGCAGCGGCGTTTCTACGCCATGCTGGAGGCCTGGAAGGCCGGCGCGATCGAGACCGTGGGGAGGCTTTTCCGGGAGGACGGCATCGGGTTGCGCGACCAGTACAAGATCTCGGGGCCTGAGCTGGAGTCGATGTGCGACATCGCCCGGACGGTGCCGGGGGTGCTCGGCGAGCGCATGCTCGGCGGCGGCGACAAGGGCGCCGCGGGCGCGCTGGTTCTGGACGGGGCCGTCGAGGCCCTCAAGGCGGCGGTGGACCTCGCCTATCGGCGCAGCCGGCCCGCCTACGCCGGGAAACACGCCGTTCACGTCTGCAAGGTGGTCGACGGCGCGGCGGTACTGGACGGGCTGCTGGGGTAGCGCGGCCTTCGTTCCCGGGGGAGACGCCGGGCTACGTCAAGGCGGCCGCTTCCTTGTTGACACGGCCGGGGCGGAGTCATAGTATGAAATGGCCCGCGGGCTTTCGCGCGCGCAGGACAAAGCAACGCTGCCGCGCCCCGCGCGACAAGGCGGAGTCCGGGACGTCTTCTGGGACGCGCGCGGGCGCCGAGAGCGCCGTCGAGGCGGAGAGGTTTCCAATGGGCAGATCCGCGAACACATTTGCGTTTGTCTTGGTATTCGTGTTGCTCGCCCTCGTGATCTATTTCGTCTACCAGGCGGCGACCGGCACGAGCGGTGTGGCGCCTGAGGACCAGGCGGGGTCGCTCCCGGCGCCGGGCACGGAAGGCAAGGCGGATCCGGATCGCTTCACGACGGGCACGGCGCTCGCGCCCGGCGAGGCGCGGGAGGATAAGGATCTCGCGCTGCCGCCCGTGCCGGTGGTGGATTTGCCTTCTGAGCCGCCGCAGGACCCGATCGTTATCGCCGAGGAGCAGCCGGATCCCCTACCCGCGCAGTCCATCGACGGAGAGCCGCCGTCCGAGTCGGCGCTGGAGCCCTCGGCGCCGTCGCCCATCGTGAGCAGGACCGAGGAGCCGTTGCCCGGCGAGAGCGCTTACACGACCCAAACCGGCGACACGCCCTGGTTTCTCGCGGTGGTGCTCCTCGGCGACGGCAGGCGCTGGCCCGACATCGTCGCGGCCAACCCCGGCCTCGCCGTGGACGGCCGCTCACCCGACAAGGAGACGGCCCTGCCGGCCGGCCTGCGGGTCAAGGCACCCAGGGACGACGCGTCGAAGGAGGAGACGCCCGTGGCGCCCGGCTCGCGCGTCGAGTACGAGGTTCAAGCGGGCGAGACGCTGAGCGGCCTCATGCAGCGCTTCTACGGCGAGGCGTCCATCGCGATTCAGAGGGAGATCCTGGCGGCGAACCCCGACCTGGACCCCGATCTGCTGCGCGCCCATTCCAAGATCGCGCTGCCCGCGATCCCGGGCAAAGGGCCGAAAGGCGGCGCGTGACCGCCGGCACGCCGGCGGCCGCAAGGACGCGAATGGGAACGGCGGGGGATCTGACGCGCGCGGCGCGTCACCGCGCGCGGCGTTCCCGGCGCATCAGGGTTCGCGCCTGACCGGCCGCCGCGAAGGATCCGCACACGCATACAAGCCCGTTCGCGCCCGCCAGGCGGCGCGCCCGCGCGAGCGCCGCGTTGATGTCCGCGGCGACGGCGGCGCGCGGATGCCGCGAGAGGCGCCGCAGGTCCTCCGCCGAGGCGCCGCGCACGGGATCGGCGCGCACGCAGATGAGGGCGCCGGCGAAACGCGCGACGACCGGTAGGAGCCGCGCCGCGTCTTTGTCGCGGGAGAGCGCCACGATGACCGCCGTGCGCCGGCCCGGGAAGCGCGCCGCAATCGTCGCGCCCAGCGCCGCGAGGGATCGGCGCGTGTGCGCCACGTCGATGAGGACGGGCGGCGCCCCCGGGAAGACCTCCTTGCGTCCCGGGAGATGCACACGTTCCGCGGCGCGCGCCGCGCCCCGGGGAAGCCCGCCGAGGAAGAGCGCGCAGGCTCCGAGGGCGAGCGCCGCGTTGACGGCGAAGGCTCGGTCCGGGGCGGCGAGCTCGGCCGAGAACGCCGGCAGCTTGCCCCGCGAGGCGATGGAAGCCTTCCCGCCCTCGTAAGCGAAGGCGATGGCGGCGTGCCAGGGGATCAACCGGGCGCCGATACGGCGGGCTTCGGCGGCCGCCACCGCGCGCAGGCGCGGCGCCAACGGCCCGGTGAGAAGCGGCGCGCCGCGCCGGCCGATGCCGATCTTCTGGCGGGTGATCGCCGCCTCGGTGCGGCCGAGGATTTCGGTGTGCTCCTTCTCGATGGAGGTCACGACGCCCAGCGCGGCCTCGCAGCAGGCGGTTGCATCCAACTTGCCGCCGATGCCCGCCTCGATGATGGCGGCGTCGACTTGCTCGCGCCGGAAGACATGCCAGGCGAGCGCCGTGAGGATCTCGAAATACGTGGGCGGCGATGGCAGGGCCTCTACGGCCGCGGCGATCTCCCCGAGCGCATCGGCGAAGCGCGCCCGCGAGATCTGCCGGCCGCCCACTCGGATCCGCTCCGTCACGCACTCAAGGTGGGGAGAGAGGTAAGTGCCGACCTTGAGGCCCGCGCGGGAGAGCAGCGTCTCGAGGATGAGGCAGGTCGTGCCCTTGCCCTTGCTGCCCGTCACGCGCAGCGCGGGAAGACCGCGCTGCGGATCGCCCAGCAGCGCGAGAAGCCTCCGCACGCGGGCCAGATCGCCGCGCCTCAGGGTGAACGAACCCTTCTTCTCGTAGTTCGTGAAGCCGTTCAGGAAGGCCTCCGCGGCGCGGAAGGAGAACGCTGGAGCGATGCGGCGCATGCCGCCATTTTATAGAGGCCGTCCCGCCGGGACAATCGCGTTTCCGCCTCTCCCGCGCCTGGCGGCGCGCCGCGAATCTGGATACACTTCACGGCATCGCCGAACCGCGCGCCCTGCGGGCGCGACCGCAGGCCTGATATATGTGGATATGTGCGCTTGAGACAAGCTCGCAGTTGGGCGAGGTGGCCCTCCTTGACCCCGAGGGGAGATGCCGCACCGCCAAGCTCGGCGCCGCCCTGGCCCACGCCCGGGATCTCCTGGCGTCGCTGTCGGCGCTGCTGGACGAAGCCGGCCGCGCGCCCGAGGACATCGATCTGCTCGCCGTCGATTGCGGCCCTGGATCCTATACCGGCATCCGCGTCGGGGTCACGGCCGGCAAAACGCTCGCCTTCGCCCTGGGGAAGCCCGTCGTGCCGGTGGACAGCCTGCGGGTGTTGCTTGCGAACGTCGATGAAGCCGGAGCCGCGGCGGCGGCGCCGGTCATCGACGCGCGCCTGGGCCAGGTCTACGCGGCGATCTTCGACCTGCCGGCGCGCACGCCGGTGCTGAGTGATTTCGTGGGTACGGCGCGGGAGCTGCGGCCGAATCTTCCGCCCGGCGCCGTGGTGTTCGGCGATGCGACCGCGCGCTATCGGGACGAGTTCGCGGGGTTCACCATCGGCCCCGCGGCGTGGTCGCAGCCCCGGGCCGAGGCCGTTGCGCGCTTGGGCGCGGAGACGTTCCGCGCGGGGGGCGGCGTCGCGCCCGACGACCTCGTGCCGCGCTACCTGCGCGCCTCCGATGCGGAGCGCCGGCGCCGGGAAAGGCACGGCCATGCGCCGTAAGCGTCGCGGCCGCGCGCTCCGGCGCGTGCTCGTCGCCGGGGCCGCGCTGTTCGTTCTGGCGGGGCTGCTCGTCGCCGTCGCGGCTTTCAACCTGAGCCCGGCCCAGCTCAAGCAGCGCGTGACCTCCGCGCTTCGCGGCGCGTTGGCGCCGGAGTGCGAGTTCTCACTGGGACGGGTCTGCTACCGTTGGGGGGAGGGGCTTGTCATCGAGGACTTTCGCCTGTCCGCCCCTCCCGGATTCGGATCGTCGAACGTGCTCATCGTGGAGAAGCTCAAGGTCGTGCCCAGACTGGGCAGCCTGCTGGGCGGCGCCGCCGCCTTCAGCTTGGTCGAGCTCGACGGGTGCGACGTGCTCCTGGAGCGCGGTCCCGAGAAAGACTGGAATCTCGCGGGTGTGCTGAGATCCGCGGCGGGGCCGGACGCGGGGGCGCCGGGCGCGGTTCCCGACCGCGTGCGTTTCAGGAACGCGATGGTGCGCATCGCCCGCGCGAGCCTGGCGGAGCTGCTCGAGCTGGAGACGGAGGCGCTCCCCGAAGAATGGTGCCGGCTGCGCGTCGAGGGCGAAATCGAAGTGCGGCGCGACCGGTTCGCCATCTCCGCCGCCGTACGCCACGCGCTCCTGCCCGTCTTGCAGGTCGAGGGCGCGCGGGCGCGGGATAAACGCCGCGGCGCCCTGGACATCGCCGCCTACAAGGTGCCCATCAACGCGGATCTGCTGCGGCTCCTGCCCGCGCCGCTCCGGCGCGCGGCGGCGCCATACGAGCCCGCGGGCTCGGCGGACTTGCGCCTCCGCGTGGCTTTCGCGCCGGATGCGCGCCCGGCGCTGCATTTGGAGGGGCGCGTTTTCGGGGGGCAGGCGAGCCTGCCGGGCCTGCCGTACCAGGTGCGCCACATCAAGGGCTTGGTGGCCTTCGACGGCGAAACGTTGAGCTTTCCCGCGGGGATCGAGGGCGCCATCGCCGATGGTTCCTTGGCGGTGTCCGGCTCGATTCCGCTGCGCGACGGCGCCTCCGGGAGGCTCACGGTGGGCGTCGACCGCATCGCGCTGGACGAACGGCTCGCCGGCGAGTTGCCCGAGGATCTGCGGGGCTTGTGGAAGCGCCTCAACCTGCGGGGCCAGGCGGGCGGCGAAGCGGAACTGCGTTGGTCGAACGGCGTTCTGGATCCGCGCGTCGTGATCCGCCTCGGCGGCATGAGCGTGGCCTACGACGAGCTGCCTTACGCGGTGGGAGATATCCGCGGGACGTTGATCTACGAGGGCGGGCGCCTGCGGACCGAGTCGCCCCTCAACGGCGCCCGGGGGGCGACCGCGGTGACCGTGTCGATCGACGCCGATGCCGAGGAGCGCGGTCGGATCGATGTCCTGGTGCAGGCCAAGGGCGTCCGGCTGGACCAGTACTTGCGGTCCTGCCTGTCGCCGGCCACGCGCGAGGCGTGGGACCAGTTTCGGTTGGAGGGGACGGCGGACGCCGAAATCGCCGTCGTGCGAGCCCCGGGAGAGGAGCACGCGCGTTTCACGGTGACCCTGACGGGCACCGATGCGCGCATGTGCTACGTCCACTTTCCCTACACCATCGAGGGCATCACGGGGAAGCTGATCATCAACCACGACGACGTCGAGGTGCTGGATCTGGCCGGCGTCCACGGCGCGACGCGGATCAGGTGCCGCAAGGGCTTTTGGCGGGCGAAGGACGGGCAGGCGCAGTACGCCTTCATTTTCGAGAGCCCGGACATGCCCGTGGACCGCGATCTGGCCCGCGCGCTGCCCGAGGAGCAGCGCCGGGTGCTGGAGGAGTTCGCGTTTCAAGGCAACGTGGCCGTCAAGGCGACGGTGCTCCAGCTTCCGGAGCACGCGCAGATGCACCTGGAGATCGAGGCCGATCTGCTGCGGGGGCGCATGGAATACGCCCGCTTCCCCTACCCCCTGCGTCTGCGCGGCGGACACCTGTCCATCGGGACGTCGATCATCCGCTTGGAGAACATCGCCACCGACGAGCCCGAGCTGCAGGCGTGCCTGGAGCGCGGGACCATCGAAGACGTGGACGGCGAGCGCCGATACGACTTCAGGCTGGCGGTCAAGAACCTGCGGCCCGAACCGGCGTTCATCCGCGCGCTGCCGCCCCACGTGGGCAGGCTGCTCTCCGAACTGTCGGTCGACGGCCTGTTCGATGCCGCGCGCATCACCGTGGGCTACGCCCACAAGAAGAAAGACCCCGACGATTTCACGCTGCGCTACTTCGTCGAAGATCTGACCGCCGAGGATGCCGGCATGAACCTCGGCATGCGTTTCCGGCACATGCGGGGGCGGGCGAGCATTCTGGGGTCGGCCGCCGCCGGCGTCCCCCACACGGCGACGGGCCGGATCGAGCTGGAACGTCTGCGCTTCAACCGCCTCTGGCTGAACGATGTGGTGTTGAAGTGCACCTACGGCGCCACCCACGAGCTGATCCGAGCCCTCGCGGCGCCGGGCACGGTCGTGCCGGACGGGCCGCCGTTGGAGGATGCCGAACGCCGGGCCTTCATCGCGCGCCTCGCCGGCGAGGCGCAGGCGCAGGACTGCTTCCAGGTGTGGATCGCCCAAGCCGCCGCCTACGAAGGCACGATCAAGGGGTTCCTCGCGGCGGATGTCGGCGCGCGCAAGGACCTCATCGGCGCCGTCGATGTCCAGGGCTTGAACCTGGGCCTGGCGTCGCAGGACATCTTCCGGACCGGCGAGGCGGCGGGCACCGCCGCGGTCCATGCTTTTTTCCAGGGTATGCTTCCGGACGTCGCCACCTTCACGGGACAAGGCCGCGGACAGATCAGGGAGGCGAATCTCGTCAAGCTGCCCCTCTTCATCAGCATGTTCCGCGATGTGCTCAGCGTCCAGCGCATCAAGGACACGTACTTTCACCTGGTCGATGCGCGCTTCGGCATCGGGAAGGGGAAGTTCACGGCCCTAAGCGGCGACGCGATCGCCATGGAGAGCGACGTCATGACCCTGCGCGGCTTCGGGTCGGTCGACTTCGACTTGAACTGCGATCTCTTCCTTTCGCTGCCATCCTTCGGCCTGCCCCAAATCCCCCTCATCTCGCCGTTCCTGCGCCGCATCATCGACAACATCGCCGCCTTTCACGTGACAGGCCCGCTGGACGAGCCGCAGATCAGCTACGTGCTCATGCGGGATCTCCAGATGCTGTTCAGGAGCGAGCCGAAGTAGCCCGGCGTCCGCGCGCTGGTCCCAGCGGCGCGGGGCCCGTACAATACAACCGCGATGAACACGCCGAACGACGCGCCCGCGGGCGACACCGATCCGCGCGAACTGTTCGACCGCGGCCTGGAGCTCTTCATGCGCGGCGCGGCCGAGGAATCCGTGGCCGCTCTCAGGGAGGCGTTCTTCGGGAACCTGTACATCGCGCCGCTGCTGCTCGGCATGGAGGTTGCGCCCGGAGCCATGGCCGCTCCCGGGCCGGGCGGCACGACGGAGGCGGCGCGCGAGCACGTGCGCGCCGCGCGGTCCCGCTGGCAGGCCGTGCCCCACGCGCTCAGGTACCTCCGTTGCCTGTGGAACGACCCTCTCGTCAGGCGGGAGATCAGGAGCTACGGCAATCTCTGCAAATCCTTCGCCCGCGCCCAGGGGGCCGCCCGGCTGGCGGAGTTCGCGGCGGAGCGGGAGAAATTCATCAACCCGCGGCGCATCCGAAGCACGGAGAAGGAAATCCTGGAGCGGGTCCGGCAGTTCCGGTTGGACCTCCCGCCGCCGCCGCCGCGGGTCTGCGCGGTGACGATCACGTCGCGCGCCGCGGAGGATCTGACGGCCTTCCTCTCTCGCGTGCTGGGATTCGCACCCGATGACCGCAAGGCCGACGGCGCCCGCCGGTTCGCGTTTCAGGGCTTCGAGCTCTGCGTGGTCGCGGGGGAGACGGAGTCCCACGCGGGTTGCGAGATCACCCTCAGGGTCGCTGATTTCGACTATTACGCCTTCAGACTCCAGGATGAGGAGATCACGCCGTGCGAGGTATCGATGGGGCGGAGGCGCGAGCGCTTTCTCGTGCTGGCGCTCCCGGGCGGACTGCGGCTCAGGTTGCTCGGCGGGGCGCCCGGCGCGGAGACCTATCCGTGACGGGGGCGCCGAGGCCTCCGCGGGGCGCCGTCTGGCGGGCGGTGGCGGTGTTCGCCGCGGCCGCGGTCGCCACGACTTGGCCCCTCGCGCCGCGCCTGTCGACGCATTTGCCCGCGGGCGCCAACGATCTCTTCCAGAACGTGTGGACCCTGTGGTGGTGGAAGAAGGCGCTGCTGGACCTGGGTACGACGCCGTTCTGGACGCCGTACCTGTACGCGCCCGATGGTCTCGACCTCACCTTCCACACGCACTCGCCCCTCACGATGCTCATGACGTTGCCCGTCAACGCGCTGCTGGGGCCGGTCGCGGCCTATAACGCGGCCGTGCTTTTGGCCGTGATACTGTGCGGCCTGGGGGCCTATCTGCTCGCGCGCGAACTGGTGCGGAACGAAGCGGCCGCCGTGGCGGCCGGACTCGTCTTCGCGCTTTTCCCCCAGCACCAGGAGCAGCTCATGGAGCACCTCAATCTCCTGAGCTGCCAGTGGATGCCCTTCGCGCTCCTCTTCCTGGTGCGCGGCCTCAAGTACGGCAGGCGCGCGGACGGCGTGCTCGCCGGGGTGTTTTACGCCCTTAACGCGCTCGCCTCCTATCACCTCGGGCTGCTCCTGACGTTCATGGGCCTTCCGATCGCGCTCTGGTACCTGCGGGAGTCGCCGTGCCGGCGCCGCGCCCTGGCCGGCCTGGGCGCGGGCGCGGCGGCCGGGGCCGCGTTGCTGGCTCCCTTCGTGTGGCCCATGGCGAAGGCCATGCTCGGGGGGGAGGCGTTTTTCGTGAAACCCCTCGAGTACCGCCCCGTCGACCCCGCGTTCTTCGCGATCCCCCCGCCGACAAGCACCTTCCTCGGAGGCCTTTTCGAGGATGTCTATCGCGCCCGCCGCGGGAACGAATTCCAGTACGCGGGCTTCGTGTGCTTTCTGGGTTGGGTTCCCCTCCTGGCCGTCGTCCGTGTGGCGGCGGGGCTGGGGAGCCGCGCGGGCCGCGGTGAAAAGCTTCTCTGGCTGGGCGTATTCCTGGGTTTCTGCCTGTTTGCCTGCGGGAAATGCCTGACTTTTTTCGGGACGACGTATCCGGGCGTGAGCCTGCCCCAGGGTTGGACGCAGGAACTCGGGCCCTTCAGGGTGCTCAGGATCGCGAACCGTTACCTCATTCCGGCGAGCCTCGCCCTTGCCGTGTTGACGGCGCAGGGACTGGCGCGCCTGCCGCTGGGCGCGCCGGGCCGCTGGGCGCTTGCCGGGCTCATCGCTCTCGAGTTCCTGTGGGCGCCGTTCCCCACCGCCGAGCTCGGCCTGCACCCTTATATGCGCGAGTTGGCGCGGGATCCGGACGCGGGCGCCGTCCTCGCGCTTCCGCCGTGCTTGGATGCGGCGCGCGTCGATCACATGCTGGACCAGATGGAGCACGAGCGGCCCATCGTCGGCGGCTACAGCGCCTGCACGCCGCCGGCGCTCAAGGAAGACGTGCGCAAGCTCCTCCGCGGGCTCGGGGTCGCCCCCGAGGATCTCGCGATTCCGCCGGTGATCGATCGGGCTCTGGTGGACGCGCTGAAGCGGCGGGGCGTCGGCACGATCATCCTCAGGCCTGGCGAGACGCGGGAGGCTTTTCGCGCGGCGCGGGAGGAAGCCCTGGCGCGCGGCGAGCTACCCTTCTTCCTGCGGCTGCTCAGGCCGGCGCGCGCCCTTCCGGAACGCCGCCTCGAGGTGATGGCGGCGCAGCTCACGCGGCTGCTCGGCCCGCCGATCCACGAGGACGAGGAGCTGGCCGTCTGGCGGTTGTGAGCGCGGGCGCGCGGTCGGTCAGGGTTCGTCCGCCGCCGCGTTCGCGTCGGGCGGGGCTGCGCCGACGGCGGCGGCGCCCGCCAGCGCCGCGACATCCCCCCAGTTGCGGTCAACGCTCTCCTGGATCGACTCGACCTGCGCGGTCGTCAGGTGCTTGAAGCGGCCCTGGAGGGCGAGGTACTCGCTGACGGGGCGCGGGTTTGCCGGGTTGACCGTGAGGCGCCACCTGACGCCGTCCTCGATCTCGAGGAGGGGGAAGAGGCGCGTGCGGACCGCCAGGCGCGCGATCTTGATCGTGTGCTGGGGCTGGGCGCGCCAGCCGACGGGGCAGGGCGCGAGAATGTGAATGAACCGCATGCCCTTGAGGGCCTTGGCCCGGGTGAACTTGCGGATGAAGTCCTCCGGGTAGGCGACGCTGGCCGTGGCGATGTAGGGGATGCGGTGCGCGGCCATGATTCTGACCATGTCCTTCTTGGGCCGCTGCTTGAAGTTCTCCGCCGGCGTCGTCGTCGTCCACGCTCCGTAGGGCGTCGCGGAGCTGCGCTGAATCCCGGTGTTCATGTACGCTTCGTTGTCGTAGACGGCGTAGATGAAGTCATCGTTGCGCTCCGCCGCCGCCGAAAGCGCCTGAAGCCCGATGTCGAAGGTGCCGCCGTCGCCCGCCCACGCCAGCACGGTCGTGCGCTCCCGGCCGAGCACGCGCAGGGCGGCGCGGATGCCCGCGGCGGTGGAGGCGGCGGTCTCGAAGGCCGTGTGGTACACGGGAACGTTGAGGGCGGTGTGGGGGAACGGGCCCGAGATGACCGACCAGCAGCAGGCGGGGATATCCATGATGGTGTCCGGCCCCAGCGCCTTCAGGGCGTAGCGCATGGCGAGCGCGGCGCCGCATCCCTGGCAGGCGAGATGCCCGGGGTGCATGAGTTCTTCAGGCGGAATGCTGAGGCGCATCGCGCAGCCCTTTCCACACGACGAGGTCGGCGCACGAAGAGGCGCGCGCCGTCTCCCGCGCCATGTCGCAGAACATGTCGGTCGTCACCTCGGCGCCGCCGAGGCCGGCCACGTGGCCGCGGATTTCGGGGGCGCCGGGCAGTCCGTAGAGCGCCGAGCGGATCTCCTGGGCGAAGATGCCGCCCGCGCCGAAGGAGATGTTGCGGTCCAGCACGCAGAGCCGCCGCGCGCGCGTCGCGAGCGCGCGCAGCCGCGCCACGGGGAAGGGCCGGAAGAGGCGGATGCGGAGCAGCCCCGCCGCCAGGCCCTCCTCCCTGAGGCGGTCGACGGCGGCGCGGGCGTTGCCGGCGAGGGCGTCGTAGCGGCGCCCGCAGGCGGCCGCGAAGTCCGCGTGGGCCTCGTCGAAGTGCGTGAGGGCCTCCTGCATGGCGCCTTCGAGCATGAACCTGAGCCGGTAATACGGCTCGGGTTCGGTCAGCGCGCCGAAGGTGCGCGGATCCGCGACATCGAGGCGCCAGCGGGGGGCGTAAGGCGGCAGGAAGGCGTCCACGGCCGCCTGGGACCTCACATCGACGATCTCGGCCGTGTGGGAGAGAATGAAGGCATCCAGGACGATCATGCAGGGCAGCATGACGCGCTCGGCCACGCGGAAGGCGATGGGGACGCTGTCGAGCACCTCTTGGTTGTCGGCGCAGTAGATCTGCATCCACCCCGTGTCGCGCTGGGCGAGGGAGTCGGTCTGGTCGTCCCAGATGTTCCAGGGCGGGCCCATGGCGCGGTTGATGTTGCCCATGACGACGGGCAGGCGCGAGCCCGCGGCCCAGTGCAGCAGCTCGTGCATGAGCGCGAGGCCCTGCGACGAAGTGGCGGTGAAGGAGCGCGCGCCCGCCGCGGCGGCCCCGATGCAGGCGGCCATGGCGGAATGCTCGGACTCGACCTTGATGTACTCGGCGGCGAGGCGGCCGCTGGCGCACATTTCCGAGAGCAGCTCGACGACCTGGGTCTGGGGCGTGATGGGATACGCCGCGATCACCTGAACGCGGGACCTGAGCGCCCCGTGGGATAGGGCGTGGTTGCCCATCATGACTTCGGTTTGGGGGGCGGTGGCCGGACCCGCCATCTATTTCTCCTCGAACTCGAAGCTGATGCACGCGCGCGGGCATTCCTCGGCGCAGATGCCGCAGCCCTTGCAGTACTCGTAGTCGATCCGGGGCAGGCCGCCGTCGAAGGCGATGGCGGCGTCGGGGCAGAACTTCCAGCACACGCCGCAGCGGCTGCATTTCGCCGCGTCGATGGCGGGCCGCATGACGCGCCACTGGCCGGTCTTGTTGTAGGCGGTGTCCGCGCAGGACATGGAGATCTCGGGAAAATCCGGGAGCGTCTTCAGCGCGTCGCCCATACGGCCTCCGCGGCGGCAGCGAGCCGAACATCGCGGTACGCCTGCAGGGCGGCCGCGACGTTGGCGTCGGGTTTGGCGGGCGAGTTCTCCCGAATCGCCGCGCACAGGGTGTCGCAGGCGACGAAAGGCACGGCTCTGACGAAGGCGCCCAGCATGACCGAGTTGACGAAGGGGGCGAAGCGCGATCCGAGCCGGTGCTCGATCGCCAGCGCATTGGCGTCGATGGCCGCCGCCTTGAAGCCGTCGAAGCGCGCGCGCCACGCCTCGGGGGCCAAGCGGGTGTTCATGACGATCCAGCCGCCGGCGCCCACGTTCTGCGCCAGGTCCGGCCGATCGAGCAGCACGGGGTCGAGCACCATGAGGTGGCCGGGCCGGAGAATGCGACCGCGCTCGTAGATCGGTTGGCGCGCGATGCGCACGTAGGCGCACACCGAAGCCCCCCGGCGCTCGACGCCGAATTCAGGAAACGCCTGGACATGCAGGCCCTCCCGCGCGGCGGCGACCGCCAGAATTTTCGCGGCCACCATGGTTCCCTGGCCGCCGCGGCCGTTCAAGCGGATTTCCAGCATCGATCTTTACCAGCGCACGAGCGCCGCGCCCCAGGTGAAGCCGCCGCCGAAGGCGTCTAAAAGCACGGCGTCGCCGGCACTGATTCTCCCTTCCCTGACGGCCATGTCAAGCCCGATCGGGATCGTCGCGGCGGAGGTGTTGCCGATGCGGTCGATGGCCAGGACGGTGCGCTCCAGCGGAATGCGCGTGCGCTGGCACGTGGCCTCGAGGATGCGGATATTGGCCTGATGGGGCACGAAGAGCTTCACCTCTTCGGGGGGGATCCGCGCCTGGTTGAGCACGGTTTCTGCCGCCTGGGACATGGCCCTGACGGCGTGCTTGAAGACCTCGTTGCCGGACATGTGAATGGTGTGGAGCCCGGCGGCCACGGTCTCGGCCGAAGCGGGCAGACGCGAGCCGCCCGCGGGCTGGATCAGGAGGTCGCCGAGGCTGCCGTCGGCGTGCCAGCAGGACGCGACCAGGCCGCGGCTCGGATCGGGCGACGGCGCGACGATGGCCACCCCAGCGCCGTCGCCGAACAGGACGCAGGTGTTGCGGTCGGTCCAGTTGGTGATGCGCGAGAGGATCTCGGCGCCGGCCAGGAGCACGCATTTGACGGCGCCGGTCCGGATCAGGCTGTCGGCGATGATAAGCCCGTAGACGAATCCCGAGCAGGCCGCCGAGATGTCGAAGGCCGGAATCCCCGGCCGCAGGCCCAGCCCCTTCTGCACCAAGCAGGCCGTCGAGGGAAAACTGTTGTCGGGCGTGATGGTGCAGATGATGACCGCGTCGATGTCCTGCGGAGCGGCTCCGGCCATTTCCAAGGCCGGACGCGCGGCCTTGATGACCAGATCCGAGACGGCTTCATCCTCCGCGGCGATGTGGCGCTCCTTGATGCCGGTGCGCTGTGTGATCCATTCGTCGGACGTGTCGACCATCTTCTCCAGATCGAAGTTGGTCAGCACCTTAGCGGGGAGATATGCGCCGGTGCCGGCGATCCAGGCTCGCGCCATTGCCTTCCTTTCCACGGGACATGGTGCACCCCTGCGCCGGCATGTCGCGCGCGCTCTTCGGGCGGCGCCGACGTCCCGGGTTCGGCCACCGGGCGGGGAAGCGTTGAAATCAAGGGCTCCATATTACCCAATCGCCCGCCACGGGTCCAGGGGAGCACGGGCCCCGGATTGACGCGGGGCGCCCCAGGCCCAATGCTATTGGCGGCGCCATGAAGACTCGTTCCGGCGGCGGACGGCGCCGGCGGGGCGCGAGCGCAAGGAGCGGCGATGACGAACGGCGCGGCGGCATGGACGGACGGGGCGGCGAAGGCGGCGCGGACCTATTTCTCCGGTTTCCCCTCGCGGGAAGCCTGCGCGCGGGCCTGGGAGCCGTGGGAGGCGCTGCAGGCGGCGGTCGCGGCGTTTCTCGACGCGCGGGCCCTGGCCGCCCTTGCCCCCGCCGACGTGTACGGCCGGCTGGTCTCCATCTTCGAGGGCCGGCCGCGCATGCGGGCACGGTTCAAGGGGCTTCTGTGTTTTCAGGACGGCGAGCGGCTCAAGCAGGCGCTGTTGCGCCTGGTCACCGCGCGCGAGGCCGGCGACGAGGGGCGCAGAATCGAGGCCGCGGGCCTCGGAGGCCTGGGACGCGCGACCGCTTCGGAACTCCTCTGCCTGTGGCGGCCGTACCGGTTTCTCCCGCAGAACACGGCGACATGCGCCGCCGTGGCCGCCCTCGCCGGCGTCTACAAGAAGCGCGACATCGAGGAATTCCCCTACGACGCCTTCATGGATCTGGCGGCTACGTTCGAAGGCGCCTTCAGGGCCGAGGCCGAGGGCGCCTTCCCCGAATTCCGGGAGGCCCTCAAGGCGCGCCGGTACCTTTACTTCTACGCGTTTCTCTCGGATAAGTGACCGCTCCGCGGCGTCCGCCGCGGACGACCGGATGCGGACAGCCGGGTTTTTCCGCCCCCGCGCGCCGGCCGCCGGCGCAACGCAAGTGCTTTGCTTGCCGCGCGTTCCGCCCGAGCCTCTGCCGGCGGCGGATTACGGCGCACGGTTTGCTTCTCCCGCGCTTCCGCCCGCCCTTCCGCCCGCGCAGAAAGGAGAACCCCATGTACTTCATCGACAACGGCTCTGAAGGCACCGAGAGGCTGGAAGCGCGGCGGCAGTCGCTCGCGCGCTTCCTCGGCCTGGGGGCGCGCCTCGTCCTTGAGGCCGGCGAGGACTTGGATCGCCTCCTCGGCCACGCGCTGGGCCGGCGGAAGCTCATGGACTGTCTGAACGGCTCGGATTCGGGCTGCATGCACGCCCTGGAGTTGACCGGCCTGCCGCACTACGGTGTCTTCCGATGCATGCGCAAACAGTGGGTCGCGCGCCTCATCGATTTTCTCCAGGAGACGGGCTACCTGCGCGTTGCCGGCCAGGCGCTACGCCCGGTGGTGCTCCTGGGCGAAGAGGCCGAGGAACTGCTCCGGAACCCCGAGGAGTTGCCGCTTCTGCCCCAGGAGATTCTCCAGGACCCGATCCTCGGCGCCGCCTGGCCGCGAAACGCCGCGGAGGAGCGGCTCAGGCGCGTCAGGCTGCGCATCGCCCGGCTGCTGGCGCGCCCTCCGCGGCAGGTCATGCCGGACGATCTGGTTCGCGCGCTGAGCATCGAGGCGCCGGCAAGCAAGGCGGACCTGGAGGCGCGGCTTCCCGAGCTCGTCAAACCTCACGCCGGACTCTTGTGGGCGGCGGTGAGCCCGAACGCCGCCGCGGCGTTCTGAGCGGCCCCGCCCGCCGCCGCTTCAGTCCCGGGGCGACGCGCCCGGCTTCCCGCGCGTCGTCAGGTTGCGGCTGCACGCCACCGTGACGGAGCCCGCGGCGACATCGTAGACATAGACCTCGACCACCTCGTGATGGACGCCCGGCAGCCGAAGCGGCGCGGGATGGCGCACGAGACCGAACCGGATGCGCGCCACGCGGCCGCCCTCCGTCTCGTGGCCCAGGAATACGGCGCGGGCGCGGTGCGCGGGCCTGAGCGAGCTCAGCGCCGCTAGATCGGGACGCGCGAAGAGCGCCGCGAGCAAGCGCTCGGCCTCGCGCCGCTCGCGGCGTGCCCTGAGAAAGGCGCGAAAGCGTTCGGAGAAGCCCACGCGGCCATTATAGCAGGGTTGCCGCCCACCGGTCTTACGTTTAAGCTTTCGGTATCTCGTGCCGATAACGGTGGTAGGAATATCCGCGCGCGGAGGCGGTTTACGGACCGCCGGCGCGGCGAGGAGAGAACTATGTATTCACGCCCAACCATGCGCGCCGGGGCCGCGTCCGTATGCGCGGTGCTGTGGGTTGTGTTGGCCGGTTGCGCCGCGCCCGAGTTCGTGCCGCCCGAGACGCACAAGCCGGCCGGACCGCTTGCGCTGGACGACGTCGTCGATCTGGCGCTGCGCAACAACCCCGGCCTGGCGGCGGCGGCCGGGCGCGTCGAGGCCGCGCGCGCCGCCATCGATGAGGCCTGGGCCGCGTACCTGCCGGCGCTCCAGCTCTTCGGCCGCTACACCCAGGCCGACATGCCTTCGAGGGCTTTTGGAACGATTCTGGACCAGGAAAGGTTCAACAACCGGATCGACTTCAACGACCCCGGGGTGACCAGAAACTGGCATCCCGGCCTGGGGGGCGGCATCACGCTTTACGACGGCGGCCGGAGACGGCACCGCGCCAAGGCGGCCGAGGCGGGCGCCGCCGCCGAGGAGGCGGCGTTGGACGCGGCGCGCCGCGACATCGCCTACGAGGCGGCCCGCGCCTATTTCCTGGTGCACAAGGCGCGCGAAGCGGCCGCGGCGCACGAGGAGGCCGCCGAGACTCTGGCCGTGCTGTTGCGAATCGCGGAAGCCCGCCGCGGGGAGGGCGCCCTGCGCGGCGCCGATGTCCTCGAGGTCGGCGCTCGGCTGGCGGAGACGCGGCGCGCGGCGGTGGAGGCGCGCGGCAGCGCCGCGCGAGCCGAGACGGGGCTTCGCGCCCTGCTCGGACTCGGCGCCGCGGAGGAACTCGCGCTGGCGCCGCCCGCGCTCGACGCGCCGCCCGCGCGGCCGGCGCTGGATGAATGCCTTGCCCGCGCCCGCGAGCGCCGGCCCGAGATCGACCGCGCGCGCCTCATGTTCGAGGCGGCCCGGGCCCAGGCGGACGCGGCCCATGCGGGCTGGTTTCCCGATGTGACTATCTTCGGCGAGTTCGGCTTCGATGCCCGCAAGCTCTCGATCGGCCACCCCAACTGGCTGTGGGGGGTCGAGGTGGTGGAGAGTGTGTTCGAAGCCTTCAAAACGCCGCTCCGCGTGCGTCAGGCCATGGCGCGGGTGGCGGAAGCGCATGCCGCGGGACGCGCCGTGGTGCTCGAAGTCGAGCGCGAGGTGGCGCACGCGCTTTTGGATGCCGAGGAGGCCGACACGCGCGGGACCGCGGCTGCCGCCGAGGAAGCCTTGGCCGTCGAGGCCCTGCGAGTGGCCGAGGTGGAGCTCGCCGAAGGAAAGGCCGCGCCCGCCCACGTGTTGGACCGCCGGACGGCGCTCACCGCTGCGCGGGCGCGGCTGGCCGCCGCGGCCTGCGATCGTTCCTTTGCGCGCATCGCCTTGGCGCACGCCACCGGCGAATATCCCCCGCGCCGCGCCGATGTGGCCGCCGGCCCGCCGCCGGCCGCGGGCCCCCTCACGGAGGTCAACCGATGAAAATCGACCGAATCCTGGCAGTCGTTTTCGGCATCCTGCTCGTGGCCGGGTTTCTTTGGTCCGAGCGGGTGCGCCCGCCGCAGTCGCAGGTAGCCCGCGCCGCCGATGCGCCGCTTCCCGTGCGGCGCGCCGTCGCCGAGAGCGTGGAGATTCCCGTCTTCGCCGAGGCGGTCGGGACCGTGCGCTCGCGCCGGCAGAGTGATGTGGCCGCGCGCGTGATGGCCCAAGTGAAGGAGATCCGCGCCGCCGCCGGCGACGCCGTCGCGGAGGGCGCCGTCCTGATGGTGCTCGATGACCGCGATTTCGCGGCGCGCAAGGCCCAGGCGGAAGCGAACCTCGCCGCTCGGCGCCGGCAGCGGGACGAGGCGGGCAGGGAACTGGAGCGCACCCGCAAGCTCGTGGCCCAGGACGCGGCCACGACGCAGGAGCTCGACATCCTGACATTCAGATTCGCGGCGGCCGAGGCTGCCGCGCTGGCGGCGGAAAAAGCCCTCGAGGAAGCGGTCGTCCAGGCGGACCACGCCGTCGTGCGGGCGCCCTTCGACGGCATCGTCCTGGAGAAGCGCGTCGATCCCGGCGACCTGGCCGCGCCGGGCGTGCCGCTCCTCACGCTGTACGACCCGAAAGGGCTGCGCCTCGAAGCGGCGGTGGAGGAGCGCCTCGCCGGCGCGGTGAAGGTCGGCGATACGCCTAAGGTCCGCCTCGATGCCCTCGGGGTGGAACTCGACGGCCGAGTGAGCGAGGTGGTGCCCGCCGTCGATCCGGCCACGCGGACCGGCGTGGTGAAAATCGATCTGCCCGCGACGCCGGGCCTGCAGCCGGGCATGTTCGGCCGCGCGCGGATCCTGCGGGGGACGCGCGCCGCCGTCGCGGTGCCCGGGGACGCGCTGGTCCGGCGCGGGCAGCTCGAGCTCGTCTTCTGGCTGCCCAAGGGCGGCGACGCGGCGCGCATGGCGATCGTGCGGGCCGGCGGGCTGCTGCCCGACGGCGAGCGCGTGGAGATCCTGAGCGGCCTGGAAGCCGGCCGGCGGATCATCGTCCCGGTGCCGGGCGCGGAGGCGCTGCGCGAAGGCGCGCGGGTCGCGCCGCAGGACCAGTGAGAGGAGAGGCGCCGTGAGCAGCGACAAGGACGAGACCCACCGGCACCCGGCGCACGCCACCGGCTGGATCACCGCCCTGGTGCGGGCGTTCATCGACTCCAAGCTGACGCCGCTTTTCCTCCTCTTCGCGCTCCTGGCGGGGGCGTTCGCCGTCGTGAACCTCTCCCGCGAGGAAGAGCCGCAGATCAAGGTGCCGATGATCGACATCTTCGTGCGCATGGAATGCGCCTCGCCGCGGGAGATCGAGCACCGCATCACCAAACCCATGGAGAAGCTCCTCTGGGAGATCCCGGGGGTGGAGTACATCTACTCGACCTCCCAGAAGGGCATGAGCATGGCGACCGTGCGGTTCCTGGTGGGCCACGACGAAGAGGACGCCATCGTCAAGGTCAACCAGAAGATGGCCATGCACTACGACCTCATTCCCATCGGCGGGTCGCTGCCCCTTATCAAGCCGCGCTCGATCGATGATGTGCCGGTGCTGGGCCTGACGTTTTGGAGCGCGGAGGCGGACCACTACGAGCTGCGGCGCGTGGCGGCCGAGACCGCCGATGCGATCAAAGCCGTCCCGGACGTCTCCGAAACGACGCTCATCGGCGGCCGGCGCCGCCAGGTGCGCGTGATCCTGGACCCGCCGGCTCTGAGCGCCTACGGCCTTGCGCCGCGGGAGGTGCTGGCCCGGCTGGGCGCGGCCAACGCGCGCGCGACGCGCGGCGAAGTCGCCGCGGCCAACACGGAGGCGGCGGTGGACATCGGCCGCCTGCTCCACACCGCGGAGGAGGTGGGGCGCGTCGTCGTGGGCGTCGTCGCCGGCAAGCCCGTATACCTCGAAAACGTGGCCCGGGTCGAGGACGGGCCTGACGAGCCTTCGGACTACGTCTTCCTCGAACCGGGGCCGGCCTTCGGCGAGACCCTGGGCCCCGACGGGCCGCGGGAGATTCCGGGGGCGCTCGTCGACGGGAGCTTCCCGGCGGTGACCCTGTCCGTGGCGAAGCGCAAGGGTTCCAACGCCGTCACCGTGGTCCACGACGTCATGCGGGTCGTCGAGCGCCTGCGCGGCGACCGGATTCCGGAACAGGTCAACGTGACGGTGACGCGGGACTACGGCGCGACGGCCGCGGAGAAATCCAACGAACTCCTGCTCCACATGGCCATCGCCGTCGTGTCGGTGACGATCCTCATCTGGCTGATCCTCGGCTGGCGCGAGTCGGGCATCGTCGCCATCGCCATTCCCGTGACCCTGGCGCTGACGCTGGCGGTGTTCTATCTGCTGGGATACACCCTGAACCGCATCACCCTGTTCGCGCTGATCTTCTCCATCGGCATCCTGGTGGACGATCCCATCGTCAACGTCGAGAATATCGTGCGGCATTTCCGCATGCCGCAAAACAAGGGGCGGAACCTCCTGATCGTCACCATCGAGGCCGTCCGAGAGGTGCAGAGCCCGCTGGTGTTGGCGACGTTCACGGTCATCTGCGCGGTCCTGCCCATGGCCTTCGTGCGGGGGCTGATGGGGCCGTACATGCGGCCGATTCCCGTGGGCGCGTCCTGCGCCATGCTCGTGAGCATGTTGGTGGCTTTCGTGGTCACGCCTTGGGCGGCCTATCGAATCCTGCGGGGGCCGGCGCTCAGGGGGACGCTGCACGGCGGCGACCAGGGCGAGAAGGAGGATCCTCTCACCCGGTTCTACCGGAAGGTCATGCGGCCCTTCATTCGATCCAAGGGGTGGCGCAACCTGTTCCTCGCGGCCAACGTCCTGCTGCTGCTGGCCGCGCTGGCGCTCGTGCCCCTCGGAGCCGTGGTCGTCAAGATGCTGCCCTTCGACAACAAGAGCGAGCTGCAGTTGATCGTCGACATGCCCGAGGGCACGACACTGGAGCAGACGACGCAGGTGGCGCGCGTGTTCGCGGCGGAGCTGCGCACCGAGCCCGAGGTCACGGACATCGAGGTTTACGCCGGCACCGCGGGGCCCTTCAACTTCAACGGCCTGGTGCGCCATTACTTCCTGCGCAGCGGCGGGAACGTCGCCGACTTGCAGGTCAACCTCGTCAACAAACACCAGCGCGGGGCCCAGAGCCACGATTTCGCCAAGCGCGTGCGGCCGCGCCTGGAGGAGCTCGCGCGGCGGCACGGCTGCCGCCTCAAGATCACCGAGGTGCCGCCCGGTCCGCCCGTCCTCCAGACCATTGTGGCCGAGATCTACGGCCCGAACGCGGAGGAGCGCCTCGCGGCGGCGCGGAAGGTGCGGGAAATCTTCGAGCAGGTCGAGGGCGTCGTCGACGTGGACTGGACCGTCGAGGATGATCAGACGCTCCAGGAGGTCGTCATCGACGCCGAGAAGGCCGCGCTCAACGGGGTCGCGGTGGCCGCGGCCGCGGACACCGCCGCCATCGCGCTGCGCGGCCGGGCGGCGGGGCTGCTCCACGATGAAGAGGAGAAGGAGGACGTGGAGATTTTCCTCCGGCTCCCGCGGGAGGGACGCGCCTCGGGCGAGGATGTGCTTGCGCTGCGGGTCGCCTCGGAGCTGCCGCCGCACAAGCTGGTGCCCCTCGGCGAGATCGCCCGGGTGGAAACCCGGAACATCGAGCAGTCGATCTTCCACAAGAACCTGCAGCCCGTCATCTACGTGACGGCGGAGGTTTACGGGCGCAAGGAAAGCCCGATCTACGCGATCCTCGGCATTCGCGAGCGGTTGGCCCAGGCCTTCCCGGCCGGGCTGCCCGAGTGGTGGGCGACGGTGCCGACGGCCCCCGAGCGCACGTGCCTGAAGTGGGACGGCGAGATGCACGTCACGGTGGAGGTCTTCCGCGACCTGGGGCTCGCCTTCGCGGGCGTGCTCATCCTGATCTACGTGCTCGTGGTGGGCTGGTTCCGCTCCTTCACGACGCCGCTGGTGATCATGGCGGCCATTCCCTTCTCGCTGGTGGGAATCCTGCCGGCCCACGGGGCGCTGGGCGCGTTCTTCACGGCGACGAGCATGATCGGATTCATCGCCGGGGCGGGTATCGTCGTCAGGAACTCGATCATCCTGATCGACTTCATCGAGCTTAGGCTCGCCGAGGGCATGCCGCTGGCCGAGGCCGTCATCGACGCGGGCGCCGTCAGGTTCAGACCCATGTTTCTCACCGCCGCGGCGGTGGCCGTGGGCGCCGGCGTCATCCTCTTCGATCCCATCTTTCAAGGCCTGGCCCTGAGTCTGATCGCCGGCGAGGTGGCGGCGCTCCTCTTGAGCCGCATGGCGGTGCCGATCCTTTACTACATGCGGTTCGCGCCGCGCTAGGCGGTCCGCGGGCGCCCGCTATTGGGCGAAGGACTGCGCCGCGGCGTCCCAAGCCACGCTGCGTCCCTCGCGGTACGCGCGGTTCGCGGCGTGGGCGATGTTGACGGCCCGGTTGGCGGCCTCGACGGGGGCGTTCGGCTCCTTGCGGGTCCTGATGCAGTCCAGCCAGTTCGCCAGGTGCGCCTGGCCCTCGTAGGTCCGGGGCCACGCCTCGCTCTTGGCGCCGGGCGCCTGGGCGTTCTCCTTGATCACGTAGAACTCTTCGTCCGTGACCACCAAGGTGCCGTCGGTGCCGTAGAAACGCGCGCCCACGCCGTCGTGCCGGTTGACGAATCCCGCCGAGAAGACCGCCGAGAAGGCGCCGTAGTCCAAGACGGCGTGCACGATGTCCGGCGTCTCCCATTGCCTGAAGAAGTACACGCCGCCCTGGGCCGCCACGCTCTTGGGGCCGTCCGTGCCCGCGAGCCAGTTGATAATGTCGAACTGGTGGCTCCCCAGGTCGGTCATGAGGCCGCCGGAATAGTCCCAGTACCAGCGCCAGGCCCAGTACCGGTGCGGATCGAAGGGTCGCTGGGGCGCCTTGCCCAGAAATTTCTTCCAGTTGAGCGCGCCCTCGACGGGCCGCGCCGCGAGGGGATCCTCCCTGACCCAGGAGCGCGTGTCGAAGACCCGCGCCCACATGAGCTTGCCGATGGCGCCCGCGGCGATGGCATCCCGCGCCCGGACCCAATGAGAGCCCGAACGCCGGTGGGTGCCCACCTGGACGACGCATTTGGACGCGCGCGCCTGGGCAAGCATGTGCGCGCCCTCCTCGATGGTGTGGGAAAAAGGCTTCTCCGTGTAGATATCCTTGCCCGCCTGGACCGCCGCCACGAAGACGTCGTGGTGCCAGTGATCGGGCGTCGCGTTGATGACCGCCGTGATGTCTTCCTGCGCCAGCAGCGCGTCGAAGTCCTCGTATTCCCGCGGCCGGTCCTCGATCTGGGCCGCGGCCCACCTGAGGCGCATTTCGCTGACATCGCACAAGGCGCCGATGGCGCAGCCCTGGCGCCGCGCCTCGGTCATGAGCCAGACGCCGCGGCCGCCGGTCCCGATGATCCCCAGGACGATCCGATCCTGTGCGCCCATGACGCGCAGGTGCCCGGGTGCGAGTCCGAGCGCCGCCGCGCCGCCGGCCATAAATTTCCTGCGCGAAGCCCTGCGCATACGCTTGCTCCTTGCCGCGCCGATTCCAATCGCCGCGCGCCGCAGTCAATTCTACCGGAGGAGGGGTGGCGGGGATACGCGGGGAGGCGCGGCGGCGCTCCGTGTTTTCCGCGTTGACTGCCGGCGGGGCGGTTTGTACAATGACGATTGAGGAATCGGTCGAACGAAGCCCGCCGGGCTTGATGTGTCCCATGCGAAAATCGCTTGTCCTAATCCTTGCGGGTTTGCTCGGGGGCGCAACGGCGCTTTCCGCCATGCCCTTCCGGCGCGCGGACGCCAACGCCGACGGGACGGTCGACGTCGCCGACGCGGTCAAGACTCTGAGCGTCTTGTTTCTGGGGGATGCGACCGCGCCCTGCCGGGATGCCTTGGATGCCAACGACGATGGCGTCGTTGACATCGCCGATGCGATCACGACGCTGGGCTTTCTCTTCGCCCAAGGAAAGAACCCGCCGCCGCCCTTCGCCGCGTGCGGCGTCGATCCGACGAGCGACACCCTGACGTGCGACGCCTTTCCGCCCTGCGATTACGGCGCGGGGGGATGCGAGGACGGCATGCAGGCGAGCGGCTCGCTCTACCGGATCTGCATGCCTCCCGCCGCGGCGTACAACGGCCGCTTGATCATCTGGGCCCACGGATACCAGGATGCGGGCGAGCCGATCGCCATTCCCGAGGATCAGATGCGCTTCGGGGATTACTATCTGCCCGAGCTCATGACGAGCCTCGGATTCGCCTTCGCCACGAACAGCTATTCCAAGACCGGGCTGGCGGTGAGGCAGGGCGTCGCCGACATTCTCGATCTCGTCGAGATCTTCAAGGAACTGCGGGGCGAGCCCCTCAAGATCTACGTGACCGGGGCCTCGGAGGGCGGCCTCATCACGACGCTTCTGGTCGAGGGCCACCCGGCGGTCTTCACCGGCGGCCTGGCGGCGTGCGGCCCCATCGGCGACTGGGAATTCCAGATGAAATATTTCGGCGATGGCCGCGCGCTCTTTGAGTACTTTTTTCCCGGCCTCATTCCCGGCGACCCCTTCGACCCGGCCCCGGATGTCGTCGCCTCGTGGCCGGCGCGCTACGCGGGGATCGTGCAGCCCGCAGTCCTGGATCCGGCGCACCGCGGCGCGCTCGAGCAGTTGGCGCGCTGCGCGAACCTGCAGGTCGATCCGGAGGATTTTCTGGGCAGCGCGGAAGTGTGCGTGCGCGATTTCCTGAGGTACAGCGTGGTCAACCTGACAGACGCCGCGGCGACCCTCGGAGGCTTCCCCTTCGACAATGTCGCGACGCGCTACACGGGCTCGGAGGATGACGATGCGCTCAACGCTGGCGTCGTGCGCGTGGCCGCCGACGCCGCCGCGCTGGCGGAGATTCGCGCGGGCTACTCCACCACCGGCGCGCTCCAGCGGCCGCTCTTGACGATCCACACCCTCTACGACTCGCAGGTGCCCTTCGAGCACCACGTCATGTACACGGAGAAGTGCCGGCTGCAGGGCACCGAGGAGACGTTCCACTACGGCTTCGCGGTGGAACGCTTCGGCCACTGCGAGTTCACCGACGAGGAAGTCCTCGCGGCCTTCGCGCTGATGCTCATCGCGGGCGGCGACGCGGAGCTCCTCGAGTCCCTCCCGGACCTGCTTTCCGCGCCTTGACGGGCGCGGCCGCCCCGGCTCACTCGGGTCCCGTGTAGCGGGACATGACCAGCGCCGCCTCGCCGAACATGGCGATCCGCCCGTGCTCGAGCCAGAGGAGCTTGTCGCACGCGCGCACCATGCCGAGCCGGTGGGAGATGATGATCATGGTCACGGCGCCGCGCAGGCCGGCGATGGTGTCGCGGATCAGCGCCTCGCTGGCGGCGTCGAGGGCGCTCGTCGCTTCGTCGAGAATGATGACCAGGGGACGGCGGTACAGCGCCCGGGCGATGGCGACCCGCTGCCGCTGGCCGCCGGACAGGCCGATGCCGCGCTCGCCGATGGTCGAGTCGAAGCCCCGGGGAAGCGCGGCGACCACCTCGGCGAGTTGGGCCTGGGCGCAGCAGGCCGCCACCAGCTCCCGGTCGATCTTGTCTTCCGGCTCGCCGAAGGCGATGTTGGCCGCCAGGGTGTCGTCGGCAAGAAACGGCGCCTGGGACACGTAGCCGATCATTCGCATCCATTCGCTTCGCCCGGCGGCGGTGAGCGGAATCCCGTCGATCAGGAGGCGGCCCTCGGTGGGGGCCAGGAGCCCGCTCAGAAGGTCGGCGAGCGTGCTCTTGCCGGCGCCCGACGGCCCCACGAGGCCCAGGCTCTCGCCCTTCGCAAGGTCGAAGTCGATGCCGGCGAGCGCCGCCGCCGCGCGCCCGGCGTAGGTGAACCCCAGGCCCTCGGCCCGGAGGCTCCGGGTGAAGCGGACGGGAAGCGCGGGCTCCGCGCCCGCGGCGGCGCGGCGCTCTTCCTCGCGGAAGCGCTCCAGAAGCCCTAGGATCTGGGACGTCATGGGCAGGGTCACGCGGGCTTCCGAGAGCGTGTGCGCCACCCGAGTCACCGCCGGCAGGACGCGCCACGCCGTGACGGCCAGGAGCGTGACGGTGCCGGCGATGCTCGCGGGCGACGCGTCGCCGCGCATGGTCATCCCCGCGACCGCGCCGGCCAGGACGGCGATGCCGAGGAATTCGAGGAGGTCGCGGGGCATCCGCACCAGCAGGCTGCGCGCGGCCTGGATCGTCGAGAGGTCGCGCATCCGCGCCACGGCGCTCTTGAGCCGGGCGCCGGCGCCGAAGAGCTTGATTTCCTTAATGCCCGCGAGAATCTGGAGCGCCTCGCGGTTGATCGACGTTGCTTGGCTGCGGTAGATGCTCGCTTTGCGGTCGAGCTGCGGCCCGATCCAGCGGAAGATCAGGAGCCCGCCGCCGCCGGCCGCCGCGAGCACCGCCAGCGAGACCACCGGCCTGACGGCGATCAGCGTGACGGATAGGAAGGCGATCAACACCAGGTCGGAGAGGATCTGCAGGGAGTTTCTGACGAGCCCGGCGCCGATCAGGTCGCGCCAGGCGAGCGAAGTGGCCAAGTCGGCCGAGTTCCGGGTGAGATGCCATTCGTACGGCATGGCGATGGCGCCCTGAAGAAAGCGCGCGCCGAAGTAGGCGCTGATGGATTCGGCGATCTTGGTGATGCCGTAGGAAAAGAGGCTGACGCACGCGTTCTTGATGAGGACGCAGGCGACGACCAGACCGCTCAGGAAGAGGATCAGCGTGCGCTGGTCCTCGGGCAGAGGGATGCCGGCGCCGCGGATGTGGGCGGCGATCCTCGAGACGGCGAAGGCGTCGGGATTCGCGACGGCCGAGACGTACAGCGCCAGGAAACCGAGCACGGCGGTTTCGAAGGCGGCCAGAAGGGGCATTGCCGTGCCGAGAGCCAGAAGCCACCGGCGGTGCCGCGGGACGAGGAAGGACCAGACCGCGCGCTGCGCCTTGAAGAGGCTCGGGGTTTGGCGCGGGCCCTCGTCCGGGGCGCTTGAGCCGGCGGCCATCAGCGCACCCTTGCACGCGGCGGGAGGGCGGGAGGAGCCGGGACGACAGGCTTCATAGGGCGGCCAGTCTATCGAAGGGGCGGCGGGAATTCAACCGCGGCGGGAAACCGGCTTCGGCCGCCTCCCGCCGCGCCGCGCTCACAGGTCGTACAGCGTATCGTCGCGGGCATAGGCGCTCGAGCCGCCCGAATCCTCCTCGCCGCCCTCGCCGCCCTCGCCGCCGAACGCTTCGCCGAGGGCCTCCTCGACCTTCTCGGGATCCTCGCCCGCTTCCAAGCGGCCGACCGCCTCGCGGAACTCGGGCCCGAGATCCTCTCCGGAGGCTTCGCCGAACTTGCGCAGGAAGCGCCCGATCTGGCGCGGATCGTTCTCGTCGATCTTGTCCAAATCCCGGCCCATGTCGTCCATGAGACGCTCGAAACGGCGTTCCTGCTCGGGGGAAAAGTCGCCGGGATCGTCCGCGGCTTCGCGCCCGCCGCCGGGCGGGGCGTCGCCGCGGGCGCGGCTTTTCGCCGTGGTCTTGATGGCGCACAGACTCACCTGGCGCTCGAGATCCTTGCGGCCGCAGTGCGGGCAGGCGGGCCGCTTGTCCGCGGCGTCCCCGCGCACAAGGAAGCTCAGTATCTTGCGGCAGTCCGGGCAGAGATACTCGTAAATAGGCACGCGCAAGCCTCCTGCGTCGCATGGCCTTCCGGCCCGCGGACGTTCCGAGGACCGGGGCCTGCGCCCGCGGGGACGATTGTCCCCCCGCGGTGCGTCCGGCGCAAGAGTCGCGCCCGGCGCCCGCGCGCGTCAGCGCCGGATCAGCGCGCGGACGTGCGCCGCGAACTCCTCGGCGCACCGGCCCCAAGAGTAGCGCCCCAAGACGAAGCGCCGGTAGCGGTCTCCGCGCGCGGCGCGTCCCGAGTCCCGCAAGACGCGCTCGATCCGCTCGGCGAGCGCCTCGGGCGAGCAATCGCGGGCGAGCAGTTCCGGTCCCATCTCGCCGAGGACCTCGGGGATTCCGCCGACGGGCGTGGCCACGACGGGCACGTTCGCGGCGAGCGCCTCGAGGATCACCAGCCCGAAGCCCTCCAACGCCTGCGTCGGCACGACGAAGACATCCGCGGCGTTGTACAGATCCGGCAGGTCCTCGTCGCGCGCATAGCCCCAGAAGCGTGCGCTCGCTCCAAGGCCGAGGGCGCCGGCCAAGTCCTTGAGGGCCCGCTCCCGCCGCCCCCTGCCGACGATGAGAAGCAGCCCGTCGCGCAAGGCGCCCCGGCAGAGCGCGAAGGCGCGCAGAAGTTCCTCCAGCCCCATGCGTTCCTCGAGGCGCCGAACGGTGAGCACGATGGTCGCCCCGGCGGGCAGCCCCAGCCGGCGCCGGAGGGCCGCCGCATCGGCGCAGGGCGCGAACCGTTCGGTGTCGACGCCATGGGGCAGAAGGCGGATCTTGCGGGCCGGGCGCGTCCCCGGGTGGAACGCGGCCAGTTGCCGCCGCATGAACTCGGAGGCCACGAAGATGAGGCGCGCGGCGCCGAGGGCCCAGCGCTCGGCCAGAAGGCGCAGGGCGAGCTTGTGCGGCGGCACGCGCCTCCCCCTCCGCCGCGCGCGTACGGCGAACTCCGCCGCCCACGGCGAGTGGAAACAGTACGCCAGAGGGACGCACCCGGCGCGGCGCCGCACCACCCAAGTGGCGAAGGGTTGGTGGCCGAGCACGAGGTCGAGCGGCCCGTTCGGCGCGGCGCCGAGGGCGCGGAAGGATCCCAGGAGAAGCGCCGGCAGTTGCCGCGCGGCGCGCTCGTCGGAAGGCGCCGAGGGGAAGCGGACCAACGTCACGCCGCCGCGGGCGGCGACAGGCGGCCCGTCCTTCCGGCCGGCGAACACGCTCACCGCCCAGCCCCGCGCGGCGAGCTCGCCGCCCAGGGACAGAGCGGCGCGGCTGGCGCCGCCGAGGTTCTCCGGATCGGCGTAGTCCAAGGCCTGGAGGAGGGACGGGCGCCTCATGGCGCGCCGGCGGGGCGGACCGCTCCGTTGGGCATCTCCACCACGGGCCCGGCCGCCGGACCGAGGAGGCCGCGGAGCAGCAGGAAGGCCGCCAACGCCGCGGCCAAGATCAAGGCGACGCCGATCCAGGTGGCCGCGCCCGGCGGGCCCGGCATCCGCGCCGCGAGGGGTGGGCGCGCCGCGAATCCGCCGATATCGGCGCGCACGGCGGCAAAGAGCTTCTCGGCCCGCTCGAAGCGGGCGCCGCAGGCGGGGCATGCGGCCGCGTGCTCTCTCCATGCCGCGCCCTCGCGTGGCGGGGCCTCGCCGGCGACGGCGAGATAGACGTGGTCGCCGCGAACGCAGCGCGGCGGAAGCGGCCCGGCGACCGCCGGGTCGGCCAGGCCGATCTTGCGCGCGACGTGCATGAGCGCGCGGGTGAAGCGGGCGCGCGTGTGGCTGGGGGGCTCGCGGCGCATGCGGGCGGCCTCAGCCAGCGGGTGCCCTTGGAAGTAGAGGAACACCACCTCGCGCTGGACGCGCGGCAGGCCGGCGAGCGCGGTCCAGAGGACGGGCACGCCGTCCGGCGCCGAAGGCAGGCCTTCCTTCCTGAGCTCTTTTCTGAGAATTCCGATGGCGTAGCTGGAAAGAAGCGAGTTGTGCCGCAGGCGCGGCAGGTGCCCGAACACCGTCTCGATGGTCCGCAGACCCGTGGCCTCCGCCCGCGCCATGTCCAGGGAGAAGCCCCAGGCGTAATGGACGAGGCTCGGCTGGAGGCGCGCAACGAGGGTTTGGAAAGCCTCCTCGTTGCCGTGCGTGCAGGCGACGATAAGCTCGTGGGTCGAGGGTACCCGCGCCGGCTTCATGGCGACCCTTCCCCGACGGATTCGTCGCAGGCGCGCCGCCAGAGCGCGTACTCCTCCGCGATCCTCTCCGCAAGCGAGGGGTGGCGCGGCCGCCAGGCGAGCGCCTCCTTCGCGCGGGCGTTGCTGGCCCGGCAGGAAGTTTGGAGCATGCGGTGCGCGTCCTTGCCGACGACCAGGCGCAAGAGGAAGGACGGCAGGGCGCCGGGGGGCTTGACGCCGGCGGCGCGGGCCGTTTCGCGTAGAAGGTCGGCGATCCGGAGCGGGGCGTCGTCAACGATGTTCAGGACCATGCCCCGCGAGGCGTTCTCGGAGGCGGCGATGACGGCATCGGCGAGATCCTCGGCGTGGATCGGGCTCACATAGGCGCGCTCGCCGCCGAGGGGCGGGCAGGTGTTGGCGCGCAGCGCCCGGAAGAGGTTCTGCGTGTGCCAGGCGCGGGAAGAGTAGACCAGCCCCGCGCGGAGCGCCGCGCCGTACAGGCCTTGGAACTCCACCGCCTCGCCGAAGATGCTCTCCATGGCCGCGAAGGAGGCGGCGGGCCGCGGCGCGTTGATGGGCTGTTCCTCGCCGACGAGGCGGTCGCCGCAGTCGCCGTAGACCACGACCGACGACACGAGGATGGCCAGCGGCGTGCGTTGTCTGAGCGCGGCCGCGACGAAGGTGCGCATGCCGTCGGTCCGCACGCGCTCGTAGGGCCGCAGCTCCTCGGCCGTGGGCAGGAGCGTCCGCGGCACCTCCGTGCCGAAGAAGACGGCCGCATCGCGCCTGGCGAGCCCTTCCTCGAAGGTCGGGAGCTTGAGGGGCGACCCGAGCACCGTTTCGGCGCCCAGGGCCCGGAACGTATCCCTCCCCGCGGCCGTCTCCACCAGGGCGGTGACCTCGTGGCCCCGCGCGATCATGCGCTCGGCGCAGATCAGCGCCGCCGTCTGTGTGCCGCCGAAGAGGAAGATGCGCATGGGCACGATTGTATCCACGGCGGGGGTGCGACGAAACCCCGTCGGCGGGCGGAACGAGCGGCTATTTCATGGGCACCCAGACGTTGCCGCGCTTGGAGCTCTCCACCGCCGCGGTGACGAAGGCGATGCCGATCCTGCCGTCCGTGACGTTGGCGTACTTGGAACCGTCGCAGGCGAAGGGCTTGCCGTCGTTGTAGGCCCGCACATCAGCCTCGAAGGAACGGTGAAGCCGGGCGTAGGCATCGTGAAACGCCTCGGGGTGGCCGCTGGGGATGGTCGGCTCCGCGAGGAGCCAGTCGGGCACATCGCCCAGGAACCCGTCGTTCTTGGCCACCGCGGCGCGCCAGTAGACGCGGTCCGGCTGGCCGGGCAGGAGGATGACGACCTTCTCGGGCTCTTCTTGGCGCCAGATGAGGGAGCCCTTGGTGCCGTTCACCTCGATGGAGAGGTCGTTCTTGTGGCCGATGCAGATCTGGCTGGCGCGGACGAGGCCGCGGCCGCCGTTGGCAAGCTTCACGTAGACCGTGAAATGGTCATCGAGCATGCGCCCCTTGACGAAAGTCTCCAGGTGCGCGGCCAGCTCGGTCACCTCCAGGCCCGTCACGAACCTGAGCTGCATCAGGGCGTGCGTGCCGATGTCCCCGCCGCAGCAGCTTATGCCCGCGCGCTTGGGATCGACGCGCCACTCCGCCTGCATGGAGCCCGTGTCCTCGGTCCGCGCGGCGAGCCAGCCCTGGATGTAGCAGGAATCGACCCACCTGACGTCGCCCAGAAGGCCGCTCCGCACGATGTAGCGCGAGAACCAACTGGTCCAGTGGCCGAGGTAGGTGTGCGCGACGCCGAAGGGGACCTTCTTTTCCTTCACCGCGGCGACGAGCTTGTCCGATTCCTCCAAGGTCAGCGTGAGGGGCTTCTCGCAAAAAACCGGAATCCCCGCCATGACGCACTTGTAGGCCGGGTCGAAATGGACGTGGTTGGGCGTCACGACGACGACGTAGTCCACGCGCTCGCCCTTGGGCTTCTTGGCCTGATCCTGGATCAACTCGTCGTAGCTGGGATATCCCTTCAGGGGATACGGCCAGTTCTCCGCTTCCTTGAGCGCGGCCTTGGGATCGGGGTGAAGCGCCGCGCAGGTGACGCGCCGCGTGCCGTCGAAGTGAATGGCTTTCTGGTGCGGCTGGACGATGAACGCGCCGCCGCCGCCGCCGATGAGGCCGACGTTGAGGGGCCGCTGCGACATGGGAACGCCTCCTTTCTGAACGAACCGGTTCCGGCCCGGCGTGCCGCCGGACGACGGGATATTGTGGCAGAAGCCGCGGCAAAAAAAAAGAGCCGACGCGGGGCCGTCGCAACCGCCCCGGGCGCGGCCGGCTTCGCGTCAGGGAGCGTCCCCCTCGGAGGAAGCGCGCGGCGGAGTCTCCCCCGCGTTCCGGCAGCCGGCGGCATCGCCGCGGCAAAGGCACGCCCCGCCGCAGGAAGAGGGCAGACGTTTGCTCTCGCGTTTGCGCTGCAAGAGGTAATGGGTCGCCATGAACGCGGCGATCACGACCAGGGTTCCGAGCAGCGTTTTGACCATGGCGTCACCTCGCGAAAGTCTCCAGCCACGCGCGTTCGCTCAGCGTGAAGCCCAGGGCCCGGAAGCACGCGGCGTCGTCGGGGGCGGCGAAGGCGTACATGAGATCGGCGCCCTTTTCTCGGGCGCGTTCCCAGGCTTTCCTGACCAGGCTGCAGGCCAGCGTGAAGTCGGTGCCCGCTCCCCGGGGGAAGGGGCCGAGGAAGCGCGCCAGGCCGCCCGCGTGAAAGAGGCAGAAGGCGCCCTGCACGGCGCGGTCGCTCTGCGTCAGGTAGGCGGAGAAGAGGATGTTCCGGAGCCGGAAGAACCACAGGCGCCGGACGGCGTCGTTCGCCCCGTCGTGCGCGGCGTGAGCGGTGAACCGCGCGAGCTCGTTGGGCCCGACGGGCGTCAAGCGCGCCGGCGCGCCCGGGGGATCCACCAACGCCGCGGGGTTGAAGACCGCCAAGACCTTCCGGCCCTGGGAGACGAACCCGGCGCGGGCGAGGGCGGCGTGCAGTTCCGGCGGCCTGGTCTCCGGATCGACGACGATGGCCAGACCGCGGGAAGAGGCGAGGGCGACGAGCGCCGCCGTCTGCTCGGCCGGGGCGCGGACGCGCAGCAGGCAGTTGGTTTCGGGGAGCGGGATTTCCGCGTTCACGGCGGTGTGGAAGCCGCCCTCTTGCGCGATGGAGGCGCAAGCGGCGCGCATGCTCTCGTCATGGGCGAGGAAGCGGTCGAGGGGCGGCGATTCCATGGGTATCTCCCGGAGCGCGGGGCGGCCGCGCGGAGCGACTTTACCGCGCGGCGCCTCGGACGGCAAGCCGCCCGCCGGGCGCGGCCGGGGCGCCCAGCGCTGCAAAATCAGGGGGGGGAGGGGCGGGCGGTCCCCGCCTCGAACGCCCCGTGGCGTCCCAGCGGTTTCACCCCGCCCGACAACTATCCTGACACGGGGGGACCACGACGCCTGCAATCGTGCCCGGATTCGGGAAAGCCAGCCCATTGGAGCAGACTCTTCGTCAAGCACGGTTTCTCCCTGGGCGCCTAACGCTCCGGTTGCAGCGGCGGGGTACAGCGCCGTCCGCTGCAACCGGCTGTTAGCTGATAGTTGTCTATTTCTTGATTTCGCTCATTGCGATACCCAGGGCCTTGGCGACGCCCTCTCCGTAAGCTTGGTCGGCCTTGAGGCAGTTGCCGATATGGCGAATCTTGATTTCTCTGGGGGCGTCGCCCATGGCACGGGCGGTGTTTTCAAAGAGGGCCTGCTGCTGGGCGGCGCTCATCAGACGGAAGAGCTTGCCCGGCTGCGTGTAATAATCGTCATCTTGGGGATAGTGGTCTGCGGCGCCTTCCAGAGCAAGCGGCGGTTCACGCAGTTCGGGCTGGTCCTGCCATTCGCCATAGCTGTTGGGGTCATAGCCCAAGGTGCTGCCCTGGTTGCCGTCGACCCGCATGGCGCCGTCGCGGTGGTAGATGTTGACCGGACAACGCGGCGCGTTGACGGGGATCTGGTGGAGGTTGACGCCCAGGCGGTAGCGCTGGGCGTCACCGTACGAGAACAGGCGGCCTTGCAGCATCTTGTCCGGCGAGAAACCGATGCCGGGCACAACGTTCGCGGGATTGAAGGCCGACTGCTCGACCTCGGCAAAGTAGTTCTCCGGATTCTTGTTGAGTTCGAGGATGCCGACCTCGATGAGCGGGTAGTCCTTGTGGTACCACACCTTGGTCAGGTCGAAGGGGTTGTACGGCATCTTGGCCGCGTCCTTCTCGGGCATGATCTGGATGAAGAACTTCCAGCGCGGAAAGTCCCCGCGCTCGATCGCCTCGTAGAGATCCCGCTGGTGGCTCTCGCGGCACTTGCCGATCACGGCCTCGGCCTCGGCGTCGCTCAGGTTCTTGATGCCCTGCTGGGTGAGGAAGTGAAACTTCACCCAGTGGCGCTCGTTCCGGGCGTTGATGAGGCTGAAGGTGTGGCTGCCGAACATGTGCATGTGGCGGTAGCTGGCCGGGATGCCCCGGTCGCTCATGGTGATGGTGATCTGGTGCAGCGCCTCGGGCAGCGAGGTCCAAAAATCCCAGTTGTTCTTCGCGCTGCGCAGGTTGGTGCGGGGATCGCGCTTGACCGCGCGGTTGAGGCCGGGAAAGCGCAGCGGGTCGCGCAGGAAAAAGACCGGGGTGTTGTTGCCCACCAGGTCCCAGTTGCCCTCCTCGGTATAGAACTTGATGGCCGTGCCGCGAATGTCGCGCTCGGCGTCGGCGGCGCCGCGCTCGCCGGCCACCGTCGAGAAGCGCAGGAACAGGTCAGTCTTCTTGCCGACGTGGGAGAAGAGCTTGGCCTTGGTGTACTTGGTGATGTCATGGGTCACCTTGAAGGTGCCGTAGGCGCCCGAGCCCTTGGCGTGCATGCGGCGCTCGGGGATCACCTCGCGATCGAAGTGGGCCAGTTTCTCCAGGAACCAGACATCCTGGAGGAGTTGCGGTCCACGTGGCCCCGCAGTCATTATGTTCTGGTTGTCGGCGACTGGCGCTCCCGCGGCCGTTGTCAGTTTTTTCTTTTCGTCTTGCATGTTCTATCTCCTTTCGTGCTCAAGTCGTTCTGAGCTAACGATAAGCTTACCCGCAACTGGCGGGTTCCGGAAATTCTGACCCACCTTTTTCCGGAAATTCTGAGTCACCCCGTAGGCGTCGGGGTCGGCGTACGCGACACTCATCCCCCTGTAACCGAACCGTCTTGGAGACGGGTCCCAACAGGGGGAGGAGATGTACGGAGCCGTGAAAAGCCACGAAGCTCACTTTCTGAAGCAGGCAGGGCTGTCCATTCGCGAAACCGCCGAGAAGACGGGACTTTCGCCCAGTACGGTTAAGCGAGTCTTGAACGAGCCGCCCGTTCAGACGCCCGACGACAGAGCCGCCGCAAAGGCACGCGCCGTCGGCCGGACCGACCGACCACGTCGAATTCATGCTACGTCCCGAATCCGGCAACGTCAAATAAACCGACTGGCTCGGCCCATATTGGACAGAATCTTATTGATCTTCAGCCTGGCCCCGGCCCAGACTCTGATTCGCTTGTGCGAGTCACCAGATAGGCGTCTGAACATATCAAGTTTCCCTCGAAAGTCGATCCGCTCCGCGGCACACATGGCGGCGAAACGGTGAGCGGGAGCAGCGCTCTGTGATTCTGCGATGATTCGCCTTGCAAGATCCCCCGTAGTCACCCGATCAAGAAGAGGATCTAAACCAAAAGGCGGCAAACCGCAGTGGCACCAACTTGCAGCCGAGAGGCTGAAATAGAGATTGATCACCCACGACGCATCTTGTGGACTAAGGAACGGGGAATAGCACTTCGCGGCCTCATGGGTAATGGAAGCAGTTCCCGTTTCGTGACGTTCGCAAGTACGTAGTAGCCAGTCGCGCAGAATGGGTTCCGAGGCGGCCCCTCCCCAGCGTGCGAGTATTCGGCCAGCGATGACCTGTATGCCCTCCCACTTGGAGCGGAGGGCCTCTTCGACTTCCTTCCGAGCGTCAGGCTGATCGGGGCCTCGTTCGAGTTCTTTCAGTCGGGAGCAAAGCCTCTGGATCTCGTCCATCGGAACTACAGCGGCCTAAGGCCTAACGGAAGCATCACCCGTTTGCCGGCTGGCGTAAACCTGGCCGAATTGCCCAAACGATTGATAACCCATAGCGATTGTTAAACGCGAACCGTGAGGCAAGTTGGGTGCATGCAGTGTCAAGCTGCGCCTCCAGTCGGTCAAGTTCTTCGCCGTAGGCGCTTCCAAAAACTAAGCTTGCGAGTCGTTTTACTGTCGGAGTTTACTTGTTCTGAATCAGAAATGGGAATTGTATGGGCCTCGCTTAATATTTTGGCTCCCGTAGATGGGCGTTGCCAGTCATCTCCAATGATCTCACGCGACCGGTTGTCAAATTGCTCTATGTTTTGAGCCGTGTATACAGTCACCGTGATTTCTCTTGTATAATCAAAGTCGTTGCAATGCGAGTGGTGCGCCTCGGGGTGTTCCGCAAGGTAATTGCAGCGAGATGCTAATTCAAGTGCTTCGTCAGGAGTAAGATAAAGAGTTACATTATGTAGTTCTTGGTCATTCTTCTCATCGTAAATTCTCATTTTGCATTCTCAAAATAGTTCAGCGATTCTACCTTGTCGTTCTAGTTTTTCTTGGTTTTCAGGAAGCGGCTTTTCAGTTGCCATGTTCTCCGATAGCATTTCAACTGCGCGGCCTAACGCCTGAGTTAAGCCGCGACGCGGAGCAGCGTAGGCTTGAATGAATTGTTAGCCAGCGCTGCCGCTATCAAACATATCGTCGACGGTGCCAAAGACGGCTTCGTGCATCCATGATCCACCTTTGGCGGCAACGAGGTCTGTGCCATTAACCTCCTTTGCAAAAGTTAGAACCGGAACTACCGGCTCTCCGTCAAGCTCCATGACGCAACTCCCGTCAATGATTTCAGCGACGGAGAACGCAATATTGCCGGTAGCCTCACGAAGCGTCTGCACATCGGTTATGCCGGCTTTTTTAAGGCCAGTGCGGATTGAGTTAATCAGCTCCTCCAAGAGACGCAACTGGAGTGCATCGAATCTGTGCGAATTGATTGTGATCTTCATGTCTTGATGCACCTCCGGCGCCCGTAAGTACCGCCGGATCACTGGTGTGGCGATCTGGAGAAAGACGAAACCACCAATGGCGCCACCAATGCCTGCACCCAAGAGAGAGAAAGCAAACGATCTGCCCAAGACGGCCCCGACACGCGTGCCGGCCCCGCTGCAGAGGCCAGCAATAGCCAAGGCTACCCAAATTTGCCAATGACGAAAACTACGCCAACAGGCAGCGCGCCAACGACGATTGCGTTCGCTCCTGGACAGGCCGGCCAACTCGGGTAACTGTTTTAGAGACCAGTAAATATGCATTCTTATGCACCTAACGTCAAACGTCACTTCCGGGGCCGTCCCGACCGACCACGTCGAATTCATGCTACGCCCCGAGTTGCGCATGTGTCAATGACTTTGAGACACCCAGCGTCGGAATTTAATGAGTCGCCGGCGATGTCGTAGACCTGGTCAGGCTTCCCGGGGAGCCTGACCAGGAAAGGCCACCGCGAGCCGCAGGCGACGCCGTCCGGTGGAGCCGCTGGTTAGGAGGCTGACCATCGGAAGTGCCGTTTAACTTCTGAAGAATAGCTTCTCCCCACGGTGGACTTGTTCTTCTCCAACCAATCTGAAAATTTTGTCGTGCCATTAGGCGCTTGTTCCGATGTCAACATTTCGTCCATTAGTCCTTTTAACTCGTTTCGAGTAAGCAATACGTCTCGTAAAAATAGACTGAGAATGCGGCCACAGAAGATGCCCAAGAGGGGCGGGACTTTGAGCACTATCGGTTTCTTCCCGATTTTGTCGACGATTAATGCCACCAATTCTTGAAAAGTGAATGTTTCAGGTCCTATGGCGTCTACCGTTGTCCCAGCCACAACCGTTGACTGGCGAACGGCGATGTCAGCAAGATCCTCAACAAAGACCGGCTGAACCCGATATTCTCCCGATCCAAAGATTGGAAAAATGGTGTGGGTTCCGGAAATTCTGAGCTAGGTTTTCCGGAAACTTTGGACCCATTGGGCGTCGAACCGGCATTCTCCGTTCTTTTCAAATGACGAGTTCGGTAGGACCTCCCCCGTAGTTCTATGAATCGTCCTCGAGCGAGGACACGATCGATGATTGCTTCCGCGAGATCCGGGTCGTGGAGGACGTTTGCCCAGGCGGCCAGCGGTTTGTTTGTTGTGAAGACCATGGGCTTCTTTTTCAAGTACCGTCGGTTTACCACCTGGAAGAGGACGTTAGCCGCATCCGCGGGATACGTCAAGTATCCCAATTCGTCGACGACGAGCACGCCCTCGTGAAGGTAGGGTTCGATTGACTGCTCGAGTCGTCCTTTCGTTGATGCTTCGGAGAGCTCACCGATAAGCTGATTCGCTTCGACGAAAATGGCCGTTGCGCCGTTCTGGATAGCGCGGTAGGCAATGGCAATGGCCAAGTGTGTCTTCCCCAGACCGGTCGGGCCACAGAGGATCAGGCTCCGCCCTTCACTGAGGAGCTCCGGACCCAAGAAAGAGCCCAAGAGCGAGAGCCGGACGGAGCTTTGGAAGGTGAAGTCGAAGTCTTCAATGGTAGCGAGAAAGGGGAAGTGTGCTTTACGCACGGCCCGTTCGATCCGCGTCTGAGCCCGGTGTGCGACCTCCTCGGCAATCAGGGTGCCGAGGAAGTCGCGGTAGCTCATGTCCTGCTCTTCAGCTCGAGGGACGAGCTCGGGATAGAGCCGGCGGACCGTCGGCAGGTGAAGTCGTCGAAGGAGAGCTTCAAGGTCAAATGGTTCTTCCGTCATGCACGTTTCCTTTCGATGAACTGTTCGACGTAACGAACGCCGAAGAGGCGGCGCTGGACCACATCGTTCAGGGCAGCGGCGAAATTCTTGTGGCCGAAGCGTTGGAGAAGGTCGAAGAGGATCTCGACTTCAGCTGGCCATGTTCGGGGATGACTATGGACGATCTCGGTGAGGAGCGTTTCGGCTTGCGGGCCGATGGCGAGCAGCTGTTCGCGCTTGAAGTAAAGCTTGGCCCGTTTTCCAGAAACCTGGGCCAGCATGGCCGAACGGTGCTCTGGCAGAAAGCTCTCTCGTTGAGCCGCGGGAAGTCGGGGATGCTCGGCTTCGTACTTCCTGGCCAGGATTCGCACGCGTTCAGGGTAGAGGTAGAGTGTACCGGGAAAGCCGATGGACTGGGGCGGCATCGAGTACGCCTGCCCATGGTGGAAGACGCGGGCGGTGGGGCCGACTATAACAGGAAAGCGAAGGGGATACTCGGCGGGTGGTATCGGGAGCGCTCGAAGCCTTTCCCGCTCAATTTTCATTCGGTCGGCCGGGATCTCGTTTGTTGCACGTGAAGGACGTCGGAGATTGACTTCCTGATGCCAACCGGCAAGCTGCTGCTCGAGGTCGTGTCGATCATGAAACCGACGGACCTTGAAGAAACTGTTCTTAACCCAGCCGACCAGGTTTTCGACCGATCCCTTCTGGTTGGCGCGTCGGGGCCAGCAGAGCTCCGGAGCGAAGCGGTAATCCAAGGCAACCTGGCCAAAGGTTTTGTTCCATTCGATCTTCGATCCTTTGCGACCGAGGGTGATCGTCTTTGGGTTGTCAAAGACCGCTACCAAGGGAAGCCCGCCCCAGGCATTGAAGGAATCCAGGAGAGCTCGGACTAGCGCCTCGACCCTTTCGTTTGGGACAATGCGGACCTCTGACCACCGTGAATACTTCAGTCGTGAGCAGAAGATGTGAAGGCTCTCGCGGGATCCGTCGACATAACGAACGGTCACCTGGCCGAAGTCGTGCTGGCTGAATTCACCC
>MWEK01000036.1 GCA_002070955.1 Planctomycetes bacterium ADurb.Bin069
TACGCGGGGTCTCTCCGTGTCACCCAATCTGAGAATCTCGTCCCGCCCCCGAAGCAATCAATGTGGGAGTCAGCACGTGGTCTCGAGGCATTGGGGACGTCCCTTGATGGCAGGCGGCCTGCACATACGATGCGCGTCGTGGCTATGGCGACACAAGATGCGATACGTCGTGCGCTTGTCGCGCACGGTTTTCTTTTTGTCCGGAGGAGGTTTGTGCGATAACGGCAAGGACTTGTTGAGGTCTGCAAGGATAGAGGAGTCCGACTACTTGCTAGGATCAAGGCGGAATGAGGTTGGCTTCAGGGAGGAGAGAGGACCCTGAGACAAGATGGCGTTGCGCGTTTCAAGTTCTCGGCTGAAGGGCTCCAACAGATCGAGGATGAAAGCTGGGGGATCGACAACGTTGAAGTACGATTACTCTCCGAATTCAAACGCGGCGACGCCAACGCTGATGGCCGGATCGACATAGGAGACCCCGTGTCGGTGCTGAATTATCTCTTTGCGGGTGGGGCGCTTCATTGTCTGGCTGCTGCGGACGTGAATGACGACGGCGAAATCGGGGGGAAGACCGGAAGCGATATCGTTGATGCGAGTTTTTTGCTGAGTTACCTGTTCGCGAATGGGCCCAATCATGAACCTCCGTTTCCGTCATGCGGTATTGATTCAACGTCCGACGAGCTCTTGTGCGAATCGTACGACCATTGCCCGTAAGGGCGATCTGCTTCGTATAAGAACCCTTTCGACTTCTTCGATCGTAAGCTCGTCCTTTCGGTGGTGGTGGAAGGCCGCGTGCTGCGGGAGGGCCTTGAGGAAACATATTGACTGGCGCTGCGCCGGGGAGGCCCCGCCAGCGCTCACCACCCTACCAACTGCGGCCGGCCGCGGGTACCATCTATATGATGGTAGTAGGCGAGGAGAAGGAGGACTGAGGGGACTCAGAGGTGGGTGGAGGGAAAGCCTTGCCACACTTGCCTACTGGTGCTGAGATGTCCGCACCAGCTTGTAGGAGGACAGATAAGATGGCGAAGCCCAAGGCGAGCCAAAGCGTTGCCGGTCGCTGGCTGATTGATACGATGACCATGTGGGACAGGGACTTCATTGATGCGGAGGTCCGCGGCTACTTCGAATTCGGGGACGGGAGGTTCGGCCGCTTTCAGTTCGGCTACGTGCAAGGCCAGGTCGACTACCGTGTTAGTGAAAGGGCCAGCAAGCCTCTCGTGGAGTTCTCCTGGAATGGTGCAGATGAAATGGATCCTGCCCGGGGGCGTGGCTGGCTGGTCCTTGAAGGTGAGGCACTAAAAGGCATGTTCTACATCCACGCAGGAGACGAATCAGGCATCGTGTTGAGGCGAAAGGCAGAAACCCAGAAAGAAGGGAAACGCTAACCGGCGCTCTTTCGGCGGGCTGAACTCCAGGCCGTTGCTCCCGGGGGGGCTGCTGGAGGCGCGGGGGCGCAGCGGCGAGAACGCCCGTGCCGGGCGGGGGTTCCGGCGACGGTGGGGGGAGCGGCCGGCTGTTCCCAACCGTACTCCCCGACGACGACGCTCCGTTCTTCTGATGGCCGCAGCTCTCTCCCGCCGGGCTCCGACCGTAACCGTCCGGCGAATTCCATCTGGCGGGAGGGGCGAGAGCGCGCATAATGGGAGACCGGAGCGAGAGGATGATGTTCTGGCTGAAGACGGAAAGGGTCCGGGCGTGATCGAGAATCCCCTGGTGAGGATAGGGTGAGGGCCGATGAGGTGTACCCGGTGGACGGCCGGGCCTTGGTCTGTAACCACGTGCTGGGTATGGCCGATTTGTCTAGTATACATAACAGCAATAGTGTATACTATACACCATGACGCAGTCAAGAACAAAATTGCTCGCGATGCTCAGCCGGCTCTACCGGGAGCGGCAGCGTCTGGTTCGCCGCCTCACAGGAGGACGCGAACTCGCGATTGGCACCGTCACGACAACGAACCGCAAGTGTGGTAACCCGAGTTGCCGCTGCGCCAAAGGCTTGGGCCATCTCCAAACCGTGTTTCTCTTCAAGGACAAGAAGGAGGGCCGTCGTCGGTGCAAGCTCATCCGGCGAGCGGACGAGGCCCGAATGCTTCGCGCAGGCGAAGGCTACCGGGAATTCCGGAAGGACATGAAGCAGATCCGCGCCATAGATCTCAAGGAAAAGCAGATCCTAATGGCGCTCGCAGACGAGAGAGCCATCCAGTACGAATAGCATAACGTATTCTTCTAACAGCACTTACGCGATCACGAAAATTCCCAGAACTCCCCTCGAGACGTGCGGAATGTAGGAATAAATCTTTAATAGTTGGGTTTTTCTCATTGTCTTTGGCCTTATGAACGAATCGGTTCGGCGCCTATGCCCGGACGATCGTTGAGGGTGATTTTCCCATTAACGATTTTAACGCCGGAGAAACAATCATTGCTGATAAGGAAATTCCCATCGAGATCGGCGTAATCCATTTTGGGCGTCAACTGAGCTGCGGCGGAAATCCCGCAAGAGGTCTCCATGGTGCACCCGATCATTAGTTTCATGCCGAATGCTTCGGCCATGGAGATCATTCGGTTCGCCTCTCTCAGCCCGGTGCATTTAAGCAATTTGATATTGATGCCGGAGAAAACTCCTCGCAGCCGGGGGACGTCCGTCAAGCGCTGACAGGATTCATCGGCAATGGTGGGCAGCGGGCTTTTCTCCGTTAGCCATGCCATGTCATCCCATACATCCTTAGGCAAAGGTTGTTCGATCAATATGACGCCCCGCTCCTTGAGCCAATGAATCATGTCGAGGGCGTAATGCTTGTCCCGCCAACCTTGATTGGCGTCTATGGTGATGGGCTTGTCGGTAACGGACCGTACGGTCTCGATAAGCATTTTATCGGTCGCCTCGTCCATGCCCAGCTTCACCTTGATGAGATTGAACGGTGCGGCTTCCTCCGTCTTCTTGCGCACAACGTCTTCCGAGTCTATGCCGATGGTCATGGTCGTGTCCGGAGTCTTCGACCGGGTGTACCCCCAGATCTGGTAGAGCGGTCGTCCTATCAGCTTGCCGGCAAGATCATGAAGTGCGATATCGATGCCAGCTTTGGCCCCCGTATGACCGGCGTCGACACCCTCGAGATAGGTCAGGATGTCGTCGAGTTCAAGGGGATCACGGAACTGACCCAGATCGACCTTCTTCATAAACGCCGACGCCGTCGCGGGTGTCTGGCCTTCCATGTAAGGCGGCAGCGGAGCTTCACCGTAACCCGTCACGCCGTCATAGGATATTTCCGTAAGAATGGAGGTCTGGACATTCCGGGAAAAGCCGGAAATCGTAAATTGATGCCTTGCGTGCAGTTCATAGGGGCGGAACGACAGTTTCAGTCCCTTGCTCCCCGCGGTTCGGGTGTTGATGTTGATTCCTTTGTGCGCCGCCGAGGGACCCGCCAGGATGCCGCCGGCGATCGCCGACGTCTTGATGAAATTCCTTCGCGTCATTGTCATGAGATTTCCTCCCGGTCACACTCTCTGGGTTAAGTATCCAGCCGGCGTCTTCGCGGATTTCACCCCTGCGCTGCGGTTATATTGTAGCCGGAACGCCGCGGTGCTAAAAGAGCGATGCATCGTATTCCACCGCGCGAGCAACGGATTTGTCTCCGTGGGTCATCTTGAGCGCCCCCTGGCGATCGAGGCTACCTGGTGGGCCTAGCAGACGACGCCCAGTCCGCCGCGGGCGATGCCTCCAGAGTCCCGTGGCCGCCGAAGGTCAGGGCGGGGGATCGCGGCGGCGCGTTGGCGGCTTCGACGGCCTCGAGATCGGCGCCGTCAGCGATAGCTTAGTGGGGGCGTTCCTGGCGGGATTGAGGGGATTGGCCCTCGGATGCGAAGCCGGCTGACGCCTATCTTTCGCTCTTCAGCCGAGCGCGGAGCGTGTGGAGCCCCCGTCGGAGGAGTCCGGCCACGCTCGGAACGCTGCGATTCATGCCTTTGGCGATCTGGGCGAGAGAGAGGCCGTGGGCGTATTTCATCGTGAGGGCGCGACGTTGGTCGTCGGGCAGAACCGCAAAGGCATCCGCGACGTTCAGAAGTCTTTCGTTCTTGGCGGCGAGACTGCTGGGCGAAAACCGGGCGAGATTCGAGAACGTCTCGAGCGTCGCGCTCGACCGCGCTAGGAGTTCCTCAATCGACTTTTCGCGGCGCAAGTCGCGCCGAGCGCATTGATGGTCTCGGACGGCGTTGTACAAGCTGCGAGTCAGGATCTTCCGCAACCATGCGGCGATCTGGACGTCAGTTTTGCCCCGGAATCGGTCGAGGCTTCGGTGCGCCTTGAGCAGCGTATCCTGGACTACGTCGAAAGGATCGAACTTCCGCCGGAACCGAAGATTGACTTGCTCATCGGCCAGGAACTGCAAGTAGCTCCTGAAGCGCTCGAGTTTCCCGCTGTCTCCGGGGGAGTCGTCAGGCACTGGTCGAGCTCCGAGCTTCGCCGACCCGTTCGTCGGTGCGAGGATTCCTGCACCGTGGTTGAAGGATCTTCAGAAACGCAAGAAGCAACAAAGTGCTAGCGGCCCAATAAAACATCTCTCCGAATCCGGCCCTTAACCTCGCCCCTATCATAGTGACGCAGGCGGACACGGTCAAGAGGATGGATCCGCCCTCGTCCGGGCGGCGATCAACTTGACACCCCGCGCCGCCCTTTGTTAGGATCGGCCCCATGTTGGATGAACACAAGGGCCGACTCTTCGTCCTTCGGGGATCATCCGGTACGTGCGGTGCGCAGGAGCAATTTGCGATGGGTGTGATTCGTTGTCCCTCCGGGAAACGGCTGGTTTCGTCAGGGGCATTGACGGTCATCCTCGGCCTGGCAGGCTGCCTCGCGCCCGACAAAGCAGGCCAGGCAGACGGCGCCGGCGCCGGCCTGCTGCCGGGGGTGCGCCATGTCCTCGTGGTGGGTTTCGACGGCCTGGGCGCCTATGCCTGGGAGAAGGCCGAGATGCCGCGCTTGAAAGCGCTGGCGGCGCAAGGCGCCCTTTCGCTCAAAGTCCGTTCGGTTCTGCCTTCGTCCAGCGCGGTCAACTGGGCGACGCATCTGATGGGTGCGGGGCCGGAGCTGCACGGCTACACGGAATGGGATTCGAAGGAGTCGCTTCCGCCGGCGCGCGCGGTGGGGGAGTACGGGCGGTTCCCGGGGATTTTCGGCCTGGTTCGGAACGCGTACCCGCGGGCGGAGATCGGTGCGCTTTATCAATGGGACGGCATCCGCCATGTCATCGAGAACCAGGCGGTGAGTTTCGAGAAGAACGACAAGAACTTCGAGGAACTGACCGACTCCGCCGTGGATTACATTTTGACGAAACGACCGCAGTTTACCTTTGTGTGTTACGACGAGCCCGACGGGGTGGGGCACCGGGAGGGGCACGACACTCCGCAGTATTACGCCATGCTGAAACGCTGCGACGAGGAACTCGGTGAATTGCTGGACGCCCTGAGAACGGCGGGCATGGAAAAAGACACGCTCGTCCTGGTTATCGCCGATCACGGCGGCATCGAAAAGGGACACGGGGGCAAGACGCTGGCGGAAATGGAGACGCCTTGGGTGATCTGCGGACCCGGCGTCAAGAAGGGGCATGCGATCGAATCGAGCGTGGTCCATTACGACACCGCCGCGACCCTGGCGCACGTGTTCGGCGCGCCGCCGCCCCAGGTCTGGACGGGACGTCCCGTGCGGGAGGCTTTTGCGCCCTGAGAGCGCCGGGGACGATTGCCAGCCCCGGCGCGAACGCGCGGGCAAGGCAAGGAGGTCGCACCTTGGACGGCACAGGCGGACGACGCAAGGAACACTGGGGCACGCACGTCGGCATGATTCTGGCCGTCGCCGGGTCGGCGGTGGGGCTCGGCAACTTCCTGCGGTTTCCGGGCGTCGCCGCCCAGAACGGCGGCGGCACCTTCATGATTCCGTACTTCTGCGCGTTCATCCTCCTCGGACTCCCGATCTGCTGGGCCGAATGGACCATGGGCAAGTACGGCGGCATGTTCGGGTTCAACTCGTGCCCCGCGATCTTCGGCGCCATCGGCAGGCGGCGAACGTGGCGCTACATCGGCGTGCTCGGCATCCTCGTCCCGATGGGCATCCTCATGTACTACCTGCTCATCGAGTCTTGGTGCCTCGGGTACGCGGTCTCCTACCTCTTCGGCATGATCGACCTGGGGCCCGATCCGGCGGCGTGGGCGCAGAGGAGCGGCGAGCATTTCACGCGCTTCGTGGGCGCCGACCGGGACGGGATCATGCTGGACGGCAGCATCCACCCCAGCGTCGTCTTCTGGGTGCTGACCTTCACCGTGAACTTCTTCCTGATCTTCCGCGGCCTGGAGAAAGGCATTGAGAAGGTATGCACCTGGGGAATCCCGCTCATGGCCATATGCGCCTTCATCGTGCTCGCCCGCGTCTTGAGCCTCGGCACCCCCGATCCGGCCCAGCCCGATCGCAACGTCCTCAACGGGCTTGGGTTCATGTGGAACCCGAAACCCGTCGCGGGCGAGGAGCCGTGGTACGTCGTCCTTGCCAACCCGCAGGTGTGGATGAGCGCCGCGAGCCAGATCTTCTTCAGCCTCTCCGTCGGCTTCGGCGTCATCATCAACTACGCGAGCTATCTGCGCCGCAGGGACGACGTCGTGCTCTCGGGGCTCACGGCAAGCTCGATCAACGAGTTTTTCGAGGTCTGCCTGGGCGGCCTCATCACGATTCCCGCGGCCTTCGTGTTCCTGGGCGTCGCTTTTCCCATGGACTCGTCCTTCGACCTCGGGTTCAAGACCCTGCCGGTGGTGTTCATGCACATGAAGTTCGGAAGCCTCTTCGGGTTTCTGTGGTTCTTCATGCTGTTCCTGGCGGCGATCACCAGTTCGCTTTCGATGCTCCAGCCGGCCATCGCGTTCCTCGAAGAGGCCCTCGGGATCGGCCGGCGGGCGTCGGTGGCGATTCTGGGCCTCGCGTCCGTGGGCGGCTCGCTGTTCATCATCTACTTCAGCAAGAACCTCTCGGCGCTGGACACCATGGACTTCTGGGTGGGCACGGCGCTCATTTTCGTCTTCGCCACATGCCAGGTGGTTCTCTACGCCTGGGTGCTGGGGGTCGAGAAGGGTGCGGTGATTGCCGCGGAGGGCGCCGAGCTCCGGCAGCCCCGCGTCTTCAAGTTCATCGTGAAGTACGTATCGCCGGTCTACCTGCTGGCGGTGTTCGTGATGTGGTGCTCGATCAAGCTCCCCGGCTACGTGAAAGACCTGGCCGACGGGGGGGTTCCGCTTCTCACCGTGGGCATGATCGCGGGGCTTGCGATCTTTTTGCTGCTCCTGATCAGCGTCGGCGGCAGCCGGTGGCACGCCGAAACGCGGCCCGAGCCGCGCCTCGGCGACGTCGAGCGGCTGTCCCGGGAAGAAGTGAAGGACTGGGAGGGTGCGATATGACGCTCGGGGGCTGGATCTTCATGCTCGGGTCGATCGGCTTCGTCCTCTCGCTCTGTGCCTTCTGCTTTTGGAGAGTGTTCAGGAGACCGGGCACGGCGGAGCGCCTGCAATCCCCGCACACGATCGCCACGAGGGACAAGGACACTTAGCGCCGGCGGCGGTCAGGGCAGCCCGTGAGGCTTCCGGCAGTCGTGGAGGAGGCCCGGCCCGTCTCCGCGCGGCGCCGCGCCCGCCGGGTGATAGTGCACGTGCACGCGGCGGACGTACTCGATTCCGCGCGTGATCGCGCGCTCGAGCTCGGAGGCGATGCGGTCGCCTTCGCGGATGGTCTGTCCGCCGTCCACGGCGATCGTCACGTTGATGACGAGGTACGGTCCGAACCGGTGCGCATGCACCTCTTCCAGTTCCTCGATCTCGGGGATTGCCGCCGCGAGCGCCGCGATCTTGGCGGAGAGAAGCCGGCTCGGCACGGCGTCCATGAGATCCGCCGAGGCCTCGCGCAGGATCCCGATGCCCGTCTTGAGGATTACGAGGGCCACCAGAGCGCCGGCGAGCGGATCGACCCAGGGGTAGCCGGCGCGGCCCAGGATGATGCCGACGGCGGCGCCGGCGGCCGAGAAGATGTCGTTGCGATGATCGCGGGCGAGGGCGGCCACCGCGGCGTTGCCGGTCTGCGCGCCCAACCGGCGCGTGCATTCGGTCAGGAAGGCCTTGAGAACGATGGTGAGGAGCGCGATCCAGAGGGCGATCCGCGCCGCGCCTTCCGACACGGCGGCGCCGGACAGGATTTCGTAGGCGGCTTTGGCCGATCCCCAGAACACCGCGATGGCGGTCGTGAGCACGAAGGCGCCGACGACGAGGGCGGCAATGTCCTCGAGCTGCGAATGCCCGTAGGGGTGCTGTTCGTCGGCGGGTTTTCGGGCCTGGCGCATGAACGCCGCGACGACGAGGTAGTAAGCGACATCGGAGGTGGAGTTGATGCCGTCGGCGAGCAGGGCCGGGCTGCGGCCGGTAATGCCGATCCAGGTCTTGAGGGCCGCCAGGAGCACGTTGCCCGCGAGGCCCACGCGGATCGCCAGGGCGCTTTTTCGGTCGCGTTGCTCTGCCTGCATGTCAAGCGAGTCCGTGCCGGCCGTTCCGAGCGCGGCCGTCCCGCATGCGCCCGCGCTCAGGGTATCGCGGAGTCCCGAGCGCAAAAGGGCGCGAACTCGGAGAGGATCCGCCTCGGCCTGCCGCTCGCGCGGTCGATGCAGGCGTGCACGGTGTGCCCCTCCGCCAAGAGAATGCCGTCGCGCCTGACCTCGCAGTCGACGCGGCAGCGTACGCCCTGGGCCCAGGCGAGCCAGCCTGAGATTTGGAGGTCATCCTCGTACCTCGCGGGCTTCTTGTACTCGACGTGCGCCTCGATCACGGGCAGCGCGAAGCCTCTGCGCTCCAGCTCGTCGTAGGGCAGTCCTATATCCCTGAGGAGCGCGCCGCGGACGCGCTCGAAGTAGACCAGGTAGTGGGCGTAGTAAACGACGCCCATTTGATCCGTCTCCGCGTAGGGCACGCGGTACTGTAATGTCGCCTTGTGAAGCGCCATGATAACCTCGCTGATGTAGGGGATCCAGTATACCCTGGATCGCGGCGTCGTGCTCTTGTCGAGGGCGCCGCGGGAGGCGAGAATTGGGGAGTCGCGCGGATGCGGGGCGCGCGCGGCGCGGGACTTGCGGCCCCGCGCGGCCGCCGCTCGAAAGGAGAACCATGAACCGGATCATGAAGCTTGTGGTGCTCGGCGCCTTCCTGGGCGCGAGCTTGTTCGCGGCGGACGAGGCCGCGGCGCCTAAGATCAAGGTGCTGCTCATCACCGGGCACGATGTCACGCCGGCCCACCCGTGGCGCGAAACCACCCCGCACGATCGAGCGACGCTCGAGGCGACGGGCCGGTTCGATGTGACGGTGTGCGAAGACGCGGCCATCCTGGAGGCTTCATCGCTGAATCGCTACGACGTCATTGTGCTGAACTACGGCTTCTGGACCGCGCCGGAACTCGCGCCCCGGGCCAAGGAGAACCTGCTGGCCTACGTGAAGGGCGGCAAAGGCCTGGTGCCGCTCCATTTCGCCTGCAGCGCCTACCAGAACTGGCCCGAGTACAAGGATCTCATCGGCCGCGTTTGGAAGAGAGATGTGGCCGGCCACGGGCCCCGGTCGACGTTCGCCAACAAGATCGTCGCCCCCGACCATCCGATCACGAGAGGCTTGCGGGACTTCGAGGCCGACGACGAGCTGTATGCGAAGCTCTCCGGCGACGCGCCGATCAAGGTGCTCGTCACCGCGGACTCGGACTGGAGCAAGCAGACCGAGCCCCTGATTTTCACCCACGCCTACGGGCAGGGCCGCGTGGCCCAGAACCTCTACGGCCACGACGTGAAGGCACGGAGTTCCTCGGCCTACAAGGTGCTCCTGTGCCGCTGCGTGGAATGGGCTGCCACCGGGAACGCGACGGTTGCCGCCGATGCGTTCGACGGAAACTAGGCGCGCCGCGCGCCGCCGTGTGTGACGACAGGTGGAGTGGCTCGAAGCGGCGATCCAGTGGTTTGCCGAGAGGCCTGATCATCCGCTCGGGTTCGCCTTTCTCTTCCTGTCCGCCGGCATCGAGTACATCTGCCCGCCCTTCCCGGGCGACACGATCACGCTGGCGGGCGCGTGGTTCGTCGGGCGGCACGGGTGGAGCCTGCCCCTCGTGTTTGCGGCCGTGGCGGCCGGGAGCGTCGCCGGCGCGGCCCTCGACTTCCTGTTCGGCCGGAAGCTCCACGCCTGGCGCGAAGGCAAGGACCGCAAGGTCGACCGCGCTTTAGCGTCGATCCTGCGCGGCTTCAAGCGCTGGGGGATCTGGCTCATCGCCGTGAACCGGTTCCTGCCGGGAATTCGGGCGTTTTTCTTTGTCGCGGCGGGCATGGCGGGTTTCAGACTGATTCCGGTTCTGGCGTTGGCGTGCGTCAGCGCGCTCCTGTGGAACGTGCTCATCTTCGCCATCGGGTTCTACGCCGCGAAGGAATGGGATCGGATGAAATCCATTATCCAGAGCTACGAAGGCGTGATGTGGGTCGTCATCGCCGCGGGCGTCGCGGCGATCCTGTGGCGGTTCCTGAGGAGGCGGCGCGCTGCGGCCGAGTCGCGATGACGTGCTCCGTGCCCCTGCCCGCCCCCGAGGATGTGCTCCCGCGGATTCTCGCGATCGGTGAGGAGTACGAGTTCGCAACGTTCCTGATCGGCGTGCGCGCCGAAGGCGCCGGCACGCACGCGGAAGGTTCGCGCACCGGCCGGCCGCTCAAGGAGGCGCTCGGGGCGATGCTCGAACGGCGTCTCTGGCCCGCCCGGACGGTGGATTTCCGGCGTCCCGAGATCCAGATTCACATCGATGCCGCGACGGGCGCGGTCGCGGCGGTGCCCGCGCCGCTTTTCGTCGGCGGACGGTACGTGAAGCTGGCGCGCACGCTCTCGTCGACGCACTGGCATCATTTCGGCTGCGGCGGGCGCGGCTGCCCTGTGTGCGGCTTCAGGGGCCACTTCGCCGAGGGCAGCGTCGGGGAACTGATCGGCCGCCCGTTGCAGGCGGCCGCGGGCGGCGCAAAGTACTACTTCCACGGCGCCGGCCGCGAGGACGTCGATGTGCGGATGCTGGGCACGGGACGGCCCTTCATCGTGGAGATCGCCGCGCCGCGCCGGCGCCGCCTCCCGTACGAGCGATTGGCGGCGGAGATCAACGCGGCGGCGCGGAATCTCGCGGCGGTGGCCGGTCCGCTGCGGCCGGCGACCGCCGCGATGGTGCCGGCTATCAAGGAAGCCGGCGGCGACAAGACGTACCTTGCGACCGCGACGGCCGCGCGGCCGCTGCCCCCGGACGCGGCCGCGCGCGTGGCGGCGCTGACCGGCGCGGTCGTCGCGCAGGAGACGCCGCACCGCGTGCGCCACCGGCGCGCCGAACTCGTCAGAACGCGGACCATCGCGGAGAGCTTCGCGACCGTGCTCGATGCCCGGTCCTTCATCTGGCAGGTACGCGCGGGCGCGGGCACATACATCAAGGAGTTGGCCAGCGGCGACGGCGGCCGCACGCGCCCCAGCTTGGCGGAAGCGTTGGGCGTGCCCGTCGTCATCGTGGATCTGGATGTCGCCGCCGTGCATTGCCGCGCGCCGTGGGAGGAGGACGGAGGCGACGGACGGCAGGCTGACGGCTGCGGCCGCCTGGACGAGGCCGCGGAGCCGCCCCGCCGCATCGCGTGATCCGTTTTCCGATCGCGGCCTGTGCCTCCCGTCCCTAGACGCACCGCGAGCAGAATCGGCGGGCGGGGTTGGCGGCCAGTTCGCGCCAGGGAATCTCCATGAAGCAATGCTCGCAGTAGCCGAAGCGCGATTCCTGCTCCTTGAGACGCTTCAAGGCCGCCTCCACCTCCCTGAGCTCGCCCGAGATGGCCGCCTGAACCAGGTTCGGCTTCTTGCGAGGCGCCTTGGCTGCGGTTTTCTTGGCGCCTTTCTTCGCGGCGGATTTCTTGGGCGGAGTCTTCACGGTTTCTTTGCCGGTCGCTTCCGTGAGATCCTGCTTCTTCTTCTGCAGCAGCCAGCGGATCTCTTCCATCTGCATGTTGTCGAGCGGCATCGCGTCACTCCTTCGGGTCGAAAGCAGCCACCGTACCTTCCTTCGCCCTGCGATCGCGCGCAAGCCCCGCGCCGGTCAATGCGCGTGCCGGTCCGATCGCTGGACCATATCCACGAGTTCCGCCGCCGAGCGAGCGGCGCAGAGGTCTTCGGCGAATCCCGGTCGCGAGGCCAGATGCGCGAGGCGTGCCAGCAGCTTGAGCTGCTCGGGTCGCTCGTTCTCGCGCCCCGCTAGGAGAAACACGACGGAGACCTTACGATTATCGATGGCGTCGAAATTGATCGCCTCGGCCAGGGTGGCGAGCGCGACGACATCGTGGGAGAGGCCGGCAACGGTGAGATGCGGGACGGCGACGCCGTTGCCGATGCCGGTGCTTGCCTCCCGCTCCCGCTTGAGCACCCGCTTGAGCGCCGCCTCCGCGTCGAATGCGGCGTGGCAGCGGGCGATGCCGGCGGTCAGGATCTTGAGAAGCTGTTTTTTATCCTTGACGTGCAGGTTGGGCCACACCAGGGCCTCGTGAATGTGGTCGCCGAGGGGCCCGAAGCGGCGTTCGTGGGAGGCGCGCGTGTGAAGTTCGCGGAGCCCGGCCGCGAAGGCCTGGCGGCCGAGGGCGTCGAGGGCGTCCGCGAGGAGTTGGAACTCGCGGCCGCCTAGTTCGTGCTCCGAGGCGACCCGCAGGAAGCGGACGGCCTCGGGCATACTGCGGACAAGCTTGAGCACCTCGGTGGCCAGGCGATCGGTGAGATCCGTAAGGGCCACCGGCGGCACGCCCAGAACCTTGGCGATGTCGCGCAGGCGCGGGAGCGTGGGAGGCGGCAGCGTACCGCGTTCGACCTGGCTCAGGTACGCGGGCGAGACATCCACTTCCTTGGCCAGGCGCCGCAGGCTGATGCCGGCGGCCGTGCGTAACGTGCGCAGCGTGTAGCCGAAGTGCATAAAACTCCTGCGGATCTCGCTCCGCGCGCGACGGCGGAAACTTGTTCCCCGCGGGGCGGCGGACACGACCTATACGATGGTTCCATGCGCGACAAGGTTCCGCCTGCGGCGCGGGCGCGAACCTCGGCGGCCTTTTTGCACGCGCGGGAGCCCGGCGCGGACCCGCGCACACAAAGAGGATAGCCTCCGGGACGCATGGCGTCAAGTACCGAGTAAACAATTCTTGTCGGGACTTGCGGATTCGCGCTCCGGCGGGCCGCGGCTATGGCCTCGCGGGGCCCGCTTCGCCTATAATAAGGGGCTGTCGGGCGCGGCCGGTCCACGCCGCTCGGCGCCGGATTTGTTTTCCGCGGCCCGGGCGCCCGCAACAAAAGGAGGACACGAATGAACCGCACGTTGCAACGCCGTCGATTCCTGAAGCAGGCCGGCGCTTTCGCAGGCGCGGCCGTGCTGCCCGCCGCCGCGGTTTCCGGGGCGCAGGCGAACTCCGCGGTGGCGCTCGGCTTGATCGGCTGCGGCGGCCGCGGGCTGTGGATCGGGGACATCTTCACCGGCAAGACGAACGCGCGCATCACGGCGGTGCACGACCTTTTCGACGACCGCCTGGACAGGGCCGCGCAGAGGTTCAAGGTGCCGGACGGCAAGCGCTTCAAGGGTCTGGAGGCCTACAAGGATCTCGTGGCCGCCGGCATCGAAGGGGTGCTCATCGAGAGCCCGCCTTACTGCCACCCCGAGCAGGGGCTCGCGGCCGTCGAGGCCGGCGTCAACGTCTTCATGGCCAAGCCGGTCGCCGTCGATGTGCCCGGCTGCGCTCTGGTCGCGCGCGGCGCGGCGCTCGCCAAGGGCAAGGCGAGCTACTTCGTCGACTTTCAAACTCGCGCGCACGATCTGTACAGGGAGGCCGTCAAGCGCGTGCGCGAGGGCGCGATCGGCGCGCCCGTGTGCGGCCAGGTCTACTACCATGCCGGCCGGCTGGGCCGCCAGGCCCTGCCCGGCGCCTCGGCGGCGGAGAACCGCATGCGCGAATGGGTGTTTGACAAGGCGCTCTCGGGCGACATCATCGTCGAGCAGAACATCCACGTGCTCGATGTGTGCAATTGGATCCTGGACGCGCGGCCGCTGGCGGCCTACGGCGTGGGCGGCAGGAAGGCGCGCGTCGACGCGGGCGACTGCTGGGATCATTTCATTGTGGCCTACCAGTACCCGAACGACGTCAAGATCGATTTCAGCTCCAACCAGTTCGCGAAGGGCTACAATGACCTGTGTGCCCGGGTGTACGGCACCAGCGGCACCATCGACACGCACTACGACGGCACCGTGACCATCACGGGGGATCACGCCTGGCAAGGAGGCTCGACGCAGGGGCTGTATTACTCGGGCGCCCTGACCAACGCGCGGACCTTCATCGAAAGCATCGAGAGCGGGAAGTTCATCAACAACGGCGAAGAGGCCGCGCAGAGCACGCAGACCTGCGTTCTGGGGCGCACGGCGGCGTACCGCCGCAAGGAACTGACCTGGGACGAAGTCCAGGCGGAGAACGAGAAGCTGGACTTGAAGCTCGGGGAGTAAAGGCCGCCGCGAGTGGCGCCCCGCCGGGCGCCGCCCCTGGTTCCGCTAATAACGCCCCGCCCCGTCCGCCGGCGCGCCGCGGCCCTGGAGCAGGCCCGTGCCGGCGGCGTTTCCAGGCCCGCGGGGAATCGGGGTCAACCCTCCGCCGCCCGGGGCCGATTCCTTGTACATGGAGCGCGGTTGTCTCCGCACCGGGCGCGCCGCGGCGGCGCTGGTGTTTCCGCCGCCCGCGCCAGCGGGGATCCGCCCGTGAGAGAGTCAGGGTACCCCATGGCGAGTCTATGTGTGCTGCTTATGGTGTGCGGCGCCGCCGATGGCGGCCGGTACGGCGATTTCGGTCCGGTACGGGTGCGAGTGGCGTGCGCCGAGGTCACGAACGTGTATCTCGAGAACGAGTTTCCCGCCCTGTTTCGGGAGCCGATGATGGCGGTCGTCCTCGAGAACACGGGCGTGGAGCCCGCGCGCATCGCCTGCCGTGCCGAAGTGGTCGACTTCCGCGGCAACCGGCGGGCGGTGCGTCCGCCCGAAACCGCCGTGGAGGCCGCCCCCGGCGAGAAGGCGCGGGTGGCGTTCACGACGGATCCCGCCCGCGGCGTGTTCACGCTGCGCGTGACGCTGCGCGGCGAAGGCGCGCTCGCCGCGCTGGGCGAGAAGGAGTTCACGGGCGGGTTCTCCGTGGCGCCGCCGGTGAGCACGCAGGTGATGCCGGACACGTTTTTCCGCGTCGAAGGCGACAAGCTCTGGCGGCCGTACACGGCGGAAGTGTGCCGCCGGATCGGCGCCAAGGTCGCCATGGTGCCCGTCTCGAGCCAGACCTCCCAGGAACTCCTCGACGGCTGGGCGACGGCGGCGCGGCAGCGCGGCCTGTCGCTGGTGCCGGTGTGCGGGGCGGACGACCTCTTCGGGATGCCCCAGAGCATCATGGCGACCCGGAGCGTCGAGCAGGCGCCCGCTGGGACGCGCGGCGTCTTGAATCGCTGCGTGTTCAGGCTGCCGCCGGACGAGCTGCGGACCGCCGTGTTCGCCCATGCGGCGCGGCAGACCCTGCAGGGCTACACGCTCTGCGGCGAGGTGACGCAGCTCGAGTACCTCCTCGCCCGTGCCGGGAAGGCCGAGAAGGCGAAGCTTTTGGAGCTCGGATTCGTGCTGGATGCCGGGGATGGTTCGGCGCCCCCTCCGGATCCGTACTTCCTGCGCATGCTCGACCGCTGCGGCGAGATCGCCAGAACGCACGGCGTGCGCGCCTCCCTGCAAGGGTTCGCGCCGTCGCAGGCCTGCGGAGGAGAGGCCGCGTCGCTTGTGGCCGCCTACACGCAGGCGTCGCTGGCGGGCTTCCACGCGGTGAGCGCCCGCGGACCGGGCGGCATCATGGAGTCTCCCGGCAGCGAGGGCTTCGTGCTGGGGCACGTGCACGCGGTGCTCGCGCATTTTCTGCGCGACAAGGTGCCGGTCGTCGATCTGTGGCCGCACCACACGCTGCTTGTCGGGTGCGTATTCGCTCACCCCGATGCGCGGCCCAAGGACGAAGTCAGGTCCGCGGAGCTCGCCGCCCGCGACGCGGTGGAGCAGGGCCCGCAGGACGACCTGAAAGTCGCCGTGATCTTCAGCCGCGCCGCGCGCAGCGCCGGCACCGACGCGAGCGAGATCATGATCCAGAAGGGCGGCGACTGCGCCGCGTACGACCTTTCGGGCAACGCGATCGGCACGCGGTACGACGACGTGCTCGTGCTCCCCTTCGGAGATGAGCCGGTTTTGGTCACGACCCGGAGCCTCGGCGCGGCGGAGTTCGCCGGCAAGCTCCGCCATGCGCAGGTGCGGGGTCTGGACCTGTTTCACTGCGCGGTCATGCCGTTGGCGCGCCCCGCGTTCGAACTTCCCGAGGTGCGGCTCTTCCTGGACAACAGCGACACGCGGCCGCTCGAAGGGCTCGTCAAGGTGGAAAGCGAGGGCTGGCAGGCGGTCTCCGAAGGCGGCACGGGGTTCCTGTTGAAGGCGGGGGAGTCCGCCGAGCTCAAGGTGCCGATGCGGAAGATCGCCCGCCGGAACGATGGAATCTACCCCTTCCGGATCAGCGTAGAGACGCGCTTTGGTGTCCGCCAGTGGCAGCTCATGGTGCCGTCGGCGCTGGTGTGGGGCGCGAGCCCCCGCGTGGACGGCAAGCTCGATGAATGGGAGCGCTTGACGGGCCTCCCGTTCCCGGCGCCGCGCGCAAACGCGGAACTCGCCGGGGACGAGCCTTCCCCGCAAGGCATGCTTTGGGCGGCGCACGACCGCACGGCCGTGTACCTCGCGTGCAGGATCTCTGGGGTGGATGCCGCGACCGCGTGGAACGGCGATTCCTCGCCGGCCGGCCTGCGAGCCGCTTGCGCGGGGTTCGCGATCCAGGCGGCCTTCGGAGCGGAGACGCGGAGCGCGGACTGCCCGCGGAAGCCCGGCGACCCGTGGTACTGGAAAGGCTTGATCAGGGACACGGAGCATCTTTTCCTCATTGCGCCGCGCGCCGATGGCGGCGCCGGCGTCCTAAGCCTGCATGATCCTTCCATGATCTGGGGCGAAACGTTTCTTCGCGGGGCGGACCCCGTCGATGGGGCGCAGGCCGTGGCGGTGCGCAGCCGGGACGGCATCGTCATCGAGGCGCGTATCCCCCGCAGCGCGGTGCCGAGCTTCGGCGCCGGCGGCGACACGGCGCGAATCGGTCTGGTCGTGCACGCCGGCGACAAGACGCTGCAACTCGGGGAAGTTTACGGCGTGCCGTCGTACCTGGCGTCGGGCGGCTCGTTTCTTCCGGCGTCGCGCGCCGATCTGCTGCCGAATCTGATCGCGTGGGGCATCGTGCGGTAGGGCCGTAAAACAGACGCGCGCGACCTGCGGCGGCCGCGCGCGTTCTAGCCCCGTTTTCCTCGCCTCACCCTCCTGCGGCCGCGGCACGCATGTGCGGTGCCGAAGCATCGTTCGCGCGCGGGGACGCGCAAACCGCGGTCGGTAGTGTTGTCGATTACCGTCAACGCGACCGCAGCACGCGGTCGCCGGTCGCCTCCTGAATCTGGAACACCGCGGCGCGGACGGCATCGATCGCGAAGAGTCGGCCGGCCCCGTCGCGCGCAATGCCCGCCCCTCCCGCGAGCGCGGGCCCGACACCCTTGGCGCCGCCGGACGCCATCCGGAGCGTACCCGTCGCCGCGTCCAGCACGAACACCGCCCGCGCCGTGAGCACGAGGGCGCCGCCGTCTGAGGGCACTATACAGGTTGCGGGGCCCTCGGCCGCAGGCAGCGCGGCGATCTGGACCAACTGCCCGGACGCCGCGGCGCGCGCAATGATTCCTCCCGGCGCGGCGACGAGGATCTCGTCTCCCGCCCGCGCCACCGCCGTCAGATCGCCGAACGCTCCCTGCGCCACGGTCTCCCGGCGGCCGCTTTCCTTCTCGTACACACGGATGACGGCGTCGCCGTCGGCGACCAGCAGCGTGTCGTTCGCATCGCAGAAAAGCGCGGCGGGCGCCCGGAGCGCCGGGCCGGCGCCGATCGAGCCGCCGGAGACCACGCGGCGCGCGCCGGTCGCGAGGGTCACCGCCACGATGTTCCGGCTGCCCCGGCCGGCGATGTAGGCGGTGGCATCGCCGCGCAGCGCGACGGCGCGCGCGTCGAGGGCGGGCGCGCCGTCGGCGCCCTTGCTCACCAACGTGCGGTCGGCGGTCTGGATATCGACACGGTACACATCGCCCTTGGCGCGCTCCGCGACAAAGAGCGCATTGGCCGCGGCGGCGATGCCCTGGGGGCGCCGCGGCTTGGGGCCGTTGCCCCAGGCGCCGGTCAGGAGCGTGAAGCGATCGCCCGAGGCCGGGTCCAGGCCGATGATCGCGGGAGTCGCCGGGTCGCTGAGGACCAACGCGCCGCCCTGCGGGTTGACCTCGAGATCGAAGACCGCGCCGGGGATCGGGCCGGCGCCGCGGCGCGCATCGGCCAGGATCGCGCGGTCGCCGCTGGGCAGCGCGACCGAGAGAATGATGGTCTCGGGCATGGCGCAGGCCACGGCCAGCGTGCTCTGGTCGATGAGCGCGATCGCCCCGGGGCGCGTGAGGGCCGGGCCGGAGCCGACGCCCGCGCCGCTCACGATGGCGCGCGTGCCGTCCTCGACCTCGATGCGGACAATCGTGCCCTCGGCCCAGTCGGACACCAGCAGAGCGCCGTCCTGGAGCGCCGCGATGCCGCGCGGCGCCGCGAGGGCGGCTCCGCTGCCGAAGTCGCCGTTCGTGACGACGAGCGGCTCGCCGCTCACCGTGTTCATGCGCCACACGGCGCGGTTGCTCAGGGAGGTGCAGAAGGCGGCCTCGGGGCTCGTGCGCACGAAGGCATAGAAAACGGCGTTATTCAGGGTGAAGGGGCCGACCAGGTCGGCGCCGTTCTCGGACACGCTCATGAAGTTCGGGATGTAGACGGCGTCGATCATCCCGTCGGCTCCGTCGATGTCCCAGGCGGGGAAGGGATGGATCGACGGCGCCGGGGCGCCGACGGCGAAAATGCCCCGCTGCACGTGGTCGCTGTAGAGCGGCTCGCCGCGGGAATCGAAGGCGATGCCGAGGGGCCCGTCGGGGGGCTCGCTTACCGTGCGCAGGAGCGCCACCACCGCGGCGCTGTCGTTCGCGTGGCCGAGCGTGTCGACCGCGCCCACGACGAAGGTGTTCTCCCCGGGCGTCAGGGCGACCGTGGCTTGGAAGCGGCGCTTGTCAGGGGCAAGCTGGGCCGCGCTGCCGTTGACCGTCACGCCGGCGACGCCGTCCTTGTCGTCGGCCGTCCCCTCGATCGTGATGGACGCGGCGGTGGTGATGCCGCCGAGGGGAAACAGGATTGCGACCGTCGGCGCATCCGGCGCAGCGGTGTAGCTGAATCCGTTCGGAAGCACCGCCCGGCCGTGGGGCGTCGTCACGGTGACGTCCACCGGCCCGAGCGCCTGACCGGCGGGCGTCGTGCCGGTAATCGTCGTCGCGCCCTGAACGACCGCGCTTTGGAGCGGGCGTCCGCCGATGGCGACCTCCGTGCCGGCGGCGGTGAAGAAGTCGCCCGAGATCGTGACCGGCGTGCCGCCCGTCACGGAGCCCGAGGCGGGGACGATGGAATCGATCTTCGGCGGCGAGGGGGGCGGGAGGTACGTAAAGGCTCCGGACAGGGTCGCGTTCTCGGCGCCTTCGAAGCGCGTAATCATGACGTCCACCGCGCCGGGCGCAGCGGCTGCCGGCGTCACGCAGGACAGCGTCTCGCTGTCGAGCACGTTCACCGAGGTTCCGGAGTCTTCTCCGAAGAGGACCGTCATGTCTTCCGGATTGGTGAATCCCGCGCCCTTGAGCTCCACCAGGGTTCCGCCGGCGAGCGGCCCCGAGGCGGGGTTGACCGAGTCGAGAGCGAGCGGCGCGTAGTACAAGAATCCGTCGGGGAGCACGGCCTCGCCGTTGGACGACGCGACCGTGACATCGACGCTGCCGGCCGCGGCGGCGGGGGGCGTCTCGCAGACGATCGTGCCGCTGTCGGGAAGCTCGGTGATCACGGCCGGCGCGGCGCCGAAACGCACCTCCGTGTCCTGGAGCGACGTGAAGCCCGCGCCGCTGATAGTGACGGTCGTTCCGCCGGCCGTCGGGCCGAAGTCGGGGACGACGGCGTCGATGCGCATCGATGCCAGGTACGTGAAGCCGTCGGGAAGGGTCGCCTCTCCGTTGGCGCAGTCAACCTGCACGTTCACGGGGCCGGGCGCATCGCCGGGAGGCGTCGTGCCTCGGACGGTGCGGCTGTCGATGACCTCGGTTCCGAGGAGTTCACGGTCGCCGATCAGGACGCGCAAGTCGCCCGTGTGGGTGAAGGCCGTGCCCGTGATCGTGACGAGGGTGCCGCCCGCCAGCGGACCGTGGGGCGGCGCCACCGATTTGATGGAGACCTCGCCCGCCTCGGGATCGAAGTACGTGAACCCGCCGGGCAGAACGCCCTCTCCGAAGCCGTGCGCGACCCTCACATCCACGCGTCCCGGCCGCGCCGCGGGGGGCGTCGTCGCGTCGATGCGCGCGCCTGCGTCCTCGACGCTCGCCGACGTCGCCTGCCCGTCGCCGAAAAACACCGCCACGTCCGGGGCGTCCGCGAACCCGAGGCCCGCGATGGCCACCGGCGTGCCTCCGCTCACGGGGCCGCGGGCGGGGGTGACCGACGCGACGGTCGGAGCGCCGACGTAGTTGAACGCCGCCACCAGCGTGCCCGTGCCGTAGTAGTTGACGATCCGGAGGTCGGCGAAGCCCGCGTGCGCCGCGGGCGGCGTGACCGCCTCGATGACCCGGTCGTCCTTGACTTCGAACTGCGAGACCGGCGTGCCGCCCAGCGTGATCGTCGTGCCGGCGCTGTCAGTGAAGCGGGCGCCGAAAATCTGGATCCTGGTGCCGCCCGCCAGCGGTCCGCGGGCCGGCGACACGGCCGTGATCTCGGGCACGGCGTAGAGGTACGCACGGGACAGTCTGTGCTCGCCCGCGGCGGTCTTGACGGACACATCCACCGCGCCGGGGGCATCGCCCGCGGGCACGATGACTTCCAGGGCGGTCGCCGAGGCGTTGGAGCCCGCCAAAACCTGGGCTTCCTTCGCCCCGAAGAAGATCCGCGTCTTGTCGGGCGCCGCGAAGTTCTTGCCGGTCAGGCCGACGGCGTTGCCTCCCGCGAGGGGACCGATGGCGGGTTTGATCGCGCTCAAGCGTGGGAGCGAAGCGTCCGAGGATTCGCGAAAGCGGCGACTGTTATCGCGCTGGCACCCGCACACGGCCGCAAGCAGAAGCGCGATACATGCTCCCGGGAGGAGCTTCGCGGAGAAGGTTCTGCGTGCCATCATCGAGGATTCTCCTGTCGGTTGGCGCCGCGGACGACGGCGGCACGACAACGCGCGCGCGTCGCTCGAAACGCCAAGACGATCGCGACGGATCCCGTAATAACGCAAGCCCTCGTCTACTATTAAATGTTAGATCGATTGTAACCTTGGCGCGGATGGCAGTCAATCCGGGCCGCAGGCAAGACCTGTAAGCGGACGCCGGCGCCGGACTTGCGGTGCGGCGCCGGCGGGCCGCGTGCGGGTGCGCGCTTTTTGTCCCCCCGAGAAGCCGGCGGCCTTCCGGCGATCGCGCGCGCGGCGTCCGAGCGAGAAGCGGTGGCCGCCGCGGGATTCTGCCGTAGAATCGACGGCCGTCCACCGGATTCCAACCCTATGACCGAGGCCCTCGTTGCCGGCATTCCCGCGGCGGTTTTTTTCGTCCTCGCTCTCGCGCGGCCCGCCTGGGGGCTTGTCTTCTTCGTTCTTGCGCGCGGCGCCGCGGATGCTTTCTCCGAAACGCGCCTTGAAGTCCTCGGCGCGGCCGTCAACCCCGCCGCGGCTCTCGGCGTCGCCGCGCTGGCCGCGGCCGCGGTGCGCGCGCGGCGACTCGACCGCGCCGATTGGCGCCTTTGCGTCCCGCTCGCCGTTCTCTTGGCCGTCGTCGGCTTCGAGGCGGCCGTGGGGCTTGCGACTTTCGGCCGCGGTCAGGCCGGGGACGCGCTGCGGGAGCTCCTGCGCGTCGCATCGCTTGCCGCTTTTTTCATCCTGGTTCTTGCTCTGCCGTCTCCGCGGGAGCGGCGCCGAGTGTACCGCGCGGTTCTGGCGGCGATCGCGATGTGCGCCGTCTGGGGCGCCGTTCAGTACGCGGCCGGCGAGGGGACTTTGGAGTTGACCAGCGGCGTGCGCCGCGCGCGCGGGCCCTTCGCCTATCCCAACACGCTGGCCTACACGGCGCTCCTCGGCGCCGCGCTTCTCGGCGGGGAGGCTCTGGCCGGCGTTTCGCGGCGGGCCGAAGGGTGGGCTCGCGCCGCCGGCGCGGGCGCGCTGCTCGTCGTCCTCGCCCTCACGGCCAGCGTCACCGTGATCGCCCTCGCCTTTCTGGCGCTCGGGCTCTTCCTCGTCCTGACGCGGAGGGCCGCGTTGCTGGCGGCGGCGGCCGTTCTGGTTCTTGCCGCCTGCCCGCTTCTCCTGCCGCGCCTGGCGATGCTGGCCGCCTCGGAGCCCGCGGTCGATCTTGCCGGCGGCCATGCTCGGAACACGCTTACGGCGCGCCTCGACATCTGGCGGGGGCTTCTGGCGGTGGCGCGCGAACGGCCGCTGTGGGGGTGGGGCCTGAGAAGCGTGCCCCGCGTCAACCCGGTCCAAGAGGAATTCCGCGAGGCGGGCAGCGAACCTCACAATGATTTCCTGCTTTTTCTGGTGGAGGGCGGGGTGTTCGGGCTGGCGGGCTTCGTCGCCTTCCATGTGGCCGCGCTGAGAATGCTGGCGCGCCGCGCCGCCGCCGCGCCCGCCGGCGCGGGCAAGGGACGCCTGACGGGCCTGTGGGTGGCGTACGTTTGCATGTTGACGGGGAGCCTCGGCAACAACCTGTTGAGCTTCACGGCGTTGCTCGTGATGTTCTGGGGAGCGGCGGCCGCCTGCGTCCCGGAAGAAAGCGAGGGCTGCTGTGCGCCCCGGGCGGCGGATTGATTCGCGCCCGCCGCGCCTCACTGGCGCAGGGCGTCCCGGTAGACCGCCTCCAAGTCCCGCGCGTACCGCTCCTCGCTGAAGTCCCGCGCGGCGGCGCGCGCGGCGGCGCGCCCCAGGCGTTCGGCGAGGCCGTGGTCCGCGCACAACGCGGAGATCGCGCGGGCCAGCGCCCCCGCATCGCCGGGAGGAACAAGGAGGCCGTCGACGCCCTCCTTGACGATCTCGGGAACTCCGCCCATGCGGCTCGCGATGACCGCCGTTCCCTGCGCGAAGGCCTCGAGCGCCGCCATGGGACAGTTCTCGTACCAGCGCGAAGGCAAGACCAGCGCCGCCGCTTCCGCGAGGGCGCGGGTCTTGTCCGCGCCGTCCAGGAAACCGGCGAAGCGTGCCGGGACGCCGCGCTCGCGGGCGCGCGCTTCGAGAGCCGCGCGCTCGGGCCCCTCGCCAGCGATGACGAGCGCCGCGTCGCGGAGGCCGGCCAGAGCCCACGCGTCGATGAGGGTGCGTGCGCCTTTTTCGGAGTGCAGGCGGCCGAGGAAAAGCAAGGTCCGCGGGTGCGCCTTTCGCGGCGGCGTGCTGGGCGGCGCGGCCGCCGGCGCCGCGTTACGCACGATCCTGATCCGGCGGCGGGGGATGCCGGCCTCGACGGCGCGGGCGGCCATGAATTCGCTCGGGGCGATGAACAAGCGGATGGCGCTCCAATAGCGGCGGTGGGCCAGGGCCTCCAGCCAGCAGACGAGCGACGCGAGCGCCGAGCCCTTGACGCAACGGAAGCGGACCGCGTCGAAGGGGCCGTGCGCCAGGCAGGAGCTGCAGGGCCGTTCGCCGTCCCGGCCGGGCCTGAGCATGCGGTAGGCCGGACAGAAGAGTTTGTAGTCGTGGAGCGTCATCACGATGGGAATGCCGCGGCGCGTCAAGGAAGGAATGATGCGCGGCGAGAGGTGGTGGTAGATGTTGTGCAGGTGGACGAGGTCGGGCTTGGCCGCGCGGATGAAACGCTCGAAGGCCGGGACGACCGCGGTCCCCCGCAGGATGCGGGCTAACGCCGCGACACGCCGTCCGGCCGAGACCCGCGTTTTCTCCAGGTCGATGGGGGGGACGTACGCCGCGGTCACCCCCGCGGTGAAATTGCGTTCGTCGGCCTGGCCGAAAGCCATGGCGTGGTGGCCGCGCTCGGCGAGGAGGCGCAGCGTCTGGGCGACGACCGTCGTGACTCCGTCGCGCGGATAGAGGTACTTGTTGACCTGCAGGATGCGCACGGCTACGCCTCCTCGGGCGCGAGGGCGGGCCGCCCGTCGAGGCCCTCCGGCACGGGCAGGCCGAGAAGGGCCAGCGCCGTGGGCAGGACATCTTCAATTCGGAGCGGCTCGGCCGCGACGCGGGGCGCGATGCCGCGTCCGTGCGCGATCCAGACGCCGCGGCGGTCATGGTGCCCGCCCGGCCAGTCCGCCGGCGTGAAGCGCAGATGCTCGCGGCCGAGAAGGTGCGGCGAGACCTCGATGCCGCCGCCGGCAAGCTCCAGAACGATGTGGGGGAAACGGTGGCATTCCGGTCCGGCGTAAAGCTCCTCGCGGGTGTACAGCGCGGTGGCGAGCGGCGCGCCGGTGCGCGGGTCGCGCAGTTCGCGCAGAAGCCGCATGACCTCGGCGCGCGCCTCCTCGTCGGCGGCGAAAATTCCCTGGGCGGCCAGCGGCGCGGCGAAGGCCCTGCCTTCCACCGCCGGCGCCGCGGCCGCCAGCCCCCCCTCGATGAGCGCTTTCGGGAGAAGGCGCCGCAGGCGGTCGCGGCCGAAGAGGCGGATGGCGCCCTCGGAAAGCGCGCGCGCGAGCGAGGGCCGAAGGGCGGCGAGTCCGTGGCGGGCCAGAAAGCGATTGGCGTAGAACTTGCCCTCCTCGGGTCTGAAGCCGTGGTCTGAAACGACGAGGAGCCGGTCGGCGCGGCCGGCGAGCTCCGCGGCGAAGGCATCGATTTCCGCGAAGGCGGGAAGCAGAGCGCCCCTGATCGCGGCGGCCTGCTGGGCGGCCCAGAGCGGATCGCGCGGGTCCAGATAGCGGAACCAGAGATGGAACGTCCGATCCAGCGCGACGAAGACGCAGAAGAAGACATCGACCGGCCGGGTCTCCAGTAGAAACCGCGCCGCCCTGAGGCGCGCGCTCAAGGCAGCGCGGATCCGCGCCGCCGCGCGGGGGTCGTGGAAGTCCTTTTTCTTGACGGCGACATCGACGGCGTAGTCGGGCACCCGTGCGAGCAGCTCGGAGGCGAGGGGCGGCGGCCACGCGAATCCCGGCGCGGCCGGCGAGGGGCAGAGCATGCCCGCCACGGCGAAACCCGGCATCTGCGGGACGGGGTGGCTGAGCGGCACGTTCAAGAGCCCCGTTCGGACCTCGCCGGCGGCCAAATAATCCCAGAATTGACGCGCGCGGATCCAGGTGCGGTCCACCGGTTCCTCGCGGCTGCCCGCGCGGCGGGTGAATCCGGCGATACCGTGCCGTCCGGGGTTGACGCCCGTCACCATGGACGTCCAAGCCTGCGGGGTGTAAGGCGGCATGGTGGAGAGGAGCGGCGCGGCGAAGCCCTCGCGGCGCAAGCGAGTCAGCGCGGGAAACGCATGGGCGAAGGTATCGATGCATTCGGGGAAGAGGCCGTCCAAGCCCAGCACGGCGAGTTTCATCGCGCCTCCTCGCCGCGCGCCAGCACGAGGAGCTTCACGCCGCGGGCAGGCAGCGCGAAGACGGCGCCCTCGTCGCCGAAGACGCGTGGCTCGCCGCGCTCGCCCTCCAGGAATAGGCGCGCCCGCCAGCCCGCGCCGAGGCCCGGCCAGCGCCACCAGAGATCCTTGGGGTAATCGTCTTGGTTGGCCAGGAGAATCGCCTTGCGCGCCCCGCGGTCCCGGACCGACACGAGCACGTTGGCGGCGTGCTCGCCCGCGGTGGTGGTCAGGGACCAGGGCGGCGCGATGCCCTCGGCGGCAAGCAGCGCGCGCAAGAGGCGCAGGAGCGCAAGTCCTCTGCCATCGAAGGCGATGGTGTATACCTTTCCGGCGCCGACCTGGCGGCAGGCGGCGCGGCAATCGCCGCGGGAGTCGCGGAAGACGACGCGCGCCCCGGCGGGGACGAGCGTTCGGAACGCGCGTCCCGCCAACGCGCCGGGCAGCCCGCATTCGGGGACGTCCGGCAGGACGACCTCGGCGGGGTCTTCATCGCCGTACGCCGCGCCGGCGAGGGCGGCCAGGTCGAGGGGCGCGCCGGAGGCGTCGTAGCGCACCGCCGCGTTGACCAGGAACACCACCCCGCCGCTCCGGGCATACGCTTCGAGGGCGGGCGCCGTGGCGCGCTCAAGGCACGTGGCGCCGCCGAGCACGCAGGCGCGGATGGGCGGCGTCGAAGCCGCCTGGCCGCCGCCCGCCGCCGCCCGGAACATCGCTTCGGTGAGGACCTGCAAGGGAACGTGCGTGTACGCGAGGGCGGCGTACGCGGCTCGTCCGAGCAGCCGGTCGGTGGGGAACAGGCGATGCGCCAGTTCGTTGGCGTAGGAATGCACGTACGCCGCGGCGGGCGCCACGCCGAAGGGCTTGGGGAGGAGCAGTTCCTCGTGCGGCGCGAGTTCTCGCCTGAAGCGCATGATCGCGGCGAGCTCGGCGGGCGGGTGGGCGTGGGGATTGAGGAGGCAGAATTCGTAGCGCGCCGCCAGGCGCGCGCCTTCTTCGGCGGTGTGCCACTGCCACGCCCGCTTGCTCCACTGGAAGAGGGACGCGCCGTCGAACCCGAGAAGGACGCGGGTCCAGAGGGCGCGGAGGAGAGCCTCGGGCTCGCCCGGGCAAGTCATCTCGTGGTCGAGGATCGGCTTGGCGGCGCCGGCGAAGGCGCGCAGCAGATCGGCCGTGAGGGGCGCCGGCGCCAAAGGCGCCTCGACGGCGTGCGCGGGCGGCGCGGCGGCGCCCGAACCGAAAGTCCAGATCCCGCCGTCGGTCGGCGCCGTGACCGCCGTCAGGCGCGCGAAAAGCGCCTCGGGGTCGATGAGCGGCGTCCCCTCGACGACATCGTTGCGGTTGAGCTGGACGGCGAAGAGCGCCGGCCCGTAGGCGGCGCGGATGTTCTCGACGGCGGCGTCGACCAGGTCGAGGAAGCTGCCGCGGAGCCGCGCACAGCCGGCCCCGAAGGCGGCCAAAGCGCCGGCGGACCGCGCCCCCGCCGCGGGGGGGGCGGCTTCGGTTGGAAGCGGATAGTCCGGCTCGTTGAAGAGCTCGAACTGAAACACGGGGATGGCGTTCTCCTTGAGGAATGCCGCCGTGCGCGCGAAGTACTCGAGGTAAAGATCGCGTCCCGCGCCCTCGAGGGCGAAGGGGAGGTAGTGGCGGCCCGCGGGCGCCAGGGCCCCGGGCGGCACCGCGGCGCCGGCGCGCACCGTTTCCATGGCCCAGTCAAAGAGGGTGTGGTCGACGGTGAGAGGCAGCGCGATCCCGCGCGCGATCCTGGGCAGCTCCGCGGCGTCGAAAGCGCTCAGCACGGGAGGAATCGGCGCGCGGCGCGCCTCCAAGAAAGGCTGCGGCGGCGCGGTCACGATCCAGGAGTTGAAGCCCAAGCGCGCGAAAAGCTGCCTCGAGGGCAGGCTCTCGTAAAGCCAGGCGAGGGCCGGGTCGCAGCCTTCCCAGCGTTCGCCGCCGGCCGAAGGCGGCGCGAGCGTGTCGCCCCACAGATCGTGGCGCGGGTCGTAGCTCAGTTGCGTGCCGAGCAAAAACACGGGGGCGCCGCCGCGCCGGAACGCGCCGTGGGTGAACGCCGGAGGCTCCGGCGGCGGCTCCCTAAAGGACGGGGGAAGCTCGATGAGGGCGGCGAAGTCCGGTTCCGCGCCCTCCGGCGCGGCCGGCGGCGCGCCGTCGTCCGCGCCGAGCAGGAGTTCCACATCGCGCAAGACGAAGGCATGATTCAGTTCGCCGACCACTTGGAAGGCTAGGCCGAAAAGCGGAGTCTGGGGAGGGGCTTCGAAGTGGGAAAGCGGCACGCGGGCGCGGCGCCAGCCGTCGCCCCCGTCGGGCAGGAAGTTGCGGGGACGCAGCCGCACGGCGTGTCCGGCAATATCCCGAGGTCCTGTGTGAAGGAAGATCTGAAGCTGCGGCGGGGGGTGTGCGGCGCCGGTCGCGTCCTCGCCGCCGCGAAGCGCGAAGGCCAGAACGCCGCGGGTGAGCCACTCCGCGGTGAGGGCGGGGCGCCCGGCGTCGCGGGCCGCCTCCTTGCGGACCCGCTGCAAACGAACGCCGGCCCAAGCCGAGCCCGGGGCGAGAGGCGCGATTCGCAGGCCGCCGTCCCCCGGCGCCGCGGACGCGCCCCAGGCGATGACGTGCCAGGCCGGCCGCACTTCTTCCGCAAGCAGGACGATGCGCGTCCGCGCGCGCGGGTCGGCAAAGGGAAATAGGAGCGCGAGGGCGACGCACGCCGCGGCCGCGGCGGCGGCGGCGACGCCGGCAATCCGGGTGAGAAGGATGATCCGTGCGGGGTCAGCGGGCATGCGCGCATCGCTCCACCGACAATTCTACCCCGCGCGGCGGGAAGGTTCATGGCGGCGGGCGCCGCCGCGTTGGGAGCGCGGTGGCGCCGAGCCTGAGGCGCCGGGAGCGGCGGAAGAAACGTCACCGCGCGCCGAGGCGCGCATAGAGCTCCACCGTCGATTTCACCGTCTTCTCCCAGGTGAACAACGCCGCCCTGGCGAAACCTTTGGCCGTGAGCGCTTGCCTGAGGGAGGCATCTTCCAACACGCGGCACATGCCGCGCGCGATGGCGGCGGGATCGTTCGGATCGACGAGCACGGCCGCGTCGCCCACGGTTTCCGGCACGGAGGAGGCGTTCGAGGCCACGACGGGCACGCCGCAGGCCATCGCTTCCAAGGGCGGCGAGGTCCAGCCCTCGTAGAAGGTCGGGAAGACGAAGAGATCCGCCGCCCCGTAGAAGCGCACGAGATCCTCGCCCCCGTGGGGGCCGGCCAGCAGAATGCGGCCGCCGAGGTCCGCCGCCGCAATCGCATCCTTGATGTCCCGATCGAGCCAGTAGGTCGGGCCGACGAGCACGAGCTGGTGGCGCGCGAAAGCCGCGCGGGCGACGGAGGCGAAGGCGCGCACCAGGCCGGCCGTGTTCTTGAGTTTGTCGATCCCGCCGATATACAGGACGTAGGGGCGGCGCAACGGCAGGCGGCTTGCCAGCGCTCGGAAGCACGCCTCGGGATCCCGCGGTCCGAACTCGCCATCGATCCCCAAAGGGATCGCGCTCGTGCACTCCGGCGGGACCTGTAGGATCTCCACGACTTCCCGGCGGGTCGTTTCCGAGACCGCCAAGAAATGGGTGATCCAGGGCAGCGCCCTGCGGATGGCCCCCGCCATCCGGGCCGCGTAGGCGGGCGGCAGCAGCTCGGGTCGAGCGTAGGCGGCGAACCCCGGCACGGTGTAGACATACTCCCGTGCGCGGCACCGGGGAAGGCACGCGCCCGCGGCGTGAAACACATCGGTCGGTCCGCTGAAACGATGGATGGAAGCGAGATCCCAACGCGCGTTGAGCGTGTAGAAGATCCGCGGAGGGCACCACACCGTCTTCACGGCGACACGGGGCCGCGAAGAGGGCGGACGGCCGTAGGGACTCGGGCGGAAACGATTCAGGAAGATGCGGTAGTCGATGTCCTCGCCGAAAGTCCCCACGAGCGCCACGAGGTTTGCGACGTGCCGTCTGATCGCGCGTTCCCCATAGAGCCAGTCGGTGCCGTCGATGGTGACGATCATGGGCAGCCCGCCGGCAAAAGGCGCGGGACGGCGCCGGCGATCCTTTTGATCGCGGTAGGAATCATCGCGGGCGGCCCCTTGGGAAGAGCTCGGTAAGGGCACTCTTCGTTGACGACCGGCGGGTTATGAGAGATGCTGTCCATGTCCTTGCCACGGATGATCTTAACGCCGGCCGCACCGGGGTCAATCGAGGGGACCCAAGGGAAGGCCGGCGCGGGAGGGAGGCGGCGGAACGTCGATTCCCTTGGGAAAGGAGGAGCCATGAGTGCGCGCCGGACTCGAACCGCGGCGGCCGTCATAGTCCCGTTCGCGGCCTGGCTTGCCACCGGCGCCGAAAGCATCGGCGGCAAGGCGCCGCCGCGCGCGGCGCGGTCCGTCCACCTGAGCTGGCAGGCGCCCGACGTCCTGTTCTTTTCCCTGGAAATGACCGTCGACCGGTCGACGGTCGGGAGCTACTTCATGGCCTGCGGTTGGAATACGGGCTACTTCGGGATTCAGGAGATCGGCCCGGAGCGGAAGGTGGCGCTCTTCTCGGTATGGGATCCGACGAAAGGCGATGACCCGAACGCCGTCGAACTCGAGGAGCGTGTCGAAACCCTCTTCGAAGGGGAGGGCGTGCGCGTCAGACGCTTCGGCGGCGAGGGCACTGGCGGGCAATGCATGGTGGATTTTCCCTGGAAAGCGGGGGAGACTTATCGCTTCGCCGTCCGCGCCGAGGTCCAGGGCGGGAAGACCGCCTACGGGGGCTTCATTTTCTTGCCCGCGGAGAAGCGCTGGAAGCACCTGGTGACGTTTCGGACGCGGACGGGGGGGAGCCCGCTTCGGGGCCTGCACTCCTTCGTGGAGGATTTCCGGCGGGATGGCAAGAGCGTTCAGGAGGTCCGCCGCGCGCGCTTCGGGAACGGCTGGGCGCGGACGGCGGCCGGCGAGTGGAAGCCCCTGACGAAGGCGCGTTTCACCGCTTCGGGCGCCGCTTGGGAGGCGAAGGAGACCATCGATGCCGGCACCGCCGGTTCGGATTTCTTCCTTGCCACGGGCGGCGAGACGAAGCAGACGGCGGCGCTCCGATCGTTGCTTGAAGTGTCGCCGGCCGCGGCGGCGAAACCGCCTGAGGATCTGCCCATCGACGCGCCCCTCGTTGCGCCGTCGCCCGGAGCCGATAATCCGGGCGAAGAGGGCGATTCGCGCTGAGGCGGCGGGCAGGCGGGCGTCCTCCGGCGGCAATGGCTCCGCGCGCGGCCGGCGTGTCGGCGCCGGGCGCCGGCGCAACTGGCCGTGGGTCATAATCGGGGATATTCTGATAAGGGCGCCGGCGGCGGCCGGCGCCCGGAAACTCCGGAAGAGGTATCGCTTGAATACGCGCCACCTGACCATTGCGCTCCTGTGTGCGGGTTGCATTGCGGCCGGGCTGGTCTGGTGCCTCAGGTCGGCCGATGCTCCCGGAGACGAGGGGCGGGAAGGGATAGGGGGCGCCGCGGCGGGCGCAAGGGCCGGGGGCGGAGCGTCCGGCGCCGCGGGCGGCGCGACGCTTCCAGAACGAGGTTCCAACGTCGCCTCGAACCGAAAACCCGCGGAGGGGACGTCCGGCGCCGCGGGCGGGGGCGGCGCTTCCAGGACGGGTGGCTCCGGCGGCCGGGGCGCCTCGAGGGATGCGAGCGCCGCGGGCGGCGAGAGCGGCGCCTTCAGCGCCGGCGGCGGGCTCAGGCCCTTCGAGGGCCGAGGCGCCGCGCAGCTTCTCGTTCAGGTGGTGAACGAGACCGGGGAGAGTTGCCCTCAAGTCGCCGTGATCCTGAGCGCGACCTACGGCGACAAGCAGGCCGTGAGCGACGGGGAAGGGAATGTCGATTTCTCCGACCTGCCGGCGGGGCGCTATAACTTGGCGGTGCGGGCGCCCGAAGGCGCGAAGGGCACCAGCGCGGCGATCAACCTCCTCGGGGGCGAGAGCAAGAGGGTCACGCTGCGGATGGGCGTCGCCGCGAACCTGGTCCGCGGCCGTGCCCTGGACTCCGACGGCAATCCGCTTCCGGGCGTCACGGTGCGGCTCAGCCAGGGAACCAGCGAGAGCGATGTCATCGATCTGTGGCCGTACGCCGATCAGTCCGTGAGCTCCGAGACCGATGCCGAGGGTTTCTATGAGCTGCGCGATCTGCCCGCGGGAAGCTTCCGGGTCGCGGCGGTCTGGCCGCTGACGGGGGAGGAGAAGAATAAGACCGTGGCCGTGCCGTCGGCGGCCGCCGTCGATTTCGAGTTCCGCGCGGCGGCGACCATCACCGTTACGGGGATCTGCGCCGACCCGGAGGGAGGGGCGCTCCCCGGGACGTTGGTCATGGCGATCGCCTCCAGCACCATTCAGGCCCAGGCGGACGAGACGGGAAGCTACCGGCTCGACGTGCCCTGGTCGGCCACGCTCTTTCTGCGGGCGTTCAAGCCCGGTTACCGGCGTCAGGAGGAGGTCGTCCGGCCGGCGCAGGGCGAAGAGGCCAAGGAGGTCAACTTCACCCTGACACCGGCCGCGGGGAACGCGGCCATCGAGGGCGTGCTCAAGGATGCCGCCGGCAACACCATCGAGGGCGAGGCCGTGCTCCTGACCAGCGCGAAGGTGAAGGTGAGCCGGCACGCTCGGAGCACCGCCGGGGGGCTTTTCAGCTTCACGGAGATCGAGGCGAGCGGTGACTACATGCTCTCGGTGTTCCCCAAGAAGGGGTACAAGGATCTGCGTATGCGCGATCTTGTCGTCGAGGAAGAGGCGGTGCTCCGCGTGGAAATCGTGCTCGAGGCGTCGGATGTCGGCGCGATCGACGGCCTAGTGGTCGACGCCGAGGGAGCCCCCATGCCCGGCTTCGCCTTCCGCGTGCGCAGCGCGAAAAGCTGGTCGCAGGAGGTTCGGATCGTGAGCGGACCGGACGGCGCTTTCGCCGCCGAGGACGTGCCGGCGGGGGACTTGTTGTTCGACACCTGGGCCGCGCCGCACTACAGCGTGCGCGGGGCGACGCTTGAGGCCGGCGAGCGCAAGTCCGTCAGGGTCGTCTTCGGGCGCGGCGATGCGGTCATCGACGGGCACGTTTCCGCGGGCGGCCAGGCCCAGCCCGGAGCGCGCGTGACGCTCTCGTGGACCAAGACGGCGGGCGCCCTCACGAGCACGGTCCAGCACACCACCGTCGCCGATCAGTCGGGCTGGTATCGCCTGAGCGGGCTGGCCCGCGGGGACTACCAGATCGAGCTGCGCACCGCCGCGGGGACGGTCAAGCACGAGCAGCGCAGCCTCAAGGACGATGCCACGTGGGATTTCAACGTTGAGAAATGAGGGCGCGCGGCGGGAACCTTTCGCCCCGCGCCGCCGTTCGGTATCGTTAGCCCTATGGGCATCGTCTTCGACCTCAAACGCTTTGCCATCCATGACGGCCCCGGGCTCAGGACCACGGTTTTTCTCAAGGGCTGCCCCTGCGCCTGCCGGTTCTGCCACAACCCGGAGGGCCGGGGGCGCGAGCCCGTGATCCTGCGGCGAGGGGAGCGCTGCACCCGCTGCGGCGCCTGCGTCGGCGTCTGTCCCACCGGGGCGTTGTCCCTGCCCGCGCGGGGCGCTCCCGTGGCCGATGCGCGCTGCATAGGCTGCGGCGCTTGCGCCGAGGCCTGCGTGTTCGATGCGACCGAGGTCGCCGGCCGCCAGATGAGCGTCGCGGAGGTCATGGAAGTCGTGTCGCGCGACATCGTCTTCTATGACGAATCGGGCGGCGGCGCGACCTTCTCAGGCGGCGAGCCGCTCTGCCAGCCCGAGTTTCTGTGCGCGTTGCTGGAGGCCTGCCGCGAGCGGGGAATTCACACCGCGGTGGACACGTCGGGTTATGCCGACGCGGAGACGTTCGCGCGCGCGAGCCGTCGCGCCGATCTGATGCTCTTCGACATCAAGGTCGTCGATGCCGCGCGGCACGAGGCCTTCGCCGGCGTGAGGAACGAGACGATTCTCGCGAACCTGAGACAGCGGTCGGCGGGCGGCGGCGCGATGTTGGTCCGCTTGCCGCTCTTTCCGGGCGTCAACGACGACGAGGAGAACGTGAAGGCCACGGGCGCCCTGGTCGCCTCGCTCCCGCGGCGCCACGGCGTCGACATCCTGCCGTACCACGGGTTGGGCGTCCACAAGTACGAGCGTCTCGGGCTTCCGTACTCCGACGCGGGGCTCGCGCCGCCCGCGGCCGAGCACGTGGCGGAGGTGGCCCGGGCGCTGGCCGGGTTCGGTCTCGAGGTGAGTATCCGGGGCGATGCGTGGCCGCCGGCGGACGAGTCCCCCGACGCACTCTGATTTCCAGCACCGCCGCCGGATCCACGCCGCCGCGGGCGTCAGCCCGCGGCGGGAGCGGCTTCTGATCGCGCGCCGGCGCGCCGGTCTCGTGGAAAACCGTGCGGCTCTTCGGCTCCGCCGGCCGCCGCGAAGCGGCTCTCGGCCATGCGCCGGGGCGTGGCTGCGAATATCGTCGCGGCCTGGGTTATTGGCAACTGACGTGTGCCACCCGCTCCGCTCCAGTGATTTTGTTAGCTTTGGTCAATGCGTGATCGGATAAGGAGACGTAACGCGAGATTCTGACAGGACTTGAAGGAGGTCACTCTTCGTATTGTCCTATTTCAATACAAATAACGGAAAAGAGAGAAGAATGGCCCGCAAGAAGTCTATCGGGATTCGGTCGAACTTGAAAGGTATCGTCAAGCGACCAGCAGCTTTCGGGACTGGCTCGGAAGACAGGGTTCGTGAAACGTCGGCGCAAGATCAATCCCGCCAAGTTCTTCTGGACGCTGCTCCTGGGATTTGGTAGCAGGGGCGAGCGGCAGATCGCCGGCATGCGGCGAGCTTACGAGGCCAGCACTGGCGACACCCTGGTATCGTCGTCATTCCACGATCGATTCACCCCCGAGTTGACGAAGTTCCTGAAGGCGATCCTGGCCTACGTCAGCGAGAAGGTTACCGCTCCGACGGAGGTGCTCCGTGGCAGCCTGGCGTGGATCAAGGATCTCGTGGTGACCGATGCGACAGTCATCAGGTTCCACGACGCGCTGGCGAAGGCATTTGCTGCCTGCAGGACGAACCACACGAAGGCTGCGGCGAAACTCCACATCGTGGTGAGCGTCTTGGGTGCGGGGCCGAGCAGGGTCAAGATCTCCGACGAACCGGTCGATGTCGACGACCCGCAGCCCCGCGATTCCTCTTCCGCGCGACTGGAGCGACTTGACAAAGGACGATGTTGTGTCGAGGTCCAACATCAGGGTAGCTGCGGAGACGCCGCGGTGGCTCCGGCGGTACTCGCCGTAGGTCGTCAGCAGAGGTGATCGTCGAGGAGGAGAATCAGCTGGACGCCACGGCGGGACCGATCCGCCAAGCAGCTGAAGGGCGTACGGCCTGCATGCAACGCGTTGAGAGCAACATATTTGCTCGAGGCTTTGACTCGACGTTGGCACCTGCGGCCGACGCACTCATTCGCGAACGCCTTGGCACCAGCAAGTGTCAGCTACCCAGATTCAGCCAGCCCTTTGGCGCGAAGGCGGGCACGGAACAGCCGTACCCCAGGTAATGTAAGTGACTATAGAACCATTGCCTATGCCGCTCGCAACTGGTGGGTGACGCGATGCTCGAGGGCATCTCGTGGAACCTGTGGGGCAATCCTCGTTTGCACACCGGCTTAGACTCCGGAGCACTCAATTTGGTTCACCTTCAATCCTGAACGACCTTCTTGGTGGCGGCAAGGGTACGCCCCTCGTAGAATTCCAACATCTCGCACGCCACAACATCACCTGGCTCAAACTGCCACGTTTCAGTACTCCGGTCGTAGGGTTGAGGGAGTATCCGGTACGTATTCTCACTCAAGCGCTCTGCTTGGACAGGCCGCCAGACGTCGACGTTTTCGTCCAGAAGCAGTACATAGATTGTGGCAACGTTGGTCATTAGAGGTCTCCACTCAAAGGACCATAGCGGAAGCCTGGCCCTCCCACGTGAATGACTTCGTTGGTGACGGTATCGACGACGACTGATTGCCCGGTTTCCGGATGCACGTAACGGATGGCGGAGTTGCCAGTCGCCTTGTTGATCGCGGGGTTCCCGCCCGAAAGGGCTCTCCAAGGAAGGAGAGCGTACTTCATTGCACGCCGCAACGGCAGAGCCTTTTCGGGTCCACGGCCGCAGGCCGTGGGTTTATGGACGTGCTAAGTCCATCGGCTCACTCACGAATACAATCAAGGACACTCTGCTTCACTGCAAAACAACGTAGTCTCCCCTGGCCATATGCCTCCCGGATGCCAGCCCGCGTACTGCACTGGAGAAGGAAAGGCAAGACTATGCGCGTGATCACGTCTTCGATTGCATGCCGCCGTTGATCTTTCTCGAGAGATTCGTCTTCGACGTTGAGCATCTGCCTGAGTCGCTCGTCCTCCCCGGGCATCAACCCTCCAAGCCGTCCCTCGATATGGCAAAGAACGGCCTGCGATGGAAGCCTGACACAAGGATCGCCAGGAAGCCCTTTCACCCAGACGGAAAGATTGATGTAATACTGCTCTCCGAAGTTCGACTTCTGCACGTTCACCAGGACAATCGTCTCATCTGTGTCGCGATACCAAGTGTTCGATTTCCGCTGAAACTGCGCATCCTTCAGCGCGTCGTTGACTCCAAGCTTGATCGGATTATCCGTCTTCATACTCAGTACGTCTCCACACGCCCCGTCCACTGCCCAGTTGTCCCAGGAAACTTCTTCTCAAGTTCTTTGATGTAGCGCTCAAGCTGTTTTAATCACCTGCGCGGTATGTGTCAATGACTTTGAGACACCCATCGTCGGAATTTAATGAGTCGCCGGGGATGTCGTAGACCTGGTCAGGCTGCCGGCGCGAGAGACGATTGGGGCGGGATCGAGCGCGTTGAGCGGGAGTGGGACTTGGGCGCGCGAGGGCGGCGAGGCGGGGGCGCGAACGAGCGCCGACACCGGCTGTGCGGGAGCGCGGGGCCGTCGGCAGAGAGGGGCGGCGCCGGGGCGAAACACCGGCGAGAGGCCGCTTGGGAGGCGTTGAGGCAGCCCGGATCTCCGCGCGAGCCTGCACAAGCTCCGCGCGGAGCCTGTGCGGGCTCGCGTGGAGCGCCGCAAGCGTTCGCGCGACCGTTGATTGACCGCGGCGAGGGTCGCGATTACGATAGTGGATAATGAAAACACGAACGGCATTTCCTATGCGTCATTTCCTATGCGTAGGTGGCCTGGCTCGCGGCATGGAGTTGCGCAAGGCCGGGAGAGTGGTTGTTACTATGAAGGCGTTCACCCAATATTGGTCAGGAATGCCGCGGCGATCATGCGGCAGAAACACATCAGGCTTTTCTCGATTGGCGATTGTTGCGTCTTTGCTGGGGGCGCTATGGGCAAACGGCGCTGCGGCGCAGTCCGCGCTGCCGGCGCATCCGGAACAAAGGCTGACGGATGAGGAGGCGTTGGCGCTAGGCTGGAACCGGAAGAGACTGGCGGCTGCGCGCGAGTATACGGCAGATTTGAATACCGAGGCCGTAGTGATCCTGGCTGGCGGCAAGCTGCTGGATGAGTGGGGGGCGGTGGATCAGAAATTTAACGTCCACTCCATCCGCAAAAGCTTCTTGAGCGCCTTGGTAGGAATCAGAGTGGCGCAGGGAAAAATCCGGCTGGGGGCGATTTTGGAAGAACTGGGGCTGGATGATAATGCGCCATCTTTAAGCCCGGAAGAGAAGCGTGCTACGGTAGGTGATCTGCTTAAGGCGCGTTCGGGAGTGTACCATGCCGCACTTTACGAGACTCCGCGGATGCGGGCATTGCGGCCGCAGCGTTACAGCCATCAGCCAGGCAGCTTCTGGTACTATAACAACTGGGATTTCAATGCGCTGGGGACTTTATACGAACGGGCCGCGGACAGCAGTATCTATGCGGATATTGAAAGCTTCATTGCCCAGCCAATTGGCATGCAGGACTTTGTGGCGAGTGATGGAAGCTACGTCACGGGTGAGGATTCGATCCACCGCGCTTATCCTTTCCGGATGACGGCACGGGATTTGGCGCGCTTTGGCCTGTTATTTGTGCGCAATGGCAACTGGCACGGCAAGCAGATAGTGCCGGCGGATTGGGTGCGCGATAGCGTGCGGGCGTATTCTGAGGCGGGGGAAAGCGGCGGTTACGGTTACCTATGGTGGGTGGAGCGGTCAGGGATGCACCTGCCGGGCGTGACCTTGCCGCCGGGATCGTTTTCGGCAAGGGGTTTTCGCGGACACTACGTATTGTGCGTTCCCGCACTCGATTTGGTGCTGGTGCACCGGGTAAACACTGATATCGACGAGCGCCGGGTGGAAGCCAGTGAATTTGGCGAGCTGGTCCGGCAGGTGTTAAATGCCTGGGAGCCTCCGGCGGAGCTTCCACTGGCTACGCGGCTGGCGCTGCTGATGAGCCGCCATAGGGTGCCGGGCGTGGCCGTGGTGCAAATCGAGCAACGGCGAGTTGCCGGTGAGTGTTATCTGGGGGCGCAAGAGGCAGGTAAACCGGCTGCGGTGACGGCGGATACGCTTTTCGAGGCCGCTTCGATGACCAAGCCCTTGGCGGCCTTTGCCGCGCTGAAGCTGGTGGAGCAGGGGAAGCTGGATCTCGACCGTCCGCTGGTGGAATATCTGGGCGGGCCGTACATAAAGGGCGAGTCATTGCATGAGAAAATCACCGCGCGGATGGTGTTGACGCATACTAGCGGCTTGCCGAACTGGCGACCCAAGGGCGGGCCGCTGGAGGTCATGCACGAGCCAGGAAGCGCGTTCAGGTACTCGGGCGAAGGGTTTCAGTTTCTGCAGCGGGTGATCGAAAAGATTGTAAACAGCGATCTGGAAGACTACTTGCGGCGGATTTTGCTGGTGCCGCTGGCGATGAATCATAGCAGTCTGGTGTGGCGCCCAGAGTTAGCGGCGCATGCCGCTGAAGGTCACGATGCCAAGGGCCGGGTTAAAAAGGGGCGCAGGCTGTATATGCAGCCCCAAGCCGCATATTCGCTCTATTGCTCTGCCTTGGATTATGCCTCCTTCGTACTGGAACTGATGAATCCGGATAGCGGCGCTCCACATTCCCTGAAAGCCGAGACGGTCAAGCAGATGTTTACGCCGGTCAGCCCGCCGGCTGGGCTGTCGGGATTAAGCCGGCGCGGACACCCGGTCGCGGAGGACACCAGGTATGGCCTTGGCTGGGTCGTCGAGCCGGCGCCATCAGGGCCGCGCATACGGCATAGCGGCAGCAACGGCACGGGATTCCGCAGTCATGTCGAGTTCGATCCTGTAGCTGGACATGGCATAATCATCATGACCAACGGCGACAATGGCGATGCACTTTGGCGGGATCTAGTAGAGGCGGTAGGCGTGCCGTGAGTCGCGCGCGGGGAAGGCGAAGCGCTCAGCTTTGATTGCGGCGCGCCTGGTTCTTCAGGCGCAGCGCGTTTAGGCGAATAAAGCCGGTGGCGTCGTCCTGGTTACAGGTTTCATGCGCGGCTTTTTCCATGGTCGCGATATCCAAATCGTAGAGCGACTGAGGGGAACGCCCGCACACAGCCCGCGCGGAGCCTGCGCGGGCTCGCGCGGAGCGCCTCAAGAGTTCGCGCGACCGTTGATTGACCGCGGCGAGGGTCGCGATTACGCTAGTGGATAATGAAAACGCGAGCGGCATTTCCTATGCGTAGGCCCCGCCTTGGAAACGCCCCGCTCATCTCGCAAGCTCAACTGGCCGGCCGTGCTGGCGGAGTTTCACCGCTCGAGGCTGACCCACGTCCAATTCTGCCCGGCTCGCGGACTTTCCATCCACGCCTTCCGCCGCCAACTCTACCGCCTCCGCGTTGGGCTCCCGCCGCGACGGCCCCGCGGCGACTCCACGCCGCCCATCTCGCCCGCCGCTCCCGCTGCGACCGTCCGCCCCGCCTTCCTCCCAGTCCACGTCCTCCCAGCCGATCTGGTCGTCTCGGCCCCCAACGCCGCGCCGGCGGCGCACTTCGAGCTTGTCCTTGGCGGCCGGCGCACTCTCCGCGTCCCCGCCGGCTTCGACGCCGACTCCCTGGACCGACTCCTCGACATCCTGGAGGCCCGCCCGTGGTCTCGGTTCCTCTTCGCGACCGATATTCGGACAACCCTTGCCAGGGGGAGCACGAAACCCCGCGACAGCACGCGGTTGACGCCTTCGGGGCCGCGGGCTGGATCCCGGGCCCAGGCGGTCGGAGGTCGCGATTGATCGCCTGGCGCAACGGCCGGCCGCGGAGACTCGTGCCGGGCAAGCCGTGCGATCCCCTTTTTCATCCGAGTCGCTTCGTCAGCATGGATTCACCGACCGGCGCCCGCAACCAACGATCCGTTCCCCGTGCGGGGGAAGGTCCGTTCTTTTCGGCATCGGTCGTGTCTCAGGATGACGCCTCCGTGTTGACCCAGGGGGCGCCCGGCGGGGACGCCTCTACGGCTTCGCCGTTCGGCGTGAGAAGATGGTGGAGAAGCTGGGCCTGGAAGCGACTGAAGACCTGCCGGCGGACCCGGGTGGTCTCACGGCGGTTCCCGACACTTTTTACCCGGAGGACGGATCGATGGCGGACGGGATCTTTCGCGCGCTTGGGCTTGTTCTGACGGCCGGGGCCGTGATGCTGACGCCGGCCCCCTCCAGGGGCGGGGAACCGGCGGACGCGGGGCTGCCGAAGTTGATCGCGACGGGGTGGGACCACCCGACGCCCGCCCAATTCCGCCGGCATATTGCCGCGTTTGAGCGGTGGCCGTTTCAGGGCGCGGTGATCGCGCCCACGCGGACCGGACCCGACGGAAAGGAGGTCGGCTCTTCCTTCGCTTTTGGCCGGGACCACTGGGACGAGGCCGCCTTCGCCGCCTCGACCGCGGACCTTCAGGCCGCGAAGCGCGCCAGGGGCGGCGATTACTTCCTGCTGATCAACGCCAACCCCGGCGACGTGGACTGGTTCGACGACGATGGCTGGGCCCAGGTCGTCGACCACTGGCGCCTGCTGGCGCGCGTGGCCCGGCAAGGGGGGCTCAAGGGGCTGCTCTACGACGCCGAGCCCTACGCCCCGCCTCACGCCCAGTTCTCTTACGCCCGGCAGGAGGGCCGCGATCGGCACTCGTTCGCCGAGTACGCCGCCAGAGCCCGCGACCGAGGGCGCGACGTGATGCGCGCCGTCGTCGCCGAGTATCCCAACATCACGATCCTGGCGTATCGCCTGATCAGCGACCTGCCGATGCCCGCGCCCGGCCAGCCCGACGCCCTCTCCATGCTGGAGGGGCACGTCTACGGCCTCTGCCCGGCGTTCCTGGACGGCTGGCTCGACGCGGCGCCTCCCAGCGTGGTCATCGTGGAAGGGAACGAGAACGCGTATCGGTACAACAGCGTCGCCGAGTTCGACCACGCCTACGTGACGCTCACCACGAGAGCGCCTCGGCTGCTCTCGCCCGAGAACCGGGCGAAGTACCGGGCCCAGGTTCAGATCAGCCATGGGATTTATCTCGACGCGCACGGCAACCCGCCCAGCTCGCCCTGGTACATCGACCCGATGGGAGGCTCGCGGGGCGCCCGGCTGGAAGCGAACGTCGCCGCGGCCCTCCACGCCTGCGACGGCTACGTCTGGATCTACGGCGAAAAAGGCCGGTGGTGGCCGTCGGACGGCTCCGGGTTCCCCGCCTGGCCCGAGGTCATCCCCGGCGCGGATCAGGCCCTCCTGCGCGCGGTCGATCCCACCGCGGCGGCCCGGCGGCGGATCGCCGCGCTGGGACCGGAGGAGAACCGGCTGAAGAACGCCTCCTTCACCGCCGGCAACCCCGGCGGATCCCCCGAGCACTGGTGGACCTGGCAGAACGACGACTCGCACGGCAAGTTCGATCTCGACACCGATGCCGGCGCCGCCAGCGCCCGTATTCGAGGCGTTTCCTCGGGATGCTTCGCCCAGAACATTCCGGGCGTGCAGCCCGGCGAGGTCTACGTCGTTTCCGCCCGCTGCCGCGGCAAGGGCGCCGGTGCCCCCTCGATCCGCGTGCGCTGGACGGACGCGAAAGGGGGATGGACGGCCGAGGACCGCGACGTCTTCATCCTGCCCAGCCCCCCCGCGCAGCCAGACGGCTGGCGAGAGCTTATCGGCCTGGTCCGCGTTCCCCACGGCGCCGCGGGAATCGTCCTCCTCCTCTCCGCGTCCGGCCAGCGCGGGCCGTCGGACGTCGTCTGGTTCGACGATGCGGTCGTCGCGCCCCTTGGCCCCGTCGCACCCGCGCCGGCCGAAAAGGACCGACGACCCCAGCCCTGATCCTTCCCCCGAGAGGGGCCGGCGGGCCGACTTCGCGCGACGGGCGCACTCCCTTTGTCCGCAGCGGCATGGCACAATGGGGCCTTCGCTTCGTTCGCGGGGCGCGGGGCCTCGGAGAAGAATGAGGTCGGTGCGTCGAGATCGCGCCGCGGGGTTCGCGTCAGGGGGGCTGCTTTCATGAGTGGCTCGTCCTTCGTCCGTGGATCGGCTGGGCTCGTCTGGGGAGCGACGATCGCGCTGGAGTTCTCGCTGTCGACGGCATGGAGCGCGGGTGACGGCGCCGGTCGGAAACTGACCCACCTTGGCGGTGAGAATTGACCCACCTGCGCGGTTGCGTACTGGAATTCGCGCGGCGGATTTGCCTGAAGGGGAGCCGATGTCGGCGCTGCGTCCAGTGGGCGCCGGGCGCTATTTCTCCGCCGGTGGGGCGGAAGCCCTCTTCGCCTTTGCGGAAGGGTACGATCTGCCGTTGATCTTGATGACGGTGGCGT
>MWEK01000037.1 GCA_002070955.1 Planctomycetes bacterium ADurb.Bin069
CCTCCGGATCATCGACTTGACGGTGGAAGTGTCGGGCACGGTGGGCGCCGCGGCCTCCGAGGCCGGACGCCTGGCCTTCACGGACACGGTGGGCAGCCCCCCCACGGCGATCGTCATGGTGTACGGGGGCGCGAGCATTACACCCAACGTGCAGGCTCCCGCGGTCTTCACCTTCGAGCCCAAGATCTGCGCGCCGGCGGCTCAGTTCACCATCGATGTCGGCGGCGGCAGCGGCGCCGCCGATGCCGAGGTCGACTCGCTGGTGACCCTCAACTTCGACTCGGATCCCGCCAATCCGAACTCCGGACGGGTCCAGGGCTGGTCCTACGGCGTGTGCATCAGGGACGCGGCGATGCTGGATATCGTGGACGCGACGGTGAAAGACACCGATAGCGGAACCTTCAAGGGCGGCAACGGGCCTGATTTCAACTCGATCAATATCTACCCCGGAGAGGGCGTGACCCACGGGGTCGTGATCGACTTGATGGCGGCCGTAACGCTTCCCGCGCAGAACGGCTGGACGGATCTGGCCGTCACGTGGAAGGTCCTCATGGACGCCGAGGGACAGTCGACCTACGTCGTTCCGTGCGACCTGACCCTCGGCTCGCCCCCCGTGGCCAACGTCATGGTCATCGGCGGCGACAGCTTTGCCGCCTCGCTCAGCGCGGGCATCGATCCGGCCGAAGATTGCTGCAACCCCGACTCCTGCAACAAGGCGGGCTTGTTCGTCTACCAGGCGGGCATGAAGTTCCGGCCCGGCAACGCCAACGGCGACGGCAAGCTCGATTTGGCCGACGGCATCTTTATCCTCAATTACCTCTACCGCGGCGGCAGGGAGCCCGGCTGCGAAGCTGCGTTGGACGCGAACGGAGACGGCCTCGTGGATGCCTCCGATGCCGTCTACATTATCCACTGGCAGTTCCTCGACGGCCCGGCGCCGGAGCTGGGCGAGGAGTGCGGCACGTACGAGACGACTCTGCCCTGCGACGTGCAGGAGCCGTGCTAGGATTCTAAGCGGCGCGGCCGTCGCCGGCCGCGCAGGAATCGCCGCGGCGGGGAAGGACCGGTCCTTCCCCGCCGCGGCTTTTTTTCTTGGATCGGCTGCCCGGAGCCGTGGTTTTCGGACCGCCGGAATCTTCCTCCAGGCGCCCCGATCGAGCCTGAAGACACCCGATCGCCGCGGGCCGCGCTACCGCGGCGCGGCCTCCTCGAACGTCGCGAGGCTCAGCCGCGGCCCGGGGAAGTCGCGCCGCGGCGCGGTGATGGCGCGGATGTCGTAGATCTTGAGCACGGCGGCGGGGCGGTGCTCCTCGCCGCGCACGAGCAAGAGGATGCCGTGGCGGGCGGCGAAGCGGTAGTCGCCAAGCTGTGCCGCGAGCAGATCGAGAAGGTCGCCGAGCGCCAGATCGCGAAGGTGCAGGGAGATCTTCGGGCTCTCGCGCGCGAGCGCCTCGCGCGCCGAGGCGCTCAGGACGCAGGCCAGGCCCGTGCGTTCGCGGAGCGACGCCAGCGCTTCGTCGGCGCTCAGGCGATCCCATTCCACGGAGAGGCGCACGGTCCGCAAGCGCCGCGCGAGCTCGCGGTCGGCGGCCTTGCGCGGGTCGAGACTCGCCAGGACCGAGGGCGCGGTCGGCTCGCGCCGCGCGGCCGCCGCGACGAGCTCCCGCACCTTCTCGGCGTCGATACTCGGCGCGGGCGCCTCGGCGCCGCGCGCCGCTCCCGCGCACAGCAGGCAGGCAGCGGCGGCGCGCATGGCCATTCCACCCGGCATGTCGGCTCTCCTTCCGCGCGCCCGCGGCGCGCGGCACCGATTGTAAGGCGCCGGCGGCGGCGCGGCCAGTCGGCTGCCGGCGCTATCCCCGAGGCGTCGCGGGGAAGCACAGACGGCGCGCCAGCTTGGCGGCCTCCGACACGGCCAGGATGGAAGCGGCGAGCAGAACGGCGACGCACCAGTCGGCGCCGCTGAAGGCATAGGTGTGGAAGATCTCCTGGAGCGGCGGCAGGTAGACGATGAGACACAGCAGCGCGCCTTCCCATAGCAGCGCCAGGAGGAGCCAGCGGTTGCTGAACACCCCCACGCTGAAGATCGAGCGAGACAGAGAACGGCAGTTGAGCGCGTTGACGAGCTGAACGAGAATCAAGGTCACGAAGCAGAAGGCCTGCGCCTCCGCGATGGTGTTGCCCTGCGACCGCGCGTAGAGGAGGGCGGCGATTCCCACCAGGCAGGTCCAGACCCCCAGGCTCGCGATCCGCGCGATGGTCTGCGGCGTGAAAATGCCTTCGGTGCGGCGGCGCGGGCGGCGCCGCATGAGGTCCGCCTCCTTCGGGTTGAGCGACAAGGCCACGGCGGGCAAGCCGTCGGTGGCCAGATTCACGTAGAGAATCTGGATCGCCACCAGGGGCAGCGCGCCCCCCGTGAGGCCGACCAGGGAGCCGAACAGGATACCCGCGGCCATGAGCAGAACCTCGCCCAGGTTGCAGGAGAGCAGGTACACGAGGAACTTCTTGATGTTGTCGAAAACGCCGCGCCCCTCCTCGATAGCCGCCACGATGGAGGCGAAGTTGTCGTCGATGAGCACCATGTCGGCGGCTTCCTTGGAGACATCGGTGCCGGTGGCGCCCATGGCCACGCCGATGTCGGCCTGCTTGAGCGCGGGGGCGTCGTTGATGCCGTCGCCCGTCATGGCGACGACGTGGCCCCGGCGCTGAAGCGCCTCGACGATGGCGAGCTTGTGGACGGGCGAGACGCGCGCGTACACATCGGCGCGGGGCACGAGGGCGTCGAGCTCCGCGGCGGAGAGGCCGTCTAGCTCGCGGCCCTCGACGACGAGGCCGCCGGCCAGCAGGCCGAGTTCGCGGGCGACGCGGGCGGCGGTGTTCTTGTTGTCGCCGGTGATCATGACCGACCGGACGCCGGCGCCCCTGGCCGTGCGGATGGCTTCGGCCGCCTCGGGGCGGGGCGGGTCGATCATGCCGGCCAGGCCCAGGAACGTCAGCGCGGCGTCGGGCGGACCGCCGTCGTCGGACTTGTAGGCGATGGCAAGGACCCGCAGCGCGTCCTCCGCCATTGCGCCGTTCACGGCGAGCAATTCCTCCCGCGTCGGGGCATCCAGCGGCCGTTCCTCCGATCCGCACCTGATGCGAACGCTCTGCTCGATGATCACCTCGGGCGCGCCCTTGCAGAACACGATGCGCCCGCGGGGTCCGCCGTGCACCGTCGTCATGCGCTTGGTCTCGGAAGAGAAGGGGACTTCGGCGACGCGGGGAAATTCCCGCCGCAGGCTGTCCAGATCGCAGCCGCCCTTGGCCGCGAGGACGGCCAGGGCGATCTCGGTGGGATCGCCCCGGAAGCCGCCCCGATCGCCGTCGATGGTGCTGTCGTTGCACAGGGCGCTCGCCTCCAGGAGCAGCGCGAGCGCCGGGTCTGAAGCCGGCGCCGCGCCGGCGCCGGCCCAAGCGAAGCAGCCCAGCGGGTCGTCGCCCGCGCCGCTCACCTCGACGGCGCGGCCGCTCACGAAGACCCTCCGCACCGTCATGCGGTCCTGCGTGAGCGTGCCGGTCTTGTCCGAACAGATGACATCGGTGCAGCCCAGCGTCTCCACGGCGGGAAGCTTGCGCACCAGGGCGCGGCGCTTGATCATGCGCTGCAGGCCGATGGCCAGACCGATGGTGACGACGGCGGCCAGGGCCTCGGGAACGGCGGCGACGGCGAGGCTGACCCCCCAGACGAACATCTCGGCCCAGCCGTGGCCGCGCGCCACGCCCATGCAAACGAGCGGGACGATCAGGGCAACGGCGCCGATGGCGATGTGCTTGGCCATGCGGTCGAGGCCTGCCTGGAGGGGCGTCATGCGCTTCTCGACGCCCGCGAGCAGGCCGGCGATGCGCCCGAATTCGGTGGCCATGCCCGTGGCGACGACGACGGCGCTCCCGCGCCCGTAGACGACGTTGGTTCCCGTATAGGCCATGTTGCGCCGGTCGCCGAGCTGCGCGGCGCCTTCCAGCACGCCGCCGGTCTTCTCCGCCGCGGCGGACTCGCCGGTGAGCGATGCCTCCTCGACGCGCAGGTTGATCGCGCTCAGGAGTCGGGCATCCGCCGGCACGCGATCGCCGGTCTTGATCTGAATGACGTCGCCGGGAACGAGTTCGCGGGCGGGCAGCGTGACGATGCGCCCGTCGCGGAGCACGCCGGCGTTGGGCGCCGCCAACTCCTTGAGCTTGTCCAGGGCCCGCTCGGCGCGGTACTCCTGAATAAAGCCGAGCAGCGTGGCCAGGAGGACGATGACGAGAATGACGACCGCGTCGACGTATTCCCCCAAAAGGAGCGACAACCCGACCGCCGCCAGCAGCATGAGGATCAGGACGTTCTTGAACTGATCGAGGAACAGCACCAGGACGGACTGCCGCTCCTTGGCCGCGAGCTCGTTGGGTCCGTGGCGCGCGAGGCGGCGGGCGGCTTCGGAGGCCGTCAGTCCGCGTTCACCGGTTTGGAGGGCTTCGAGGGTTTGTTCCGCCGACAGCGCATGCCACTGGTGGGACACGGGCCCGATTCTCCTCTCGCTCCGGCGCGCGGCGCGCGCACCTTTACGGTCGTATCACATGGAGGAAGGACTGTAAAGAGAGGGGCGCGGCGCGGGAGGCTCCGCGCTCATTCCGCGCAGTTGCAGGAGGGGAAAGCGGGGTTCAGGCCGGCCGCCTCCCAGACATCGCGCGTTTCCTCGCAGAGGCCAACGGGGCACACGCCGCCCAGGCCCGCGCGCGCGGCGCGGTAAAGATCCAGGCGCGTGTCGAGCGGGTATCTCGCGAGGCCGCCGGGCTCGGCGGGCGGCGCCAGCGCCCCGAAAAGGCCGTGGTTGACGACCCGCAGGAGATGCGGGTCGGCGCGCAGCGTGCCCAGCGTGACGCGCTCGGGCGCCAAGCCGCGAATCCCGCCCGCGATGGAGCCATACTCGTATCCCGCGAACATCGGATCCAGGCGGATGCGAACGCGCCAGCCCGCGGCTTTGAGGCGCCGCGCCGCGTCCATGCGGTCCGCCACGGCCGCCGCGCCGCGCTCGTGCGCCCGCGCGACCTCGGCGCAGTTCACCGAGAAGGAAACGATGACGTTGGGGCACGGCGCCGCTTCGAGCAGCGGGCGGCACTCGCTGACGCCGCCCTTGGTGACGAGGAGCAGCGTGTGCCGCCGGCCCGCGGCGGAAGCGGCGCGGAATTCCTCGACCAGGGCCTGCACCGCCGGCCTGATGGGCTCGAAGGCGAGGCTGTCGGAGAGATTGCCGGCGTTGAGGACGTAGGTCTCCAGGTTGTCGCGCGCGATCCAGCGCCGCACGTCGGCCAGCATGCGCGCCACGTTGTCGAAGGCCGAATCGATCGGCACGTGCCAGAGCGAGCCCTTCAGGTAGCAGTAGTCGCAATGCGGCCGGAAGGCGCACCCGTTGGCGTGGGCGAGGAGGTAGAAGTTCGGGCAGACGGTGCGCGCCGGCGTCGTTCTGAGGAGCTCGATGAAACGCGTCTTGCGCGGGCGCGTGAGGAGCGGGGCGGAGGGGGGAATGCTCATTACGCGTCTCCTTGCCGGGGCGTCCTTTCGCCGGCGGGCGCGAGTTCATAGGACTCGCCCGGCGCCAGGGCGATGATCGGCGCCGCCGCGGGCACGTGGTCCGTGAGTTCCGGCAGAAACCGGCCGGTCCTGTGCGCGGCGATTTCCTCCGGTTCCAGGTGGATGAGAAACCAGCGCCGGGGCGCGAGCCGCGCGACGCAGTCCTCCCACGCCGAACCCTGCCACGGGCAGAGGAACAACGCGTCCAGCGGCGCTATGGCGGCGGCGTCCAGCAGGCGCGCATCTTCGTTGTCGCCGTCGTGAAGGAGGCGCCAACCATCGGCCTCGATCAGGTAGGAGTTGTGAACTTCGCCGTGGCGTGTCCCGATGCAGGTCACCTTCCCCCAGGGAAAGGCCGCGGTCGCGAGGGCGCCCCGGGCCGGCTCGATCGTAATGAGCGACTCCTCCGGCACGGCGCCGCGCACTGCTCGCGTCACCGCCGCCGGCCCGATCACCGCCGCCTTTCGCGCGGCGGCCGCTCGAGCCACGCGGTCGGGGGCGAAGTGATCCCAGTGCGCGTGGGTGACGAGGATGCAGTCGGGGACCGGGTCCTCGACGAGAGGCCGAAACGCGCCGCGCCCGAAGCCGCCTCGGTTCCAGAAGACATCCACGCACACGCATGCGCGCGGAGTCCGCAACACGACGCCTGCATTGCCGGTGGACGTCACGGTTGCGTTCATGACAGGAGCAATAATTACCCGAATCAGCCGGGATTCAAGGCCACGGGCGGGTCCGCCGGCCGCGCGGGCGGCTTCCTGAGGCGGTTGCGCTGTGGGCATGCAGCGCAGGACGACTGAGGCGCACCGAGGGCGCGTGAGGCGGTTGCGCTGTGGCGTTGCAGGCAGGGCCTCTGAGGGGCACCACCGAGGGTCCAGCCGGCTTGATCGCCGGGCGCGGGGCGGGTACAATCCCGATCGGGCGCGAAGGCGGAGCGTATCATGCCACGATCGGCGGCGGTTCTGTTGGCTTGGGTTTCGGGCGTCCTCCTCGGCGCGCCCGCGACGCTCGACACCGATCCCCACCTCATGGCCTGGTGGAAGTTCGACGAGGTCGAGGGGACGAGAGCCCTGGATTCGTCTTCGCACGGGCGGCATGCCGAGCTCAAGGGCGGGCTTTCCTTCGCGAAGGACTCGATCGCCGGCCGGGCGGGAAAGGCGCTGGCCGTGGGCGGCGGCGGCGTCATCGAGGCTGTGGGATACAAGGGTGTCGCGGGCGCGGCGGCGCGCACCGTCGCGGCCTGGATCAAGACGAAGCGTCCGGAAGGCGAGATCATCGCGTGGGGCCGGAACGATTTCGGGGCCATGTGGACCTTCGGCTTCATTCGCGGCCGGGTCGGCGTCACGCCCAAGGGCGGGTACTTCTACATGAATCCCGAGACGCACGACGGGGAGTGGCACCACGTGGCGATCGTGCTCGCGGCGGCCGAGGCGCCGAACCTCCACGATCACGCCGCGCTCTACAAGGACGGCGCGCTCGCCGAGATTCACGCCATCGGGCTTTTGGACATGTTCCCCATCGCGACGGGCAGCGAGATCGATGTGCGGATTGGCGCGCGGTTCGAGGGCGCGCTCGACGACGTGCGCATCTACGACCGCGTCCTCGCCGCCGAGGAAATCAAGGCGCTTTTCGAGCTCCGGGGCGACGCTCCGATTGCGCCGGAGAAATGACGGCCGTGTGCTGGACAAGGCTTGCGGTCGCCGCCGCGCTCGCTGGAGCGCTCGGGGTCGCTGCGGGCTGCACGCAGGCCGGTGTGACGGCGTCCGCGCCGCCGGCCGAGGAGGCGCCGCTGCTGCTGGACGAAGACGCGGGAGACCATTCCGAGGCCCAGGCGGGCGCGGACAACAGCCGCTGCCGGGTGTGCCACCTCGATCTCGCGCGGGAGGAGCTGGCGGTCGCGCACGCGCGCGCCGACATGGGCTGCGCCGGGTGCCATGGCGAGAGCGATGCGCATATCGCGGACGAATCGTGGAGCTGGGGCGGCGAGGGCACGGCGCCCGAGCGCATGTTTCCGCGCCCGGCGATCATCGAATTCTGCCTGGGGTGTCATTCCCGAGACAAGCTCTCCGGCGGCGACCATCCCGACGATCCGGACCGCAAGGTCTGCACGGACTGCCACGGCGCGCATCGCATGCCTGTGCGCAGGTGCAAGTGGAGATGAAAGCGCGCGAGGTCGATCCGGGAGCGCCGGTTTCCTCCCGGCTTTGGGGATGCGACGGGCTTCAGGCGCGGGCAGGCTCGTAGGCGCCGATCGGCGCGCCCACCCGAACGAGAGTCTCGATGCCCGCGGCGGAGCGCTCCGCGATGGCGGCATCGAGCCTGACCCGCCCGGGCTCGTAGAGCACGATCACGGTGGAGCCGCCGAACCTGAACATGCCCTTTTCGGCGCCGCGGGCGGCCGGCGCTCCCGGCGCGTAGGTCTGGACGATGGATCCCACGCACATCGCGCCGATCTCGAGCATGCACAGGGTGCCGGCGCGTTCGCCCGCCGCAAGCAGCGTGCGGTGCCTCAGGTTCGCGTCCAGGACGCGCAGGCCCGTCGCCAGCGCGATGGGGTTGACCGAGTGCAGGCGTCCGGCGATGGTCGCGGCGGGTTCCGGCACGCAGGCCTCGGGGAAGTGAAAACGGTGGTAGTCGGCGGGGCAGAGGCGGTAGATGCAAAGCGCGCCGCCGGTGTAGCGGGCGCACAGGGCGTCGTCGGCAAGCAGCGCGGCGAGGTCCAGCGGCGCGGCCTTGACCATGAAGCGCGTCGCGGGGGCGGCGGCCGGCACGGCGAGGAGGCGCGCGTCGCACGGCGAGATCGCCACGCCGGGATCGCCGGGAATGGGCCGCGCGCCGGGCTTGAGGGCCCGCGTGAAGAAGTCGTTGAAGCTCGTGAAATCGGTTCCGGCCGCCTCTCCCAGGTCGATCCTGAGGGCGGCGGCCGTCGAGGCGATTCTGCGCGCGCTGCGCGGCGAGTCCTGGAGCCGGCCGCAGAGGCGCGAGAACCAAGGCCGCGCGAAGATCGTCCGGGCCGCCAGGCGCCCGAGGCGGCACTCGTAGAGCAGGCGCACGAAGCGCTCGCCGAGCACGATCTCGCGCTCGAGCGCGCCCGTGGCGGGGTTGTAGACCATGATGGGGCGGTCGACGGCCATGGGGTCCTCGCCCGTGGAAACCGGCAGGCTATAGGCTATCGGCTGTCGGCTGCGGGCTCAAGAGAGGCGCGCGCATCGCCCGCGGGCGGCGCGATCGCCCGAGCTGCGCGGTTCGCGTTTTCGAGCCCTCCGGCGCCGGCTCCCGCCTTCAATTCGACGCGGACTTGCCTATAATCGATCCTCTGCGCGAAGGGGAGCCGCCGGGGCGCGCGCCGCATGGGCGCGGCAGCGGCGTCCCGCGGCAGCGAAGCGAGCGGAACCATGTCGGAAACGGACTACAAGTTCACGGAGATCGAGCGCAAGTGGCAGGCCAGGTGGCGGGAGCTGCGGCTCTTCGAGGCCGACGAGAGCTGCCCCAAGCCCAAGTGGTACGTGCTCTGCATGTACCCTTACCCGTCGGGCGTGCTGCACATGGGGCACGTGATCAACTACACGCTGGGGGATGTCGTCGCGCGCTACAAGATGCTGCGGGGCTACAACGTCATGAGCCCCATGGGGTGGGATTCCTTCGGCATGCCGGCCGAGAACGCCGCCATCCGCACGGGCGTTCACCCGCACGCCTTCACCGAGAAGAACATCGCCTACATGCGCGCCCAGATGGGCGGCGCGGGCTGGGGTTACGATTGGCGCCGCGAGGTCGCGACCAGCCACGCCGACTACTACCGATGGACGCAATGGTTTTTCCTGAAGTTCTACGAGAAGGGCCTGGCCGTCAAGAAGACCGCCGCGGTCAACTGGTGCGAGAGCTGCGCCACCGTGCTCGCCAACGAGCAGGTCAAGGACGGCGGCTGCGAGCGTTGCGGCACCCGGGTCGCGCAGAAGGACATGTCGCAGTGGTTCTTCAGGATGAGCGCCTACGCCGAGCGCCTGCTGGCCGGCCATGAAAAACTGCGCGGCCAGTGGCCGGACGCGGTGCTCGCCATGCAGGAGGAGTGGATCGGCCGGAGCGAGGGCGCGATCGTGTTCTTCAAGGTCGCGGAAACCGGCGATCCCCTGCCGGTCTTCACGACCCGCCCCGACACCTTGTGGGGCGTGACCTTCATGTCCGTGGCGCCCGAGCACCCGATCCTGGACAAGCTGCTCAAGGGCAGTCCCCACGAGAAGCGCGTCATGCCCGCCCTGCGGGAGCTGCGCGCCGTGGAAACCTCCGAGAGGGATCTCGCGGCGCGCGAAAAGGCGGGCGTCTTCACGGGTTTCCACGTCATCAATCCCGTCAACGGGGAGTCCGTTCCCCTTTGGGCCGCCAACTTCGCCCTCATGTCCTACGGCACGGGCGCCGTGATGTCCGTGCCGGCGCACGATCAGCGCGACTTCGAATTCGCGCGGAAGTACGGCCTGCCGGTGGTGCCGGTCATTCTGCCGCCGGAGGGCATCGACCGAGCCGCGATGACGGAAGCCTATGTCGACCCGGGCGTGATGGCCGCCTCCGGGCCCTTCTCGGGCGAGAAGAACATCGAGGCCATGCCGCGCATCATCCGCTGGCTCGAGGCGGAGGGCCGCGGGAAGGGCGCCGTCAACTACCGCCTGCGCGACTGGACGCTCAGCCGGCAGCGGTACTGGGGCGCGCCGATTCCCATCATCTACTGCGACGCGTGCGGCATGGTGCCCGTGCCGGAAAAAGATCTTCCGGTGGTGCTCCCCGAGGATGTCCGGTTCACCCGGGGCGGCAATCCCTTGGCGACGAGCGAGTCCTTCGTCAAGGCCCCGTGCCCGCGGTGCGGGCGGCCCGCGCGGCGCGAGACCGACACCATGGACACCTTCGTCGATTCCTCGTGGTACTTCCTGCGCTACTGCGACGCCTCGAACCACACGGCGCCCTTCAGCCCCGAACGCATCGCCCACTGGATGCCCGTCGACCAGTACATCGGCGGCATCGAGCACGCGACCATGCATCTCATTTACGCGCGTTTCTTCACCATGGTGCTTCACGACCTAGGGCTGGTGGACTTCGAGGAGCCTTTCGCGCGGCTCTTCTGTCAAGGCATGGTCTGCAAGACCGCGTACTACTGCGAGCGATGCAAGTGGATTCCCGAGGACAAGGTCGAGGGCGGCGCGCGCAAGGGCGATGCGATCGAGGGCGGCGTCTGCGCCGTCTGCCGGAGCCCGGTCAGGGCCGAGATGACCAAGATCTCCAAGACCAAGCTCAACATCGTGGATCCCGACGCCATGATCGCCAAGTACGGCGCCGACGCGGTGCGGCTGTACATGCTGTCCGACGCGCCGCCCGACCGCATGCAGGTCTGGAGCGAGGACGGCATCAACGGCGCGTGGCGCACGATCCTGCGGCTGTGGAGCCTGGCGACGGCGGCGATCGCGCAGATGCCGCCGCCCGGCGCGGAGATTCCCGCGGACCTGGATGCCGAAAACCGCGTCCTCAGGCGCAAAACGCACCAGTTGATCGAGAGCGTCACCGGAGCGATCGAGGGCGGTTTTCACTTCAACACCGCGGTGGCGCGCTGCAACGAACTGGTGAATCTCTGGCGCGCGAAGAAGGATCGCGTGCACGGCGCGGTGCTCAGGGAAACGCTGGAGACAATTCTGCGCATTCTGAGCCCGATCGTGCCGCACTTCGCCGAGGAGATCTGGGAGCGGCTCGGCCGCAAGGAGAGCATCTTCGCCGCCGGCTGGCCCGTCGCCGATCGCGCCGCCGCCGCGGAGGAACTGGTCGCGATTCCGATCCAGATCAACGGCAAGCTGCGCGGGCGCGTGATGGCGCCGCCGGACGCGGCCGCGGAGGACCTGGAGCGCGCCGCGCTCGCCGACGAGAAGGTGCGCAAGGCCCTGGAGGGCAAGACCGTGGCCAAGCTGATCGTGGTGCCCGGCCGCCTGGTCAGTATCGCCGTCAAGGGATAGCGGGGGCGCGGCGATGCGGTCGGGCGAGCCGGCGGCCCCCGGTCTCTACCTGCACATCCCCTTCTGCGCGCGCAAGTGCGCGTACTGCGATTTCGATTCGGCCGTGTACCCCTCCGCGATGCAGCCGGCGTACTTGGACGCGGTGGCGCGCGAGCTGGCGGCGCGGCGCTCCGAGGTGCCCGGCCCGTTCGCCACGGTGTACGTGGGCGGCGGCTCGCCGTCGAGCCTCGATGATACCGCCTGGGCGTGGCTCTGGGACATTGTGGCGGAGGCGACGGCGTCCGGCGGCTGCCTGGAATGCACCGTGGAGATGAATCCCTCGCAGACGACGGCCGCGAAGCTGGCGCGTATTCAGGGGTTGGCGACGCGGGTGAGCCTGGGGGCTCAGACGTTCGTGCCCGAGCTGCGGCGCGCGCTGGGCCGCGAGCCGTCGGATCCGGCGTGCATCGCGCGGGCCGCCCAGCGCATCGCCGGGCGGTTTCGCCTCAACCTGGATCTGATGCATTCGCTGCCCGGCCAGTCGCCGGCGGCGGCCGCGGCCGACATCGATCGCGCCGTGGCGCTGGGCGCCGGGCACGTGAGCGCCTACGCCCTCACGCCGGCGGCGGAGACGCCCCTGGGCGCCGCGGTCGCGCGCGGCGAGATCGCAATGCCCGACGAGGACACCCAGATCGCGATGCTGCGCGGGGCGAGGGAGCGTCTCGCGGCGCACGGCCTGGTTCAGTACGAAATCAGCAACTTCGCGCGCCCGGGCGAGGAATGCCGGCACAACCTGGCGACCTGGGCCGGATGCGAGTACCTGGGGATCGGCGCGGCCGCCTGCTCGTATGTCGGGGGCGAACGCTCGCGCAACGAACCCGACCCGGCCCGCTACATTGCGCGCATCGCCGCGGAGCGCGCCGCCGTCCGCGAACGGGAGCGCCTCGATGCGCGACCCCGCGCCGGTGAGTTGGCGATGCTCGCCCTTCGGACCTGCGCGGGGATCGATATTGCGGCGTTCGCGGCGCGCACCGGCTTCGACCCGCACATGCTTTTCGCCGACGCGCTGCGCGCGCATTCGGCGGCGGGACTTCTGGAGATCGACGCGGGGCGCATTCGCCTCACCGAGGCCGGCCGCGATTTGGCGAACTGCGTGATGGAGGACTTCCTGCTCTAGACGCCGGGGGCTTCTGCCCGCAGGCGCCTCGGGCGGGCCGCGAGGGTGCGGCGCGCATCCTCGCGGCCGCCCGCCGGCTCACAGCTTGGCGTGCTTCTTGGCCGCGGCGACGATGGCGTCGACCGCCTTCGCGTTGAAGTCGGCCTTCTTGTAGGCGAGGACTTGCGTGACGGCCTTTTTCTCGTATAGGACCACCATGACGTGGGCATCCTCGGGAAGCTTGAACTTCTCGGGGATCTCCTTTGGGTTCATGGGGATGGTGAGCGGGATTTGAAGGGACTTGTCGGCGGCGAGCTTCTCCAGGGCCGGCGGCAGCGAGTCCGGCGCCGCGGAGAGAAACGCGAAGAACGCCTTGCCGTTCACCTTGTTGGAAGCGACGATCGTGTCAAGCTCCTTGGCCAACCTGGCCAAGTGGTCGTCAAGGTCTCGCGCGAAGACCATGGCGACCGGCGCAATCCCGTACTGTCAGACATAGCACAGGGCGCGGCCCTTCTCGGGGCCGGTGACGGCCTTGGTGCCGAAGGCCGAAACCGCCTCCCCCGGTTTTAGCCCGACCGGCGGCGAGCCGCCGTCGCAGCTCGAGACATATCCGAGGATCGCAACGAAGAGGGTTGGTAGTCGCATTGGTCCTCCTCTAGTGTGGACGCACCCTGCCTTGGACGGGCCCCATCCGCTCCGCCGTTCTCGGGGCCATTATACCCCATGAACGGCGGCGGGTGTCGGCGGCGCCGCGCCCGCGCGCTGGCTCCCGTTCTTGAAGCGCTCCCCGCCGTGGGCTAAAGTTGCCCTTCAGGGACGAGCACGCACGCCTGCCCCAACGGGATACGGAAGTCCGCCCGCGCGGCGTCCGGAAGCCATGAACGATCTCGCGCTGATCCGCAATTTCTGCATCATTGCCCACATCGACCACGGCAAGTCGACGCTCGCGGACCGGATTCTCGAGCGGACCGGCGCCGTGGCGTCCGGCGCCATGCGCGCGCAGTATCTCGATCAGTTGGACCTGGAGCGCGAACGGGGGATCACGATCAAGGCCTCGGCCGTGCGTCTCGCGTACCGCGCCCGGAACGGCGGCGTTTACCGCTGCAATCTGATCGACACGCCGGGGCACGTCGATTTCAGTTGCGAGGTGTCGCGGAGTCTCGCAGCCTGCGAGGGAGCGCTCCTCGTCGTCGACGCGACGCAGGGCGTCCAGGCCCAGACCCTCGCCAACACGTACCTGGCCCTGGAGCACGACCTGGAGTTGATTCCGGTCATCAACAAGGTGGACCTGGCCGCGGCGCGACCGGACGACGTGCGCCGGGAGATCGAGGATGTGATCGGCATCGATGCCTCGGGCGCGATCCTGTGCTCGGCCAAGACCGGCCTGGGCGTGGAGGCGGTCCTCGAGGCCGTGGTCGCCCGGGTGCCTCCGCCGAAGACGCCGCCCGACGACATCCTGCGGGCGCTTATCTTCGATTCGATCTTCGACCCGTACCGCGGCGTCGTGATGTTCTGCGTGGTGCGGTCCGGCGTCATCTCCGCGGGCGACCAGATCGTGCTGCTGGCGGGCAACGTCAAGTACGAGGTCGCGGAGGTCGGCGTTTTCGCCCCCGAGATGCGGCCGGCGGAAGCGCTCGGCCCGGGGGAGGTCGGATACCTCATCGCCGGCATCAAGGACATCCGCGCCGTGCGGGTGGGCGACACGGTGACGCACGCGCAGCGCCGCGCGCCGGCGCCGCTCAAGGGCTACCGCGAGGTCAAGCCGGTGGTGTTCGCCGGCGTGTATCCCGTCGATGCGGATGCCTACGACAACCTGCGCGATGCAGTCGAGAAGCTCCAGCTCAACGATGCCTCGTTTCTCTGCGAGGCCGAGTCGTCCCGGGCGCTCGGCTTCGGCTTCCGGTGCGGTTTCCTGGGCCTGCTCCACATGGAGATCGTGCAGGAGCGTCTCGAGCGCGAGTTCGGCGCAAGCCTCATCACGACGTTCCCGAACGTCGTCTACAGGGTCCGCACCACCGACGGCGGCGAGCACCGGGTCGACAATCCCGCGCGGATGCCTGACGTTGCGGCCGTCGCGCTCGTGACCGAGCCCCTCGTCGAGGTCACCGTCCTGACGCCCGCCCAATATCTCGGCAACGTGATCCCGCTCTGCCAGAGCAAGCGGGGGATGCAGAAAAGCCTCGATTTTCCCCACCCAAACCACGCGATGTTGGTCTACACGATGCCGCTGGCGGAGATCCTCATCGATTTTCACGACCGCCTCAAGGCCGTGAGCCAGGGCTACGCCTCGTTCAACTACGAGGCGTGCGGCTACGCGCCCGCCGACATCGTGAAGCTCGACATTCTCATCAACGGAGAACCCGTCGATGCGCTTTCGGTCCTGGTGCACAGGGACAACGCCGCGTCGCGCGGGCGGCAGATGGTGGAACGGCTCAAGGAGAACATTCCGCGGCACCAGTTCAAGATTCCGCTCCAGGCCGCCATCGGCGGCAAGATCGTCGCGCGCGAGACGATCAGCGCCTTGAGGAAGGACGTCACCGCCAAATGCTACGGCGGCGACGTAACGCGCAAGCGCAAACTGCTCGAAAAACAGAAGGCCGGCAAGAAGCGCATGAAACAGGTCGGCCAGGTCACGGTGCCGCAGAAGGCGTTCCTGGCGGTGCTCAAGGCGGATATCTAAACGTAGGCCCCGAGGGCCGGGGATGTGGGGAGGAGCGCGGGGGGGCCGCGGCGTTCCAGGAACTGCAAGAGGCGTCTGCCGCGGTCAGATGGTGTTTTTCGCCGCCACCACACTTTGGGGGTCATGTTCCGGATAACCACAAGCGCCGTTTTTGGCAAGATGGCCTGGAAGTTCACGTTAAATTCATGAGTTTTGCGACATTGTATCCGGTGGACCGCGGGCGCTTCGATGCCGCGGGTCGGAATTATAGAGGGTCGTGATATCATAAAGTCGTTATTCTCCAAAGCTTACGACTAGAGTGCCCTTCTGTCCGCGGAATTTTCATGGAGGGCTTGACTTGGTATGTGGTTCCGTGGTACCCTTGCGACTTGATGGTCAGTCTTGACTTCGCAGTCAGAGGTGACCATAATATTGCAGAGCGATGATGATAGAGACGCCGGAAGCTCAGGTCGACCCGCACAGTACGGGTCCCCGGACACGCCTGCAGAAACGGGCCAGCAAGACCCGCAACAGGCTGTTCAAGGCGGCGTTGCAGCTTTTCCGTGAAAAGGGCATCGAGGCCACCGCCATCGTCGAAATCACGGAGCTTGCCGACCTCGGCAAGGGAACCTTCTACCGCCATTTCTCCGACAAGAACGAGATGGTGATCGTCGTCGTCGACGACATCGTCGACCGCCTGACGGCCCTGTGGAACGTCAGCGTTCCTCCGCCGCGCGCGCTCAAGGAAGCGGTCGAGCGCGTGGTGGCGGGGCACCTCGAGTTTTTCCTGGGGAACCGCGCGGAGTTCGGCCTCCTCTTCCGCGAGAAGCTGCTCGCGGAGCTGCAGGCGGACTGCCCGGATCCGCTCGAGCGGCCCTATATGCGCTACCTGCGCGAGTTGGAGAACCGGCTCGCCCCGCATATGACCGTACCGCTTGATCCCGTGAAGTTGCGGCGTTTCGTGTACGCAACCGCCGGATTCGTGTCCGGCGCGCTCTCCTTCGCGGTGATCGGGCTTGAGTCAGGAGAAATAACGCGGAGCATGCAGCCGCTGCGGCAGGCGTTCGTCACCGCGGCCGCCGCCTTCCTGGGCGGAGGGCCGGACGCGCGTGACGCCGGCGCGCCGGAACGACCGGCGTGATCGCCCGCCGTTGCATGCGCACTCGCACGAGGTTGACAATGCCCAAACTTTCTGCAACGACCGACGACGTCTCAACCGCGGAGGAGCCCCCATCGCTTGCCGCCGTGCTCGAGGCCGGCGGCGCAGCGGCGCCGCGCGAATCGCCCAAGCTGTCCGCGCTGATGGACGACCGCAACTGGAGCGACTGGCGCTGGCAGATGCGCAACCGCATCCGCAGCGTGGCCCAACTGCGGGAGTTCTTCCCTTCGCTGAAGCTATCGCCCGGCCTGTCGCGCGCGGCCGCAAAATTCCCCCTGGCGATCACGCCGTACTACGCGGCCCAGATCCGAACGCTCGACGCCCGCGATCCCGTTTTCAGCATGGCGGTGCCGCAGATTCACGAGCTCTTCGATCCGCCCTTCCTGGTGGATGATCCCTTGGAAGAGGATCACGACATGCCCGTGCCCGGGCTGGTCCACCGCTATCCCGACCGCGCGCTCCTCATCGCGACGACCACCTGCGCGATGTACTGCCGCCATTGCACGCGCAAGCGCGCCGCGGGACATCGCGAGTCCAGCATCACCGAGGCGCGGCTGAAGCAGGTCACGGCCTATCTGGCGAGCCATCCCGAGATTTCCGATGTGATCGTGTCGGGCGGCGACCCCTTCACGATGGCCACCGAGGTGCTCGACCGCATCCTCACGGCGCTGCGGAGCGTGCCGACCGTGGAGATCATCCGCATCGGCACGCGCACCATCGTGACGCTGCCCATGCGCGTCACCGAAGAGCTGATCGCCATGCTCAAGAGGCACCAGCCCGTGTACGTGAACACGCATTTCAACCATCCGAACGAGATTACCCCCGAGTCGGCCGAGGCCTGCGGGCGCCTCGTGGATGCCGGAATTCCCATGGGCAATCAGTCGGTGCTGCTGCGCGGCGTCAACGACGATCCGAGCCTCATCGAGAGGCTGTGCCGCCGCCTCGTCAGGATGCGCGTGCGGCCGTACTACCTGTTCCAGTGCGATCTGGTGCGCGGGGTGGAGCACTTCCGCACGCCCCTTGCCCGCGGCATTCAGATCATGGAGTACCTGCGCGGGCGGCTGAGCGGCTTGGCGATTCCGTCCTTCGTCGTCGACGCGCCCCACGGGGGCGGCAAGATCCCCGTGCTCCCGGCGTACGTGCTCATGCAGAGCCCGACGCACACGGTGCTCCGGAACTTCGAGGGCCTGCTGGTGAGCTACCCCGAGCCCGCGCCGGGCGGCAGGCGCGAGGCGCCGGAGGCGGCGGGGGTCCCCACGGTATTCGATCTGACACGCGGCGCGGCGACCAAAATTCAGCCCGCCGATACGGCCCGGCAGAAACGCCGTGCGGCGCGCGCCGGTTGCGTTGCTCCGCCGGACGGCGCAGAGGCGTAGAGACCGACCTTCAGAAGAGAGGTGCGAGAGGAACGCGGAGGCGGGAGCCGCCGGCGGAAGCCGTCGCGGCGCCCCGCCTCTCATGTTATAGTGGCTGCCCTTGAGGCCGCGCGCCTGCGCGGCCGCGCGAGGATTGCACCATGACATGCACGATCGGACTCGTTTACGACCTGCGCAGCGATTACCTGAAAGAGGGCTACACGCTGGAGCAAATCGCCGAGCTCGACACCGAGGCCACCATCGAGGCCTTGGACGCCACGCTGCAAGCGCTCGGCCACGCGACCGACCGGATCGGCCATGCGCGCGCGTTGTGCGCGCGCCTGGTGCGCGGCGACCGGTGGGATCTCGTCTTCAACATCGCCGAGGGGCTCCGCGGCCGGTCGCGCGAGGCCCAGGCGCCCGCGATCCTGGAGCTGTACGGAGTCCCGTACGTGTTCTCCGATCCCCTCGTCCTGGCGGCGACCCTCGACAAGGCCGTCGCCAAGCGCCTGGTGCGCTCCCACGGCCTGCCCACGCCGAATTTCAAGGTCGTCGCGAGCCTCTCCGAGGCGGTCCCCGACGGCCTGCGTTTTCCGCTTTTCGCCAAGCCCATCGCCGAAGGCACGGGCAAGGGCATCGACGAGCGCTCGCGCATCGACGGCCCGGAGGAGCTGCGCGCGGCGTGCGCGCGGCTGCTGGAGGCCTTCGGGCAGCAGGTGCTGCTGGAGGAGTACCTTCCCGGACGCGAGTTCACGACCGCCGTTATCGGGACGGGGAGAAAGGCGCGCGTCATCGGCACCATGGAGATCGAGGTCCTGCCCGCCGCGGCCAGGGCGATTTATTCCCTCGAGATGAAGGAGCGCTGCGAGGAATTCGTGCGCTACTCGGCGCCGCCGCGCGATGCGGTGCGGCGGGCGGTCGAGGACCTGGCGCTCAAATCGTACCTGGCCCTGGAGTGCCGCGACGTGGGGCGCGTCGACATCCGCCTCGACGCGGACGGCGCGCCGAGCTTCATGGAGGTGAATCCTCTCCCGGGCTTGCACCCGCAGCATTCCGATCTGCCCATGATCGCCACTCAGGAAGGCATGCCTTTCGAGCGGCTCATCGCCGAAATCGTGGAGAGCGCGCGGGAGCGCGCGCGCGGGGCGGCATGAGGCTGCCCCGCGTGCTCGTCCTTCACAACCTTCCGGGCGGCGGATCGGCCTGCGCGGAGAGCGAGGCGGGCGTCCTCCAGGAAGCCGCCGCCGTCGCGGAGGCCCTCGAGGCCCTGCGCGTGCCGCACCGCGTCAGCGGCGTGCGGACGCTGGCCGAAGTGCCGGCGGCCGTCGCGGCGGGCGACGAGGCCGTGGTGTTCAACCTGGTCGAGGGATTCCCGGACCGCCCCGAAGACGCGAACTGCGTGCCCGCGGTGTGCCGCGCGCTGGGCCGCGCCGCCACGGGCGGCGACACGGCGTGCCTCTCCCTCGCGCTGGACAAATGGCGGAGCAAGGCGGTGTTGGCCGCCGCGGGGCTGCCCGTGCCGCCCGGGGTCTGCGTGGCGCCCGGGGCGCGCTTCAAGCGCGGAGACCTCCCGCCGCCTCCGTGCATCGTGAAACCCTGCGCCGCCGACGCGAGCGAGGGCATCGACGCGGCCTCGGTGGTTCCGCGCTCCGGGCGCGGGCTTCAGGCGGCCGTGCGGCGCGTGCACGAGCGGTTCGGTCAGGCGGCCCTCGTCGAGCGCTTCATCGACGGCCGCGAGATCAACGTCGCGGTCGTCCAGCGCGGCCGCGCGCTGGAGGTGCTCGCGGTGGCCGAGATCGAGTTCGTCGACTTCGGCCGCGGCCGCCCGCGGATCGTCGACTACGCCGCCAAATGGCGGCCGGGATCCTTCGAATACGCTCACACGCGGCGGCGGCTGCCGGCGCGGCTGCCGCCGCGCGTCGCCGCGGAGGCGGGGAAGCTCGCGCTCAGAGCCGCCGCGGCGATCGGCTGCGCCGACTATGCGCGGGTCGACTTCCGGCTCGATGGGCGGCTGCGGCCCTTCATCCTCGAGGTCAACCCCAACCCCGACATCGCGCCCGACGCCGGTTTCACCGCGGCCGTCGCCCACGCGGGCTGGCGCTATCGTGATTTTGTGCGCAACTGCATCGTCAACGCGGCGCGGCGCCTGCCGGCGGCGCGGCGCCTGCCGGCGGCGCGGCCGCGGGCCGAGCGTCTCGGTCCGGCGGGAGACGTCCTGATCCGCGTGACGCGCGCCGAGGACCGAGGGCCGATCCTGGCCTTCATCGAGGCGACGGGGTTCTTCCGGCCGAACGAGGTCGCCGTCGCCGGCGAGGTTGTCGATGCGGCGCTCGGCGCGGGGCCCGAGGGCCACTACCAGTCGTTCACGGCCGTGGCGGGCAGGCGGCCGATTGGCTGGATCTGCTATGGGCCGACCCCGTGCACGGCGGGCACCTTCGACATCTACTGGATCGCGGTGGCGCCCGAACGGCAGCGGCACGGCATCGGCCGCCTGCTCCTGGCGTTCGCCGAGCGCCTCATGGCCGCGCGGGGCGGGCGACTCGCCGTCGTCGAGACGGCGGGCCGGGACGCCTACGCGCCGACCCGCGCGTTCTACGCCCGATGCGGGTACGAGGCCGCGGCGCGGCTGCCCGACTTCTACGACGAAGGCGACGACAAGATCGTGCTCGTCAAACGCCTGTGACCGCCGTCACTCGCAGGGCCGGAAGCGCTCGCAGCCGAGCTTGGCGCCCGAGGGATCGAGGCCGCACTCCTTGAACGGCTCGGGCAGCGGGCCCGCCCCGCCGAAGAGATGCCCGAGCGTCTTGACGGCGTCCGAGATGTCCAGCTTGCCGTCATCGTTGGCATCCGCGGCATCCAGGCACGACGGCGCCGTTCCGTGGCTGAAAAAATAGGCCAGGAGGGCGATGGCATCGGCGACGTCCAGCTTGCCGTCGGCGTTCGTGTCGCCGCGGCGGAAGAGGACCTCGGGCGGCATTCCCGGCTTGGCTAGGATTCTAAGGGAGTAAACATGCAACGGATCGGGCGGGTCCACGTGCTTGGCCGTGATGTCGATCGCGGGGAACGGCTCCGGCGCCGGGACGAAACCGCTGTCGAGGGGAATGCCCGCCGTGGTGTTCACCGAAACGACGAGGGCCATCGATTGCGTTTTCGCCGCGTCGCTGCCCCGCCGGTAAAGGCCGCCGCCGCGGACCGTGTAGGGGCGCGTAACGTCGGCGGACTCGAAAGCGATCTTGTCGACGACGTATTCGCGGTCCAGCCCGGCGCCGCCCGGCAGCTCGCCGAGGAGGAACGTGCCCGTGATCGGCACGGGAACGGTCACATGGTTGCAGATCGGGCAGTCATCGATCAATTCGCTTTCCTTGGCCAGCCTGTACGTCTGCCACGCGACGGGGGCGGGCGCCGCGAAGATTTCCAGGATATAGATATGGTTGGGGTCGCGGGGGTCCTCGTCCCGCACCGTGATTCGGATGAGCGGCGGCGGCTGGACCATGGGCACGAGGCCGCTCACGACGTGAGTCTTCCGCGCCCCGTTGACGGCGATATCGAGCTCCATCTCCTGCAGGGGGTCGGCCAGCACAAGGTACCGCCAGAGGCCCTCCCCCTCCACCGTGTAGTCGTTGCTCTCGGAGGCGAATTCGAGGGCGAGCACGCGGTAGTTGACCGAGCCGCAGATATCCTCGCCGGCCTCCAAGGCGAAGGTGCCGCGAATCGGCCGCACGATCGGCACGCGATCGCAGTACAGGCACTCATCGCGCAGCAAGCTGCCCGTCAGAAGCTCATAGTTCGTGATGTCCCCGGCCGCCCCGGCGGCCAACCCGGCGAACGCGCCCGCCGCAATCAGACTGGATACCAGCCGCCGCATGACCTCACCTCCTCCGCTTTCGCGCGGGAATGCATGCATCCATTGTCACGCCTGAGGAGGCCGAATGCAAATTAAACTTCGGCGGGAAACTCCCGCCCGGGCGGGGTCCGCTTCCCTTGTCCCTCCGGATACCTTGGGCGAAAATAGCTTCCCTGCGCGAGGCGGCGGCGCCTCGCGCAGGCACGGAGGAATCGTATGACCCAGGCGGGCGGAGCGGCCATCGAGGCCGCGGCGCTGTCGAAGACCTACGGGCGCGGGCGGGGCGCCGTCGCGGCGCTCGCGAACGTGTCGCTGCGCGTCGTGCCCGGCGAGATCTACGGCCTGCTGGGCCGCAACGGCGCGGGCAAGACGACCCTCGTCAAGATCCTCCTCGATATCGTGCGGCCGACGCGGGGCGCCGCTTTCATCCGCGGCGTCACCTCCCGGTCGGCGGCGGCGCGGCGGACGGTGGGGTACCTTCCCGAGGACCACCGCTTCCCGGAGTACCAGACCGGGCTGGACGCCCTCGCTTTCTATGCCGCGCTTTCCGGCGCTCCCGCCGCGGGCGATCCGGCGCGCTTGCGCGGGCTCCTTGATCTGGTCAACCTCGCCGATGCCGCCGACCGGAGGATTCGAGGGTATTCCAAGGGCATGAAGCAGCGCCTCGGCCTGGCGCAGGCCCTGGTGCACGACCCCGAAATCCTGCTCCTCGACGAGCCGACCGATGGCGTCGATCCGGTGGGCCGCGCTCGAATCCGCGAGCTGCTTGTCGATCTCAGGAGCCGCGGGAAGACGATACTGCTCAACTCGCATCTCCTGAGCGAGGTCGAGCGCGTCTGCGATCGGGTCGGCATCATGGAAGGCGGCGCGCTCGTCCGGGAAGGGACGCTCGACGCCCTGACCCGGGTGCGGCGGGCGTACTCGATCGAGACGGCGCCGGCGTTGGATGACGCGCAGTTGGGCGAACTCGCGGGGGTTGTCCGCGGCGCCGCGCGCGCGGGGTCCGGCATCGAGGTGTGCGTCGGCGAGGACCGCGGCATCGATGCCGTGGTGGACCACTTGCGCGCCCGCGGGGTGGGAATTCGGAGCCTCGCCGAGAAAAAGATCTCGCTTGAGGAGGTGTTCCTGAACGCCATCGACGACAACGAACGGGGGGCGGCGTGAGGCAGTTCCTGGCGGTGATGGCGGACTCGCTCAGGGAGGCGCGCGCCCGCAAGGAGCTGTGGCTGGTCCTCCTCCTGGCGAGCCTGCCGATCCTCCTCTGCGCGAGCATCTCCTTCCGGCGCGAGCCGATGGAGAAGACCCTCGAGAGCCTGGCGGGAAAGATCAACCGCCTTCCCCGCGGCCCGGGGCGTCGCGGCGGCGGGCCGCGGCTCGATCTCCACGTCGCCATCAAGGGCATCGAGCCGGCGGGCCGCGGCGAGGAATGGCCCCCCGAGATCCGCGGCGGACACGTCCTGGACCTGGCCTTCACCGAACCGGGCCAGCTCGCGCAGCTCGTCGATCGCTTCCGGGACCTGGTCCTGGGCGGCGGGCGCGCCGCGCCGCCCGCCGCGCCGGAGACGCGCCCTCCGCCGACGGAGACGGAGAAGGACGACTTTCTCAAGGAGCGCTTCACGACGTTCGGCTTCAACCGCGTGTGCGTGCGGCCGCATCCCGCCGGAGGTGAGCGGTACCTGGTCGGCGTCCGGAGCGACTACGTTCACGAAATCCGGGGCGCGCATTCGTTCAGCCTGCTCTTCGGCCTGTTTCCCGAGATCCCGCTTCTTAACGTGAGCGTGGCGGAGTTCACCCTCAGGCTGGAGCGGGGGCTGTTCGAGGTCTTCGCCGGCATTGTCGTCATGGCGGTGGCGCTGCTCGCCACGTCCGGCTTCGTTCCGAACCTGCTCCAGAAGGGGACGCTTGACCTCGTGCTCGCGCGCCCCATCGGGAGAACGCGGCTCCTGCTCTACAAGTACGCCGGCGGCTTGTGGTTCGTCGCCGTTTTCACGACTTACCTGATTCTCGGCGCGTGGCTGGCGCTGGGCTTGCGCATCGGGTACTGGAACCCGTGGTTCCTGCTCTCGATCGGCACGGTGATCGCGACCTTCGCGGTGCTGTACTCGGTGTCCGTCCTGGCCGGCGTCGTCACGCGCTCGGCCGGGCTGGCGGGGATGATCGCCCTCGGCGTGTGGGGGTTGAGCGGCCTCATCGTCAATCTGCACCAGCAACTGCGCCTGATGCTCTACGGCGCGGAGCTGCCGCAGTGGCTTCTGAGCACCCTTGACGTGAGCTACACCGTCCTGCCGAAGACGACCCATCTCGCCCTTCTGAGCACCTACGCGCTCTCGCACTCCTATCTCTCGCCGGGCATGTACACGCGCACTTTCGGGCGGGAGCTGGAGCACGTCGACTGGACCTTCTCCCTGGGGACGACGGCGGCCTTCACGGCGGTGATGCTGGCGCTAGCGGTCTGGCGCTTCCGGCGCACGGACTATTGATCGGCGCGCATTGGCGGCGGAGGCGCGCGCCGCGTCACGGCCGCGCGCGCAGCCGCGCCACGAGGGCCTCGACGCGGTTCACCACTTGAGCTTCGATGGCGGGGCGCAGCGGCCCGTAGAAACCGTAGTAGATGAGCGAACTGTCGGCCTCGTAGCCGCCTTCCTTGATCAGGCGGGCCGAGGGTATGTAGCAAGGCACCTCGTAGGCGTAGCCGATGAGCCACACGCGGTCCGCGGCCAGCAGGCGCTTGAGGCGGCGGGAATAATCCACCACGACCTCGCCGCCCATGAGGACGAAGGTGAGGTCGTCGCCGAACCGCGCCGCCGCGATGGGCAGCTTGACGGTTTCGGGAAGGGGCTGCCCCGCGTCGAGCAGCCTCAAGTGGCGTTCGGCCCGCATTCTCACGTGCGGGTCGCCGCTGCGGGCATCCTTCTCGAGCCGCTCGCGGCCGGGAGGAGCCGCCAGGGGGAGATCGAGCTCCTCGTAGGCGAACCTGAAGGGGCCGCACACCCGCTGCATGGGGCGGCCCAGGACGCCCATGACGGCGCCGGCCAGTTCCAGGCCGTGGCGCTTGGCGTCGATGAGCCGTCCCCGCGGCGCGGGATCGCAATCGGCGCCCATTCCGGTCAGGAACATGGCGATCGCGCCCGGCTCGTGGTTTTCGATGTGGCGCCGGGCGTAGGCCATGTACTCGCCGGAGACGACGTACCAATCGTTTCCGCCGCGCACCGATGTCCCGTGACAGGCATAGCCGAAAAGAACCGCCCTCACCGCGCCGCCGGCGTCCCTGATCCGCAGGACGGGCACATCCCAATCGACCGGGCCGTCGGGGTTGTCGCCGAACACGACGTGCTCGCCCTGGTACACGCGCCGGTTCATGGCGAAACAGGCCCGTCCCAGGCCCTGCTCCATAATCGCCGGCCGGCAGTCGGCGAGCGCGGCGCCGACCGCTTCGACCAGGGCGGACTTGAGCCGCCGGCTGTAGGCGGCAATGCGCTCGCGGTCGGCGGGCGGCGGCTGGGTCATGTCGGTCAGCGTGTCGTCCAGGACCGGCGCCGAATGCGTGTGGCTGGACACGACGGCGACCTCGCCGGGACCGAGCTGAAAACGGTCCGCGAATTCCGCCAGCACCGGCTGCATGAAGGCGCGGCTCACCTCGCAGTTGTCCAGCGCCGCGAGGACGAACCGCTCTCCCGAGGGATTCTTGAGCGCCAGGGCCTGGACGACCAGCGGGCCGTCGACCGTATCGGCCGGCCGGTCCCGCCCCGCGTAGCCGGCGAGGCGGATCGGGGGCTCGGGGGTGATGTCGCGGACGGCGATGCCCACCGCGGGGGCCGCGTCATCGGCGGCGCCATCGTGCGTCGGAAAGAACGGCGCGACGCACACCGCCAGCCAAACACAGGGGCGCAGGCTCCACGCCAAGCTGTTTTTCATGTCGCCGCCTTGCGGCCGCCGGCGGCCGTCACGCCATGGCCTTGGCGAGTTCCGCGCTGTGGGCGTGCACCTTGCCGATCGCGGCGAGAATGTGATCCATGTCGCCGCGGTCGCCGAGGAGCAGGTTCTGGAACACCGCGATCGTCGTCTCGCAGACCCGCTTGTTGCCCTTCAACTCCTGGAACGAATCGCGGTAGGCCTTGAGCCGCTCGGCGCTCCAGAGGCGCTTGTAGCCCCGCGACGCGATGGCTTCATCCAGCAGGCCGTCGTAGTACTGTTCGCCGTAAACGCCGCCGCACGGAACGCCTTCGGCCGAGACGGCGCGGGCGAACTGATGGCGCGTGAGCCCGTTGAACTGCGCCGCGTCGTAGAGGAACGGGTAGAGGTGCCACGCCGCGCGGGCGTTCTCCGGCAGCCGCACGGGCGTGATGCCCGGGATCTTTCCGAGGTTGGCGGAGAGATAATCGGCGTTCGTCTGGCGCAGGGCGGTCTCCTTGACCAGCTTGTCGAACTGCTGCGCGAGGATCATGGCCTGGACCTGGGTCATCCGGTAGTTGTTGCCCCGGGTGAAGCTCCCGTGCCCCTGGTTCGTGCCGCAGGCGCGGCCGCAGTTGTGGAAGGAGTTGCACTTGTCGATGAGTTCCGCGCTCATGCTGGTGATCGCGCCGCCCTCGCCGGACGGAATATGCTTGGACTCCTGGAAGCTGAAGCAGCCCAGGTCGCCGATGGTGCCGCACTTGCGGCCCTTGTATTCCGCCAGCCAGGCCTGGCAGGCATCCTCGATGACAGCCAGCTTGCGCCGGCGGGCGATGGCGTTGATCGGGTCCATGTCGCAGGGCATGCCGAAGATGTGGACCGGCATGATGGCGCGGGTGCGGTCGGTGATGCGGCTTTCGATCGAGGCCGGGTCCATGGTGAGCGTGGCGGGATCGGTGTCCGCGAAGACCGGCAGGGCCCTGGCGGACAGGATCGCGTTGTAGGTGGCGATGAAGGTGTACGGGGAGACGATCACCTCGTCGCCCGCATCGACGTCCATGACGTGCAGACTGACGATCAGGGCCGTCGTGCCGCTCGCCGTCGCAAGACAGCTCTTGGCGCCGAGGAGCTGCGCGTAGCCTTTCTCGAAGTCCTCTACATGCGGGGCGGAGAGACGGTACCACCGCCGGCTCCTAAGGATCTCGAGAATGCGGGGCTCCCAGGATTCGCGCCACTGGGGCCAGCTTGTCCAGCCGCCCTTGTGAACGGGCGTGCCGCCCAGAACGGCCGGCTTGTCGGCCTCGGCGCTGTACGCGAAGGGCGCCTTGCGGCCGCCGAGCCACGCGAGGGCGGCGGACCCCGCCGCCGCATTGCGGATGAATCGACGTCTCTTCGAACGGTTCAACATGCTTGCGCCTCCTTCGCGGGTGCCGCTTTCCGCGGGCCGACCAGGCCGGCGCCGCCGGGCGGCGTACCGTCATCGTAGCTATTCCGGGGCTGCCGGGCAAGGGTATTGTGGAGGCCGAGGAGGCGTCTTCCCGGGACGGAGGAGGCCGTTCACTGGACGGGTCGGAGGATCTCCTTGCCCACGGCGGCGCGGAGCGCTTCGGGCACGACGACGCTGCCGTCCTTCCGCTGACCCTGCTCGACGATGGCGGGAAGGAGCCGGCTCGTCGCCAGTCCGGACGCGTTGAGGGTGTGCACGAGCTCGTTTTGGCCCGTCGCGGCGCGGCGGAAGCGGATGGCGCCGCGCCGCGCCTGGAAGTCGTGGGCGTTGGAGGCCGAGCTGACTTCCTTGTACTCCTTCATGCTCGGAATCCAAACCTCGACGTCGTAGGTTTTCGCCATGGAGGCGCCGCAGTCCGCGGCGGCCAGTTTCGAGACGCGGTAGTGAAGCCCCAAGCCCTGCATGAGGCTCTCGGCGTGCGCGACCATCTCCTCGAGGGCCGCCGCGGAATCCTCGGGCCGGGTGTACTGGAAGATCTCGACCTTGTTGAACTGGTGGCCGCGGATCATGCCGCGCTCGCCGGCGCGGTAGCTGCCGGCTTCCTTGCGGTAGCAGGGCGTGTAGGCGAAGTATTTGAGCGGCAGGCGGTCCTCTTTGAGGATCTCGTCGCGGTGCAGGTTGATGAGCGCCGTCTCCGCGGTGGGGAGGAGAAAGTGGCGGGCGTCCTTGCCTTCCTCGCCCTGGAGGTGGAAGACATCGTCCTTGAACTTCGGGAACTGGCCGGCGGTGTAGCCGCACTGATGGATCAGGATGTGCGGCGGTAGGATGAACTCGTAACCGGCGGCTAGGTGACGCTCCACGAAATAGTTGAGGAGGCCCCATTCCATGCGGGCGCCGTCGTCGCGATAGAGCCAGAAGCCGTTGCCACCCAGCTTGACGCCGCGCTCGTAATCGACGAGCCCGAGGCGCGTGACGAGGTCCACGTGGTTGCGCGGCTCGAAATCGAAGGCGGGCGGGGCGCCGAAGGTCCGCACGACCGCGTTGTGCTCCTTGCCGCCGGGAACGACGTCTTCGGCGGGAAGGTTGGGAAGCATGGCCATGAAGGCGTCGATCCGGGCCTCGACCTCGGCGAGCCGCCCTTCCAGGTTCTTGATCGTCTCCCCGACGGTCTTCATCTCGGCCTGAAGCGCGGCGGTGTCCTTGCCCGCCTTCTTGAGCTTGGGAATGTCGGCCGAAACCGTCTTCCTGCGGGCCCTCAGCTCGGTCACGCGGCCGATGCACTCCCGCCGCTCCTTGTCCCAGACAAGCAGTTCGGCGAAATCTACGGTTTCCCCGCGCTTGGCGAGGGCGCGGGCCACCTCGTCGGCGTTCTCGCGGATCAGTTTGATGTCGAGCACGGTTCCAGGCTCCTTCCCCCTGCGGATGGCATCGGTGTACGAGTCGGCCGCGGCGCCGGAGGAGCGCCCGGGCCGTCACCGTACTATAAGGATCGACCGGCGGCGCCGCAATCGTGGCGCCGCCGCCGGCGGCCGTCGGGGCTCCGGGCGCATTTAATCTTATAAATCTTTAATTGTCGGTCAATCGGCGCCTTTTACGTGCTTTTACTATTAGTGGTAGAGGTTGTAAACCTCCTTTGCAGACGAGACAGATGCCATCCACCGTAGCTGTGGAAGTGTCCGGGCGCCGAAAGGTGCCCGGACATCTTCTTTAGGGGGCCTTCCTTTTCAGCGAGATGCGGCGCGCCCTCGGGTGCGCGGGGCGGCTAGCTCCGCCACGGCCGCGAGCGGGTGACGGCGGGCAGGATCGACTTGAGCAGCGCGACGTCCTCGGCGATCTCGAAATCGAACATGCCGACAAGGGCGTGATCAGCCCCGTTCTCGAAGACGTACCGGAACGCGTCCTTGGGCGGAATCGCGCCGGCCGCCATGATCTTGAAGGCCATCCACGGCTTCTCGACGTCCTTCATCACGGCGATGGTCTTCTCCGGATCGCGGCACCAGTAGCCGGGGTGCTCGGCATAAGGCGCCGTGAGCTGATCCGGCTTGGGACCGCTGGGATAATTATGGTGGTGGAACGTCTTGATGTAGAAATCGCAAGGCACCTTGTGCTTCTCGCATTCGATCACGACGTTAAGGTCATGGCAGCCGATGCCCGACGGCACGCCGACATCCTTGGCGACCTCGACCGCCTTGGCGATCAAGTCGATCTTGCCCCGGGCCGCCAGCGCGTCGGCATGCACGCCCCAGAGGTAGATCGCCTCGCAGCCGGAGTCGACCAGATCCTTCACCTGCGTCGCGTATTCCTCCGTGCCGACGGCGGCGGTCGGGCAGATGATCCACTGAATCTTGCCGCCCTGCCGCCGGTATTCCTTCAGGACGGCGATCGGCCGCGGCGGATTGTGCATCGACACGGTGTTGATGCCGTGCGCCTCCGCCAAGGCCAGCGTCTCCATGATCTTCTCGTCGGTGTTGTAGTGCGCCGTGAGGTTGTAGACGTATTGCAGGTCGCGGCTGTGGGTGAAATGCGTCAGCAGGTTCCCGCCCAGGAGCATCCGGCTCACCGACAGGCCGCCGATCTTCCCCACCGGGAGCGGGCTCTTCGGGTCCGTTGCGGACGCGGCGTTCAGGGTCAGCGCGCCGGCGGCGGTCAGCGACGTCGTGAAGAAGGTGCGACGATCCATGGCTTCGCCTCCAAGCCTTGTTCGGCGGAACTGCGACTTCGATGTCCATCCTATACGGGCCTTGCGAATTTACAAGCCGCATTCCGTGCGGCGGCGGCTCGCCGCCAAGCCCGGAGAAAAATTTCCGCCTCGGAGGATGCCGCTGTGGACTTGGCCGGACGAAAAGGCGTAAATAGGGTCGATCAGCCCCGGCGCCGGAGAGCGGCGGGGCCGATCGGGAACGTCGCGCTCTCGCCTGCGCGCGCCGGCGGATTCGTCTCGTGCAACGATACGACTGCGTAATCCTGTACAACACCGTCGATGAGTGGGACATGGACGGGAGCGACGAGGGAGCCTACCCCGCGAACCTCGTTCGCGAAGAGGTGTCGGCCGTCGAGAAGAGCCTCGCCGCCGCCGGCTTCCGTCCCTTTGCCCTGCCGGTGGCGGACTTCTCCAAGGGCTTGGTGGAGACGTTGACCGCGATCGCGCCGCGATTCGTCTTCAATCTCTGCGAAGAGGTGAACGGAGGCGCCGAGCTGGAAATGTGCGTCGCGGGGCTCCTGGAACTCATGGGGATCCCGTACACGGGATCGCCGCCGCTGACCCTGGGGCTGGCGCTGCACAAGTTCTACGTGAAGCAGATTCTGGCTTCGGCGGACGTGCCGACGCCGTGGGGCTGGGTATGCCATCCGGGGCGGAAGCTCGCGATTCCCGGACGCGCGCGCTTTCCCTTGATAGTGAAACCCGAGCACGAGGATGCCAGCCTGGGGATCAACAGCAACTCCGTGTGTCGCACGGCGGCGGAGCTCAAGCGGCAGATCGACTACATCCACGAGATCTATGGGCAGGACGCCCTCGTCGAGGAGTACCTCGACGGGCGGGAGTTCAACGTCGCGATTCTGGGGGGCCGCGAACCGCAGGTGCTCGCGGTGCAGGAGATCGACTTCCACGGCCTGCCGGACGGCGAGCCGCGCATCGTGAGCTTCCAGGCCAAGTGGGACGAGGAGAGCCTGCTTTTCAACCGCACCGTTCCGATCTGTCCCGCGCGGCTGTCGAAGCGGCTCGAGAACAAGATCAAGGATGTCGCGCTCCGGAGCCATTTGGCGGTGGGATGCCGCGACTACTCGCGGATCGACATCCGGACCGCTGCCCGCGGCGGCCTCTTCGTGCTCGAGGTGAATCCGAATCCCGATCTCTCGCCGGACGCCGGCTTCGCCCGCGCCGCGCGCGTCGCGGGCTATTCCTACGGGGAGATGATCCTGCGGATCGCCGAAGCCGCGCTGGAGCGCAGCGCCGTCCCCGTTCGCGGGTTCTGACGGCGGCGCGGGCGCGGCGCGTCGATCGGCGCAGCCCGCCCGGCCGCGTGTCGGGCTACCGGGCCTTGTCTGCCTTCTCCTCCGCCGCCTGCGGCGCCGCGGCCGTCACGCGCCCGGCCTGCGCCGCGAGGTTCGATCGCGAGACGATCTTGTTGAGCTCCACGTGGCAATTGAGGTTCATGAAGGCAAAGGGGATGCTTCCCGCAATCTGGACGGGGAGCCGCGTTTCCTTGTCGAGCCACACGTTGATCGCGCCGTTCAAGCCGAAGATGCCCTGGAACTGCTCCTGGCCGCGGCGCTCCGGGTCGCCCACGTTCTCGGGCTCGAGCGTGACCTTGACGCAGTTGAACTTGCCGGCCTTGACCTCGATGCGCTCTTCGCTCCGCGCCGTGACCGTAATGGCCCAACGGTCTCGGTCGATGACGAGCGGCACGACGAAGGACGTGCCCACCTTGAACTCGGCGCTGCGCGCCGTGAAAAGCGCCGTGAGCATGTCGAGGAAGGCGTCTTCGGTCCGGTGGGTGTAGCGCGGAAGCCACACGTAGTGGGCGCGGTGCTTGCAGCCGCGGCAGTGAACGGTCCTCGACCCCGTGGGGATGGGCCCCCAGAAGGTGGTTTCCTTGACCATGTGGGCGGGGTTCTTGCACTCGGGATCGCGGCAGTGCTTTTTCTTGGAGTAGAGCACCTGGCCGTCTTGGAAGACCAGGAGCTTGTCCTGCCGTTCCGATCCTGTTTGGGTCAAGGAGTGGGTCTTGGGCAGACAAGTCTCCGGATCGAGCCTCGACTCCATGAGCGCCTTGACGCTGTAGCCGAACTTGCCGCCCTCGGCCGCGGCTCTGAGGATGATGTCCTTGTCTTTCGTATCCTCCTGGAGGACGGAAAACGTGGAAGTGCCCACGTGCACCCAGATGCCGGCCTTGTTGACGTAGCCGTCGTACTTGAATCGTTCTCCCACGAGTTTCTGGATCGAGCGCACATTCTCGAGAAACTCTTGGGCGGGAAGGCCGGCCTCCCCGCTGGCGGCGGCCGCCTGCAGACACACGACGAGACAGCACGTGAGCATGGCGAGGACTCCTCTTCATTCTTTTCTCGCGGCGGCGGCCATTATAGGCCCGTCGTACCGCAGACAAAAGTTAAAAAAGAGTAATCGCAATGTCGCCGCCGGTCGTGCCCTCACTTGACGCAGGGCGGGTATTCCTCGCAATCCAGATTGTCGGCCGGGGTTCCCGGGTCCGGACCGCAGGCCGTGAAGGGCTCGGGCAGGGGGCCGGTCGTCGCCGACGTGAAGAGGTAGCCGAGAATCCTGACCGCATCGGCGATGTCGATTTTCCCGTCGTTGTTCGCATCGGCTCCGTCGCGGCAGCGCAGGACGCTGGTTTTGCACGGATCGGTCTCCCGCCCGAAGAGGAAGCCGAGCAGGCAGATCGCGTCGGCGATGTTGTGCTTGCCGTCGGCGTTCGTGTCGCCGCGCAGGAAGAGGGTCTCGGCGGTTCCGTCGCAGGACGGCAATTGGTCGGTTCCGACCAGTACATTGTCGAAGCGGACGTGGTTCGAGTTCCAGACCCAAAGCCCGAACAGGCCGTCGCGGTAGGTCTCGTCCGCCGCCTCGATGGCGAGAACGCCGTCGGCGAAAACCCGGATCGCCGGGCCGTCGACTTCGATGCGGAGCGTGGACGGCGGCTCGATAAGCTCCGGCGTGCCCCCGGGCGGATTCAGGGTTATGAATTTGCCGTAGTCCCACCGGTAGAGAGATAGTCCGCGGTCGCGCTCGCGGTCGATGTGGAAGACCGAGTAGCCGCGGGCGTCCCGCGCGAATCGTTCGTTTGTAGGAACGTTCCAGTAGAAGTGCACTCCGGCATGGCGCCCGCCTTCGGGGTTCGAGGCGGCCGCGAAGCTCCAGTCCACCTGCGCAATGAACTTCGGTCCCAACTGGCGCGGCGGATCGCCGGCGTATATAAAACCTTCGCCGCCCGTGGCGATGGTGTCGGTCTCGACCCAGCCGTCCGCCGTGATGCTCCAAGTCCCGCGCGTCGCGGTCCAGCCGTCGACCGGGCCTTCGGGCCGCCCGAAGCAGTCCGCGAAGGGCGCGAGCCGGACGCCCACCGAAACGGCGCGTTCGACCGTGCTCGGCGGGTTGACCCCGTCCCGGACCGTGAGGGCGACGACGTAGTCGCCGCCGGACGCATAGATATGGGTGACCACCGGCCCGCTCGCGCTGGCGCCATCGCCGAAGCTCCACTCGTACGCGTTGATGACTCCGCCGATGGACTCCGAGCTCGTCCCGTCGAACGTCACGGGATCCCCGGCCATGGGGTGCTCCGGGGCCACCGAGAACTCCGCCGTGAGCGCCTGCGTCAGGGGCCCGACGGCGTAGTTGTCGAAAGCGACCTTCTGCCCTGCCGACCAAGTCCACAGGCCCGCGAAACCGCCGCGGTAGTCCCCATCTTCCACGGTGATGTAGAGAACGTCATCGCCGTAGACGAGGATTTGGGTGGCCGTGATCTCGACGCGCCACTCAAGGGGAGGCTCGGGAAGCCAGCCGCCGCCGACGGTGGCGTCGGCGGGCAAGCGGCCGTTCGTCACCTTCATGAACCAGAGGCCGCGGTCTGAAGCACGGTCGATCCAGCCCAGGGTGTAGCCGTTGAACCCCGGGTCGTAGCGGTGCGTGGGCTTGTTCGCGCAGAAAACGGCGCCCGCGTGACGTCCCACGGCGGGATTCGTGCCGGGGGCCAGAAAAGACATATCGAAGGAGAGAATCAGGCGCTCGGGGAACAATGCCGGCGGGTCTCCCGCCCAGATCCAGCGCTCCTCGGCGGTCGGACCGGTGGTCAGCGCGCCGTCGATGAGGTTCCAGGCGCCGGGGACGGCATGCACGGTCCACCCGTCCACGGGCCCGTCCGGGCGCTCGAAATCGTCGGCGAAGTTCTCGACGACGTTGAACACCGTGATCGTTTTCTGCGCCGCGGCCGTCGCGCCGCTGGAGTCCTCCACCGTCAGGGTGACCAGGTACGAGCCCCCCGCGGAAAACACGTGGCTGACGGCGGGGCCGCTCCCGCCGGTGCCGTCGCCGAAGTCCCAGGTGTAGTTCTTCGGCGCGTTCGCGAAGACGGAGCAGTTGGCGTCGAAATCGACGGCCAGGGGAGAGACGCCCTCGACGGCGCTGGCGCTGAAGCAAGCCTCGGTTGCCCCGCTCGGCGCCCCCACCTGAAAGTTGTCGATCCAGAGGACGCGCGCGGCGAGATCGTAGCCGAAGCCGCCCGCCCCCACGGCGGCGTTCGAGAAGTTGCGGTAGGCGCCGCCGCCGAAGGTGTTCAGATCGATTGCGGCGACGCTCGCCCCGTCGACGAAGAACTTCAGGACGCCGTCCGTCTGGTCGAAGAGGACGGCGAAGTTGTGCCACAGGGCATCCGTGATGCCCGTGAGCACGCGGGCGCCGTCGTGCCCGGTGACGGCGGTTTCAGGCCCGTTCTGCTTGTAAACGCCGATGCCCGGATAACCCGTGCGGGCGACGACGTCATCGCGGCGGAAGAACACGCTGATACTGCCGGGGGAGCCGATGCTGTTTCCCGGCGCGGACAGGCTCGAGATGTCGAGCCGGTCGTTGGGCAGGATCGCGTCGAGGGCGACCACGTACCTCGTGCGCAGGCCGTAGGCGAAGCTGAAATCGCCGTTGGCGGTGGCCTGCGCAAGGCCGGTCGCGGCGCCGGGATTCCCATCGTTGCCAGGGTAGCCGCAGCAGGCGCTTCCCAGTCCGGTGTTGAAGCCGAACCGGTTGTGCGGCGTCCAGGTGCTCACGGGGTTGCCGTGAGAATTCTCCACGTCGTAGGCGGGGCTTCCCGTGCCGATGGAGCCGTCGAGCCTCTCGGGCATTCCACCTTCCTCCGCCACGGTGAAAGTGTCGCTGTAGTCCAGCGTGCCGATGAGCTGCGCCTGCAGCGTCGCGGCGCCCGCGAAGCAGAAGAGCCACGCGGCCGCGGCGCGGCGGGTCCATGATGCGAAAAACCGGCGGTGCATAGGTTGTCTCCTTTTGCCGACGACGACCGGAATCCTAGATTAACCTTTCAGGCCATTATATCATGAGCGCCCGGTCGGTGTCCGCGCCACGCGCGCGCCAAAACGCGCCGCCAGTTGAGGCTCGCGATCTTCGCCAGATCCTCCCCGCCGAAGCCGCGGGACCGCAGCGCGTCAAGGAGCAGCGGCAGGCCGGCCGCGGAACCGAGCGCGCGGGGAATCGTGGCGCCGTCGAAATCGGAGCCGAAGCCCACATGGTCGGCGCCGATGCGCGCCGCCACATATTCCACGTGGCGGACGATCTCCTCCAGGGGCGTATCCGGCGTGGACCGCCCGTCGGCCCGGAGAAACGCCGTGCAGAAGGTCACACCGACGACGCCGCCGGAGGCCGCCACGGCGTCAAGCTGGGAGTCGGTCAGATTGCGGGGAGAGGGGCAGAGGGCATGGGCGGCGGTGTGGCTGACGATGAGCGGCGCGGTGGTGCGGGAAGCCACATCGAAGAACCCGCGCTCGTTGAGGTGGGCGCAGTCGATGGCGATGCCCAGCTCGTTGCAGGCGCGGACGAGCGCGACGCCCGCCTCGGTGAGACCCGGCCCCGTGTCGGGCGAATTAGGGAACGTGAAGGGCACGCCGTGGCCGAAGACATTCGGGCGGCTCCAGGTGATGCCCAGCGAGCGCAGTCCCAGCCGGTGGAACACCCAGAGCGCCTCGAGCTCGGGGTCGATGGCCTCGGCGCCTTCCAAGTGCAGCACCGCGGCGAAGGCGCCGTCGGCCAGACAACGCTCCAGCTCGGCGGCGCCGCGTACGATTCTGAAGGCGTCCGAGTCGGCGGCCTCGATTCTGCAAGCGCGGGCCAACGCGGTCATGACGACTCGGAGGGCGTATTCCGGATCGATCGGCGCCGGCGCGCCGGTCGAGGCGGCCGGCCCGCCGGAGGAATCCGGCGGCCGGGGCACGCAGATTCCGCATACGCCGCCGGCTAACCCGCCGCGGCGGGCGCGCGGCAGGTCGACGTGTCCCTCGTTGCTCTCGACGAAGAAGCAGCGTCCCCCTTCGTTCTCCGCGGGGCGAACGCGCAGGAGCGTGTCGTTGTGCCCGTCGAAGACGGGGATGCGGTGGGTCATGGGGCGGTTCCTCTCGCGGCGACGCAGGATCCGGACGAATCCCCGGGCGGCGCGGCAGAGCGCCGCGGGCGGCCCTCGACCGGCCGCGCACGACGGCGCGCGCCGTCCTACCCGCGCCAGGGCCGCGGCCGCTTTCCGTCCAGGTCCTTTTCGGCCAGGATGCCCTTCGCGATCAGGACGTCCTCGACGATCTGGAAGTCGAACATCCCCGCGCAGATGAAGTCGGCGCCGTTCTCGTACGCAAACCTGAACGCCGCCTTGGGGTGAATGGCGCCGGCGGCCATGACCTTGAAGGCGATCCAGGGCTGCTTCAGCTCCGCCATGTAGGCGATGGTCTCCTGCGGATTGGTGCACCACATGTTGTCGTGGGGCGGGAGCTGGCCCTTTGGGCGCTCCTCCTTGGGCGTGGCCGACCAGTAGTCATCGCTGTGAAGCGTCTTGACCCAGAAATCGGGTTCGAGCTTCGCGTCGACACAGCCCTGAACGGTCTCCAGGCAGTGCGCGCCGATGCCGCCCGGAATGCCGGCCGCCCGCATCTGATCCAGGGCCGCCGCCAATTCCTCGTACTTTCCGTTGTGGACGAGGTGGTCGGCGATGCCGCCTTGGACATAGACGGCGTGAGCGCCGTTGTCGATGGAGCGGGCGATGCCGGCGGCGAGGCTGTTGCCGAAGGCGCAGTCCGAGATCCACTGAATCCGGCCGCCGCGCTCCTTCCAGTAGGCGTTGATCACGCGGTCGGAGACGGGATTCGTGAGGATCGTGTTGATGCCGTGCTCCTCGGCGATTTCCAGGGTGTCGAAGACCCGCCGATCGTCGTGGTAGGCCTTGACGAGCGTGTTGACGTAGAGCAGGTCGCGGCTGTGCGCCCAGCCGCCGATCAGGTTGCCGCCGCAGAAAAGCCGGCTCACCGTGAGGTTCTTGATCTTGCCGCAGGGAAACTTGGGCGCCTCGGCCGCGGCCTGGGAGGCGCGCGCGCCGAGGGCCAGCGCGGAGCCGGCCGAAAGCGCAATCGAGCTCTTCAGGAAACTGCGGCGGTCCGTCTTGAGCGGCTTCATGGCATTTTCCCTCCCTGAACGCTGCATGGGCCATTATAACGCCGCGCCGCGCGGGGGACCACGGGCCCGCGGCCGGGGCAGAATCTCCGCCTCATGGGCGACGACTCCCTGGTCCGGTGCGCTTTTCTTTCGCGGCCTGGAGGCGTTTGACACACTCGCCGGACATCTTCTCCAGGCACTCGTAGGCTTCTTGGTAGTCCCGCACCCACTCCCTGACCTGGGTTTCGAGGTCGGGAGGGACATAGATCATCTTGCGGGTCTTGCCCACCAGCGCGGACACGTACAGGGAGACGTGTTTCTCGCCCCTTTGGCACCTGCAGTTCTCCTTTCCGCAGGTTCTCGCCATGGTGACGAGGCTCCCGTGCAGGAGAAGCGGGGTCTGGATGAGGCGGAGGAGGCGGGAGCGCGCGCTGCGTTCCACCGCCGAGAGGCCGCGTCCACCGAGCCTTGGCATAAGCAAGTCTCCCTGGAGATTGATCTGATATCGGCTCTTATCTCCGATTCAGGGTAGAAAGTCAAGCCTCTTTCGAATGCGAATTTGCTTTTTTCTCGTGGACGCCTCAAGGCGCGGATTCAGGCCGGCTGACGGCCTTGGCGCTCCCCGCGATGCGGAACTCCCGCGGCCGGGAGGAATGCGGGCGGCAAGCCGACGGCCGTTGCGGGGCTCGGAGACCGAACTTCCGCGGCGCGCGCGGGAAGTACGCCGCGAGCCGGCGGCCGGCCAGAGCCTCCATCGGGCCGGGCGCCGCGGCGAGTCCGCAGGCGGGCGATCTTTGCGCCAAGCCGCGGATTTTCGAAGCGCTCGGCGGGTCGCTCTCTCGTTGACTTCGCCGGCGCGCGCGGGCACAATACCCGCGGCGCCGGTCTGCCGCGGCAGGTTCGCCGCGGCCCCGGCCGCGCGGCCTGCGATGGTCGGCGCCCGTGAGGAGGAGGTGAAACCATGGTGCGGCGTTACCGGCAGATTTCGGCTTTCGTTGCCAACATCCCCGGCACTCTGGCGCAGATGCTCAGAATTCTGGCGAAGGCCAAGATCAACATCTTCGGCATGATGGTCACCGATTCCATCGACCATGCCGTGGTCAGGATGGTGGTCGGCGATCCGGACAAGGCCATGCATCTCCTGGGCAACCACGGCATCCTCGTCATCGAGAGCGAGGTCCTCGGCTTCCGGCTCGAGGACAAGCCGGGCGCCCTCTACGCGGCCGCCCGCAAGCTCGCGGCCGCGAAGGTGAACATCGCCTACACCTACGCCACCGATGGCACGGGCGGGACGGCGACGGCCTTCATCAAGCCGGCCAACCTCGCCAAGGCCGCCAAGGCGCTCAAAGGCCTCAGCCGCGGGCGCTGAGGAGGCGGGCCGCGGGGCGCGCGGAGGATTCGGCGCGCGTCCCGCCCGCCGCCGCCGATCCCGCGAATTTTCCTTCCCGCGAACACGTGGCACGATTGTCACGAACGTGACACGCCCCCCTTGTCGGCGCCCTAAGGCCGTGCTAAGCTGGGAATGTTTCGCCCCGATGTATGGCGGGGGCGGCGGCAGCGCAAGAGAGGAAAGAGGTTTGTCATGCGAGTGATTATGGCGTTAGTCGCGGGTGCGGCGTTGAGCGCAACGGGATTGGGCGCCGTGGAACCTTCCACGGAGGAGCCGCCGCCGGGAGCCACGGTGGAACTGGAGGATATCGAGGTCGTGGCCCCGCCGTTGGTGGAGCAGACCGAGGTGGACCGCTTCGGCGGGATGAAGTCGACGGTGACCGGCGCCCAGATCAGGGACCTGAACGCGCAGGACGCCGCCGCGGCCCTCAGAACCGTGCCCGGCGTGACCATTTCGCGCTACAACCCCATCGGGGCTTTCGGCGGTGGCGAGGGCGGCGCGGTGTTCATCCGCGGCATGGGCTCGAGCCGGCCGGGCGGCGAGATCCAGATGCTCATCGACGGCGTGCCCGTCTACAATCCCCTGTGGAACCACGCGCTCCTCGACCTCAATCCCATCAACGGGGCTCAGGCGATCGAGGTATACAAGGGGGTTCAGCCCGCGGTGTTCGGCAACGGTTTCGGGGCCATCAACATGGTCCCGAAGCACCGCACGAGCGAGGGTTTCGAAACCGCGCTCCATGGGGCGTACGGGAGCTACAACACCTATGTCGAAACCGCCGAGCACGCCGGAAAAATAGGGCGGCTGGACTACTTCGTCGGACAGGGGCTGCGGAGGTCCGACGGCCACCGCCACCTTGCCGGCGGACGGCTCTTAGATTTCCGCCTGGGAGGCGGATACGCGTTGTCGGATGAGTGGAGCGCGCGCGTTTTTCTGCTGCGGACGGACAACTTCGCGCAGGATCCCGGACCGCGGCGGCACCCGGAGCTGAGGGAGGGTGTCTTCGGGACGGAGGAGTGGCTGACGACCTTCGCCGTGGCGAATCGGTACGAGAAAGCGCGGGGCGACATCAAGTTTTACTGGAACAATGGTGCGGCCGACTGGCGCAACCAAGCCGGCCCGGCCGACGACACGCTGAGTCGCTGGGACCTCTACGGTCTGCGCGGCCGGGAGACTTTCGACGTCTGGTTTGATGCCCAGTTCACCATCGGCGCGGATTTGGATTGGATGACGGGCGGAGGGCGTTTCACGACGGACAGCGGCGGGGCGAGCCGTTTCGACCGCAAAACGTTCTTCTTGGCATCGCCGTACACGTCGCTGAGCCGCAAGTTCGAGCACGAGAGCGGCTGCTACCTGACGCCCTCCGCCGGGCTGCGCTATTACGCGCACAACGAGTTCGATCCCGAGCCGTCGCCCCACGCCGGAGTCGTCCTGGGATACGCGGGCACGGAACTGCACGCTTCCTACGCCCGCGGCGTCAACTATCCGGGGCTCAACACGGTGGTCTTCGGCCGGAACGTCATCCCGGCCCTCGGCGAGTCGTGGAAGGATCTGGACCCCGAGTTGCTGGACCACTACGAGGTCGGCCTGACGCAGAAGTTCGGCGACTACGTCAAGATCGACGCCGCGGCGTTCTACGAGGATGGCCGGGATCGTTACGTCATTGTGCCCCCGCCGCCCCCGCCGCCCGTATTCGACAACGTCGAGAAGTTCCGCATTCGCGGAGCCGAGGCGTTGGTGACGGTCTTTCCCCTGCGCGATGTGGCCGTTTTCGCCGGCGGGACGTATCTAGACCCCGATCCGTCGGATCTGCCTTACGCGCCGCGTTGGACGTACTCGGGGGGCGTGACGCTGCGCCTTCTGGAAGCTTTCCGGATCTCGACGGACATGCAGTATGTCGACGAGATGCAAGCGGAATCCCAGGCGCGCCGAGCCGGCGCCAAGAATGACAAGCGCGTGGACTCCTACTTCCTGTTGAGCGCCAAGCTGGCCTACCTCTTTTCCATCCCAGGTTCGAAGACCGAGGGCGAGATCTTCGTCGCGGGGGAGAACCTCACCAACGAGAGGTACGAGTATCGACCCGGCTATCCCATGCCGCGCGCGAACGTCATGGGAGGCTTGACGCTGCGCTTCTGAGCGCGGGCGCGGCCTGGCCGCGCGGGAAGGACGAGGCGCGCACGCCGAGGGCGGTTGCGCTGTGGCGATGCAAGCACGGCGACTGAGGCGCACCGAGGGTCCCGCAGGGCCGGATGAATGACGGCCCCACCACCTTCTTGACCGCGTGTGCCCGTCCTTGGCACAATGAAGGCGTGGTCATTTAGGTTTTTGTAAGGAGGTGTTGCCATGAGATCCATCGTGCTTATTGCTGTTGGTGTTCTGGTCGGCATCGCTGTTACGCTTTCCATTCCGCATGAGGCGTCGCAGGTCGTGTACGCGGGTACGCCGTCGGGGAACGGAGACGTGAACGGCGACGGCATGATTAACCTTGCGGATGCGATTTACCTGCTCGGCTACCTGTTTGCGAACGGGCCAAAGCCGGATGCGATCGCGTGCGACTCGTGCTGTATGCCTGTATCTCCGTCCGAGGGTTTTCCGGCGACGGGTCAGACGAAGTGCTACGGGTATGACGCACATTTGAATGAGTGGGTAGAGGTTCCGTGCGACAGCGCGGATTGTCCCGGTCAGGACGGTTTTTACCAGGCGGGCTGCCCGAGTGCGGGGCGGTTCACGGACAACGGTGACGGGACGGTGACGGACAAGTGTACGGGGCTCATGTGGCAGAAGGAGACGGCGCCCGGCGAGTACACGTGGCAGGATGCGCTCAAGTACTGCGAGAATCTGAGCCTCGCCGGGCACGACGACTGGCGCCTGCCGAACGTGAGGGAGCTTCAGAGCATCGTGGATTACGGGTGCTCGGGTCCAAGCATCGATCATGTATTCGGCGTGGTGTCGTCGTTTTACTGGTCGGCGTCTTCCTACGTCTACAATCCGGCGACCGCGTGGATCGTCCACTTCAACAACGGCGTCGTGTACGACTACGATAAGATGAGTGGCCACTATGTGCGCGCCGTCCGTCGAGGCTCATGATTATTCGTTGATTTGAGTGATTTGATTATTTTCGTTCCGGCCGCGCTTCGCGCGGCCGGACGATTATGAAAACGGCGGCTTGAGAATAGGCTGGCGGTCGCCGTCAGCAAGGGTGCGTTGGGCGGGAAAAAGGAGGGGTGCGGTCAGACGGGAGCGGTTGAGCGCGTGAACGAGTCATCGCCGGGGCGTTGGTGAGAGAGGCGGTTGCGCTGTGGCGATGCAGGCAGGATGACTGAGGCGCACCGAGGGTTCCGCAGGGACGGATGAGCGCTTTTGCCGCCTCATGGCGACGATTTCAGGCGGGGGTTTCCGCGCAGACAGCGGGCAAACCTAGCGGAATTGCAGGATGGGGACAGAGCATCTCCGTGCCCCGATGGGGTTCTCGTCGGCTCCCCAGATCCCCGACCGGCCGTCAGCCGGCCAGCTTCTCTCTCATGGCGCGTTTCAGGGGAGCCAGGCGCATACGGCCAAGCGTACGTTCGGACTGCGGACGTGCGGCCAGGAGCGTGGCAAAGCCAAGGTGCGCCACCATGATCGCCCCGACGTAGGCGTAGAACCGAGCAGAGCCGGTTATGTTTCCATCGTCCACGCCCCAGAAGACCTTGAAGCGCGCATTGACACGCTCCACCGACGTCCGC